>NZ_JBHUUU010000001.1:0-290548 GCF_042670865.1 Rhodococcus sp. NPDC057135
CGATCAGCCAGCGCAACGACGTCAACCCCGCAAGCGGCACGACAAGGATTGCCGCCAACCAGAAGTACGGGCCGTTCTCGCCATTGCTTCCCAAGGCAATTCCCGCCGAGCAGAACGCCGACAACGTCATCACGGCAAGGGGAATCTGGACGGGCTTGGCCACGACTCCGCCCAGATCAGGCATCCGAGACACGGCGATGACGCACGCAACGGCACTGATTCCGAGGAAGACACCCGACAGATACCGATCCGCAACGACCTCGGTGACCGCACCGAAGCCACCGAAAACCACTGCGACCATGATGAACGATTGCCGCGTGTAGAGGCGAACCTTGTCGACGTTCGACGCGGTTCGCCACGTCCGTCTCGGATTCCAGCGTCCGAAGTTCTGCGCGATCATGCTCACTACCTTCTCAGAGTTCTACGAACGCGGTTCCCAGCGGAAGTGGACGTTCGCGATCAGAACCGAACCGACGATCCATGCCAGCATGACCAACAGCGGTTGAGCAGCCGAACCGAAGGTGTCGACAAATCCAGCCGCAGCACCGGGCGCATCGCCCAGATCGGCCAGTTCGCCAGTGGTCCGCCCCAGCCATCCGAGATTGAGAAGATCGACTACCGCGGCCAGCGGAGTGAAATCGAGAATGCGAGCAATGTTGTCCGGCACGACATTCCTGATCGAAGACATACCTGCCGTCGCCAGAATCAGAATCGGCATGCAGGTGATTTGCGCCGCTTCTGCGTTCCGAGTGACGGCCGAAGTGATCAACGCCAGCGCGGTGAAGAGCGCGGCGCCGCCTATCACCGCGGCCAGCACCAGCACGGGATTAACCGGAGCACTGCCGCCGAGAACCATCACGGCGATACCGATGACCACCGTCAACAGTCCGGTGAGCACCCACGACGGTACTGCCGGGCCCGCGAGGATCTCGGCGTCGCTGCATTCCCCGGTGCGTAGTCGCTTGAGAACCAACTCGTCACGACGCGTCGCGTACACCGACAGCAGGTTGTAGAAGACCACGAACACGAGCAGGAAGAGCGCAAACACCTCGAGGCCTGCCGACACCGACTTGTCGGACAGTCCGCCGTCTCGCGACAGGTACAGCATTCCCACGGGAAAGATCAACGGGAGGACGATTGCATTGAAGAGCAGCAGTCGATTTCGTCCCAGGAGCGTGAACTCCGAACGAGACAGGGTTGCTATGCGGTTCATGCCGACGCTCCTTCGAGAGTTGCGTGATGATCGAATTGGTCTGCAATGGAGAGGAATACGGTCTCCAGGGATGCCGCGCGGGCATCCAAGCCCGTCAGCAAGACATCGTTGTGCTGCGCCCACAGCAGCAGTTCCGTCAGCGTCTCCTGGACGGTGCGAGTGGTGATCAGCACCAGATCATTTTCGACGCGCACCTCGGCGCCGGCCAGCGCTGGGAGCGGAAGACCTGGGCGGTGCAGTTTGATCTGGGCGGGATGATCCGCGACGACATCCGCCACGGTTCCGCTGCGCACCACCGATCCACGGTGCATGATCGCCAACTGGTCGCACAGGGACTCGGCCTCGTCCAGGTAGTGCGTCGTCAACATGATGGTGACGCCCGACGCTTTCAAGTCAGCGATCAATTGCCAAGTGTTACGACGACTTTCGGGATCCAGTCCGGTAGTCGGTTCGTCGAGAAAGAGGACGAGGGGACGGCCGATGATCGCGCACGCCAGGTCCAGTCGGCGCGCTTCTCCTCCCGAGAGGAACTTCACGCGGGTATCGCCACGGTCACGCATGTCCACGCGCTCGAGGACCTCGTCGACGGGAAGTGGATTCGAGCAGGTTCCTGCCCACATCGCCAAACTCTCGCGGGCAGTGAGATCTTGGGGAAGGCCGCCCTTCTGAAGCATGATGCCCAGTGACGGGCGAATCTGCTTGCGGTTGCGCACCGGATCCATCCCCAGAACGCGCACGGTACCCGCACTGGCTCGCGAAAGACCCTGAATCACTTCGAGAGTGGATGTCTTGCCGGCACCGTTAGTTCCGAGGAGGCCGAACAACTCGCCTTCCTGGACACTCAGATCAAGATTGCGGACAGCATCGAACGCATCCTTGCCCGAGCCGTAGCGCCGCGACATTCCGACAACGTCGATCACGGGATCGCCCTTCATCGCTGCGCCTCCTCTCGGTTCCAGCCGCGCAGTCCGATCACGAATCGGATACCCGCATAGACAGCGAGAGCGGCAACAAGAATCCAGAACACGGGATTGGAGCCGATAATCGCGAACAACAATCCGATGATCGCGATATTCACGACGATCACAACAAGTTCGCGACCCATCGTGGGTGCGGGTCCGATGTCCATCAGGTCCGTCAGGAGGCTTCCCTCATGTGGTTCTCTCATGCATCCAAGCTTCGCGGGAAGTCAGAGCCGAAAACAGTGCACAGCGTCATCACGTGCGGTGACACCGTCACCGATCAGCGATGACAAATGTCATGCGACGTCCCCGCAGGGACGCCTCCTGAACTGCTGGTAAGGGTCGCCTCGTTGTTTTGCCGTTCATTTTTACGTTCCTTTACCCTTGCTTAGAGCTTCTACGGTTCCCGAAGTCCGTACATCGAATCTCGGGAGTTCACGGTGGCTATCAAGCCTTTGGCCTTGTTCGTCAAACACGACGGCGGGTCTGCACGCGCGTCGATCACCTGCCAGTACAAGTGCGGAAATGCGTGCTCTCACGAGGTCCCCAACACCTCGGGCGGCGAGTACTTCCGCGACATCGCACGCACGGCACTGACTCGTCGCGGCATGCTCCGGGGCAGCGGCATGGCGGTCCTCGCGGTAGGAGCCGGCAGCGCCCTCGTCGCCTGTTCGGACGAATCTGCAAGCGCCGAACCGGGAACCGGTTCGGCGAGTGGCAGCAGCAGCGGATCGACACCGGCGGGAACGAACTTCAGCGCTGTCGCTCCCAACAAAGAAGACAAGGTCACCGTCCCTGACGGATACGATCAGGCCGTCGTGATTCGCTGGGGAGACGCCGTTCTCGCCGGCGCACCGGATTTCGACTTCGACAAGCAGACTGCGGCAGCGCAGGAACTGCAGTTCGGATTCAACAACGACTTCGCCGGATTGCTCCCGGTCGACGGACAGCCCAACACCTACCTACTCGTGGTCAACCACGAATACTCCACCGAGCCCGCGATGTTCCGCGGCTACGATGCTGAGAACCCGACCGAGGAGCAGTTCAAGATCGGCTTGGCCAGCCACGGACTGTCGGTCGTCCAGGTCAAGGGAGAATCCGACAACGGCAAGCTGGTGCCGGAGATCGGATCGAACAACCGCCGCATCACCGGAACCACGGAATTTGTCGTGACCGGCCCCGCTGCTGGTAGCGACTTCCTCAAGACGAGCGCCGATCCCACCGGAACCAAAGTGCTCGGCACCCTCAACAACTGCGCGGGCGGCGTCACACCCTGGGGCACAGTGCTTTCCGGCGAAGAGAACTTCAACCAGTACTTCGCGAATGCCGAGGGCGTCACCGATCCCACGGTTGCAGCGCGGCTGAAGCGCTACGGCCTCGCCGGCGCCGCTTCCGAGCGCAAGTGGGAACGCTTCGACAAGCGGTTCGATCTGGTCGCAGAACCCAACGAGGTCAACCGATTCGGATACGTCGTCGAGATTGATCCCTGGGATCCGTCGTCCACTCCGATCAAGCACACAGCGCTCGGACGTTTCAAGCACGAAGCCGCCACCATTTACATCACGTCGGACGGCACCGTCGTCGCCTACAGCGGCGACGACGAGCGCTTCGACTACATGTACAAGTTCGTCTCCAGCCGAAAGATGCAGGACGGCAAGAGTCAAGCAGCCATGCGTCACAACATGACTCTGCTCGACGCCGGAACGCTGTACGTCGCCAAGCTCAGCGGAAACTCTGCCGGCGAGATCGACGGCAGCGGCAAGCTCCCCGCGGACGGCAAGTTCGACGGAACCGGCGAGTGGGTAGCCATCCTGCGCACCGGCGAAGACGGCAAGGGCGAATCGCTGGTCGACGGCATGAGTGCCGAAGAGGTAGCCGTCTTCACCCGCCAGGCCGGCGACAAGGTCGGGGCAACGAAGATGGACCGCCCCGAGGACTTCGAGGCAAACCCGAAGAGCGGCAAGGTTTACGTCGCGCTGACCAACAACACCAAGCGCGGCGTCGACGGCGGCGCAGCGGCCGACGAGGCGAACCCGCGCAACAACAACAAGAACGGCCAGGTCCTCGAAATCACCGACGACCACGCCGGCACCACCTTCGGCTGGAATCTCCTACTCGTCTGCGGTGATCCAGCCACAGCCGATACCTACTTCGGTGGATTCGACAAGAGCAAGGTCAGCCCCATCTCGTGCCCGGACAACCTTGCCTTCGACCCGCACGGAAACCTGTGGATCTCCACCGACGGCAACGCACTCAAGTCCAACGACGGACTGTTCAGTGTTGTCCTCGAAGGCGAAAATCGTGGTGAGACAAAGCAGTTCCTCACCGTCCCCGTCGGCGCCGAAACCTGCGGACCGATTGTGGACGAGAAGCGCGTCATCGTCTGCGTCCAGCACCCCGGCGAGACCGACGATGCCAGCATCGAAAGCCCCGCATCCCATTGGCCCGACGGTGGTTCCTCCCAGCCTCGCCCGTCGGTAGTTGCAGCCTGGAAGAAGGACGGATCTCGGCTCGGCTCGTAATACGCACGAAAACGACTGTGGGGCAGATCGCATACTCTGCGATCTGCCCCACGTCGTTTACCTCAGATTCTCAAGGGAATCAGTTGTCACCATCCTCGCGACGCTTACGCGTCAGGAGAACAACACCCGTTCCCAGCGCCAGCAGCAGAACCAATCCACCTGCTGCGAGCAACGTGGTATTCACGCCACTCTCACCAGCGCCACCACCCGAGTTGATCGTTCCGCCCTGAGGAGTAGACGTCGGCGACTTCGGCTGACCGGGCTGACCCGGGTTTGCCGTCGGCGGCTTCGGCTGTCCCGGTACCGTGCTCGGAACCGGCTGACCCGGAACCGTCGGCGGTACAACGACCGGAGGCACAACGACGATCGGGGGAATGATGATCGTCGGTGTAACCGGCACAGTCGTGGTCGGAACCGTCGTGGTCGGCGGAACTGTCGTGACCGGCGTCGTTGTCGTCGGCGGCGTAGTTGTCGTCACGCCACACGGATCCACAATCTCTTCCGCGACAACTTCCTCTGTGGTGGTCTCCTCCGTTGTGGTCTCCTCCGTGAGGGCGGATTCCTCCGTACCGGTCACATCAGCATCACCAGTAGTGATCGCGCTAGCCGTCGTCGTCGCATCCGTTGTGGTCGGAACCATCCGCGTGGTCGTCGTCGGAGGAACACAAGGCTCCGTCGTGACCGGCGGCGTCGTGGTGGTGGTCGTCGGCGGCACCGTCGTGGTGGTCTCCGGCGGATCTATCGGGTGTTCGGTGCAGAGAGCGTCGCCCGGGACACAGTCCACCGGCGGGTTCTCGCCACCAACCACCAGGTAGTTGTTCAGGACACCCGGAGTGAATCCGGGACCCGACAACGTTCCGATCTCGGGATTGACCTTGACGGTGTACGTCACCGTCGCGCTCGCACCCTTGGCCAGCTTTCCGGTGACCGTGAAGACGTTGTCGACGACACCCGAAACAACCAGCGTGGAAGTGGTAGCCGGATTCTTCGTCATTACTGCATCGTCGAGAACATCGGTCAGATCGTCGTAGAAGCTGACCTCACCATCCGCGGTGCCCACATTCTTGAACGTGAGCGTGTACGTGATCTCCTGGCCGGCAACCACACGGTTCGTGGTGGACGGATCAGAGGACTTCAGTACCTCGATTGCGGGAGTGCCATCAACCGGGTGTTCGGTCGTGACCGGCGGAGGAGTGATCTCCGGACCGGTCGGCGGCTTCGCAGTACCGGTGACCTTGTTGTTGATCAACGAGCCACCAGCAACACCGGCATTGACCTTCACCTGGTAGGTCAGGACTACCGACTTACCGGCCTCGAGTGCACCGGTCCAGGAGAGCGTGGTGCCCTCGAGGGTCGGAGCAGACACATCGACACCATCGACCGTTGCCTTCAGCGAACCGTCCACCAGAGCGGCGTTGTCGAGAACCTTCGACAGGTCATCGGTCAACACCACCGGATCAAGAGTCGTGTTACCCGTATTGCTACCGGTCACCGTATACGTGATCGTTTGGCCAGCAGCAACATTGGTACCCGATACCGGATCAGCGGCCTTCGCGACCGTGAACCCCGGAACCTGAACCGGATGCGTCGTGCACAGCTGCGTCGCCGGATCACACACCTCCGGAGGATCCACCGGCGGAGTCGTACCCGGAACAACAAAGTTCAGCACCGTGTTGTCCGCATTTGCTGCAACACGATCGGCATCAGCCTTGACCTTCGCCGTGTACGTCACCGTCTTCGTTTCACCAGCGCCGAGGGTTCCCGTCACCGAGAAACCATCGCTACCGACCATCGCAGCAGCCAACGGATCCTGAGCAGACAAGCTGCCGGCAACCAGATCAGCATCATCGAGCAGACCACGCAAATCATCGAAGTACGCAACCTCACCCGCACCACTACCGGTGTTCGAGAACGTGAGCGTGTACTTGATGTCCTGACCGGCAACAACATTCGAACCCGACACCGGATCAGAAGACTTCACCACAGCAATCTTCGGAGACACCACCGGATGCGTCGTGCACAGCTGCGTCGCCGGATCACACACCTCCGGAGGATCCACCGGCGGAGTCGTACCCGGAACAACAAAGTTCAGCACCGTGTTGTCCGCATTTGCTGCAACACGATCGGCATCAGCCTTGACCTTCGCCGTGTACGTCACCGTCTTCGTTTCACCAGCGCCGAGGGTTCCCGTCACCGAGAAACCATCGCTACCGACCATCGCAGCAGCCAACGGATCCTGAGCAGACAAGCTGCCGGCAACCAGATCAGCATCGTCGAGCAGACCACGCAGATCATCGAAGTACGCAACCTCACCCGCACCGCTACCGGTGTTCGAAAACGTGAGCGTGTACTTGATGTCCTGACCGGCAACCACATTCGAACCCGACACCGGATCAGAAGACTTCACCACAGCAATCTTCGGAGACACCACCGGATGCTCGGTCGTCACCGGCGGAGGAGTGATCTCCGGACCCGTCGGCGGCTTCGCAGTACCGGTGACCTTGTTGTTGATCAACGAGCCACCGGCAACACCGGCATTGACCTTCACCTGATAGCTCAGAACGACCGACTTACCCGCCTCGAGTGCACCACTCCAGGAGAGCGTCGTACCCGACAGCGTCGGAACAGTCGCGTCGACACCGTCGACCGTTGCCTTGAGCGAACCGTCCACCAGAGCGGCATTGTCGAGAACCTTCGACAGGTCATCGGTCAACACCACCGGATCAAGAGTCGTGTTACCCGTGTTGCTACCGGTCACCGTATACGTGATCGTCTGACCAGCAGCAACATTCGAACCCGACGCCGGATCGGCAGTCTTCGCGACAGTGAAACCGGGAACCGAGTGATTCGTCTCAACCGGCGGAGGAGTGATCTCCGGACCGGTCGGCGGCTTCGCAGTACCCGTCACCTTGTTGTTCAGAACTGTTCCTGCGGCAACGCCGTCGTTGACCTTCACCTCATAGGTGAGGACAACGGACTTACCGGCTTCGAGAGCACCCGTCCACGAGAGTGTGGTGCCCGACAGAGTCGGAGCAGCGACAGGAGCGCCGTCGACAGTCGCCTTCAGCGAACCGGGAACGATGGCAGCATTATTGAGAACCGCCCCCAGATCATCATTGATCTTTACGGGATCGAGCTTCGTCTTGCCGGTGTTGGTACCGGTGACGGTGTACTTGATCGACTCGCCGGCCTGAACCGTTGAACCGGAAACCGGATCAGCGGTCTTCTCCAATTTGAAGCCGGGAACCGAGTGATTCGTCTCGACCGGCGGAGGAGTGATCTCCGGACCCGTCGGCGGCTTCGCAGTACCCGTCACCTTGTTGTTCAGGACCGTGCCTGCGACAACACCGTCGTTGACCTTCACCTGATAAGTCAGAACAACAGACTTGCCGGCCTGGAGATTGGCGGACCACGACAAAGTGCTGCCCGACAGAGTCGGAGCAGCGACAGGAGCGCCGTCGACAGTCGCCTTCAGCGAACCGGGAACGACAGCGGCGTTATTGAGAACCGCACTCAGATCATCGGTGATCGTCGCGGGAGTCAGGGCCGTCTTGCCGGTGTTGGCACCGGTGACGGTGTACGTAATGGTGTCGCCGGCCTGAACCGTCGAACCGGAAGCCGGATCCGCCGTCTTGGTCAGCGTGAAACCAGGCATGGGATGTGTCGTGCAGAGATTGGTTGCAGGATCACATGTTGTGGGGGGAGTTGTAGTCCCCGGAACCAGATAGTTGTTCAGGACTTTGTTGCCGCCGTCTTTGACAGTGACGGTGTATGTGACTGTCCCCTTGCCGCCGGCCGGCAACGTGCCGCCGACCTTGATCTTGTCGGCGCCGTTCAATGCGGCGGTGAGTCCGCCGGTTGCAGCACCGACCGCAACCGTTCCGTCATCAATGACGTCGGCGAGGTAGTCCGTGTAGTCGATCGTCGCCGGCGCAGTGCCCGGATTCTCGAAATTCAGAGTGTAGGTGATTGATTGGCCGATATTGACCGTCTCACCGGTAGGTGGTGACGACGACTTCTTCACGAGAACCGGGGTGTTCTTGACCTTGCAGTACACGTTGTCACCCGGTGTAAGTGCTGCCTGCGCAACGTCACCGACCCTGAGGGCCTGGGTCACGCCGTTTACCTGGCAATCCCATGACGTCGCGTAGTTCGCCGTCTTGGTCGCCGAATTAGTGGGCTTCTCCCAGAACGTGACAGGAGTGGGTGTCGTATCCGCGAGGAGCGTCCGCCAGCCAGTCGATGCAGTCGTATCAGTAGCGCCGGTTGTGGTGCTCTTGATCTCCGTCGCTGCTGCTGCACCCGCGTTGGCATGGTGCCCGGTGCTCATGCCGATAGTGAAGTCGTCACCGGGGGAGACACGCGTGAGGTCCTTGTCGATCTTGACCTTCGACAGCAAAACACCGAACGCCAGACCCTGACGAGAGGTGTCCAGAACAGTATTTCCGAACGTCGCCGCGAAGTTGGTCGGAGCGGTCGATGCCACAACCAAAGTTCCTGGCGAATACTCCTGGCTGTTGACCAGGTTCCACGAATCACATCGGACGGTGGTGGCGGGCATAGCCGTCAGCCCACCGTCACAAGCCCGAATTCCGGGGTAGCCGGGTTCATCCGCACCAACCGTGCGTGCGATCTGGCGGAGTGGCTTGTCCGAATTGAAGGTCAGGAACTCTTTGTCGGTCGACGTGTTGGCGTCAGTCGACTCGGCGTCGGCAGCGACGAGGCCGTAGTTGTAAATCGGGCCGTTCGGCCCGGTCATCACGATGTTCTTCAGCGACACCGTTCCGCCGGATTGTCCATTCACGGATGACTTCTGATAAATCGCCGGCCTGATCGTCGACGGCACACCCGTATATGCGGAAGTCCCAAGAGCTGCGTAGCGCAAGGTGGGAAGTCCCTTGGTTTCGATTCCCTGGTGATTCTTTCCGGCAACCGAGTTGGTGAGGAAAGCCTTGAAGTTGATCTTGTAGCCCTCGGTGAGCTGGATTTCCATCGACTGCCCGGCCGCGGATGTAGCCGCAGCCTCATTGAGCGCCGACATGTCGATCCAGCAGATGTTCTGCGAGAAAGGACCGGTGCTGGGGGCGCTGAATGCGCAACCATTTGCGGGTTGTTCGTCGGGAAGAACAGCGGCGCGAGCCGGTGCCTGAGCCTGAACGGGACCGCCAAGGGTCGCGACTGGCTGCGCGGACGCAACCACTGCCGTCGCGCCGGAGATACCGAGAATCATCGCGATGGCGGTCCACACCACCGTCCACGCTCGCACCCAGGGCGGTAGCCCTGCGGTGAAGATGGCCGACCTGGTCGGCGGTAAGTCGTTAGGCATTTCTTACTCCCCTGGATGTGCCTGATCGATGTTCAGTGGACTGAGATGCGAGAGCGCTGGTGCGAACTCCCAATGGATCGGTTGGTTCGGGTCGATGCGCCTGCATTCGGCTGATCAACCTCGCACCGGACGCTGCTGCCGGTCCTGTCATTCGGGCTCCTCTTCGGAAACACGTGTGTGTCGGAAGGGCCGCCCTGAGCAGGACCTTGGCCCTCGAAATCCGTGCCAATCGAGAGCAACCTTCCAGTTATCTGGATCAAGATAACAGATAACCGGGAGCTTGCCCATTGAAAGCAGGACAAAGCGGACCGTTCGCCGTTTTTGTTCGTAGATCGGACAAGCTGCGCCGAGCGGAGTTGTTCAGACGGACAATTCAGCCGACGGGGCACGCCACTGTGACTCGCACGTTCATTTTCGACATTTGCGCTGAACAGACCGAGCGATCCACTACAGCGAGCAGGAGGTCAAATCTGGACAAATGACCAATATGGATAACGCCTGTTGGATGCACCACATCGACTCAAACAAGGACCGGAAGACCAGCGCTGAATGGGGCTTGGCGACCGCGCCAACGCGCCGAAATCGATTGAACTGATCCCGATCGGGCCGAGACACGGCTGCTCGTAACGAAGCGCGACGAGGCCCCGATAATTGACTAGCAAGCGCCGAATTTGATCGAAACCGGACGGCCACCCTCGATCCAGACCGAACTTTAAGTCCGTTTTGTGGCTTTTTTCGCGAGGCAGTTTTGTTCATTTTCTGCCGCAGTTACCTTCTGATCCCGCTCCGTTGGTCAGATGTTCAGCGACCCGGCTACCGTTCGGCAGAATTCTCGTAACCGGAGAGCAACAACCGGACTAACCAGCTAAACGTCGTAAAGACGCCAAAAAGGGCCCTTCCGGGTTCCTCGAGACGGATACCTCGAAGGCGGAAGGGCCCAAAACGGGCACTGCGAGGCCCAGCAGCAGAATCTAGCTGCTACCGAACCCCACACTGTTGGCGTAGCGATCGAAATCGCCCTGGGCTCCGCTGTAGACGTTGATGTCGGTATTCCCGGTGATTCCGGGGATGCGTCCGGTGCTTGTGTACTGCCAGAAGGTCCAGTTGGACCAACCACCGGGTAGCGGTCCCGGGGCATTCTGCCCGTTGTAATCGGCGATCCACAGCGGGTAGTGGTTGAACTCAGTGGTGTTGGCCATCTGAGTGCGCCAGAAGTTGGGGTACGTGTAAATGATGGGCTGCCGCCCGGTGAGTGCCTGGACTGTATTCAGGTAGCGATGAGTCCAGTCGATCACCTGTCCGGCAGGCAGCCCCTTTGCGTCCTCGAGATCCAGAACGGGCGGGAGGTCACCGGGTCCGTTGATACCCAAGACGATCGCCGAGTAGAAGGCGGCCTGGGCTTCGGGGGACTGGCGAACATCTGCGTAGTGGTACGCCCCACGCGAGACGCCGGCAGCACGCATGACCAGGCAATCCTGGATGAAGTACGGATTGACGTAGTTGAGCGACTCGGTGGCCTTGACCATCGCGAACTCGTGCCCTGACGCCTTGACCTGGAACCAGTCGATTCCGGTTCCGTCCACGTGCTGCCACGAAGAGACGTCCGGGCCGCGTGGCGCGTCGGCCGCGGCGAGGCCGGGTGCCGTGATCGCGATGGCAGCAGCCATCGCGATCGGGGTGAGCTTGCCCAGTGTCCTGACGATCCGTCGCTCGGCCATTTCCCGAGGGTAAGGTCGATCGGTCCGTTTTGTCCGCTAATTCAGGGAATGTTCACTCAACCGAGCCAGTCGAGAACGGCCGCCGCGGTCCACGACTGTTGCATGCTCCCCAACGGTTCTCCGGTGAAAGGCTCGTAATACTCGGCAAATGTTCCGTCGCTGGCCTGCCTCAGCCCCTCTGAACGTAAGACGTGTGATCGCTCGGCCCATCCCCGGCGCGCGAACGCCCACGAGAACAACCACGTGATGACCGGCCACACCGGGCCACGCCAATACTCGCGCGGGCGAAAATCACCGGAAACCGGAGACGTGGACGGCGGAACGGCAAAACGCATGTCCGGGTGCCCGCAGAATTTGGGCCCCTCGAAAGTGCGCAACAAAGCGCGCTCGGCGTCCCGACTCAAGCCGCCGCAGAGCAACGGCGCAAACATCGCGATGGTCTCGGTATGAACCCACCGTCCAGTGCGCAGGTCGAAATCCTTTGCCGCGCCGGATCGTTCATCGGTGGTGGCAATCACGCCCTGCCGGAAGCGATCTGCCCATCCGCGTAGATCTCGGACGTCGGAGTTCGGCCGGGAATGCTCCTCGCCGATCGTCGCCAGGACGTCGCACGCCATCGAGAAGACCGCGCTGACAAACACGTCCTCGACGGCAAAACTCATGGCCGTGGCAAGCTGCGAGTCCTCGTACCGCACGGCCTTCATCTCTTCGAGAAGCCAAAGGTAGCGGTCGTATTCGTGATCCGTGGGCCGCTGAGACAGGTCGGTCACCACCGTGAGATCCGCCCGCTGATAAGCAGGCACTTGCCCCGCAACAACATTCGCGTAGGCCAGATCCCAGCGCGGGGAATTGTCCATCCCCGATTCCCACCCGTGGTAGAGCGCGATGCGGCCGTTACCGTCGAGATCCCGCGCCTCCGCCAACCACCGGTGCCACCGAACAAGATCGCTCCAGCGACGGTCGAGAAACTCTTCGGCCACCGCACGCGTCGTCCGTCCGTGCCGACGCGAATGATCGAGAATCCGCTGCACCGCAATCGCGTGGACGGGGGGTTGGGTGATTCCCGACGTAGCGGTTCCCAGAGGCGCGTGCGCCGCCAAGGCGTTGACGTCCCACCGCGTCGGGCCGGGGAAGTAGCCGTCGACTCCGTTCGCGAACACGATGTGCGGAATCATCCCGTTCTTCCACTGAGCCGAGAGCAAAGTATCGAGCTCTACTACCGCCCGTTCGACGCTGAGCGGCGCCAAACCCACTGCGACGAACGCGGCGTCCCAGCTCCACATGTGGGGATACAACTTCGGGGCGGCGCTGGTCATCGTGCCCAAGTCGTTTCCGCGCAGCAGGTAGGCAGCTCGGGCGGCGAGCTGAGTCGGGGTGAATCCGCGGTCGGCCATAGATGTCTATTTTGCGACGCGTCGAGCCTTTGCGCTCATCGAGCACGAATCGGGCGCGGCAACCGCGCTAGGGTGGCATCACCGTCAGGCGATCTCGGGGTGGAGGCCTTGTGCGCGAGAAGATCAAAGCACTGCTGTTCGACGTCCAGGGCACAGCAACAGATTTTCACAGCACTCTCTGCAGAGAGGCCCGTCGCATCACCGATGCCGACGTCGACTGGTCGCGATTCGTCAATCTCTGGCGCGCTGAATACTTCGCGAACACCTCCGAGGTCGGCGACGCTACAGGCGAGTGGGTGACAGTACATTCGGTGTATCGCGAGGCTCTGCGCAAGCTGTTGGCCCGCGAGAACATCGAACTGTCCGACGCGGAACAAGAAGAACTCACCGCCGCCTGGAAATTCCTGGACCCGTGGCCTGACACCGTCGCTGGTCTGACAACCCTGCGTCAGCAGTACACCGTCGCTGCCTTGTCCAACGCCGACGTGAACGCTGCAGTCAGCATCTCGCGGCACGGAAACCTGCCCTGGCATGCCGTCTTCACCGCCGAGATGGCCGGCGTGTTCAAACCCGATCCGAAGATCTACCACCTGGCTGCTCGATACCTCGGCTACGACCCGGCCGAGATCATGATGGTTGCCAGCCACAAATACGACATCCGGGCGGCCAAAGCTCTCGGATTCCGCACCGCCTTCATCGCCCGACCCCTCGAATTCGGAGCCAAGGGCAATCCCGATGTGTCATTCTCCGACGAGTTCGACATCAACGCCGAGGACTTTCTCGATCTGGCAGCGCAATTGGTGCTCTGATGCCGTGCCCGCGCGTCGTTGCTGGTATTCCTACGTGAAGGAATATCGAAACGGACAGGCGGTTTGGAATTCATGGGCACCAAGGAAGACAGCGCTACCCGCGAACGCAAGGCCCTGCGGTACTCACTCGTGGTCGCCACGGCGTTGGCTGTGCTCGCCGCATTCTGGGGCTGGATCTCGCAGTCCCAGGTGATCCTGCTCGACGGTGTGTACGCCCTCATCGGAATGGTGCTCACGGCGCTGTCACTGCGGGTCTCGCGGATAGCCGACTCGGGCCCCACCGCACGCTTCCCCTTCGGCAAAGAGGCGTTGATTCCCGTAGTCATCGCCGTCCAGGGGATGGCACTACTGGCGACGCTCGCCTACGCCGCAGTCGAGGCAGTTCGTGTCATCCTCGCGGGCGGGGCCGACGTCACCGCGGGATCGTTGGTGGCATACGGCGCTGTCAGCGCAGTGGTGTCGATCGTCATCTGGCGCTACGTCGGACAAGTCGACCGCACGTCCGATCTGCTGGTCGCCGAAGCCAGGCAGTGGGGAGCGTCGGCTGCCTTCAGCGCGCTGGTAGCCGTCGGCGCTGTCGTCGCAATGATCCTGGGCCGCACCGATTTCTCCGACGCCGACCGATACGTGGACTCCGTCTTGGTCCTCCTCGGCTGCGCGATGTTGGTCCCACAACCATACGCACTTCTGCGAACCGCACTGATCGAACTCCTCGAAGGCGCTCCCGGAGAACAGGTTCAGACCCGCGTCCGCGAAGCCATCGCCGCCATCCGTGCCGAATTCGGTTTGGACGAACCGACTCTCACGATGAGCAAAGTCGGTCGCAAGCTGTATATCGAAGCGACGTTCATGGTCGCACCGCACAGCTGGGACATCGACGGTGAAGACGCGGTACGACGCTCGTTCGCCGCCAGCCTCGCCGACCTTCCCTACGAACCATGGCTGAACATTGAACTGACTACAGATCCGGCACTGATGCTCTAGCGACGGAATCTGCTCTCGAACAACAGAATCACATCAACGCGATCGTCTTCGCCTTCCAAAACAATTCCTTGACTCGAAAGTTTGTTCGAGTACGATGGGAGATGGAACGGGGGTTCTCATGACGATCAACATCACCGACGACGCTGTCACTGGCAATGATGCTGTCACCGACGTGGTGAACAGCTCCGCAGTGGGTGTGCGTGCACGATTGTGGCGGCTGCACCCCACCGACGTCCGCGAGATCGCCATCGCTGCATCAGCGGAAATCCTTCGCCTGGAAGCCATTCGAGTAGCCGCTCTCGACACCTTGACGTTGAATCCCGACGAACAAGTGCTCTGCTACCGCGGCACCGGAGAATGGCTCGCGAACCACACCATGCTGCAAATCCCCGCCGGCAGAAGAATCGCAGCCCTGGGAAAAGCCCTACGATCATTTCCCGAGATCGAGAACCAATTCGACGCCGGTGACCTCACTTTCGAACACGCAGCACTGATCGTGGCGTTCTGCGAATCTCCACCCAAGGCAATGCCCGAAGCCGCGCTGCCGTACTGCCGCGACACACTTCTCGCCGCAGCATCCGGAACCGAAGCAACCACCGTCAAACTGCGCTACGCCATCAGCGTCCTCGAGCACATGTTCGAATCCGACGACCCACCACCAAGCGAAGACACCGACCGCAACGAACTCCGCATCGCCGCGACCCTCAACGGAAGAGTCGTCGTCCGAGGCGATTTCGACGGAGTGACCGGCGAAATGCTTCTCTCGGCCCTCTCGAGCCTCTCGATGCCCACCCCCGCCACAGACGGCACACCCGACAAACGATCCGCCGCAAAACGCAACGCAGACGCCATGGCAGAACTGATCCGGCGCTACCTCGACAACGCGGCCACTGGCATCGACGGCGGCCAACGCCCGCACCTGAACGTGCACATCAACGCCAAAGACTTAGCGCTCCATCGTGAATGCGCCTCCACCGCAGGCCACTCAACAGGCGAAGCCTCGACGCACGACCTGTCCGACGGTGACGATCACGACACCCTGGACCTTGGCATGCCAGATCTCGACATGCAAGATCTCGATGTCGGTCACATGCCGTGGATGGGGCCACTGAGCGTCGGTCGCACCCGCATGATCGCGTGCGACTGCATGCTCTCTAGCGTCCTCCTCGACGAGAACGGTGCCCCACTCGACGCCAGCCCACTGAAAAGGCTTGTCACCGCGGCACAGCGAACCGCACTGATCGCCCGAGACAAAGGGTGCGCCTTCCCCGGTTGCGACTGCGTCCCCGCCTGGACCGACGCACACCACATCGAACACTGGGCCAAAGGAGGACCGACAGTCATGGACAACCTGGTCCTGCTCTGCCGATCCCACCACACCCTGATGCATCGAAAACCTGGATTCACCGGGCAATGGGAAATCCGGATGGGCACCGATCACCTGCCCTGGTTCATCCCACCACCGGGCATCGACCCGGACCAGAAACCCCGCCGCTCCACCACACGACTCTGAACCCGGAGGTCACCGAGCAAACGCCTCGGTGACCCATTCCGGCGTGCTCGGAGTGCACTCACTTGCCTGTGATCTCAATTGCCCGCCCACTCCAGAAGGTTTTCGGCGGTCCAGGTATTGATCACCCGATCCGCTTCGACGCCGCACTTTTCGGCCCGGTCACAGCCGTAGCCCTGCCAGGCCAGCTGACCAGGAGCATGGGCGTCGGTGTCGATGGAGAAAAGACAATCCAGATCGCGGGCCAACTCGATCAAACGCGATGGCGGGTCACGACGCTCCGGTCGAGAGTTGATCTCGACGGCGGTGCCTGATTCTCGGCAGGCCTCGAACACTTTCTCCGCATCGAACTGCGACTCGGGGCGGGTTCCGCGAGCACCCTCGACGAGACGTCCGGTGCAGTGTCCGAGGATATCGACACGCGGGTTCCGCACTGCAGCAAGCATTCTGCGGGTCATCGCTTCGCTCTCTGACCGCAGCTTCGAGTGCACGCTCGCCACCACGATGTCGAGTTCGTCGAGTAGATCTGGATCCTGATCCAGTGAACCGTCTTCGAGGATGTCCACCTCGATTCCCGTGAGGATGCGGAAGGGCGCCAGTTCGGCATTCAACCCGGCTATGACGTCGAGTTGAGAACGTAGACGCTCCGCGGACAGCCCGTTGGCAACAGTGAGGCGAGGCGAATGGTCGGTGAGGGCGCAGTAATCGTGGCCCAGTGCTGCAGCGCGTCGCATCATCTCTTCGATGGGGCTTCCGCCGTCGGACCAGTCGGAGTGTGTGTGGAGATCGCCGCGCAGGGCTTGGCGCAACGGGCCGTCCCCGATGGGCTCGGCCTGCTCGCGCAATTCTGCGAGATATTCGGGGACGCCGTCGTACGACTGGGCGATGATCATTGCAGTCTTGGGGCCGATGCCGGTGAGAGCCTTCCAACTGTCGGCTTTTCGGCGAGACTCCTTCTGCTCGTCGGACAATCCTGCGAAGACCTCCGCGGCTCGGCGATAGGCCTTCACGCGGTGCGTTTCGGCGCGTGATCGTTCGAGCCAGTAGGCGATCTCCCGAAGCGCTTCATCCGGTTCCATGAGACCACTGTTCCGTCAGCAGCGGCTTGCGGCAACCCTTGATCCATTTACGCTGTGGTTATGGACGATCCGAGAGCACGATTTGAAGCCGCGCGGGTGGCTCACCTGGCGACGGCTGACGCGGCCGGCGTTCCGCACATCGTGCCGCTGGTATTCGCCCTGGTCGGCGAAACTGTCTATTCCTGCGTCGACCACAAACCGAAAACCACCACCGCGCTTCGCAGGCTCCGGAACATCACCGAGACGGGGCGAGCAAGCCTTCTGGTCGATCATTACGACGACAACTGGTCCGCACTCTGGTGGGTCCGCGTCGACGGACACGCGGAGGTTCTCGAACCCGGCACCGAGGAGTCCGAGAGCGCAATCGATGCGTTGGCCGCGAAGTACCCGCAGTACGTAGATGACCGACCGCACGGGCAGGTGATAGCTGTCCGCGATGTGAAGTGGTCGTCATGGTCCGCGGCAGCCTAAGGTTCTGCTCTAGTGTTCAAGGAGCGAAAGTGATTGCAACACTCTCAATTCGGACAAAATGGTGGGGGATCGATGAAACGGCGACAGTTACTTCAGCGCGCAGCCACAGGTCTGGCGCTGGTAGCGGGACCTCAGGTGATCGACATGGGTAGCAGTTCCGGAAGCAGCCAAGACGCGGCAACGCCGGACGAGCTGTTGTCAGTTGTTTCGCTCTCGCACGTGAACGACCCCGCGACGACGCCGGTGTTTCCCGGCGATCCCGAGTTCACTCTCGACACAGCGGCAACCATCGCAGACGACGGCTACTACCTCCAGTACGTCAAGGAGGGCGAACACACGGGCACACATTGGGGTGCGCCGGCGCACTTCCAGGAAGGTGGACTCACAGCCGACCAACTCGATCCGGCCGACCTCTTCCTGCCCGCGGTGAAGATCGACGTCCGAGACAAGGCTGCCACCGATTCGGACTATGCGCTCACCGTCGCGGACATTCAGGAGTGGGAATCGCGCAATGGCAAGATCCCCGATGGAGCGGCCGTAGTTCTCTGGACCGGATGGGAATCGCGCTGGGGTAGCGAAGAATATGCCAACGCCGACGCCGAGGGTGTCACCCACCAGCCCGGCTTCTCGGTGGACGCGGCGCAGTGGCTGATAGACACCGGACGTCTGGGCACCCGCGGAGCATTGGGAACCGACACGTTCGGTCCCGACCTCGGAAACGACGAGACCTATCCCGTCTCGACGCTCCTGTACGACAAGCATCGAATCAGCCTGGAGAACCTGAACAATCTTGCCGCCCTGCCAACGACCGGGGCGAGCATCCTTGTCGGTGGCGCAATCAACAAGGCCGGGTCGGGTTCACCGGCAACGATTTTCGCACTCCTACGGCGCTAGTCTTTGCTGCGGTCGCGATAGACGGCGGTCGCGAAAGACGGCGGTCGCGAAAGACAACGATCACGGTAGACAACGACAGCGCCCTTTCCACTTCTCTTCGCGTCGTACATCGCCGCATCGGCCTGGCGAAGAAGAGTGTGCGCACTGAGTGGTTCGTCCCCGCACCCGAACTGCGCGGACCCGGACTGCGCGGCCCCGAACGACGCGACGCCGACGCTCGCGCCTACCGATACCGAAATGTCGCCTGCAATCCCATCACTACTGAGAGCGTCGACGATCCTTCGAGCTACGACGACGGCTTCGTCGATCGGGCCTTGCAGGAGCACTGTGAACTCGTCGCCCCCGAATCGAGCGACAAACGCACTCTCGGGAACCGCTTCGCGCAGACGTGCTGTGAGGGCAACCAGTAAACGATCACCGGCTGGATGCCCGTACTGATCGTTGACCTGCTTGAAATCGTCCAGGTCGACAAGCATCAGCACCCGTTCGGACTTCGTGTGGCGATAGTCGTCGATGGCACTTGCGAACTGCTCGTCGAACGCGGCCCGGTTGGCGAGCTCGGTGAGTGGGTCGTGATGTGCTCGGTACCGGAGCTCGTCCTGGGCAGCGGATATCTGTTGGAGGAGCGCGTCGTTCTCGAGGAGCGTGAGTATCTGACGCACCAGCGCGAGAACCAGCACGACGACGCCGAGTATCACGACCACGGCATCGAGGTTGCCGACGATGAGTGCCTGTACCGTCACGATCGTCGCGATGACCGCGATCAACAGGTACGGCAGCAGCAATTGAGTCCGATCACTTCGCCATTGTTGTAGTGCTGTGCGCGGCCGTGGCTCAGCGCGTTCGGTCAACGCCGCCAGCGCGATCAACGGCGGGCCGGCGATGAACCCCGCGTCGGCGATGGTCGGCATACTCTCGGCACCGATCGCCACCAAGTACGCGTACAGGCTGTCCGAAAGGGAGAGCATCACCAACCCGCACCCGAGGAACGTCAGCGGTTCACGGATCTCGGCTACGGCCTTCGGTCCGATGACCATCAGCAAGACCATCGCGATCAGAACGAAGTCGGTGATCGGATACATCACCGCGATGAGAAAGCCGAGAGGCCCGGTCGGACCGGTGTGCACGACGGCGCCGAGGGCAGTCGTCCACGTGAGGATGAACAATCCACCGACCACGACTAGGCCGTCGAGCGTCAGCACCATCCAGAGGTGGATCGGACCGATCGCCTCACGTCGGGGCGACTGGCGCACAAGCGACAGAAGCGCCGGCACGGCAAACACCGGGAACATGAAGAAACCGATGTCCGCAATCGACGGCGACGGAAGGGGAACGTGCAGAACCGAGCGATAGAACGCCCAGAAGAACATCCCGAGAGTCCAGCCGGCCATACCGAGAGCCATCAGAATTCGCCAACGACGCTCGACGCCGTGATGGCGCCGCGATGTCCACCAACAGACCGCAGTCGCGGTGGCTCCGCCGACGAGCTGGGCGATATCGTCCACCAGAACCGAAGCTCGTGGGCTGAGCAGCCCGGATCCGGCGAGGGCGATGACCGCGACAACGACGCCGAGAACCAGCCACGTGCGTCGTGCTCGGAACTGCGTCATCGAAGAACCCATCGGTGTTCAAGGCGTCACCACCGATTGTCTTGCGGCCGGCATCGTTGCGGCCGAAATGTTTGTGGTGACGAATGCCCGTACGAACCTACCCGATTTGGTAGCGGATTGTTAACTGGACGAACGATCAAGACCGCTCGCTACGCCACGGCGCTGTATTCCACCCGGGCTCTACGGCGCTGCGAAGTCCATTTCGCGATGACCCCTTGCGACGGGCTGAACAGGTACACCAGGGCGAACACGATGCCCTGTGTCATCACGACCATGCCACCGGAAGCCGTGTCGAGGTAGTAGCTGACGTAGATACCGGTAATCGCGCATAGTGCGGAGACGACGGGGGCTATGAACAGCATCCGTGAGAACTTGTCGGTGAGAAGGTAGGCCGTCGCCCCGGGGATGATCAGCATCGCCACCACCAGCACAACTCCGACAGCTTGCAGCGCCACAACCGACGTGAGCGCGAGCACTCCGAGGAGTAGGGCGCCGAGACGTTTGGGGGAGAGACCTATCGCATTGGCATGGACCGGGTCGAACGCGAACAACGTCAGATCGCGACGCTTGATCAACAGAATGCCCAGCGCCAACGCGCCGAGTATCGCGACCTGCAGAAGATCGGACGAGCTCACACCCAGCAGGTTGCCGAAGATGATGTGATTGAGATCGGTTTGGCTGGGGGTCACCGAGATGAGAACCAAACCGAACGCGAAGAGAGTCGTGAAGACGATTCCGATCGCGGCGTCCTCCTTGACGCGACTGGTGTTACGGATGAGCCCGATCAGGGCGACGGCGATCAACCCGAAGATCAAGGCCCCTATGGCAAATGGAGCGCCGACGACGTAAGCCAGAACGACACCGGGCAGTACAGCGTGCGAGACGGCATCACCCATCAGCGACCACCCGATGAGCACCAACCAGCAACTGAGCACCGCGCAGACAACCGCCGCCACAACCGCAACGGCCAACGCGCGCACCATGAATCCGTACTGGAGAGGATCGAGGAGCAGTTCTACGATGTTCATCGATCAGGTCCTGTCCATCACGTCGAGACCGAAAGCCAGGGCGAGGTTTTCCGGTTGAAGCACGGTGTCCGGGTCGGAATGCACCAGGACCTTGCGCATGAGTAGTACCGCCTCGTCGCAAAGTTTCGGCACCGCGTGGAGATCGTGGGTCGAGACCAAGATCGACCGGCCGTCGGAAGCCAACTCTCGTAGCAGCGTCGAAATCGTTGCCTCGGAACGCTTGTCGACGCCCGCAAACGGCTCGTCCAGCAACAGTATCGACGCGTCCTGCGCAATGCCGCGTGCCACGAACGCGCGCTTCTTCTGACCACCCGAGAGCTGTCCGATCTGGCGATCCGCGAATTCGGTGAGTTCCACCCGCTCGAGCGCCTCGGCCACCGCCTCGCGATCTGCGCGCCGCGGACGCCGCAAGAACCCGAGATGGCCGTATCTGCCCATCATCACGACGTCATGCACGCTGATCGGGAAGGTCCAGTCGACGTCTTCACTCTGCGGCACATATCCGACGCGGCCGCTCTTCCGCGCAGCGGCTGCGTCGAGGCCGGCGATTCTCACAGAGCCGTTGTCCGGCTTGATCATTCCCATGATGACCTTGAACAGGGTGGATTTGCCTGAACCGTTCATGCCGATCAGTCCGCAGACGCTACCCGAGTTCAACGTCAGATCGACGTGGTCCAGTGCGTGAACCTCGCCGTAGTGAACGCTGACATTTTCGACGCGAATGGCTTGTTCCGTCATGATTTACCGCCGGTCAGACCGCCGAGGATGACGTCGGTATCGTGGCGAATCATGTCCAGGTAGGTGGGCACGGGACCGTCGGCTTCGGACAGCGAATCGACGTACAGCGTTCCGCCGAACTTCGCGCCGGTCGCCCCGACGACTTGCTGCATGGGCGCATCCGAGACCGTCGACTCACAGAAGACGGCGGGAACTGAATTGGCCCGGACGAAGTCGATCGCGGCGATGATCTGCTGCGGCGTCGCCTGCTGCTCGGCATTGACTGGCCAGATGTACGCCTCGCTGAGTCCCGCGTCCCTGGCCAGATAGGAGAACGCACCCTCGCAGCTGACAAGTGCGCGCTGACCTGCGGGCAATGCCGCCAGGCCACTGACCAGGCCGTCTTGCACCGCTTGCAGTTCCGCCTTGTACTTCGCGCCGTTCTCCGCAAATGCCGCGGCATTGTCCGGATCGAGGTCACTGAACGCCGTCACCATGTTGTCGACGTAGATCTGCGTATTCAGTGGAGACATCCACGCATGCGGATTGGGCTTGCCCGCATAGGCATCACCGGCGATCGGGATGCCTTCGACGCCATCGCTGACCACAACGTGTGGCACATCCAGTCCGTTGACGAACTTGGCGAACCATGCTTCGAGGTTCATGCCGTTGTCGAGGATCAGGTCCGCCTCGTTGGCGCGGCGAATGTCCCCGGGTGTCGGCTCGTAGCCGTGAATTTCCGCTCCTGCCTTGGTGATCGACTCGACGCGCAGATGATCACCTGCGACGTTCTGGGCAATGTCCGAGAGCACGGTGAACGTGGTCAGCACTACCGGGCGGTCGTCGTCGGAAGCGGAATTCACTGCCGAACAGCTGGAAAGAAGCAGGGCGGCGAGGGCAGCAATTCCCAGGCGGCGGAAATTCTTCGCGTCGCGAGTCGTCATGTTCAAACTCTAATATGTGGGTAAACAAATACACAAGTTCGTCTCGCCGAACATTCCTCACTCGATAGGCTCGGACCATGCGTCCTACTGCCTTGATCACCGGTTCCAGTCGCGGCCTCGGAGCTGCCATCGCACGCGAACTGGCGCCGACACACGACCTGCTGCTCGGTGCACGATCCCCGCAGGCCCTCGAGCCGATCTGCGCCGAACTGCCCGGATCGACGCCTCTGCCCCTCGACCTCACGGACTACGACGCCGTCGCAGTCGCCGCCTCCTCCATCACGACGCTCGACGTGCTGGTACACAACGCCGGCGTGGCTGACATCGGAACCATCGAGGAATCCTCGGTCGATCAGTGGCGACGCACCCTCGAGGCAAACGTCATCGCCGTCGCCGAGCTCACGCGCGTACTTCTGCCCGCGCTTCGTGCAGCCGGAGGTCACGTCGTGCTGATCAATTCGGGTGCCGGGCTTCGCGCCAACGCCGGCTGGGGCTCGTATGCGGCCAGCAAGTTCGCCCTGCGCGCTTTCGGAGATGCGTTGCGCCTGGAAGAGCCGTCACTGCGAGTCACCTCCATTCACCCCGGACGGATCGACACCGATATGCAGCGCGACATCGTCGCCGGTGAAGGCGACGAGTACGACCCGGAGCGCTTCCTGAAGGCCTCCACCGTGGCCCGAGCCGTACGCACTGCCGTCGAAACACCGTCCGACGCACACCCCACGGAGATCGTGCTCCGACCTACCGGCCGGTAAATCCCCAGTTCGCCGGTAACGGAATGGTGACGATGACCATCCGGATATCGCTTTCCACGGGACTGGCCCGATACTGACATCAGTTGTCGGACAAAGAGACTGGATCTGTTCTCAGGAGTTCATCGAGAGGTGGTGTGCAATGCATAATCATACGGATACGTGGGGAATTTCCAGCCAGACCTTCCTTCAGTGGTACCTGGTGGCAGCCGCCGTCGCGATCGGGCTCTCGCTCTACAGCCGAATGTCTGCGCGCCGGTCACCCGTGGTCGTCGACGCGGTGCGTCGATCGCTCACTCCTCCCGAGATCGGCGCTTTGACCAGTGACTACCAGGCGGTGCTGGCGTCGATGGCTATTCTGCGCAGCGCCGAGCTGATCAGCACCGAAGGCAAGACCAAGCTGGCGCTCACTGCCGAGGACAAGAGTCGTCTCGACTGGTTCACCCGCACGGTGCACAAGCGGCTCGGCAACGGAAAAGTCCCGCTGCGGCAAGTGCGTCTGATGGGGCGGCTGAACGTCGCACTCGCACAACTACGTACGACGCTGATCGACGAGGGTTACCTGCAGCGCCCGCAGGACGGCCTGACTGCTGCCCTTCGGACCGTTCCGATCGTGGTGGTAATTGCTCTCGGCATCGTCCGACTCATCGCCGGGATCGCCGGCGGCAAGCCGGTCGGGTTTCTGCTCCTGACCATCATCGTTCTCGCGCTGATGATTCCGCTTCTACGAATCAAGCGTCGCCGTACGGCGTTGGGCGACAGCGAGCTTCGACGTCTCAAGCACGAAAATTCCTACCTCTCGCCGAAACTGCGACCTTCGTACACCAGTTACGGTCCGTCGCTCGCCGGACTCTCGGCAGCGCTCTTCGGTTCGGGCGCTCTGGTTCTGATCGATCCGGCGCTCGCGGGGGCCGTGGCTGCGGGCGCTGCGTACAGCCCGGGCGGTGCCAGTTCCAGCTACTACAGTTGCGGCTCCTCATCCGGATCATCCGGCTCGGACGGCGGTGGCGGCAGCGGAAGCAGTTGCGGCGGCGGCGGGTGTGGGGGATGACGGTGCCGGGGGTGAGCACTCACGCTGCCGACACCTGGGGGATCCCCAGCGAGGACTTCCTGTACGGCTACATAGCCATGTCAGTCACGCTTATGATTCTGACTCTGGTGTGGCGTCTGATGATTCGGGCACGCCGGTACAGGTATTCCACCGAGCACGGGTATTCCGCCGAGCAACTGACGCCTCCGGAAGTCGGAATGCTCACCGGCGCGTCACGCGCCCTCGCAGCGTCGTTGGCAATCCTGCGTGGCGCTGATTTGATCACCACCGACGGAGCCGTCCTGCGCCCGTTGGGCCCTGGCGACGAGACCCTGGACTGGTACACCCTCACCGTGTACCAGCGCCTCGCCCAGCAGGCCCTGCCCCATCGTCGGCGGCAACTCGCCGAGCGCATGACGGTGGAAACAGCTCGCCTACGAAACTCGTTGGCGGACCGTGGATACCTGACGTCGGACAACGCCAGGCGTTCAGTCCTCCTCGCGACACTTCCGCTGAAAATCCTGGTGGCCGTGGGGATCGTCCGCATTGCTTTCGGACTGCACAACGACAAGCCTGTCGAGTTTCTGATTCTCGCCGTGCTCGTCACCGGGTTCAGCATCCCCTTGCTCGGCATCAACTTCGCTCGGACCAGCTCGGGCAATGCGGCACGTTCGGAACTGACCAAGGCACACGCCTACCTGTCCCCGCGCAACAAGCCTGCCTTCTCCGCCTACGGGCCGCGCTTGGCCGGAATGTCCGCCGCCCTCTTCGCCGGATCGGCAATGCTGATGATCAATCCCGCCTTGGCCTCCGCCGCCGGAATCGGTGCCGACGGCAGCGGAGGTAGCGGTGGTTCAGACGGGGGAGGCGGCAGCTGCAGCGGGGGCGGCGGATGTGGCGGGGGCGGTGGTGGATGCGGGGGATAGCCGCGCCCGGGCGAGCAGGAGCGCGGCCTCCTCGGTAGTGATGCCACGTTCCTCGCTCAATGAATACACCTCGTCCAAGGTCCGGCCGATCCCTCGGGTTCGCTCCACGACGTCGTCTTCGTTCCACCCCAGGACTTCTCGCCCCACGAGGTGAAACGCCCCGCCCGCATTGGCCACAAAATCAGGGGCACAGAGAACCCCGCGGCTTCGCAGAACCTCGCCGGCAGCCGCATCGGCCAAGATGTTGTTCGCTGCGCCGGCCACTGCGAGAGCCGGAATCGACGCAGCAGCAGCGGAATCGATGATGCCTCCCATCGCGCAGGGAACAAAGAGGTCACACGGAGTTCGGAGTACCTCGTCCGCAGGAACGACCGTGTGCCCCGCGAGCGACGCCGCCTCCAGACGCTGCGGGTCCGTATCGGCAACCAGCAGACGTGCGCCAGCCTGCGCTGCGAGACGGACGACATCGCCGCCGACGGCGCCGAGTCCCTGTACGAGTACCGTTCGGCCGTCGAGTGTTCCGAGTCCACGGCGACGCGCCGTGGCTTTCATCGCTTCGAACACCCCTAGTGCCGTGGCGTGCGCGCTGGAACCGGCGCCACCGTTGTCGACCGAACGCCCGAAGACGTATTTGGTGGTGCGGCTGAGCTGATCCATGTCGGAAGAGTTGGTGTTGACGTCAGGGCCGGTCCAGTAGTTTCCTTCGAGCTTGTCGATGTTCTCGGCGTGGATGTCGAGGATACGGGTCCAGGTTGCGGCGTCGATCTGACTGCGCGGTGCAGGTAGCGCAATGACCGACTTCCCGCCACCCATCGGCAGATCGGAGACCGCCATCTTCAAAGTCATTGCGCCGGCGAGCTTCCCGGCGTCCGCCAATGCGTGACCGATGGAGGGATAGTGAGCGGCCCGCGTGCCACCCGACGCCGGTCCCAGGCGAGTGGAGTCGATTCGAATCACGAAAGTCGTGCCGGTCTCCCGATCATGGCGTGTGACGGTCAGTTCACCGTCCCAGCGCAGTTCGTCGTCGATACTCATAACAAATCCTCTTCCAGTCTCGGGGTCAGTTGTGCGCGTGCAGTGGTGTTCCCGCGAGTGCGAGCATGGCCTCGCCCAACGCTTCGTTCTGGCTGGGGTGTGCGTGGATGAAACGCCCCACTTCGTCGGGAAGTGCCTCCCAGGCAACGGCCAACTGCGCCTCACCGATCAGTTCGCCGACGCGATCTCCTACCAAGTGGACACCGACAACAGGGCCTTTCGTTCCGCTGCGAATCACCTTGATTCCTCCGGTAGTCCGCAGGATCTGGCTCTTGCCGTTACCCGCCAGGTCGTAGACGACGGTGCAGATGTCGCCGTACTGCGTGCGCGCCGCCTCTTCGCCGAGTCCGACAGATGCAACTTCCGGATGTGAGTACGTCACGCGAGGAATCAGATGTTCGGCGACCGGTATCGGATCCTTGCCGGCAATCTGTTCGGCCACAAAGATTCCCTGCTGGAAGCCGCGGTGCGCCAATGCAAGACCGGGCACGATGTCCCCGACCGCGTACACACCGTCCACGGCCGTACGGAGTCGTTCGTCGGCGACGACAAATCCCTTGTCAAGGTTGATTCCGTTTTCTGCGAAACCGATACCGCTCGTGCGGGGTCCGCGGCCGACGGCGACCAGCAATACGTCGGTATCGAGTATTGTTCCGTCGCCTAGTTCGATGCGGACCGAATCAGCCGCTTCTTTCGCGGAAACCATCTTCGTACTTGTCTTGCACACGATTCCGCGTTTATGATAGGCCCGTTCGAGTTGCTTTGACGACCACGGATCCTCAGCGGCGATCAGTCGGGGGAGTGCCTCGACGATGGTCACTTCGGCGCCGAAGGAGCGCCAGAGGCTTGCGAACTCGACGCCGATGACACCACCGCCCAGCACTGTTGCGCTGGTGGGCACCTGGTCGAGTTCGAGTGCCTGGTCACTGGTGAGGATCCGTCGGCCGAGTTCGATGCCGGGGAGCCCCCGCGGATACGATCCGGTAGCCAGAACGAGTGACGTTCCGGTGTAGCGGGTTCCGTCGACGTCGATGCTTCGCCCACCGACATACGTCCCGGATCCGTTGACGATGGTGATCTTGTGTTGCGCCAGCAATCCTTGCAAGCCACCGTACAGCCGCTCGACTGTCCCGTTCTTGTAGTCGTGAACCTGTGCGATGTCGATGCCGTCAAATCTTGCACGGACTCCGAATTGCTCACTGGTGCGTGCAGAGTCGGCAACCTCGGCGGAATGCAACAGTGCCTTGGTCGGGATGCATCCGCGGTGCAGGCACGTTCCGCCGACCTTGTCTGCCTCGATCAGCGTGACCGACAACCCGAGTTGGGCGGCGCGGATGGCGCAGGCATAGCCGCCGGAACCGCCGCCGAGGACCACGACATCACTGTGCCGTTCGCCGGTAGTCATCGGAGCCTTGGTCATCGGCGCCTTGGTCATCAGAGCCTCCCCAGGACGCGGATCGGGTTCTCGATGTAGTCACCGAACAGCCTCAGGAATCCACCGGCTTCGCCGCCGTCACAGACGCGGTGGTCGAAGCTCAACGAGATCTGTGCGACCTTACGAACGGTCAACTCGCCGTTCACCACCCACGGCTTGTCGATGATGCGTCCGATGCCGAGGATCGCCGCCTCGGGGTGGTTGATGATCGGAGTCGATCCGTCGACGCCGAATACTCCGTAGTTGTTGAGTGTGAAGGTGCCGCCGGTCAGGCGGGCGGGTTCGAGTTTGCCGTCGCGAGCGAGTTCGGTGGACGTCCGAAGTGCTTGTGCGAGTGCGACGGTGCTCAAAGAATCAGCATTGCGAATGACCGGGACCATCAATCCCTTCGGTGTCTGTGCGGCGATTCCGAGGTTAATGTGGGCGTGTCGGACGATCTCGCCTCGAGCAGTGTCAACCGACGAGTTCAGTTCGGGGTACTGCGCCAACGCGGCGGTGGTCAGCCGAGCCAGCAGCGCCATCAGGCTGATCTTGTCGGAATCGGGCAGTGCTTTGTTGATCTCGGCACGCGCCGTGAACAGCTCGGTGGCGTCGACGTCGACCCAGGTTGTTGCGTCCGGGATCTCGCGGCGGCTGGTGGACAGCTTGTCGGCAACTACCTTGCGTAGCCCCTTGATCGGGATTCTTTGGTCGGTCGCGTGTGATGTTTCCGTTTCCGGGCCGAAGTTTGCCCCGGCCTCGACGTCGGCGCGCGTGATGACTCCGCCAGCGCCCGATCCGGAAATCGTGGCTAGGTCGATACTGTTGTCAGAGGCCAGTTTACGAACGATCGGCGAGATCACACGTACCGACGGAGCAGCTCTGCGGCGGCGCAGAGGTGCATCCTCGCTGGTGCCGTAGCCGATCAGGACGTTGCCCGAACCGGCGCGTTCCTCTTCGCGGTAGCGCTCGTGGTTGGCCGAGACGACCACGTCCACACTCTCGCTGCCGCTCACAGTGATCAGCGGCGTACCCACCTTCAGGGTGTCGCCGTCTTTGCCGTGGAGTTCGATCACGGTTCCGGCGAACGGGATGGGCACGTCCACAGCAGCTTTCGCAGTCTCGACCTCGACGACGATCTGATCGATGGTGACCACATCGCCGACCTTGACGTGCCACTCCGCGATGTCGGCCTCGGCCAGACCTTCACCCAGGTCAGGGAGCATGAATACCTGATTGGTCATGCCGTCACCGCCCAGCGGGTGTCGGGAGCGTCGTTCCACTGCAGGCGGTCGACGGTATCGAGGACTCGGTCGACGCTGGGCAGGTGGTGACGCTCGAGCTTGGGGGCGGGGTAGGGGATGTCGAATCCGCTGACGCGGAGCACCGGGGCGTGGAGATAGTGGAAGCACCGCTCCTGCACGCGGGCGGCGATTTCCGCGCCCACACCGGCAAATCCTTGCGCTTCCTGGATGACGATGCAGCGTCCGGTCTTTCGCACCGATGCGGTGACGGTCTCGTCGTCGAACGGCACTATCGAGCGGATGTCGATCACCTCGATGTCGCGGCCCTCGGCTGCTGCGGCGTCGGCGGACTTCAGTGCAACGTCCACGGACGGGCCGTAGGCGATGAGCGTCGCATCACGACCGGAGCGCCTGACGACGGCGCGACCGATCGACTCACGTGCGGTCAGTTCGACATCTGCTCGCGCGAAGTACAGCTTCTTGGGCTCGAGGAAGATCACGGGGTCGGGGTCCTCGATTGCCGAACGTAGCAGCGAGTACGCATCTTCGACCGTGGACGGCGCCACAACCTTCAGTCCGGGTGTGTGCGCGTAGTAGCCCTCGCTGGAATCACAGTGATGCTCCACCCCGCCGATACCGCCGGCAAAAGGAACGCGGATGACGATCGGGATCGACAGCGCGCCCTTGGTGCGGTTGCGGATCTTCGCGACGTGGGAGGCGATCTGCTCGAACGCCGGATAGGCAAACGCGTCGAATTGCATTTCCACGACCGGACGAAAACCGGCCATTGCCATACCGATTGCGAATCCGATGATGCCGGACTCGGCGAGTGGAGTGTCGAAGCATCGGTCGTCGCCGAAGTCGCGGGTGAGGCCGTCGGTGACGCGGAAGACGCCGCCGAGAGTGCCGACGTCCTCACCGAAGACGACAACGTTGTCGTCCGCGGTCAACGAGTCCCGTAGTGCGGTGTTGAGGGCCTGAGCCATCGTGAGCATGGGCATTGTCAGTTTCCCCCTGTGTCAGCGGCTTCGGCGGCAAGTTCGGTCTCGAGTTGCGCTTGTTGCTCACGCAGCTGCGGTGTCTGCTCGGCGAAGACGTACCGGAACAGATCGAGCGGATCGTGCGGACGGTCGACATTCATGCCGGCGCGCAGTGTGGCGGCCTCTGCCTCGGCCTCCGCGGTCAGTGATTCCACGAATGCGTCGTCGATCAGATCGTGTGCACGCAGATACTTTTCGAGTCGCAGCAGGGGGTCTCGCCCGAGCCAGGCTTCAACCTCCGCGCTGTCGCGGTAGCGGGTGGCGTCGTCGGCATTGGTATGTGCGTCGATGCGATAAGTGTGTGCCTCGACGATCACCGGCCCGTTGCCGTTGCGGACGAAGCGCGCTGCCTCGTCCATGACGGCCATCATCGCGACGGGGTCGTTGCCGTCGACCTGCTCGCTGCCGATCCCGTAGCCGACGCCCTTGTGCGCCAACGTCGGTGCTGCGCTTTGGCGCGACAGTGGCACGCTGATCGCAAATCCGTTGTTCTGCACCAGAAAGATCACCGGCGCCTTGAAAACGGCGGCAAAGTTCAGTGCTTCGTGGAAATCGCCCTCGCTGGTGGCGCCGTCACCGCAGAGCGCCAGCGCGACGGTGTTCAAGCCCCGGCGGGACTCGCCGTAGGCCACTCCCGCTGCGTGCAGCAACTGCGTCGCCAGCGGGGTGCACTGCGGCGCACTGCGAAGTGCAGCCGGGTCGTACCCGCAATGCCAGTCACCGGCAAGCATGCTCAGAATCTGCACCGGATCGACACCTCTGGCGGCCAACGCCATCGAATCCCGGTAGGTGGGGAAGAGCCAGTCACGCGGTTCCAGACTCATCGCTGCTGCGATCTGACATGCCTCCTGGCCCCGTGAGGACGGGTACACGGCCAGGCGCCCCTGTTTGGTCAGCGCCGTCGCCTGCTGGTCGAAGCGTCTGCCCAGGAACATCTTTCGATACATCTCGATCAGGCGATCGTCGCTCGGTTTTGCGTAGCGGGCCTCGCTGCGCGTCAGTTCTCCGGCAGGGTCGAGGTATTGCACCGCGGAATCGGCCGGCAGGAACTTTTGATAGCGCAGTTCCCCCAAGGGCTCGACAAGTGTCACTTCTACCTCCAGAAGACGTTGTGTCCATCAGTATTCGCACTTCGGCGACGTAATGGCAGAAGGCGTCGAAGATTCAAGACAAACGGCCTATCATGGGGATTCGGGCAGCAATATGTCCATCAACCGAATGGACTACCGAAGCAGGAATGGACAGATGGCCACCGAACCGCACACTCTCGATGCGATCGACCGCCGCATCATCGCCGAACTGGTCGCTGACAGTCGCATCTCCATGCGCGCGCTGGCCGAGAAGGCGCACATTTCACGCGCTCACGCCTACGTCCGCATCGAAAGGCTCGAGGACGCCGGAATCATCACCGGATTCACGACGCGGATCGCCCACGAGAAGGCCGGGCTCGGCTCCTCGGCATACGTGGCGCTCTCGATCAGGCAGCACTCGTGGAGGGGTCTGGCGGCGTCCTTGAAGGCCCTGCCGTTTGTCGAGCACTTCTCGCTCCTCGGCGGCGACTTCGACGTTCTGGTGCTGGTCCGTGCCCCGGACAACCGGGAACTACGCCACACCGTTCTCGAACAACTGCAGGGACTCGACGGGGTTCTCTCGACCAAAACATGGCTGATCTTCGAGGAGGGCAACGGACCGGGACCCAACTGGCTGCCCGCCTGATCCGTCTATAGTCGCCGTTAGCAGTTGCACACGGGAGGTGACTCGAATGACCCTGCACGGCCTGGGAATCGGTTGGCGCCCCGAGGTCTCCGGAATCATCTCGCAACTAGACGGCCTGGCGTTCTGCGAAGTCATTGCCGAATCCATCGGAAACGAGATACCTCAGCACCTCGGCTCGCTGGGAGTTCCGGTGATCCCTCACGGCATCTCGCTCTCACTCGGTGGGGCCGAGGCGGTAGATCAGGCTCGGGTCGATCACCTCGCGCATACAGCCCAGCTACTGGACGCCCCCTTGGCGAGCGAGCACATCGCATTCGTGCGGGCGGGCGGCATCGAGGCCGGGCACCTGCTCCCACTGCCGCGCACCTACGAAGCCGTCGACGCCTTGGTACGCAACATCACCCGGACTCAGGACGGTCTACCGGTGCCGTTTGCCGTCGAAAACGTTGCCGCCCTGTTCGACTGGCCGGACGACGAGTTGACCGAAGGGGAGTTTCTCGCGGAGATCGTCGAGCGAACCGGGGCCCTGCTGGTTCTCGACATCGCGAACGTCTACGCCAATGCTCTCAATCGCGGGCGTGATCCGTGGACCGAACTGAGCCGGCTGCCGCTCGAACGAATCGCATACTGCCACATCGCCGGTGGCAGTCTCAGCGACGGCAGATACCACGACACGCACACCGATCCGGTGCCCGAAGCCGTGCTGGAACTCCTTGCGCAGTTCACCGCCGCCGGTCACCATCCCGCGATCATGCTCGAGCGAGACGGCAACTATCCGCCGGCACTGGAATTACTCGACGAGCTCGATGCCATCGCCGACGCAGCTGGTCTGGATCGCATCACGGCGGGCACCGATTGGTCACGCACATGAGCACGCTCGGTGAGCGTCAAGAGGCGCTGATTCGGGCTCTGGTGGCGGGCGGCGAACTACCCGAAGGCTTCGACAAAGACGATGCTGCCGTTGTCTCGACGGCACTGCTCCGAAAGCGCGCGGGAGAAGTGGCGCACCACCTTCCGGTGGTGCGCCACACTCTCGGCGATCGTTATCTTCAGTTGTTCACAGCGTGGGCGGACGGGCGACCGAAGACGTCTTCGCATGCGGACGCCCAAGCATTTGTCGCCCATCTCCAGGACATCGGCGAACTGCCTGGCCCGCCCTGGTATCAGAGATTTCGAAGGCGCTTACGCAAGTGAGACAACAGCTTCGCTGGTGTACATGAGGAACGTCATCGATTCCTGGAAGTACAGCTCCACGGAATTCGCATCGTGCGAAAGATAGCCGATGGACAGGTCCTGACCCAGGTGCAGTTCGTAGTCACCGCCACGCGTCGAGAGCAGGAAAGCGCCGTCAATGGCCGGGGCCCAGATGATCTCGCCGTCGAGGACGCGTCGCAGGTGCTCGCGGATGGGGTAGCCGTGATCGGAGGTCTCGTTGATCGCGGTGAACGCGTCGGCGTTCAGGAGCAGTGAGTACGGTCCGTTGACACCGGCCAAGCGCAGCGACGTGATCGCCTGGCTGATGGCCTCCGGGTAGTCCTTGGCGTCGATGGGGAGCTTGAGTTCCGGGTTGGAACCGCTGGCCCGCACGCCGGTGATGCTGGCTGCGGGGTATCCCTCGAAGATGGCGCGGTCCTCGGCGAAAGCGATCTGCTTGGCTGCGTCCTTGACGGGCTGCCAGTCGGAGTCCTTGGCGCCGCGCTCGACGTCGTCGATGGCCTGTCGGCTGATGGTGAACGGAACCCGCAGTTCGATGATCGGCTGTGACTGACGAGCATGTGCGATGACACCGTCGGCCAGGGGATTGATCGGCACCTGATGCCCGAGCGGGATGGCCGCGAGATCGTCACCCGACGGCCCCTCCACGTCCACGACACGACGACCGGCGACGTGACGCTTGAAGGTACGGCTGGCCTCTTCCTCGATCTCGGCCCAGGCTGCTGCCGAAATGGGTGCTAGGTCGCGGTGCAGGTTTGTCATTGCTGGGCACTCCTTTTGAGGCTGCCGATTCCGAGAGAACCGTCAGAGATGGGCGCTGTGAACGTCGCTTCGGGAACGAGCCTGGTCGGCAAGTCCGGGGGATCGTCGAGAAAGTCCGCCGTCGGAACGAAGAAGTTGATTCCGGTGACGGCGGTGGAGAAGTCGAGAATGCGGTCGTAGTTGCCGACGGGATTCCCGATGAACATGTTGGTGAGCATCTGCTCGGTGACCGTCGGCGACGCCGAGTAACCGATGAAGTAAGTACCCATCTCAGCGGAGCCGACGTGGCCGAACGGCATGTTGTCGCGCAGGATCTGGATCTGCTCACCAGATTCGTCTTCGATGACGGTGAGAGCGGTGTGGGAGTTGGCCGGCTTGGTGTCGTCGTCCATCTCGAGGTCTTCGAGCTTGGAGCGTCCGATGACGTTCTCCTGCTCCTCGACCGGCAGGGAATTCCACTCCGACATGTCGTGGAGGTACTTCTGGACGATGACGTAACTGCTGCCCGCGAAGTCCGGATCGTCGTCGCCGACGGTGACCGCGACGTATGCGGCCTGCCCGGACGGGTTCTCGGTGCCGTCGACGAAACCCATGAGATCGCGTTGCTCGAAGTACTTGAACCCGTGGACCTCGTCGATCACGGACGCGGCCCCGGCCAACCTGTTGGTCACGACCGTGGCGAACTCGAAACACAGATCCATCTGACGGGCCCGGATGTGGAACAACAGATCGCCCGGCGTGCGCGGGGCGTGGTGTTTGTCACCTGTCAACTCGACAAAGGGATGCAATTCCGCGGGCCGTGGGCCGTCGAAAAGCCGGTCCCACGCATCCGAACCGATTCCGACGACGGCGGCCAAGCCACCTGCGGGAACCCGGAATCCGATCGAGCGCTGCAGCCCGGAAATATCGGCCAGAACGTCGTGAACTGGCTGCTCACCACCCTCGTCGATGGTGAAAACCAGGAAGATCGCAGCTTCTGTGAGCGGGGTCAGCAACGGCTGCGGTATCGCGGGAAGGGCCACTTCGGCCTCGTCGATCTCACTCGTTTCCGCCATGCAGACCAGTATGGACGATTCCGGCAGTCCCGGCATCAGTAGTGGGTAAGTAGCGACAAGGGTGTCGCGTTACGGTGTTGCGGCCTGGGCGCCCGCGTCGAAGCCCGCCGGAATCTCGAAGATCTTTCCGTCGAACCCAGCGCGGTAGAGATGCCCGGCCGCGAAACTGGAATTGCCGCGCCCGTAGGTCAACACGCTCGACGCCTGCAGTCCGCTGGTGAGCGAGCAGTACTGGCCGGGGCCGTCGATACGCCACACCTCACCACTGATGTCGGTGGGGACAATGGCGCGATCTCGCGAGTCCAAGGTCAAACCATCTGGGGCAGAGAAGGTTTCGAAACCGCCGAGATCGACCAACGACTCCGAATATCCTGGATTGTCGACGGAGATGCGGCTGACACCCGGGTTTGCGAACGTGCGCGAGACGTAGAGCCAGCGATTATCGGCACTCAGGGCAGCGCCGTTCGCGCTCGGGAAGGTTGCCCACGCCGGGTCGACGGAACCATTCGGGCTGACCTTTCCGATCAGCGCGCCGAAATCGTTGGTGGCGTAGATCGTTCCGTCGTGCGCGACGGCGAGGCCGTTTGCAGCGCTCAGACCACCGGCTATCGGCGTCACGGCGCCCGAGTTCACGTCGACCCGCGCGACCGACGCAGCCCGCGTCAGATCGCCGATCAGAACACTTGCGTTTGCTCCGGTACCCACCAGCAGTGAACCGTCCGGGCTCCACGCGAGTGCGCCCGCACCGCCGGGAACCGTCGCGATCGGAACTGCAGCCTGACCAGGCGCATCGACGCGGAAGATCTGCCCGCTCACCAGGTCCGTCGTGTACAGGCGGCCCTGCCCGTCCACCGTGACACCCTCGAGAGCCGCGCCCGGAATCTGAGCGCTGAGTATCGCGGGCGACGATCCCGGACAGAGTGGAGCGGCCGCGGCACCGGACACGCCCAGAGCCAGAAGCGAACCGGCAACAAGAGCACCGGTGATACCAACACGAATACCGCGATCGAAGATCTGGGTGCGCATCTGCGCAACGCTAGACCCTCTGCCCGATTTCGCCTAGAGAGCCCGAAGGAAAGAGATCAAAAGTTCATTGACCTCGCCGGCGCGTTCCTGTTGTACGAAGTGCCCCGCACCGCCGAGGAGATGTACACCCCGCAGGTCGGGGACGGTGTCCTTCATCCGGTCCAATGCCTTGGGGCCACTCATCGCGATGACCGGGTCCTCGGCACCCGCGACGAAGAGCGTCGGGACCTTGACGTGCGCGCCGTCCAGATCCGCACTGCGTTCCCAATTGGCGTCGTACGCTCGGTACCAGTTCAACCCTCCGGTGAAACCTGTTGCAGCAAAGCTTTTTACATAAACGTCCAGGTCGTCCTCGGTGAGCCACGACCAGGGCAGCGCAGGCGCCTCGGGAAGTACGTCGAGATAGCCGTTTCCTTCGGACGGGTTCTTCCAGACGTCGAGGTACCGGTAAGCCCCGGACAAAGCGTGAAAGAGTCGCTGAAGGAATTCACGTGGGCGGGCGTCGAGTTCGCGCTCCGCGACACCCGGTTCCTGGAAATAGTGAATGTGCAGAAAGTGCTTGCGCGCCAATGCGGCGTAGATCGTCGAGGGCTTGGCCGGGAACCTGTCCGGCGCATACGGGACTGCCAACGAGACCAGTCCCGCAACACGATCCGGGTGGCGCAGAGCGGTGGTCCACGCGACCGGAGCGCCGAAATCGTGACCGACGAACACCGCCTTGTCGATTCCGAGAGCGTCGAGCAGGCCGATCAGCCGGTTCGCGACCGCGTCGTTGGTGTAGTCGTCGACGGCCTCCGGGCGGGCGGTGCCGCCGTACCCGGGCATGTCGAGTGCAATCGCTCGAAAACCCGCTTCCGCCAACGCTGTCGACTGATGCCGATAGCTGTACCCGAGGCCGGGAAAGCCGTGACACATAACCACGGCTGTCCCAGAACCGGAATCGTCAATCTGCCAACGGAATCCGTCGACATCAATCGTCTTCACCGTCATGTCAGGAGGTGATCATGTCTTCCTGGTTCCAGAATGCGCGCATCGACAGGATCTTGCCGTCGTCGTCGAAGGTCATGACGTCGATGGGTGCGATGGTCAGAGTCTGCTCGCCGAGCTTGGTGATCAGCGAGAAGTGGAATGCCGCTTCGTTTCCGGCAATGCGGAGGGTCTGAAGGTGAGCTTCCTGGTCGAAGTTCTCGATCACGGAGTAGAACTCGAGAATGGACTCGCGGGTGGTGCGCACGTCGGTGCCCACCGGATCTTCGACTGTTGCACCCTCGGCATACAGGGCCACAACCTGGGCGGCAGTGCCCGTGGCAACTGTCTCGATGTAGGCGTCGACGGTCTTGCGGATTACCTCTGCGGACGGTGCCATGGTCTACCCCTCGTAGTTAGAACAGGTTCTAATTCTGAGGATAGCCTACGTCCCTGATCCACGGGTCAGGTTTCGAGCACCTTGCGCAGCCGGGCCTTCTTCCGGTTCTCCCGCACGATCCAGACGACATCTGCGTCGTCCGATGCCTCCAGGGAGACGAACGCCGGCACCGCATTCTCCGGATCCGCTGCGACCGCGACGCTCCAGCAGTATCCGAGCGCCTGCCGGAGAGTCCGTGTGTCGGCGTCACGACGGGCATCAGCTGGTTGCGAGACGATCCACTCGGTAGCGTCTCGGCACACCTGAACGGCCAGCGCAGCGTTGGCCTTGTCCTTGAGCAACCTCGGCTCGCAGATCCCGGCAGCGGCCGCGCGCAGCGTCAATGGATGCGTGGAGCGTGCCCACTTCTCGATGATCGCCCGCACCAGCTCCGGATCCGCGTCACCAACCGCTTGAACAGCCATCGCGGCAGCTTCACGTGCTCGCCACGAAGCACTGGTGGTTGCCTCCGTCAGACTGTTCAGGACAGCCTTGTCGCGTGAACGAACAAGGATGAACCCGAGCCCGACGATCCCACAGCAGCGGATGTATTCGTCCTCGGACTCCACCGCCAGCAGGATGTCGTCGTCATCGGCGCCGCGCGCGAACTCGAGCATGAGCGCGAGGTTCGCGCGCGGGCCGGGCAGTCCTGAACGCTCCGTCAGGTAACTCCACAGTTCATCGCCGTCCAGATCCGCGAACGTCATGGGAGTCCTTTCGTCGGTACGCCCAATCCTGTCATCGCGGATTTACACGCGCAGCCTTTCCGATCAGTGAGCAGGTAGGAGGGACGTATCGTGCGCCGCGCCCGGGCCGGCGTCAACGAAAGCGGCACTCGTCGCACGAGCTTTGCAGGACGGGGTCATCAGCATCGACGACCTCTGAACCCAGAAGACCGAATTGATCGGAGCCCGCGGGATGGGCGCTCTCGCATCCGATGGTTATGTCGCGGAAACACCGACCGGCAGCGCATGCTGTGGGAGCAAGTTCGCACGGCAAAGGGCAGTGGTCGGGAGCCGAACCGAGCTGTCGAGATTTCGGCTTATGAGCCGAATCCGGCGCTACCGACGACCCGGACGCTCCGGTAGTTGGTGGTTTCGTGGTCGGTGGCGCGGTGGGTGCAATTGTGGGAACTGTTGGTGTGAATCGATTTTCGTCGAAGTCTCGTTCTGTGATGGTGAGCATTTGTTCTGCTGTGCCCGGGGCCGTTCGACTCAGCGTGACGGGAACACTGTAGTTCGGGCCGACGCCGTCAGCCGGTGACACCACTATGTGGTGCCCCGGCGGGCAGGCGCTCCGGCAGAACGACATTGAGTGCGGCGATGCCATCGTCATGGGTCGTGGCGGTTCCGAGATAGACCGGATCGGAATGGGTGTGGAAGTTCAGCGTTTTGTTCTTGCCATTGATTTTCACCACGATCGAGGTCGCGAGATCAGGTGCAGCCATGCAGCGAGCAATGCAGACCCTGGCTGAACCAGAACAGTCAGAACGTGCGGCCAGCACAGTCGAGTTCGCCCAGCGCGCAAAGGTATCGCGGTCCGCGAGTGACGAATCCTTGCTCACACGACTAGAACTCGCACACCAGAAGATTCGTGATCTAACACAAGAGAACCGTGAACAGCGAAATCGAATCGCACACACTCTGGCGACCTGCGCACCGTACGCCTCGGCATGCGGATCGATGAAAATCACAAATCCCATTGACCTTCCCACCGGTACTCTGATCGGGATCCTATTGCTTGAGGTAGAAGCACCGGTTCGAGTAGGTTGCACTTTGAACCGACCTACAAACGGGCAGGCGGTGAATCTATCGAAGGATGATCCTTGGTTTTCGAGTTGGGTCACCCGACGATGGTGGCCCTGGACATTGACGGCACCCTGCACTGCGCGGAGGACACGAATCCGCTGGCGCACGAAACCATCAGTGTCGCTGTGCGGGCCGCCGTGCGAGCCGTCGTCCTATCCGGCGCCCATGTGGTGCTGTGCACCGGAAGACTTGCCCCGGCGACACGGCCTTTCCTGCGCGAACTCAACATCATTGCGGGTTTCGCGATCTGTTCCAACGGAGCGGTACTGATCGATGCCACGACTGGAAAAGTAGTTGAGCAAGCCTTATTCGATTTGCGTGATCCGATCGCTGTACTGCGCGAACAACTGCCTGGTGCGATCTTCGTGTCGGAGAACCCGGGCGTCGGGGTCAGAGCGACAGGATTCGTAGACGACGCGGATATGCATCACGGTGAGGTCGAGCTGGTCGGTATCGACGAACTCGCGACCATGTCGACCACCCGGCTGGCCGTCCACTGGCCTGGACACAGTGGGCAGGCGCTGACCGAAATTTTGACCGGTGTCGACCTTCCAGGCATTCGAAGTCTCTGCTACGAAGACGAACCGTTAGCAGATTTGACAGCCGCCGGGGTGAGTAAGGCTGCGATGTTGGAACGGCTGCGTATCGAGCTGGGCGTAGCCGCGACGGAGACCCTGGCCGTCGGCGACGGCATCAACGATTTGGAAATGCTGGACTGGGCAGCTCATGGCGTGGCAATGGGGCACGCACCCGCTTCCGTGCTTGCCGCAGCAGACCAGATTTGCCCCCCGGGGACAGAAGATGGCCTTGCCACCGCATTGTCGGGATGGTTTCGATAGTCGAATAAACGACTCTGATTCCGAACCGCTGAACGGGCTGCGGACCATAATCTGCGGGCAAACAGGCACGTCGGCGACACTTTCCACGACAGGAACCGCGCGCGAACTCGAGCATGAGCCCAAGGTTCGCGCGCGGGCCGGGCAGTCCTGAATGCTCCTTCAGGTAACTCCACAGTTCATCGCCGTCCAGATCCGCGAACGTCATGGGAGTCCTTTCGTCGGTACACCCAATCCTGTCATCGCGGATTTACACGCGCAGCCTTTCCGATCAGTGAGCTGGTAGGAGGGACGTCTCCTGCGCCGCGCCGTCTTCTGCGCCGATCTGGACGATGTTTCGCGGCAGGAATACGGCTGCGATCGCACCGAGAACTGCTGCAGCAGCACCGATCAGGAACGCGATGCGCATGCCCTCGTCGGTGTAGAACACAGCGCCCTCCATCGCCATCGCGATGTGCGAATTCAAGACCGTGAAGGCGATGACAGGAAGCACTGCGGGGAAGATGCTCTGGAAGACCGCAACCATGCTCGCCGTGGTTGCCTGCAACTGCGGCGGCACTGCTTCGATGAGCAGGTTCGGGATGGAGGCGTAGCCCATACCCATACCGACACCGAAGATTCCGGCAAAGATGATGAGCAGCGGCTTGTTGTCGTGAATGGTGGCCGTCAAGGTGAATCCGACTGCCATGAGGATCATTCCGGTGATCATCAGCAGACGCGGTCGGATGTTGCGTCCCACGAGGAAGCCCACAATCAAGCCACCGACCACCACCATGCCGCCAAGCGGTGCCTGGAAGATCGCGAATCCCTCTGCCGTGACGCCGAATCCGTATCCCAGGCCGAGAACTGCTGGGGTCATCACCATCATCGGCAGCAAAATCGTGAAGACTCCCGACGCGCCGTAGCAGAATCCGGCACCGACGGCGGTGAGCATCACCGAACGCTTGCCGAAGTAGCGCAGGTCGATCAAGGGCTCGCGGATGGCTCTGGCAGAGGCAACCCAAGCCACCAACAGTGCGACGCCGCCGATCAGGTAGGCCAGTGTCGAGCCGTTCTTCCAGCCCCACGTCGGTCCGAAGCTTACGCCGATCAGAATTCCGGCGATGCCCGATCCGAGCAGCACCGCACCGACCAGGTCCAGCGAAGAGCGCAGTCGCACAGCTGATTCCGCCGTCGAAGCGAAGATCATGCCGCCGAGGAGAACCAGCCCGATGACGAAGAACCAGAAGATGCTCCGGAAACCGTGATTATCGATCAGCCAACCGGTCAGGAACGGCGCCGGGATTGCGATCAAACCCATACCGGAAGTCGCGATACTGACGGCCAAGGCAACAGTTTTCGGCGGAAAAACATCTCGAATGAGGGAGTAACTCAGGAACAGGCAGGGAACGAGCAGACCCGTCAGCGACCGGCCCAGAATCAGGATCGCGTAGCTCGGCGCTATCGCCGAAATGAAGGATCCGACCGCTGCGCCGGCGACGGCAAAGAGCAGGACTTTTCGTTTGCCGTACATGTCGGCGAGCTTGCCGAGCAGAGGAGACGCGACCGCGCCCAGCAGCAGGAACGAGGTGAGCAGCCAGGCTCCCTGCGTCGTTTGATAGTGCACCGAGATGGCAGGGAGAGCAGTGGAGATCATCATGTAGCTCACTGCGAGCATCTCGAGAAGTAGAACAATCGACGCCAGGGAGAACACCAGTCGCGGAGTCCACCGCTCGGGTATCGATGTCGGTTCGGGCAAGCTGGGAGACGAACCGTCGCTGTGGACATGAGACGCCATGGCTGGAAGATCCTTTCGGGACACCTACGAATTCGATTGACCCCCTGTCGAATACCGTCGACGGGGGCCTTGCCGGGAAGTGCAATGGAACGACAGCTACCGATCTCGGTAACGTGTTACCTGCATCACAGCCCTCGCTTCGAACGCGCGCTACGGAATGTTCCGCGGAGCGGGACATTCAGGACAACGACTGATTGGGGTCACGAACTCGAACTCGACCATGGATTATGAGCAACGGCAACGATTTTCGGTTCGAACTTGAACGTGGAGCCATTCCTACCTTCGAAATACCGACCACCCAGTACTTGACGATCCCGCCTTTGAGGTTCTCCCTCGGTGTCAACGTCGGGAATCATCCCCAGATACGACTGTGCGCCGTTTCGGTAGCGGTAACTACCAAAACGGCGCACAGGGGCCGAAGGCCCTACAGAACTATGTTCACCATCTTGCCCGGCACAACGATCACCTTGCGCGGTGCGTTGCCCTCGAGCAGAGCGACGATCTTCTCGTCCGCCAGCGCGATCTCCTCGACAGCCTTGCGATCGGCATCCGCCGGGACGCTGATGCGGCTACGAACCTTGCCGTTGACCTGGATCGGGTACTCGACGGTGTCTTCTACGAGCCACTTCTCCTCGACTGCCGGGAAGGGTCCGTGCGCAAGGGATTCCGTGTGACCCAGACGCGACCACAGCTCTTCCGCGAGGTGCGGCGCCAGGGGAGCGAGCATCAGCACCAACGGTTCGACAGCAGCACGCGGCGCACCGCCCGGGAACGCCTTGGTGAGGTGGTTGTTGTACTCGATCAGCTTCGCGGCCGCCGTGTTGTCGCGCAGGGCCGTGTAATCCTCGATGACACCGGAAATCGCCTTGTTGAGCGCACGCAGAGTCTCTTCACCGGGTGCTTCGTCGGTGACACGGGGCTTGCCGGTCTCCTCGTCGATGACGACGCGCCACACGCGCTGCAGGAATCGCGCAGCACCGACGACGTCCTTGGTCGCCCACGGACGCGAGGTGTCCAGCGGACCCATCGACATCTCGTACACACGCAGGGTGTCTGCACCGAACTCGGCGCAGATCTCGTCCGGCGCAACGGCATTCTTCAGGCTCTTGCCCATCTTGCCGTACTCGCGGTTGACCTCGGCGCCCTCGTAGAAGAACTTGCCGTCACGCTCGACGACCTCTTCTGCGGGCACGTAGACGCCACGGGCATCGGTGTACGCGAATGCCTGGATGTAGCCCTGGTTGTACAGGCGGCGGTACGGCTCGCTCGAGGACACGTAGCCCAGGTCGAACAGAACCTTGTGCCAAAAGCGCGAGTACAACAGGTGCAGTACCGCATGCTCGACGCCACCGACGTACAGGTCGACTCCACCGGGATCGTTGGGGCCGTGCAGTTCCGGACGCGGGCCCGTCCAGTACGCCTCGTTCTGCGGGTCGCAGAAGGCGTCCTGGTTGGTGGGGTCGATGTAGCGCAGCTGGTACCACGAGCTGCCAGCCCACTGCGGCATGACGTTGGTGTCGCGGTGGTACGTCTGCAGTCCGTCGCCGAGATCGAGCTCGACGTTGACCCACTCGGTCGCCTTGTTCAGCGGGGGAGAGGGCTCGGAGTTGGCGTCGTCCGGATCGAAGGACACCGGCGCGTAGTCCTCGACCTCCGGAAGTACCACGGGCAGAGCCGAATCCGGCAGAGCGTGCGCGTTGCCGTCCGCGTCGTAGACGATCGGGAAAGGCTCGCCCCAGTAACGCTGGCGCGCGAAGAGCCAGTCGCGCAGCTTGTACTGGATGGTGCCCTTGCCCTGGCCGCTCTCCTCGAGGCGGCTGATGACGGTCGCCTTGGCCTCGGCCACGTCCAGACCGTCGAGGTAGTCGGAGTTCACCAGCGGGCCGTCACCGGAGTACGCAGCCTCCGAAACATCGCCACCGGCAATAACTTCGAGAATGTCCAGACCGAACGCGTTCGCGAACTCCCAGTCACGGTGATCATGTCCCGGAACTGCCATGATCGCGCCGGTTCCGTAGCCCGTCAGAACGTAATCGGCGATGAAGATCGGAACCTTGTGTCCGTTAACCGGATTGACCGCGTAGGAACCGAGGAAGACGCCCGTCTTCTCCTTGTTTTCCTGGCGCTCCAGGTCGGTCTTGGCGGCAATCGACTTACGGTATGCAGCAACAGCTTCCGCCGGAGTCGTGGCACCGCCAGTCCAGCGCGCGTCGACACCTTCGGGCCACTCGTCCGCGACGAGCTTGTCCACCAAGTCGTGCTCAGGAGCCAGCGTCACGTAGGTGGCGCCGAACAGCGTGTCCGGACGGGTAGTGAACACATCGACGCCGTACTCGCCTGCAGCAAAGGTAACTTCGGCGCCGTAGGAGCGTCCGATCCAGTTGCGCTGCATGGCCTTGACCTTGTCCGGCCAATCGAGGTACTCGAGGTCGTCGACCAGGCGGTCGGAGTACGCGGTGATGCGCATCATCCACTGCTGGAGGTGCTTACGGAAGACAGGGAAGTTTCCGCGGTCACTACGACCGTCGGCGGTGACTTCCTCGTTGGCCAGCACCGTACCCAAACCGGGGCACCAGTTGACCATCGAATCCGACTGGTAGACAAGGCGGTACGAGTCCAGAACCTTGGCCTTCGCGGCCACGTCCAACGAAGCCCACTCGCGTCCGTCTTCCAGAGCGCGCTCACCGGAATCGAACTCGGCTTCCAACTCGGAGATACGACGCGCCTTGCCGGCTTCCTTGTCGTACCAGGCGCCATGGATCTGCAGGAAGATCCACTGCGTCCAGTGGTAGAAGTCGACATCCGTCGTCGCGAGGCTACGACGCTCGTCGTGGCCCAGACCCAGGCGTCGCAACTGGCGCTTCATGTTGGCGATGTTGGACTCGGTGGTGGTCCGCGGGTGGGTACCCGTCTGCACCGCGTACTGCTCGGCCGGGAGCCCGAAGGCGTCGTAGCCGAGGGTGTGCAGGACATTGCGGCCCTGCATGCGATGGAAGCGCGCGAAGACGTCCGTAGCGATGTATCCGAGCGGGTGACCGACGTGCAGGCCCGAACCCGAGGGGTACGGGAACATGTCCTGAACGAAGAGCTTGTCGGCGGGAACACCGTCGGGCGAGGAGAGCGGACCGACCGGATTGGGCGCGTTGAACGTGCCGTCCTCACTCCAGCGGTCCTGCCAGTGCTGCTCGATCTGGCCGGCGAGCTCCGCGGTGTAGCGGTGCTGCGGAGTTGCGTCGGCTGGTGAATCGGGGGACTGCGGAGACTCGGTCACTGTGGTCGCTATCTACTTGGCTGACGGAAATACCGATAACCAGGGTAGAGCCTGCGCGACCCGGGCATACCATCAACTCCACCCGCGCCTATCCTGTATGGGTGATCGTTGTCGCTGTGGTGCTATTCGTGCTCGCTGTCGCCGTCGGTGGAGTTGGTGTCGCCGGTCTGATCGGCAAACTCCCGCGCAACCGCTGGGCCGGTGTCCGCACCGAGGATTCCCTGCGGAGCGAGGAGTCGTTCGCCCTCGCCAACAAGGTGGCCGGTCCGACCATGCTCGCGGCCGCTGGAATGTTGGTCATCGGCGGAGTCGCAGCACTGACCATCGGCGGAGTCTTCGGCATTGCCGTCGCGATCATCGCCGTCGTCGTCGCCGTCCTCACTGCCGGTTTCGGTGGAGGCATCGGCGCCCGCGCAGCCGCCGCACTCCCGCAGCAGAGCGGATGCGGTAACGACTGCAACTGCGGCGGCCACTCCGCGCCGGCCGCAGACGAGCCGGTGGCAGAGACCCCCGAGGTCAAGGCGAACGCTGCCGCTTGCGGTACCGCTTCCTGCGGTGCCTGCGCGCTCAAGGATGCTTGCCAGCCGGCTCATTGATTCACGTGAAACATCGCGTGATCGACCCGGCCGGGGTCGTATTCGGGCTAGTGGTTCCGCTGCTGTGTGCGGTCTTCGGCTTCGTCCTGACCAAGATTTGGGAGCCTCGCCTCCCGGAACAGATCGCAACTCACTGGACCACCACCTCGCCGGACGGCTTCTCCACCCCGTCGGCCAACGCATGGACGATTGCACTTCTGACCCTGCTTTTCGGTGGCGGTCTCAGCGCGATTGCCGCTCTTGCACCCGCGATGTTGATGATGCGCCGCTTCATGTTGGTCGTCGGGCTGAGCGTGGTCGGGCTCATCACGACAGTGAACTTCGCATTGCTCTACAACCAACTCGATGTCGCCGATCCGTCCACGACGTCACTCCCGCTGTGGTCTATCGGTGTCGGCTTTGGCGTGGGCGGGGTGCTGGGGTGGATCGGAGCCTCGTTCCTGCGTGACTACCGCGTCCGCGCGGTTGCCGCAACCAAACCCTCGGCTGGGTTGCCGCGAAGCAGCGGCGCTCTTCCCATCTCCGACGACGTCGGATTCAGCGCCAAGGGGTCGGTGATCCTCACGGCGATCACTCTGTCGCCCGGGGTTGTCATGGCACTGGGGACACGGTCACTCTGGCCGCTGTTCATCTTCGGGGCACTCGGCCTGCTCGTAGTCAGCCTGGTTCGCTTCCGGGTGATCGTCGACGACCGGGAGATCCGGGTGATCAACATGGGGATGGCTGCGATGACCTACGACATCGACGAAGTTGTCGGCGCCGACGTCGCGGAGATCAAACCGTTCGCGGACTTCGGCGGCTGGGGACTCAAGGCCAAGGGTCGTCGCAACTACGGCGTCGTCACCCGCACCGGACCCGCGGTGGTCATCACGTTCGCCGGTGGCGACCGACTCACGATCACGACGCCGAAGGCCGAAGACATCGCCGGGTCCCTCAACCGATTGGCCGACGCCCGGTCTCGGTAACCGCCGAGCCCGAACCGATCGCTTCCTGAGTCTTCTCGAGATACCCGCATGCCGCCGCCCTGGCTTTGGTGACATCGCGTTCGGCAATTGCTTCGGCAACTCCCTGATGATGCGAGGACGTCAGCGACGGCGGATGAACGCCTTCGGTCACCTCGTACGTGGCGCGGACGGTTTCGAGGATTCCGGCAAACAGATCTTTCAGCACGGGATTGTGGGCGGCATCGACGACGGCAATGTGAAACGCGAGATCGACGTCGACGAAGTTCTCGGCCGGGACGTCACGCTTGGCGGCCAGCTCACGAAGTATCCGGACGTCGTCGTCGCTGCGACGCTCGCACGCCAAGCGGACTGCCTCCATCTCGAGCGCACGACGCACTTCGAAGACGTATTTCATCTCGTCGACGGACGCATGCTTGCCGAGCAGTCCGCCGATGTCGGTCCGTGCCCGCACGAAGGTCCCTGATCCGCGACGGATCTCCAGGACTCCCGTCGAGGTCAATGTCTTGATCGCTTCGCGCACGGTGTTCCGGCCGACGCCGAGAACACTCATCAGCTCCGGCTCGGTGGGAACACGGTTGCCGACGGTCCAGGCGCCGTCGGAGATCTGCGCGCGCATCCAGTCGAGGGATTGCTCGTACGCGGACTCCTTGCGAACAACGGTCATCTACTCATCCTCACAGCATTCGCGGCGATCATTCCACTCACCTACGATACGTAGGACGACCCATGTATTTTCGAACTCTGTCTTCAGGAGGGGCTTCCCACGTCCGCCACAGCTGTCGCCACCGAAGAACGCACACGCCGCACCAATCGACACTTCTACGGCGTGGGCTACGTCCTCACCGTGATCCTCTTGGGCGCGAACATGCCCACCTCCGTCTACGGGCTGTACCGGACCGAGTTCGGATTCGCGCCCACCATCCAGACGCTCATCTACGGCGTCTACGTCGCCGGCCTCGTTCCGGCGTTGCTGTTCTTCGGACCGCTGTCCGACGCGCTCGGCCGGCGGACCGTGCTCCTTACTGCACTCGCACTGAGCGTCGTCGGCACGCTCGTTCTGGCCTTCGCCGACGCGACGGTGTGGTTGTTCGTAGGCCGTGTCGCTCAGGGAATCGCGGTGGGCGCGGCCAGTGCCGCAGGCAGTGCCGCGCTGGTGGAGCAGGAACCGAAGTTCGATCACCGACGGGCCGCGCTCGTCTCGACGGTGACCGGCGCGTTGGGCGGTGCACTCGGACCACTCGTGTCCGGTGCGATCGCCCAGTATCTTCCGCAACCTCTGCGATTGCCGTATCTGATCTTCCTCGTCGCGTTCATCCCGGCACTGACCGTGTTGCTGCTACTGCCGCGGATCGGGGACATCACACGCCCGAAGCGGTTCTTCCAGATGCCACATGTTCCCGCCGCCATCCGAGAGACATTCTGGCTGAGCTCGCTCGCCGTCGCGCTGTCGTGGGGCGCAGTCGGGCTCTTCCAGTCGGTGGTCCCGTCATGGATGACCGACCTGCTGAACATCGACAACCTTCTACTCGGCGGTGGGGCGGCTGCGCTGGTGATGATCTGTTCGGTGATCGCGCAACTCGGCGGAAGTCGCATGGACCCGCGCACGTCCGTCACCGTCGGCCTGGGAATCCTCGCCCTCGGAATGATCGGGTTGCTCGTGGTCGACCTCGTCCCGAGCCTGGCACTGCTGAGCGTCATCACCGTCGTGGTCGGTGCCGGACACGGTCTGGCCTTTGCCGGCGGAATGAAGCGCGTCAACGCGGCCGCCCGAACCCACGCCCGCGAGAGCCACGGCGGAGTTCTGGCCGCGTTCTTCACCGTCAGCTACGCGGGACTGGCGATCCCGTCGATCATCGCGGGTATCGCCATCACGATCCAGGGAATGCAGACGGCCATCATCGAGCTGTCGATCATCGGAACGCTGCTGTGCCTGGCCGTGATGGGCTTCAACCTTCGTGGGGCTCGAGAGCCCGCCCGAGCACGCCGTTATCCTTAGCCAGGTGAAGTTTCTCAGCAGGTTCTACATCGACGGGTTCATCCTCGGCATCATCATCGCCGGCGTGCTCGGAAGTGTGTTCCCGGTATCGGGTACCGCGGAGAGCATTCTGAACTGGGCCACCAAGATCGCCATCGGCTTCCTGTTCCTGCTCTACGGCGCGCGACTCTCGCCGCAGGAGGCGTGGAAGGGCGTCAAGCACTGGCGACTGCACACCGTCGTCCTCGCGGCGACGTTCGTGCTGTTCCCACTGATCGGCCTAGCACTGCGATTCCTGTCGCCGACCCTGATCAGCGACGAGCTCTACACCGGCATCCTCTACATGTGCCTGGTTCCGTCGACGGTTCAGTCTTCGATCGCGTTCACCTCGATCGCCAAGGGGAACGTCGCGGGCGCGATCGTCAGTGCGTCGTTCTCCAACCTGATCGGCGTCTTCATCACACCACTGCTGGTGGTTCTGCTGATGAACACCACAGGCCAGGCGACAGTCGACTTCTCGTCGATCCTCGACATCGTCGTGCAGTTGCTGATCCCGTTCATCGTCGGTCAGCTGATCCGCCCGCTGGTGATCGGATGGCTGCAGAAGTACGCCGAACCCACCAAGTACGTCGATCGCGGATCGATCCTCCTCGTTGTCTTCGCCGCCTTCAGCGAAAGCATGAAAGAGGGAATCTGGAGCACCATCACGATCTGGCAGATCGTGATCCTCACAATCGTGTGCTGCCTGATTCTCGCGCTGGTTCTCGGCGTGACCACTCTCGCGGGGCGCAAGCTCGGGTTCGATCTTCCCGATCAGATCGTCATCATCTTCTGCGGCTCGAAGAAGTCCTTGGCGACGGGCCTACCGATGGCAGCTGTGCTGTTCGCGGGCCAGCCCGTCGGCCTGATCGTGTTGCCGCTGATGATCTTCCATCAAATCCAACTGATCGTCTGTGCTGCGATGGCGCAACGCTTCGCGAATCGGGATCCGGTCAGCGTCAGCTAGCGAGCAACTCGTCTCGGGTCGCATCGACACAGCCACAACCACCCTGCAGTTGAGCACAATCGATGGACAACGCATGGCGGACCGATGCCAAGTCGACGCAGTTCACGCCGGTGCATTCGAGTGATCCGTCGGCATGTCGCAGCAAAGAATCGTGGCAGTGATCGACATCCGAAACACAGTCCGCGCACTGGATCTGACGCTCAACGATCATTACTGCCACCTCTCTCGAAAACGATGACACAGGAATATCATCGACCTCCGACAGGTCAGTTCCGTTCAACCTCGATGGGGTGGCTGGCCAGCATCGCTACGGGGAGCGGTTGGCGTCGCAACACCCGCGCCCAGAGGTCGACACGTGGCGGCGTCAGTACATCCGAAGGCAGTGAGCTGATCACCATCCAGTCCTCACGCTCGAGCTCCGAATCAAGCTGCCCCAGAGTCCAACCCGAGTAACCGGCAAAAATGCGGATCCCTTCGACCAGCGGAGCGATGACCGCTGGGTCCGAGTCAAGGTCCACCATGACAACTTTGCCGTCCACCCGCCGCAGGCCGGCGACGCCGTCGATCCGTGCACCGTTACGAGCGATGCCCAGGCACAGCGCCGAGTCACGCTTGACGGGGCCACCGATGTACAGCGCCGAAGGATGCGCGGTCAGCGGCGACCACTGCGGCAGCACGTTCTGCACGGCCGTCTCACTCGGCCGATTGACGACGACGCCCAAACTCCCGGCGTCGTTGTGCTCGATCATGTAGATGACGGTGCGGCGAAATGCAGGTTCCGTGAGATCGGTCGACGACACCAACAAACTGCCCGGACGAACCTCCGGTTCTATCCAGGCCATTCGATCCTCGGGTTCTTCTGCGTGCGCCACAAAGACATCATCTCACCGACGACTGCATGCAGTGGAACGCAGACACAGGCGTGTTCAGGTCAGACCCGCCACATCGGCAAGTAGTGCCAGATGCCGCTCGAAAATCTCACCCGCGTCGGTGAACGTGTCGCTTCCGTACTGCCCGAAAACCTCGAAGTTCACCGAACCGAACAGCGATACCCAGACGAGAGTTGCGCGCACTGCGGCATCCGGCGGCAAGTCGGTGCCCAGTTCTTTCCGCACTCCCTCGAGGTCCGTTGCCAGCGTGACGCTCAGATCCGGGCCCTCTCGCACCGTCAGTGCGCCCGCTCGGTGGGCACCGTCGATGATCCCGATCAGCCGGGTCACAACGAGGGTGCCAGGGCCGGTGGTCTGTTCGCCCGGGGCGTCGTAGCCGGGGACAGGGCTGCCGAACAACAGACCGTAGCGGGCCGGTTCCCGGATCGCCCAGCTCCGGACAGCGCGCCCGAGAGCCATGAACCGCCCGCGGAAGTCTTCTGCTGCAACGGCATCCACGGCAGCGTCTACCTCCGCGCCCAGTTCTGTGTACCCGTCCACCACCAGCAAGGTCAGCAGTTCGTCGCGACTGGCGACATAGCGGTACACCGCTGATGACACGACTCCCAGATCACGTGCGACGGCCCGCAGGGACAAGGCTGCAGCGCCGACGGCAGCGAGATGCTCGCGCCCGATCCGGGTGATGTCCTGCAGCGTCTGTTCGCGCGCCCGCTCGCGGGGAGTTCCAACCATGAGTCCATCTTGCCTCATTCCCGAGAGCAGTATCAACAAAAGAGAGCACTGCTCTTGACAGCACTGGAGCGCGGGTGCATACTTGAAAACGAGAGCAGTGCTCTCAGTTCACCTGAAACGAGAAGGAGCACATCATGTCGAACCTCGAAATCGTCACCGGAGCAGGACCCGTCGGATCAGCCGTCGCGCTACAGCTCGCCGAGCAGGGAATCAACGTCCGCATCCTGACCAGGTCCGGCAGCGGGCCCGAACACCCGCTCATCGATCGTCGACGCGTCGACGTCTCGGATTCCGAGGCCCTGCGCGCCGTCAGCGAAGGCGCCTCGGCGATCTACCACTGCATCCACGCCGCCTACAACGCAGCCGATTGGGAGAGGGAACTCCCGGCGGCCGAGAAGGTTGTGCTCGACGCGGCCGCATCCATCGGTGCCGTCGTTGTCTTTCCCGAAAGCCTCTACGCCTACAACTCCGACACCCTGATGACCGAATCCGACCCGCGCAACGCCACTGGCGGCAAGCGCGGAGTGCGCACCGCACTGCTGCGTGCTCGCGAGGCCTCGGCAACACCCACCGTCAGCGTCGCGGCCTCGGACTTCTTCGGTCCTCGTGTCCGGACCGCTCACGCCGGCGAGCGCATGGTTCCGAAGGTCATGGCAGGTAAGAAGATTCGAGTCATCGGTTCCGCAGATCAGCCGCACTCCTTCACCTACATTCCCGATCTCGCAGCAGCCATGATCGCGGCAGCACACAACCCCGAACTCTGGAACTCCGTCCTCCACGCACCCACCGGTCCCGCGCTCACCCAACGCAAGATCGCCGAGGCCTTCGCCCGCGCCGCCGGGGCGTCCCCCGCCAAGGTGGGCGTCCTGCCCGCCTGGGTGCTCGACGCCGTCGGCAAGATCAACACCGACAGCCGTGAACTCGCGGAGATGAACTACCAGTTCACCAAGCCGTTCGTCATGGACTCGAGCGCCAGCGAAGTGCTGCTCGGACTCTCGCCGACGCCGCTCGATCAGGCTGCCGAAGAGACCGTCGCGTGGTGGCGCGCGGAACAGGCTCGCACCGTAGCTGCCTGAACCTGCAGGTGGGCGCTCTTGACGCAAGAACGGAACGGGTGTTCACTTCTTGACATGGCCTATCGCCGCACTCCGGCAGTACAGGAAAGATTGGACGCCCAACGCGCCCGACTGCTCGAGGCCGCCACGACGGCAGTGGCAACCCACGGTTATGCGGGGTGTTCCATCGCTACGGTGGCCAAAAACGCCGGCGTCGGCACCGGGACGCTGTATCGACACTTCGACGGCAAGGGTGGACTGTTTGCCGAAGTGTTCCAATCAGTCTGCAGCCGTGAGGTATCTGCGGCCCGCGACGCCGGAGACAGCGCCCGAAGCCTGGCAGGCAATCACCGCTCCGCGGTATCGGCGTCGGTTCGCACTTTCGCCGAACGTGCCATGCGTGCACCGGTTCTCGCCTATGCACTGCTGGTGGAACCAGTCGATCCTCTCGTCGACGAACAGCGGTTGATGTTTCGCGAATCGTTCCGCGATTGCCTGGCCACCGCAATTCGCTCAGCAGTCGAATCCGGTGAGATACCGCCACAGGACGCCACTCTGACGGCAGCGTGCATCGTCGGGGCAATCGGTGAGGCCCTGATCCTTCCACTGCGCGGCGGCACCACCGATCCCGCTGCGATCGACGCCATTCTCGCCTTCACCCTCCGATCGTTAGGGAGCTTCGATGACACCCACGCATGAAGTCACCAATCAGGTTCCGCCCCTCATCGATTACGACGCAGCCGAATACGCGCCGATCCTCGAGGCACTACACCGCGAAGGAGCATCGGACGCACTCGAGGGGGTTCATCGCGTCGGGATCCGCGCCGGCAGTGCTCAGGCCCAGGAGTGGGGCGATCTGGCCGAGGAGCACCCACCCGTATTGAGAACCCACGACCGCTACGGCAACCGTATCGACGAGGTCCGCTACGACCCCGCCTATCACCAACTCATGAGCACCGCAGTGGAATTGGGACTGCACGGCGCTCCGTGGGTTGACCCGAATCCACACGCACACCTCGTCCGCGCCGCGAAGATGGCCGTGTGGGGTCAAACCGACGCCGGTCACGGCTGTCCCATCTCCATGACGTACGCCGTGATCCCCGCGCTGCGGCACAACGCGGATCTGGCCGCGCAGTACGAACCCCTCCTGACCACGCGGCACTACGATTCGGCGCTGAAAGCTCCCCTCACTAAGCCCGGATTGATCGCCGGTATGTCGATGACCGAGAAGCAGGGCGGTTCGGATGTTCGTGCCGGAACCACAAGGGCAGTGCCACAATCCGACGGCAGCTACCTGCTGACGGGTCACAAGTGGTTCACCTCCGCGCCGATGTCGGACGTGTTCCTCGTCCTCGCCCAGGCACCGGGTGGTCTGTCGTGCTTCTTCCTGCCTCGGGTCCTGCCGGACGGCTCGCTCAACAACATGTACCTGCAGCGTCTGAAGGACAAGTTGGGCAATCATTCCAACGCGAGTAGTGAGGTCGAGTACCGCGACGCTCTCGCATGGATGGTCGGCGAAGAAGGCCGGGGCGTGCGCACCATCATCGAGATGGTCAACATGACCAGGCTGGACTGCACGATCGGCACGGCCACCGGCATGCGCGTCGGCACCCAGCAGGCAGTTCACCACGCGAATCATCGAAGTGCGTTCGGCGCCAACTTGATCGACCAACCTTTGATGCGCAACGTTCTGGCAGATCTGGCGGTGGAATCGGAAGCGTCCACCACGGTCGCGATGTGGCTGGCTGCTCTGACCGACCGCGCAACGGCAGGCGATACCCACGCCACCGCATTACGACGCATTTCGTTGGCCGTGAGCAAGTACTTCGTCTGCAAGCGCGGACCGATCCACGCCGCCGAAGCACTCGAGTGTCTGGGCGGAAACGGATACGTCGAGGAATCCCGGATGCCGCGCCTCTATCGCGAGGCTCCGCTGCTCTCGGTGTGGGAAGGATCGGGCAACGTCGCGGCGCTCGACACACTGCGGGCGATGGCGAAGCAACCTGAAACGCTGCAGGTGTTCTTCGACGAACTGAAACAAGCGAGTGGAGTGGACAGTCACTTCGATCAGGCAGTGCGGGACCTCGAGGCGGCATTCGGCGATTTCGACGACATCGAATACCGGGCGCGAAAGATCGTCGGTGACATGGCACTCGCACTGCAAGCCTCGCTGCTGCTCCGTTACGGGCACCCTGCGGTGGCCGACGCGTTCTGCGCGAGTCGGCTCGGAAGTAGCTGGGGGAGCGTGTTCGGAACGCTGCCGCGGGGCGTCGACGTCGCGCCGATCCTGGAGCGGGCCACCGTCAAGATCGGCGCCTGACCCACCCACTACAGTGACCGCTTATGAACCGAGCCTCGAACCGCCGCGAGGCCTGGCAGCGCGTACTGCACACCCTGCGTGAATCACCCGGCCTCGGAAGGCTGGCGCTGGTCCGCTTTTCCAGCCAGTTCGGCGACGGAATGTTCCAGGCCGCGCTCGGTGGCGCAATTCTCTTCAACCCGGAACGCGAAACCGATCCGGTGGCGATAGCGGCCGGCTTTGCCGTACTGCTCCTTCCCTATTCGGTGATCGGGCCCTTTGCCGGAGCTCTGCTGGATCGCTGGGACCGCCGACTGGTGCTCCTGTGGGCGAGCGTGCTCCGCGGGCTCTTCATCCTGACCACCGCGGTGCTGCTGGTTGCCGGTGGTGGCGACACACTTTTGTTGACGTGCGCACTGGCTGCCATCGGAGTCAGCCGCTTTGTCGGGGCAGGCGTATCTGCAGCCCTACCGAAGGTCGTCCGACAATCGTGGCTGGTGGCCACCAATTCCGTTCTCACAACGGCTGGTTCGGTGGTGGCCGCCCTGGGCGCTTCGGCAGCGGTGGCGATCATCGGTGTGATCGGCGCGGGCGATCGAGCGTCAGGCGCAGCTGTGGCCGTCGCAGCACTGGGATCGGTGATCGCTGCCCTCGCCGCGGCCAGGTTCACCGCCCGCTCACTTGGTCCGGTGGCCGACGAAGTGGTCCGTGCCAGCGCCGTTCGTTCGGTAACAGCCGGACTGCGAACCGGTGCAACCGCAGTCTGGGAGGCGCCCGGCGTCACCACGGCAATGATCGGAATCGGAGCGCACCGCATCTGCTTCGGCATCAACACCCTCATCATGGTGCTGGTCCTACGCGACACCTCGAACGGCTCCCAATTGCCTGGAGGGATGGCCGGATTCGGCGTCGCAGTCGGCGCAACGGCAATCGGAATGCTGATCGCGGCATTGATCACACCGTTCCTGATCCCGCGGATCGGCCGCTCACGGACGATCACCTACGCCCTGGCGTGCGCGGTTCTCGTCCAGCTCGTCTTCGTGACCACCCTGACTCAGGGATCGCTGCTGATCGCTGCGTTCCTGCTCGGCATCGCCGGGCAGTCCGTGAAACTCAGCGGCGACGCGGCCATGCAGATCGACATCGACGACGACCGTCGTGGCCAGGTATTCGCCTTGCAGGACACCGTGTTCAACGTCGCGTTCATCGGTGCGATCGCGGCAGCGTCGACGGTGATCGCACCCGACGGCAAGAGCGTCGGCCTGGCCATTGCCGGTGCCGGCGTCTATGCCGCGGGCTTGTCAGCGGTGCTGATCAACCGCAAGAAACGAGAAACTACCCCTGCTGGGTAGCCCACCACTTCAGCAGTTCGGCTTCGGCCTCGTCACGATCGAGCGGGCCGCGATCCAGACGCAGTTCCTTGAGGAACGTCCATGCCTTGCCCACCTGCGGGCCCGCCGGGATGTTCAGCAGTTCCATGATGGCGTTACCGTCGAGGTCCGGACGCACCCGAGCAAGGTCTTCCTGCTCCGCGATGCGCCCGATCCGCTCTTCGATGTCGTCGTACGTGGCCTGCAACTGCGCGGCGCGGCGCTTGTTACGCGTGGTGCAGTCCGCCCGGACGAGCTTGTGCAGCCGGGGGAGCAGCTCGCCCGCGTCGGTGACGTACCGCCGCACAGCCGAGTCGGTCCACTGCCCCTTGCCGTAGCCGTGAAAACGCAAGTGCAGGAACACGAGCTGCGAAACGTCGTCGACCATCTGCTTCGAGAACTTCAAGGCACGCATGCGCTTGCGCACCAGCTTGGCACCGACCACCTCGTGGTGGTGGAAGCTGACGCCACCGCCTGGCTCGTTGCGCTTGGTATCCGGCTTTCCGATGTCGTGAAGCAGTGCGGCCCAACGCAATACGAGGTCCGGGTCGCCTTCTTCGAGATCGATCGCCTGCTGGAGCACCGTGAGGGAGTGCTGGTAGACGTCCTTGTGCTGGTGATGCTCGTCGATCTCGAGCTTCATCTGCGGAACCTCCGGCAGCACGTACGCGGCCAGCCCGGAGTCGACCATCATGTTGATGCCGTCCACCGGGTACATGCCCAGCATCAGTTTGTTCAGCTCCACCTGCACGCGCTCGGCGGTGATTCGCTCGATCTGCGACGCCATCTCCTTGATGGCCTCGAAAACGCGATTGTTCAACGTGAAACCAAGCTGCGAGACGAACCGGGCTGCGCGCAGCATCCGCAACGGATCGTCGTTGAACGAGTTTTCCGGCGCCGACGGCGTATCGAGCTCTCCGGCCAGCAGAGCGTCCATGCCGTTCAGTGGATCGACAAAAGTGTAGGAACCGTCCGCGCCGATCTTCATGGCCATCGCGTTGACGGTGAAATCGCGGCGCACCAGATCGTCGGCCAACGTCGTGCCGTACTCGACTATCGGGTTACGCGAGACACGGTCGTAAGCGTCGGCCCGGAAGGTCGTGATCTCGATCTCCTGGCCGTGCTTGATGGCGCTGATGGTCCCGAACTCGATGCCGGTGTCCCACTGCTTGTCCACCCAGCCCTTGAGCAGAGCCTGCACCTTCTCCGGCCTGGCGTCCGTCGTGAAGTCCAGATCACCACTGAAGCGGCCGAGAATCGCGTCGCGAACACTGCCACCCACCAGGAACAGCTCGTGACCGGCCGCAGCAAAACGCTCACCGAGCGGGTTCAACACGTCGGACAACGTGCCGAGCGTTGCAGTGGCGTCGGCAAGCAGTCGTAGGCGGCGATCAGCGTCGGAGGTAGGGACAGTCACGTGAAAGGAGCTTACTTAAGGTGCGCAAATAGCAGAACGCGCATACGAACGCGATAGACCGCTTTGCGCGGGTTACCGGGCAACGCTGCAAGGCCAACTAGTATCGATGAGGTGTCTGGTGCCGAACGAACAAACAGGAGTCGCCGCAACCCGCGGCGTCGACCTGCCGTCGGCAACCCCGATAAACCTTTGATGCGAACCGTCCGCGAAACTTCTGCGGGCGGCTTGGTCGTCGATGGCTGGGGCGGACCCCCGGAACGCCTCTGCGCTGCACTGATCGGCCGAACCGACCGGCGCGGACGCCTGCTCTGGTCGCTACCCAAGGGCCATATCGAGCAGGGTGAGACCGCCGAGCAGACCGCGATGCGTGAGGTCGAAGAAGAAACCGGTATCCAGGGAACCGTCCTGGCGCCGCTGGGCAGTATCGACTACTGGTTCGTGACCGAAGGTCGACGCGTCCACAAGACCGTGCACCACTATCTCCTCCGCTTTCTCGGCGGTGAACTCTCCGACGAGGACATCGAGGTCACCGAAGTCGCCTGGGTGCCGCTGACGGAACTGCACTCGCGGCTCGCGTACGCCGACGAGCGCAAACTCGCAGAACTCGCGTCGCAGATGATCGCCGAGATGCCGAGACCTGAAATCCAGCGACCTGAAATGCAGCGACCTGAGATTCTGCGAACACAGCACCCGAAGGAACCGGACGCCGGATGAGAATGGCTCTGCGGCGGGCCGGTGTGGCCGCTCTGGTGATGGCCGCTGTCGGTTTCGGGCCTGCAACGACGGCCGTCGCAGGTCCAGCACCGGCCAGCCAGCCCAGTGAGCGCGCACCGGCGCGAAACACCAACGATGCCAAATTTCTGCAACTGACCATCGACTCCACCGCACCGACCACGGTGACGACCACCAGCGACCGCAACGTCGTGGTCAAGGGCACGGTGAAGAACGTCGGTGACCGTCCCGTCGAGGACGTCGGAGTGAGGCTGCAGCGCGCTCCCGCGATCGACTCCAGTTCGGACGTGCGCGCAGCACTCGATTTCGACCAGGCTGTTTTCGACACGGTCGGCGAATTCGACACCGTCGCCACCACCCTCGACACCGGCCAGTCCAAGCAGTTCACGCTCACCCTGCCGCTCCGGAGCACAACCGGGTTGTCCCTCGACATCACCGAACCCGGCGTCTACCCGATGCTCGTCAACGTGAACGGGACCCCGGAGTACGGCGGTGCCGCCCGACTCGACGACGCACGCTTCCTGCTCCCCGTCCTCGGTGTGCCGGCCGCAGCCGAATCGAACGCCACAGCCGGAACCCCCAGTTCGTCCGCCACGGCCGTCGTTCCCCCCGACACATCCGCCCCGATCGGCGTCACGCTCATGTGGCCGCTGGCCGACGCTCCCCGACTCGTCGGCGGAATCCCCGGCGCGGTCAACGAGCCCGTACGTCTGACCGACGACGAACTTGCCACCGAACTTTCCGACGGCGGACGTCTGGACGCGTTGGTCGATGCGGTGGAGAACGCCACCAAACCCGAAAGCGATACCGATCGCCGCGTCACGGATGCACTCTGCCTGGCAATCGACCCCGACCTTCTGATCACCGTCGAGAACATGACTCGCGGATACCTCGTCGCCGACAACTCGTCCGACCCCACCGGGCCGTCGCACGAAGGCCGCGGCAGCGACGCCGCCAACCAGTGGCTCGGCCGGGTGAAGACGCTCGCCTCCTCGATGTGCACGACGGCGGTTCCCTTCGCGCAGGCCGATCTCGCCGCGGTCACCTCGGTGGCCAATCCGGAGTTGACGGCTACCGCGCTCGCACGCCCGGCGGACATCGTCGACAACATCCTCGGCGTGACCTCGTTGCGAGATTTCGTCTGGCCCGATTCGGGTGTCCTCGACTCGGCCACTGCAGAGGTGCTGAGCGTGAATCCCACCACAGCGATGGTGGCTGACACCTCCGTCGACTCGGCGGCCCCGCAGCTGTCGTCGCGGATAACCGGCTCACTCGACGCGCTTGCCTTCGACACCTCGGCAGCCGCAGCCTTGGCCGCCACCGGCTCGGAGCCGCAGGTCCCGTCGTACATCCCCGACGACACCGCGCCGACCATCGACATCGAATCGCGCAGCGCCCGGCGTCAGGACGCGCTGGGAGCGATGGCCTGGGCCGCGCTGACGCCGACGTCGCTGCCGCGCAATCAGATCTTCGCGCCGCCGCAACTGTGGACCGCCGACAGCAACGACGCCACGGCGGTGCTCTCGATGCTCGCGACCCTCATCCGGTCCGGGCTCGCCTCACCTCAGGCCCTGCCGGCGCTGCTCGGCAGACAACCGGGCGCGACGGACGCCGCAACTCTCGACTACCCGGACCGGGCTACCCAGGACGGTCCGCAGACGTCCGTCGTCGAGACCGCAACCACCCAACTTCCGCGTATCGACGGGCTCGAAGCATCGCTGGTGGACGATCCGGCGGCTTCGCTCACCCCCCGGGGATTCACGGCGCCGCTCCGCGAAGATCTACTCCGCTCGATGACCTTGGCCGATCGCCGCAACGTCGACTCCGCTTCGGTCAATCGGGCGGAGCGCGCTGCGACCATCCGCGCCGACAACGTCACCGAAGCCGTCGACGGGATGTACCGGGCCGTCAGTGTCGTGTCGCCGGGCGGCGTCTACACACTCGCGTCGGGGCAGAGTCCGCTCCTGCTGGTCGCGCGCAACGAGCTGCCCATCGCCATCAACGTCGACCTGCGTGTGGAAGCCCCACCCGAGATGCAGATCAGTGACATCGGTCCCAAACAGCTGCCGCCGCGAGGTAGCCGACAGTTGACTGTGCCCGCGGAAATGAACGATTCTCGCAAGCTGGAAGTCAACTTCTCACTGACCACGACAGATGGCCGCCAATTGGGTACGCCGACCAGCGTGACCGTACGGTCGAATGCGTACGGTCGTCCCCTGGCCGCCGTGACGGCGACAGCGGGAGGGTTGCTGCTGTTCCTGGCAGGGCGACGGCTGTGGCATCGATTCAAGGGTCAGCCGGACCCAGCAGATGAAGGGTACGAACGCTCATGACCGGGAATCCACCCGAGGAGGGTCGCCGCTCGGCGATCACCCGCAAGAGTGCCACGACCCGTTCGCATCCTCGGATGCCACCGTGGGAGCGCGGCTACCCGATTCAGCCGGTCAACCCGGACGCACGTTTCGACGACGCACCCACCATGACCATCCCGGTGATCCGCGACTACCCCCGGTACCGCGAAGCCGAGATGGAATTCGCCGACCGGCAGACGACCACGTCGGACGAGTTCGACACCGACGCCCATGTCCAGGTCGGGGAGCGCAAGGAGACCAACTCTCGACTCCTCGCGGCAACCGGTTCCATCGCGATTGCGACGCTGACGAGCCGCATCACTGGGTTCGCCAAGCAGTTGATGATCCTGATGGTCCTCGGCCCCGCCATCGCCAGTTCGTTCACCGTCGCCAGCCAGATCCCGAACATGATCGCGGAACTGGTTCTGGGCGCCGTGCTGACCGCCATCGTCGTTCCCGTGCTGGTTCGCGCCGAACGGGAGGACACCGATCACGGCGAAGCGTTTGTCCGACGCCTCTTCACCGCGTCGCTTGTCCTACTCGGTATGGCCGCGCTGCTCGCGACCCTGGCAGCACCCGTACTCACCAAATACGTCTTCCTGTCCGAAGACGGCAAGGTCAGCACCGACCTGACCACCGCGCTGTCGTATCTGCTTCTGCCGGCGATCCTGTTCTACGGGCTGTCGGCACTGTTCACAGCGTTTCTGAACACCAGGCAGATCTTCAAGCCCGGAGCCTGGGCTCCCGTACTCAACAATGTCGTCGTCCTCGTGGTGCTCGTGGTCTATCGCCTGACTCCGGGTGAGATCTCGCTGAATCCGGTCTCGATGGGCGATGCAAAACTGCTCACCCTCGGTATCGGCATCACCATCGGCGTCATCGTGCAGGCCGCCAGCCTGATCCCCGCGCTTCGCCGCGAGAAGATCTCACTCAAGCCGCTGTGGGGCCTCGACGATCGCCTGCGCCAGTTCGGCGGCATGGCCGTCGCCATCGTCTTGTACGTCTTGATCAGCCAGATGGGCATGATCTTCGCGACCAAGATTTCCTCACATGCCGACGAAGCCGGCCCTGCCATCTACAGCCAAGCCTGGTTGCTCCTGCAGCTCCCGTACGGCGTGCTCGGAGTGACGGTTCTGACGGCGATCATGCCGCGCCTGAGCCGCAACGCAGCAGCCGACGACACCCCGGCCGTCGTGGACGATCTGTCGGTCGCGACGCGTCTGACCATGATCACGCTGGTTCCGATCATCATGTTCCTGACCTTCATGGGTCCGCAGGTCGGTGAAGCGCTCTACGGTTACGGCCGCTTCGGACCCGAACAGGCCGAACGACTCGGTACCGCCGTGAGCTGGTCGGCGTTCACGTTGATTCCGTACGCGCTGGTCCTGATCCAACTTCGAGTGTTCTACGCCCGCGAACAGGCCTGGACGCCGACGTGGATCGTTCTCGGCATCACTGCAGTGAAGATCGCTTTCTCGGCACTGGCTCCGGTCTTCGCCTCCAACAGCGATCAGGTCGTGATCCTGCTCGGTGCGGCCAACGGCCTCGGCTACATCACCGGCGCCGTCATCGGCGGATACCTCCTGCACCGCAGCCTCGGAAACCTGCAGATGGCCAACGTGGGCAAGACGGTCTGGTCCGTCGTACTCGCCTCGCTGGCCGGTTCGCTGACCATGCTCGCGGTCGACCGAGTCCTCGGATTCGATCAACTCACCGAGCGTTTCGGCGGACCCGGCTCGATGGTTCGCGTCGCCGTCGGCGGCATCCTGATGCTCGCGATCACCTTCACGATTCTGTACTTCAAGAAGGTTCCGGAAGTTCTGTCGGTAACGGTTGCGGTCTCCCGCAAGATTCGTTCACTGACAGGTCGCGCCGAACCGGACACACGTAACAACACCGACGACGACGTCACCGAGCTGATTCCTGCAATCAGAACGGAATCAAACGAGCAAGAACGACCGGGTGCGCTCCCGTACCCTGGTCATGGGCGTACAGGATCGCAACCCGCGCGTATTCGGGGACGGGCTATCGATGGAGAAGGAGCGAGGGTGAGCGACGACAACGTTTCCGGCAACAAGAGTGCCGGGACTTCTGCCGTGAAAGCGTCCGAACAGAAGTCAACGGCATCGTCGGGCACACCTGCATCCACGAGTTCCTCCGCATCTGTCGGCCAGAAGCCGCAGCAGGGTCAGAAGCCACAGCAGGGTCAGAAGCCACAGCAGCCTGCCCAGCGGCCGGTCCAGAAGCCACAGCAGCCGGTGCAGAAGGCCGCTCCGCCGGTGCCTCCGGTCAGCGTGTCCAAGACACCTTCGGCGCCCGTGTCGAAGGCACCTTCAGCACCTGTGTCGAAGACACCCGCACCGAAGACGCCTGCTCCGGACAAGAAGGCACCCGAATCTCCGAAGACGGCTGCCGCTCAGACTCCGCCCGCTGCGCCTCGTTCGTCTGCCGCCGGATCCGCATCACGACCGGCACAGCGACCGATGCCCCGTGGACCCAAGCTCATCCCCGGCGCATCTGTCGCCGGCGGACGCTACCGTCTGCTCGCCCCGCACGGCGGAACCCGCGGGCTTCAGTTCTGGGAAGCTCTCGACGTCAAGCTCGACCGTGAAGTAGCCCTGACGTTCGTCGACGCCGATCAGCGCGGCGACGACGACAGCCAGTCCGGACCGCAGGCAGTTCTTTCACGCACTCTGCGCCTGGGACGAATCAACTCGCCCGGTCTGGCTCGCGTCCTCGACGTCGTCCGCGGAAGCTCGGGCGGAATCGTCGTCGCCGAATGGACTCCCGGTCGCTCGCTGCGTGAAATGGCCGAGACGACGCCGTCGCCGATCGGTGCAGCGCGCGCCATCCGCGCCCTCGCGGCCGCTGCCGAGGCCGCTCACCGTACCGGCGGTGCGCTGTCCATCGATCACCCTGACCGCGTTCGCATCAGCATCAACGGTGACGCCGTACTGGCGTTCCCGGCGACGCTTGCCGACGCCGATTCCACCAGCGACGTCCGCGGCCTCGGCGCCATGCTGTACTCGCTCATCACGGCACGCTGGCCGCTCGCCGAACCGTCCGCCGGTCCCGTCGGTGGTCTGCTTCCCGCCGGCCGCGGCGCCGACGGCAACATCGTCGAACCTCGGGTCGTCCGTCCGGAGGTCCCGTTCGACATCTCGGCCGTCGCGGTTCGAGCCTTGCAGTCGGAGAGTGGAATCCGCACAGCTGCCACCGTGCAGCACATCCTCGATCAGGCGTCCGTCGTCAACGACAAGACGGAAATGATTCCGGCACTTCGTCTCGGCCACCGCGAACAGGGAGCGTCGGGTCATGCACTGAACGACCCGGAAGCCATCGAGGCCGAGAAGAAGAAGTCGACGCGGATGCTCGCGGCACTGACGGCGCTCGGCGTCTTCACCGTGATCGTCCTGATTCTCCTTGTGGTGTGGGTTGCGAGCTTCCTCTCGGGCGGCAGTAACGACACCCCGCTCAGCGAGCAGAGTTTCGGATTGACCACCGAAGCCACTGCGCCCGAGAACAATTCACCCGCGCCCGCACCGGCGGCGGCAACCGTGCCGGTAGCCGCCTCGGCCGTAACGGTGTTCTCACCCCAGGGCACGCCGGACCAGCCGGCGACGGCCAAGAACGCCATCGACGGCAATCCAGCCACCGCATGGTCGTCGGACTCGTACTTCCAGCCCTTCCCGTCACTGAAGAACGGCGTCGGCCTGATGGTGACGCTCGCCGATGCGGCCAACCTGAAGAACATTGCGATCACGTCTGATTCGCCCGGAACCGTCGTTGAAATCCGTTCTGCCCCTTCTGCGAATACTTCGCTGGATCAGACCAAGGAAATCGGATCCGGTGTACTGAAGAACGGTGTGACCGACATTCCGCTCTCGTCGGACGGCTCGGGTCAGTATGTCCTGGTTTGGATTACGCAGCTCAGCACCGAATCCGGACAAAACCAGACATCCATCTCGGAGATTGCATTCACTGCTGCAAAGTGATCGCCCTTGGCCCGTCTGAAACCTACCGACTGGGCTAATATCCGCCCGTGCACAGTTATCGGGGGGGCACCGGGGGCGGAGCCGGAAAATTCGAATCCAGAAGTTTCGAGAACACAAATCTCGAGACGACGGATTTCGAATTGTTGACTGCTCATGTGGCAGGCGATCGGCATGCGTTCCGTGAACTTCTGACCCGGCATCAGGATCATCTATGGCACGTTGCCCGGCGTACGAGCTACTCGGACGAGGACGCGGCAGACGCGCTCCAGGAGGGTCTGCTGTCCGCGCACCGCAAGGCGGCGAAGTTCCGCGGCGACGCGGCGGTGCGAAGCTGGCTCCACACCATCGTGGTCAATGCCTGCCTTGACCGGATCCGACGCAACAAATCACGGGCCGCGTTCTCTCTGTCTTCCGAGAATGCGGAGGAACCTCGAGATCACCGCGACTACGCAGCGACAGTGGACATGAGCCTGACCGTCGAACAGGCACTGGCATCGCTGCCCCCTGAGCAGCGTGCTGCCGTCGTCGCCGTCGATGTCGAGGGGTATCCGGTAGCCGAGGCCGCCGAAAGATTGGGAGTGCCCGTAGGGACCGTGAAGAGTCGCTGCGCCCGCGCCCGAAAGCGCCTCGCCGCCCAGTTGGAGGACTTTCGCGAAGGCGGGAACCATTCGTGAACCGGCCGCGTCCTATCTTGTAAGCGTCCACACCGACTGCCGAGGGAGGGTTCATGACAGATCCGTCTGTCCGCGTTCCGTCTCCTCCGTTTTCGGAAGACCTCTTGGCGGATCTTCACGCCGGGGTTCTCGATTCCGAAACCAGTGCATTGCTGTGGCCGCTGGTACACGCCGACCCCGCCGCCCATGCATTTGTCACCACTCTCGACGGCGTCACAGCTTCGCTTGCGGCACTGAACTCACGCGAGACCCCTCACGACCGGATCCCGAATTCGCTTGCTGAGCAGATCAATTCGGCACTCGAATCACAGTCCAGCCACGTCGATCCGCCTGCAGAGACAACCGTCGTGCCGTTCCGGCGGCGCCCACAAACGTGGGTTCTCGGTGCCGCTGCAGCCGTAGCGGTGGCTTTCGTGATCGTTGTGATCGGAACCCGAGATTCCGAACCTGCCGAAAGCGTTGTCGCTCAACCGAGCACACCGGCGACGTCGGCTGTCGACGATCCGGATTCGGTGTCGCTGCTCTCACTCATCGGATCCAAAAATCTTGGACCACTGGATGATCCGTCCAAACTGGCCGGCTGCCTACGTGCCAACGACATCGACGAGGGCAGGCCCCTGCTCGGTTCGGGTGAGGTTCGCATCGACGAGGCACCGGCGATAGTCTTACTCTTCGCAGGATCGCAACCGCGTCAGATCACTGCTTTGACTGTCGGCACCGACTGCAGCGAGGGCAATCCGAATACGTTGTCGGTCAAGAACATCGGCTGAGGTCGACGGTCAGCGCGGCGTTGCGGCGGGTAGCAGGAGTTCGAGAATTCTCCCGCGCAACGCATCCGTATCGTCCTCGACCGCTATCAGACTCGAGAACATCGCTGCTCCGGCCGCCAAAACCAGCACGGCCTTGGCGTCGAGCAGCGCCGATTCGGGATCTTCGGCGTTCTGAAGGAAGAGTTGCGTACTCGGCCCACTGAACCCGCGCCACAATTCGTTGCGCAGATCGTCATGGTCGCGCAATGCTGCCAGCAGTCCCGGCGACGCGGCGCGAACCTCGGGCCGCGAGAAGAGTTGGGCACTTCCCTCCACCACCCAACGGATCCAGCCGTCGCGATCGGTGCCCTCGAACGGCGTCAGGTCAGGTGTCGCGCCCAGGATCGATCCGAGCACGAGGTGCGCCTTCGACGGCCATCGCCGCGACATCGAGGCCCGACTGACCCCTGCCCGTGCCGCGATCGCCCGGAGGCTCAGTTGCTCCCAACCGACCTCCAGGAGCATCGCTCGGGTGACCTCGAGAACTGTGTCGTCGATGCGTGGGTCTCGTGGGCGACCTGATCCTGTGGCATTCATCGTGTCGAATTGTCGGACAGATTGGGAGAAGGCGCTATATCGTCGTACATACGAGTCCACTGGCATCGTAATGATCAGGCCGTCGCAGGAAGCAGAAAATGACCACAGCGCCCACACCGTCGATATTCGAACCCGCACGTCTCGGCCCTCTGACCTTGCGCAACCGCATTGTCAAAGCTGCCACTTTCGAGGGCGTCATGCCCAGGGGAGCGGTCTCCGACGATCTGATCAACTTTCACGCCGAAGTGGCCCGCGGCGGAGCCGCGATGACCACCGTCGCCTACTGCGCTGTCTCACCGGGTGGACGAGTGCACCGCGACACCCTTGTCATGGACGAACGCGCACTACCTGGGTTGCGCAGACTGACCGATGCCGTCCACGCCGAAGGCGCACTGGCCGCGGCGCAGATCGGCCACGCGGGACTGGTCGCCAACACTCTCTCCAACAAGACGAAGACTCTGGCGCCGTCGACCCGGCTGAGTCCGCCGGCAATGGGCCTCGTCAAAGGCGCGACACTTGCCGAACTCGACGGTGTTGTCGCCGACTTCGAACGGACCGCCCGCGTCGCCGTGGATGCGGGATTCGACGCCATCGAGGTCCATCTCGGTCACAACTACCTACTCAGTTCATTCATGAGCCCCAATTTGAACAAACGCCATGATCGATACGGCGGCAGCGTCGCCAAGCGCGCGGAGTATCCGCGTCGAGTCATCGAAGCGGTGCGACGAGCTGCTGGATCCACCGTGGCGGTCACCGCGAAATTCAACATGTCCGACGGGGTTCCGAAGGGTCTGTGGCTCGACCAGAGCCTGCCGATCGCACAGATCCTCGAGGACGACGGTCATCTTGACGCGATGCAATTGACCGGTGGCAGTTCACTTCTCAACGGAATGTACTTCTTCCGCGGTGAGGTACCACTCGCAGAATTTGTTGCCTCCCAACCCAAGCTCGTCGGGTACGGGCTCAAGTTCTACGGCCCCAAACTCTTTCCGACGTACCCGTTCGAGGAGGGATTCTTCCTTCCCTTCGCTCGCCAGTTCCGGCAAGCGCTGAAGATGCCGCTGATCCTGCTCGGCGGCATCAACCGCGTCGACACCATCGAGCACGCACTGGATGAAGGGTTCGAGTTCGTCGCCATGGCGCGTGCGCTCCTCAGGGACCCGCAACTGGTCAACAAATTCCAAGCCGAGAGCGCCGTCGAGGGTCTGTGCATTCACTGCAACAAGTGCATGCCCACCATCTACACCGGCACGCGCTGTGTGGTTCGGGACGCGCTTGTGGTTCGGGAGGCAGCACGCCCCGCCCAGTGAGTCCCACACTGTGAGCTGCGGACTGTGAGCCACTTTCCAACCGAGTGCGGGAACAACACCCCTTATCCTGGTGTTGATCGGTACGGCTCTCCAAGAAGCGGAGGGTCTGCACTCACTATTGGAAGGCTCGCATGACCACCCAGCTGGAAAACACGCCCGCGGTCCATGACGTCATCATTGTCGGTTCCGGACCGGCCGGTTACACCGCTGGTGTCTACACCGCGCGTGCTGAACTCCAGCCCGTGCTCTTCGAGGGAACCCAGTTCGGTGGCGCCCTCATGACCACCACCGAGGTCGAGAACTTCCCCGGATTCCGTGAGGGAATCATGGGCCCGGACCTGATGGAACAGATGCGTGAGCAGGCACTGCGCTTCGACACCGACATCCGCACCGAGGACGTCGAGGAAATCGACCTGAGCGGCCCGATCAAGACGGTCGTCGCGAACGGCGAAACGTACGCCGCACACGCGATCATCCTCGCGATGGGCGCGGCAGCGCGTTACCTGGGGATTCCCGGCGAAGAGCGTCTCCTCGGCCGCGGCGTCAGCGCCTGCGCCACCTGCGACGGCTTCTTCTTCCGCGACCAGGACATCGTCGTGGTCGGCGGCGGCGACTCCGCGATGGAAGAGGCAACCTTTTTGACCCGTTTCGCTCGCTCGGTCACCCTGGTGCACCGCCGCGAGGAGTTCCGCGCCTCACGGATCATGCTCGAGCGCGCCAAGGCGAACGAGAAGATCCGCTTCCTGACCAATACGGAGCCCGTCGAGGTGCTCGGTGAGAACAGTGTCGCCGGCCTGCTCGTGCGTGACACCGTCACCGGTGAGACCTCCACCCTCGAGATCACCGGCATGTTCGTCGCCATCGGCCACGACCCGCGCAGTGAGCTCGTCAAGGGCCAGGTCGATCTCGACGACGCCGGATACGTGCGCGTCGCTCCCGGTTCTACCGCGACGTCCGTCGACGGCGTCTTCGCTGCCGGTGACCTGGTCGATCACACGTACCGTCAGGCGATCACCGCTGCCGGCACCGGATGCTCCGCAGCAATCGACGCCGAACGCTGGCTGGCCGATCGTGGCGACATCACCGCCAACACGCTCGACGCTGCCGGCCACACGGTCGACGTCGAAGGCGTAGCCGACAATGCCACCGTCGGCGCTCCCTGATTTATCAAGCTGTCGTACCCAACCCTCGAGGAGTAACAGTGTCGAATACCGTCACCATCACCGACGATTCCTTCAAGCAGGACGTCCTGGGCAGCGACAAGCCCGTTCTGGTCGATTTCTGGGCAACCTGGTGCGGCCCGTGCAAGATGGTCGCCCCGGTCCTCGAGGAGATCGCCGGTGAGAACAGCGAGAAGCTGACCGTCGCGAAGCTCGACATCGACGCCAACCCGGCGGCCGCCCGCGATTTCCAGGTCATGTCGATCCCGACGATGATCCTGTTCAAGGACGGCAAGCCGATCAAGACGATCGTCGGCGCCAAGGGCAAGGCTGCACTGCTCAAGGACCTCGCAGACGTTCTCTGACGGCTAGTTGAGCATCATGGATTCTCGCAATCCACAGAATTTCTGAGATAATCGATCGATGTGCCTGATCGGGTCTACGACCAGGCACATCGATCGAATTCGTTAACCGATCCGAGAGGCTTTCACGCATGCACAGACTCCGACACGGCGATCACGGCCCGGCCGTCGCCGAGATTCGGGGCACATTGACGAAGCTGGGATACCTCCATCACGGAACTTCCGGCATTCGACGTGAAAGCGCCGACGGTGCCCACTGGGTTGCACCCGACGCCATCTTCGATCATCAACTCGACAGCGCCGTTCGCGCCTTCCAGCAGCAGCGTGGGCTCCTCGTCGACGGCATTGTGGGTCCGGCAACGTATCGCTCACTTCGTGAGGCCTCGTACCGCCTGGGTGCCCGTACGTTGATCTACCAGCTGTCCGCGCCGCTGTACGGCGACGACGTCGCAGCTCTGCAGGCAAAATTGCAGGACCTCGGCTTCTATGCGGGTCGGGTCGACGGTTTCTTCGGCCCGCAGACCCACGAATCTCTCTCGTCTTTCCAGCGTGAAATCGGGATCGCCGCCGACGGTATCTGCGGTCCGCAGACACTGCGTTCGCTGGACCTGTTGGGAACCCGCGTCACCGGTGGTTCCCCGCACGCCATCAGCGAAGAGGAGCTGGTGAGGCGCAAGGGCCCGCAGCTGGGCGGCAAGCGCATCGTCATCGATCCAGGCCTCGGTGGGCCGTCCACCGGCAACATCGTCAACGGCATCTCCGAAGCCGACATCCTCTGGGATCTGGCCATGCGCCTCGAGGGACGGATGGCGGCAACCGGGATGGAAACTTTCCTCTCCCGCCCGCACAACGCCGATCCGACCGAGGCCGAGCGCGCACTGACGTCCAACGCGTTCGACGCCGATCTCATGATCTCCTTGCGTTGCGACAGCAACTCGAGCCCGTCGGCAAACGGTGTCGCGAGCTTCCACTTCGGTAACTCGCACGGTTCGGTCTCGATGATCGGGCAGGTGTTGACCGGATTCGTTCAGCGCGAGATCGTTGCGCGAACCCCGTTGCGGGACTGCAGAACTCACGGACGCACGTGGGAGTTGTTGCGCCTGACCAACATGCCGACGGTGCAGATCGATCTCGGCTACCTGTCCAACGCGTCCGACGTTGCGGTACTGACGAATCCGCGGATGCGTGACACCATCGCCGAAGCCATTTTGATCTCGGTCAAGCGGCTGTATCTGTTGGGCCAAGATGATCAGCCGACCGGTACCTTCACCTTCGCCGAGCTTCTCGCAGAAGAACTTTCGGTAGCCGACCGCATTTCGTAGGTCCTGCGGTCGGCACCTGCTCACACTCTGGCGAGCTCGCTGATCTCCACCATTTCGAGAGCTGCGGCCTTCAGTAGACGGTCGAGGGCTTCTTCGACGTCGACTTTCCATTCGTGGTCTCGATTGAGCTCGAGACGAAGCCGCGGATAACGATGGTGCGGAGCCACGACCTCGAAACCGTAGTCCTCGAGGAACTCGGCACTGATCATGCATTCTGCGGGTGAACATTCCAAAGCTGCGGTTGCGCTGGCCACGTCGGACGCGGGTCCCAGGCCGTCGCTGCGGATACCGAACGCCTCGAGCGCACGAACTCCGCGTCGAACGAGATCTGTCACGACAGCGGCCAGCAGGCTCGGCCCAAGTTCTTCTTCGATGCCCGAAGGCTCGAGCCGAAGGCTTGTCAGGAGCACTGCGTCCGAACTGACCGGACTGGTCGGAAACAGCTGCGCGCGCGGGATCGTGCGGGGAGGGGCGTACAACGCACTACCAAGCGGCTTTCCGTCTCGGACGGCGACCTGTCCGCACGAACCCCACTCGAGCATGACCATCGACAGCCATGCTTCCTTCTCGAATTCCTGATCGCAGAATCCTCGGGCGTCGTGAAGCGCGCCCGGATCCATCTCCCAGAACACGCAACGACGTGCATGGGCGGAAAGCTGATCGAGGGTGTCGAGCGTGAGCGAGGTGATGACGTGAGTCGACACTGACTAACTCACTCTCCGTAGGTCCCCGAAGCGGTTTTGATGCTCGCCCGCCGCTTTTTTCTTCTCCAGGATAGGCCAGCTGCGACAAGTCGGCAGTGGCACGAGAGTTGATCGCTTTAATGTATTGCTGTTCAACATCTTTCGTCCCGGTTCAAGATTTCGAGAAGCTCGGACCACCTAGATTTGTCACAGTGACGAAAATAGGTGGTGTGCCCGTTCATCGTCATTACGTCACCAAACGGGCTTCCGAGTTCACTACGTGGATTTCTGTGCTTCCATCATCCCGACGATGCGTTGCAGGTCGTCGACCGAGCCGAATTCGACCACAATCTTTCCCTTCCGCTTGCCCAGACTGACAGTCACCCGGGTGTCGAACGAGTCCGACAACCGCTCGGCCACATCCTGCAGACCCGGCATCACGATCGGCTTCCGCTTCTGCTGGGGAGCGATCTCATTATCCGCCCGATTGGCGAGAGTGACTGCTTCCTCCGTTGCACGAACCGACATTCCTTCGGCGACGATGCGCGCCGCCATGACTTCCTGAGCGTCGGCACCCGCCTCGAGGGACAACAGTGCGCGCGCATGGCCGGCCGAAAGTACACCGGCCGCAACGCGACGCTGAACCGCCACCGGCAGCTTCAGCAGACGAATCATGTTGGTCACGACGGGACGCGAACGTCCGATCCGATTAGCCAATTCTTCGTGGGTGACTTCGAACTCCTCGAGCAGCTGCTGATACGCCGCTGCCTCCTCGAGGGGGTTCAACTGCACTCGATGGATGTTCTCGAGGAGCGCGTCGCGCAGCATCGAGTCGTCATCTGTTTCACGAATGATCGCCGGAATCTTCTCCAGCCCGGCTTCCTGGCTCGCGCGCCAGCGACGCTCACCCATGACAAGTTGGTACTTGTCACCGTGACGACGGACCACGATCGGCTGCATCAAGCCGAACTCGCGGATCGAGTGAACCAACTCCGCGAGTGCTTCCTCGTCGAAAACGCTGCGGGGCTGCTTCGGGTTCGTCTCGATCAGGCTCGGTTCGATCTCGAGATATACCGCGCCGGTCGGTTCGAGTTCTGTCTCCGGCTCCGCTTCGACAGGGGCCTTCGCGGCCGTCGCCTTGGTGGCTTTCGGTGTTTTCGGGGCCGCCTTGGTCGGTGGGGGAGGGGAGGGGTTGCGCTTGTCGACGCCGATTACGACGTCCGCTGCAGCCGATCCCAGACCCGGCGCCGTGGCCGGCCCAGTGGGGATGAGAGCAGCCAAGCCTCGGCCCAATCCACCCTTGCGTGCTTGACTCATCTCACTGCTCCTGGGACGTCGTGGTGGCAGAGCGGGCGGCAAGTTCACGGCCGGCGTCGAGGTAACTCATGGCGCCACGTGAACCCGGGTCGTAATCGAGAACTGTCATCCCGTATCCGGGAGCCTCGGACACCTTCACGCTGCGCGGAATCACAGCGCGCAAGACGGCCTCACCGAAGTGTTTGCGTACTTCTTCAGCGACCTGGTCGGCCAGCTTGGTGCGCCCGTCGTACATCGTCAGAAGGACGGTGGAGACATGCAGATCCGGGTTCAGATGAGCCTGGACGAGTTCGATGTTCCGGAGCAACTGACCGACCCCCTCGAGGGCGTAGTACTCGCACTGGATCGGGATCAGAACTTCCTTGGCAGCGACCATCGCGTTGACGGTCAGCAGTCCCAGCGAAGGCGGGCAGTCGATGAGGACGAAGTCGACGTCGAGTTCCGCGAGCACCTTGTCGTTGAGCGCGCCTTTGAGTCGATTCTCGCGGGCAACCATGGAGACCAATTCGATCTCGGCGCCCGCCAGATCGATCGTCGCGGGGATGCAGAGCAGCCGCTCACTGTGCGGGCTCGTCTGGATCGCCTCCGGGGCCTTCACTTCGCCTATGAGCAACTCATAACTGGAGGGGGTGCCCGAGGTATGGACGACACCCAGAGCCGTGCTGGCGTTGCCCTGAGGGTCCAAATCGACCACCAGGACCGTGAGGCCTTGAAGTGCGAGCGCCGACGCAAGGTTCACTGTGGTCGTCGTCTTACCGACGCCACCCTTCTGGTTGGCGATGGTGATCACGCGGCGGAACGCCGGCTTCGGCAGTGTCACCGAATGGGGATGAAGCACCTGGCTCGCTCGATGTGCGGCGGCCCCGATGGGAGTCTCCTCCGAAGAGATCGCCGCATAGGGGGCGGTGAAATTGTCGTCGTCGTTGACGATCTGATCCGCACCCGCGCTCGTTTGCTGCTTCGGTGTTTCACGTGAAACGGCGGATTCAGATCGACCCGACATTGACTGCTCCTTCGATTGGGAATCGATCACTAGGTGCTCTCATCATCTGTACATTGCTCTCGATTGCATGCGTGTAAATCATCAACGCTGGCGACGCTTCGGGAGACGTTCGGCCTTCACCACCACGGTGGGGGTGCGGAGAATCTTGGCTCCACATTCGAGTATTTCCAACTTACCTGCGCCCAACTTCGTGAGCGCCGTACGGTCCCGCTCGATCTCCTCGGCGGCACTCGAACCCTTGAGTGCGAGCATCCGACCGTGCTCGTGGATGAGTGGAAGGGACCAACGCGCGAGCTTCTCGAGGGGCGCCACAGCGCGCGAGGTGACCACGTCCGCGCCGCCCGCTTCCTTCACGACACCCGATTCCTCGGCTCGCCCTCGGACAACCAAGACGTCCAATCCGTTGGACTCGATGAACTCCGCGAGGTACACCGAGCGTCGAAGCAACGGTTCGACCAGAGTCACCTTCAAGTCCGGGCGGGCGATTGCGAGAGGGATACCGGGTAGGCCGGCGCCGCTTCCAACGTCCACAACCGACTCGCCTTCGGCGATCAACTCACCGATAACGGCGCAATTGAGAAGGTGGCGCTCCCACAGCCGAGGGACTTCACGGGGACCAATCAGGCCGCGCTCGACACCATCCGTCGCGAGGGATTGGTAATACCGTTCCGCGATCTCATATCTGTCACCGAACACTGCGCGCGCAGTCTCTTGTTCGTCCCAGTCAACCGACGCCGCACCATTCTGTTCCACGTGAAACATCCTCCCGCGTAAACCGCGAAATCAACAATCAAGACCGAAATCATTATCCGCTCTGGAGCCGACATGTGTTCGCTTCTGCATACCGACTCGCTGTGAGTCTGCCGACTCGTTCAATCTTTGGGAAGTATTCGGCCCAAAATTCAAGCAGGGGAGGGGAGGGGTTCACGTTCCACGTGAAACATCGCGCTGATAAATCTTCCAATTCTGACGCGTTTCACGTGAAACATAGCCGGCCGGCCGAATGCCGATAGCAGCGCAATTCTTAGTATCATCACAGTGACGAAACTGCCATGGGTAGTTACATGGATGGAATTCTGACTCAAAATGGGCAATTTTCAACGAAAAGGGTTGCCGAAAATTGCTGCCGTCGGACAGCCGGACGGACTCGGTCAGTCTGACCCAGTCCGTTCTAGACGCGGATGATTTTCGAGTCCAAGTCCCGGACAGCTTCGGTATCTCATCGCCGGTTGCTGCGAGCCATTCATCCGTCGACTTGATTCTCCTGTTGCGGGAGACCGGAGCCTTGGCATTACAAACCGAGAATCAATCCAAGGAGCTTCGCACCAACCGATGCGCATCGGAGAGTTCGCCCTCGACGTGGAGTCTGGTGTCGGCGGGAAGATCACAGTCGAGCAGGGGAGCTGCCCTATTCGCGGGACGAATTCCTGCGCTCTGCCTATTACGATCCGGGCACCGCGAAGGCATCCCACCTCAAACAGCCCGGATCTTCCCTCGTGCCGGCACCAACAGCAGGTCTGGGCGCGACGCCGATCGCGCACACCCGGCGAGTCAACCGAACTCAGGGCGATCCCGTGATTACCCCGACCCGGCCCGCAGTGTATTGACCGGAGCCCTTGTGGATGAGGTCGATTCCGGTTCCCTTGGCAATGTAGTTGCCGCCGATCTCACCCCGAAGCCCACAACAGCATCATCGACCTTGCGTGGCAACGAAGCCCACGAGGATGAGGATCTCTCTACCCTCCCAGTCGCCCGAATCACTTAGTAACTAGCCACCATTCGATGTGGGTGGACCGATTCGTGTGAGGAGCGCCCAAACCTGTTCCCGCACCGGATGCGATCTCGCCGACCTCGATCGCTAGTCCTCGTACTCCGGTTCCGGCTCATCCATCCATGCCTGATACTTCGGACTCTTCAGAGCGACGTGGATCGCACTGAAACCCCGGTGCAGTGTAATGACCGCTTTCGGCAGATCCCACCGGATAGTTGCCTCAGATCCCGGTTCGGCGCTCGTGGCTGTCCCCAGGAGTGCCGTAAATGCCACATCGAGGTTCGTGAACCCCTCGACCAGCAACGGGCGCACTTCTGCCTTGGGAACACCTAGATCTGCCAGGTCCGAGACGAAGATTGAGATGTAGTGCATCGAACGGTTGCGCCTGAACATGCTCGCCTTCGGCCGGCTGACATGAAGGTTCGTTCGTATCGAGCCGCCACCTTGCCGGAGTTCGACGAGTTCCCATCCAGCTTGTGCGCAGAAGGGTTCCAGGTCGTCGACGGCCCAGGTCCAGTCGAATTCTGCGGCGAGGCGGGCGATCCGGGTGGCGCCTTCGATGTCGACGTGCATGTGCGGATGCTATTTCCTTCATGACCGTTGTTGACGACGCCCCAATCGGGGGCCGTCGAAGTGAGGGCCGTCGAAGTGAGGGCTGGCGGGTTGTCGGTCATCGGATGCCAGCGCCGAAGGTCAGCACCTTGCCAGCCTCGCGTGGGTCGACATCCATGACGGCCGGTTGCGGCATGCTGATGTTGACGACCATCGACTGGTCGACCTTCTTGTCGGTGTCCGCAGGCCACCCGAGGCCGGCCAGGGCGGGCAACGCCAGCGCGGTCCACACGTTCAGGTTGTTCAGGCCTGACGACATCAGATCGGTGATCCATTGTGATGACAATCTGGGGCCGCGATCGAGGGCTCAGGGCAACAACCATCGATCCGGTTTCACGTGAAACGAAGGGCCGACTATTCCGGCTGGGGGAGGGGAGGGGCGCACATTCTCTGCAGCAATTCGAAGACCACGGGCCAGTAGCTCAGGCCGCACACGAGTATCCCGCTCCAAGCACCCAAGATCGCCGCCCGCCTGCGAGAGATGTTCGGGATCGAAGTCTCGGTCGCTGCCGACCTCGATTCCGACTCCACCGTGGCGGCGGTGACGATGAGATTGACCGAGCGTATCGCCGAATGTGCCAAGCCGGCCGTGCGCGCGCAACCGATGGTTGTACTTCCGCGACCGGGTGACCGGATCTGGAGACCTCCATTTTCGTACGACACCGTTGCACCAGGGTATGTGGGTCGAGTTGGAACCTCGCCACCCTTACCCCTTGTACTCGGCGGTCTCCGCGTTACCCCTTACACCGTCGGACAAGCTGGACAGAAAGGCCCGAGCCGGCGCGAGCCGGCGAACCTCCGATTGACGCCCGACTCAGCCCGCCGTGGCCTCGAACACCATCCTGACCTCGGTCACCCGGTAGTTCGCCCGCTTGAAGGCCGCGGCCATGGGCGTGTTGGGCACGTCCGTCGTCGCGGTGATGCGATTGGCGCCATCGGCTGCGTGAACGCGGGTGATCTCGCAGAGGATGTCGTCCACATAGCGACACCCGCGCAGCTCGGGCACTACTCCGAGGTATCCGACGTTGCGGTCGTAGGGCGTCGCGGACGGGATCGCGAAGCCGACCAGCGTCCCGTCCATGGTCTCCGCCAGCCGCCACCACGATCGTTCGCCGGGGCACGACCGGTAGAACTCGAGATCGTCCCGGGCCTGGTTGACGATGTCCGTGGCCGCGATGCCTCGTTGCGTGGCGACGTCCAGGCTGCCGACAGCGACCCGCTGGAACACCGCGAGGAACTCCTCATCGGAGGCGGGACGGAAAATCAGACGCGAGGAGGGGGCGGGCACACCGGCCGCAGGCGTCCACTCGAAACGCAGCCGCTCGATGATCTCGGTCAGTCCGGCCGCCTGGGCCGCCTCGCGACGCCAGGCCACGGCGTCTGCGACGGCGGAATCCGCGTCCTGCCCGGCGGTCGGCACGATAAGCACATACTCGGGCTTCGCGTGGAACTCGGTGTGCGCCCGCGACATGAGTTCGGCGGCGATCGCGGCACGATCCGGCACGTCAGCCAGCACGTGCAAGAAATCAAGGGCGAGCGGACGCTCGCTGTCCTCACGCCCCCACCACAGGGCACGCGCGACGATCCTCGAGCCGTCAACGGCGAACCAGCTCCATTCCGGACGAAGACGTCCGGCCGCCACCTCTTCCCGGAGCGAGTCAGCATCGACGAACCCGACCGGATCGTTCACCGCGAACCCCGCGGACTCTTCCAGCTCGGCCCGTGTCGCGGGTCGGATCAGCACCATTGCATCCCTTCATGTCGGACATGGCGACGAGTACGCGCCGGTCCCCGCCATACCGGTTCACGCCATCAATCCGAGAGGGAACCCGGAACGCTCGTGGGACATGTCGACAACGATAGGCACCTGACCTTCACCGTGCCGCCGGATTCGGTTTCACGTGAAACACTCTCGGACACAAAAGCGGGCCCCGGAAAATCCGGGGCCCGCATTCGATCAAGGGGGAGTGTCAGTCCTTGAGGACAACCACTCGGCGAGACGGCTCAGCGCCTTCGCTCTCGCTGGAAACACCGGCGACCTTAGCGACGGCGTCGTGCACGATCTTGCGTTCGAACGGCGTCATCGGAGCAAGCTCTTCGCGTTCGCCGGTCTCGAGAACACGCTGTGCAGCTTCCGCACCGAGAGCACTGAGTGCCTCGCGACGGCCCGCACGCCAGCCGGCGATGTCGAGCATCAAGCGGCTGCGCTCTCCAGTCGACTGCTGAACTGCCAGACGAGTCAGCTCCTGGAGGGCATCCAGAACCTCACCCTTGCGTCCCACGAGCTTGGTCAGATCGTCGCCGCCGTCGATGCTGACGATCGCCCGATCGCCCTCGACGTCAAGGTCGATGTCTCCGTCGAAATCGAGAACGTCGAGCAACTGCTCGAGGTAGTCGCCGGCGATCTCGCCCTCTTCGATCAGGTCGTCATCGGAATCGTCGATGTCTACATCCACATCGGTAACCGGCGCAGTGGTCTCGGTGCTCACGTCTGCGTTCTCTCCATCCACAACGATGTCAGCTTCACTGGACATTGGTCGTTCTCTTTCCTGGATCAGCGCCGTTTATTGCGCTTGGGGGAGTTGCCGCGGTTGCTCTGTGGCCGGTTCTGTTTGGGTTTCGACGTGGAACCACCACTGGAACCCGAGGGCTTCGGCTGTGGCTTCTTGAGCGAAACTTCCGGGGCGTCGCCGTCGTCGTCAGCTGATTCCGCGGTCTTCAGCGCAGCCGGGGATCCCTTCTTCTTATTGGGATCCGGACGAGCACCGGGCTTGGGCGCATTGTCGTTTCGGCGAGTGATCGCTTCCTGCTTCTTGGCTTCTTCTTCGGCGTCGATCTTGCGGAAGACGAGGTGCTGCTGACCGTAGGTCCAGATGTTGTTCGACACCCAGTACAGGAGGATCGCGATCGGGAGGAACGGTCCACCGACCAGAACACCGAGCGGGAAGACGTACAGCGCGAGCTTGTTCATGATCGCGGACTGCGGGTTCGCGGCAGCTGCTTCGCTCTGACGGGCAACGGAAGCGCGTGAGTTGAAGTGCGTCGCGATGCTGGCGATGATCATCAGCGGAGCGGCCACGAGAATGATGTTCAGGCGTGACGGAAGCTCGGGAACGTTCTCGGTGACGTAAGCCTGAAGCTGCGCAACCGGCGTCGTGATCGCGGCCGAGATGGGCGCGCCGAACAGACGAGCATCCAGGAATGACTGGACGTCAGTGGCCGAGAAGACGTAGTTCGGAGTGTTGAGGTTGTCCTCGGCACTCATGCTCAGCTGGCCCATGCCGGTGCCGGTGCGGTTGAACGAGCGCAGGACGTGGAACAGACCGATGAACACCGGGGCCTGAGCCAAGACCGGGAGACAGCCCATGATCGGGTTGAATCCGTGCTCCTTCTGGAGCTTCTGCATCTCGACGGCCTGGCGCTGACGGTCGCCCGAATACTTCTTCTGCAATGCCTTGATCTGCGGCTGCAGTTCCTGCATCTGGCGGGTCGTGCGGACCTGCTTCACGAACGGCTTGTACAGAACCGCACGCAAGGTGAACACCAGGAACACCACGGAGAGCGCCCAGGCTATTCCGTTGTCCGGGCCGAGAATGAACCCGAAGACCTTGTGCCAGACCCACAGAATCGCGGATACCGGATAGTAGATGAAATTGAGCACGGCTCTAAGTACTCCTCTGTTCGTCCGTCGGACTGTGACACGCTGCGCGTGCTTCCGGACAGCTATGGCGGCTACCCGCATCACGGTCACGACGGGCAGGGACAGGGTCCCACCCTCCAGAATGCCAGGGGGCACACTTCGCCAACCGCACCACAGTCAAGAAAAGGCCTTTGATCGCCCCGTGAGTGCGCAGCGCTTCGACTGCGTATTCACTGCAGGTGGGGGTGAACCGGCAGGTCGGCATCCTCAAGGGCGACACATACGTCCGGTACAACTCGATACAGAAGATGAGAACAGTGGCGGGAGCGCGACGCACAGCCTTCAACACCGTGATGACACGGGAGGCTCTGGGAGTCTCGATCTGCTCAGAGAGCGGAGTACTCATGGCTCTTCACTTACCGACACCAATAGGTTCATTTTGGTCAGGCCCCCACGCAACTGCTTGGCCAGTTCGGCTGAACTGGCGGTAGCTGCGCCCGGAAGTGCGCGGATAACCACGTCTGTCTCCGGCAAAACCTGTCCGACGAAATCTGCACAGATATGACGAAGCCGGCGTGCGACTCGATGTCGAATCACCGCCGGCCCGACAGCCTTGCTCACGATCAGCCCGAAACGGGGACCGTGATTTGTTACTACCAGCGCCTCTACTTGCTCGCGATCGAACGCGTGCACGACAAGGTCGCGTCTTCCCATACGACGCCCACGTCGCACCGCCACGGAGAAATCCGCGTGGCGACGCAACCGGAACGGCTCAGGCAACACCCCGAGCTCCTGAACTCGAAATCAGATCAGGCGGTGAGGGAATCGCGGCCCTTACGGCGACGCGCCGAAACGATTGCACGACCCGCACGGGTACGCATACGAAGACGGAAGCCGTGAACACGCGCGCGGCGGCGATTATTCGGCTGGAACGTCCGCTTGCCCTTGGCCACGGTCAACACTCCTCGAAGTTCATTGACGCCTCCCGGCGTCATTCAGTGATCGACGCCTTACGGCGCCTTTGGATCCAACAGGTACAGAACAATCAACTTCACTCGTTGTGGCTTGGAAGACCGATCCGACCTGACATATGTAGCCAGCACGAAGCGATCACCACCAGCGGGTGACCGTTCGAGGTTACTTACCACCGTTGCCAAGGTCAAACCAGCCCGATTCGAAGCCCTTCCGCGGCAACTGCGACGACACGCCGACAGCTGCATTATTCCGCAGATTCCGATTGCGGTGTGCATACGGCCGTGACCTCGAGCGAGGCGGCAAGTGTGACCTTGGCAACAGTTCCGCTACGGACTGCAGGTGGCTTGAAGGCAAGCCGGACGGTTCCACCGGCGCATGCTCGCGACAAGGCCTCATCAGCACATACGGGCATGAGCGCCGGACGCGACCCCGAATCCCGAGTTTCCACATTCATCCACAGGGCTGTGAGTGTTGACGCATCCCCGACACCAAGTGGCGAACGCCTCGAGTTCCGACAAAGTTGCAGGTAGATCAATTTCTCGGTCACGTCAGCGAATTTGGTTGACGAAAAAACCGACTCAGTGCAGGTTTGTCCACATCTGTGGATAATTGTGTGGAAACACAGCCCAGGTGGCATATTCGTAGCCTGTTACGGGGTTCTCACCCCGGGTGGTAATCCACCGAATCATTCGACGCCGCAGCCATACGCTCGGCAGCTGCAGCACACCCACTGTCGGCGAAACACGGGAAGGAACCACGTGAACGACGATCCCAACGCGCTCGCACGGGTCTGGGTCGACGTGGTTGCAGAACTCACGAGTGATGACCCCGGAAGTAATCTTCCGGCTTTGAGCAGTAAGCAGAAGGCGTTTGTCCGTCTGGTGAGGCCTCTCACACTTGCTCAGGGTTTTGCACTCCTCTCGGTTCCATCGCCATTTGCTCAAGAAACGATCGAGCGCGATCTACGCGAGCCGATCCTGCAGGCACTCGGACGCCATCTCGGCGGCCAGGTCGAAGGACTCGGTGTCCGCATCGCACTCGAAGACGATGCCGACGCACCCGCCGAACCGGTCGAGGAGCGCACGGGCAGCCGTCAGTTCGAGTCGGTCAACAGCTCGGGCGCATACCGTCGTCGCAGATTCACCGAAGGCGACGGCGAACCCTCGGACTCCGAGACTGCCGAAACCGAAGAAGTCGACGACGACCGCGAAGCACTCGCGAGCGTTCACGAATCGTGGCCGTCGTACTTCACGAAGCCGCCCGCTACTCCTTCTGCTTCGGGGTCCGGCGCCAACAGCCTCAACGCGAAGTACACCTTCGACACTTTTGTGATCGGTTCGTCCAACCGATTCGCCCATGCCGCTGCGGTCGCGATCGCGGAGGCGCCGGCGCGTGCCTACAACCCCTTGTTCATCTGGGGAGCTTCGGGACTGGGCAAGACGCACCTTCTTCACGCCGCCGGCCACTACGCACAGCGTCTGTTCCCCGGAATGCGGGTCAAGTACGTCTCGACCGAAGAATTCACCAACGACTTCATCAACAGTCTTCGTGACGACCGCAAGGTCGCGTTCAAGCGTCGCTACCGGGAAACGGATGTCCTGCTGGTCGACGACATCCAGTTCATCGAGGGCAAGGAAGGTATTCAGGAGGAGTTCTTCCATACCTTCAACACCTTGCACAACGCGAACAAGCAGATCGTCGTTTCCTCGGACCGTCCGCCCAAGCAGTTGGCAACCCTCGAGGAGCGTCTGCGGACGCGCTTCGAGTGGGGCCTGATCACCGACGTTCAGCCGCCTGAGCTCGAGACGCGTATCGCGATTCTGAGCAAGAAGGCGAGGATGGATCGCCTCGAGGTCCCGCACGACGTCCTCGAGCTGATCGCCAGCCGTATCGAGCGCAACATTCGTGAACTCGAGGGCGCGTTGATCCGCGTCACCGCTTTTGCCTCGCTCAACCGTCAGCCGTTGGATCTGACGTTGGCCGAGGTGGTCCTGCGAGATCTGATGCCCGATTCGTCGAGCCTCGAGATCAACGCGGCGACGATCATGGCTGTGACGGCCGAATACTTCAACATGTCGATCGACGACCTGTGTGGGCCGGGTAAGGCCCGGCCGCTCGCTCAGGCCCGCCAGATCTCGATGTATCTGTGCCGTGAGCTCACTGATTTGTCATTGCCGAAGATCGGTCAGACGTTCGGCCGTGACCACACGACGGTCATGTACGCCGACAAGAAGATCCGTAAGGAAATGACGGAACGCCGCAAGGTGTACGACCAGGTTCAGGAGTTGACCGCAAGGATCAAGCAGCGCTCCAAGCGTTGACCTGCACTTATTTCGATCGATGCCGCTCGAGGCAGAGGTTTCCCTCGAGCGGCATCGGTGTATTCGAAGGGGTTATGTGCGGTCCCCTCGAGGGCGGTTGTCCGCCTCGAGGGACGACACGCCGGAGTTGGACACGCCGATGAGAACAAACTCTTCGTTTCTTGTGAAAAGTATTCACATCTGTGGATAACTGTGTTGATAACTCTCGAAGTCTGTGGAGTTCTCGAGGAGGAATCCGAAAACTTTCAGAGAGTGCACAGAGGGGGTCGATTGGTCCTCGAGTCTGTCCTCGAGAAGTGCACAGGCCCTCGAGGGGACCTACCAGCGTCGACAACCGTTGCTCCACAGATTGCACAGGACTTATTACTACTACTGAGAATTTCCTAGGAAAAGCTCTTTGAAAATAGTTCTGGGGACAACTCCTGTTGAGAACCTCGCCTCAGGCTGCGCTCATCCCGGCTTCGGCTTTCCACTTGCGCCCTCGAGGGCATACGGTGGGCATCGCTTGGTCTGTGTCAGACTTCAAGTGAGCTGATGCAGATCCGCAGCAGACGAACATGCCTACCGAGAGGAATAACCCGGCGATGGAGCTTGGAAGCCTGAAGTTTCGCGTTTCCCGGGAAGAGTTCGCTGATTCAGTAGCGTGGGTTGCTCGTAGCCTGCCCTCGAGGCCGCCCGTGCCGGTTCTCGGCGGAGTTCTTCTCGACGCAACCGAAGCCGGCCTCACCGTTTCCGGGTTCGACTACGAGGTATCCGCGCAGGTCCGCGTCTCGGCAGATGTCACAACTGCAGGTCAGGCACTCGTCTCCGGTCGCCTCCTTGCCGATATCACCAAGTCGCTTCCCAACAAGCCGGTCGATGTGACCCTCGAGGGCACTCGCGTGCTCATCTCGTGCGGAAGCGCCAAGTTCTCCCTGCCCACGATGCCGGTCGAGGACTACCCGCAGCTTCCGACGCTTCCGCAGCAGTCCGGGTCCATTCCCGTCGACCTGTTCTCCGAAGCCATCAGCCAGGTAGCCGTTGCAGCCGGCAAGGACGACACCCTTCCGATGCTCACGGGTATCCGTGTCGAGATCGAACAGAATTCGATCGTCCTCGCCGCTACCGACCGCTTCCGTCTCGCTGTGCGTGAACTCGAGTGGACTCCGGCCAATCCCGACGTCCAGGCTGCTGTTCTCATCCCGGCCAAGACTCTGTCCGAGTCCGCGAAAACGCTTGCCGGCAATGCAAATTCGCCGGTCGAGTTGGCTCTCGGTTCCGGTACGACCATCGGAAACGACGGACTCCTCGGCATCGTCAACGACGGACGCCGCACCACGACGCGTCTCCTCGACGCCGAGTTCCCGAAGTTCCGTCAGCTGCTGCCCGCTCAGCACACCGCGATGGCAACCGTCGAGGTCACGCCTCTCATCGAGGCCATCAAGCGTGTAGCACTCGTCGCCGAGCGTGGCGCACAGGTTCGCATGCAGTTCTCCGCTGACGGTCTGCTCCTCTCCGCTGGTGGCGACGACGCCGGCCGCGCAGAAGAGACGCTCAACGCGTCGTTCCAGGGCGAAGCACTCACCATTGCGTTCAACCCCGGTTACCTGATCGACGGGTTGAACTCGCTTCACAGCGAAAACGTTCTGTTCGGCTTCACCACTCCCAGCCGTCCGGCTGTTCTTCGCCCCGCGGCCGAGGAAGAGCCCACGGCAGACGAGTCCGGTAACTTCGCTGCGCCCTCGAGCGAGTACACGTACCTGCTGATGCCGGTTCGCCTTCCGGGCTGAGTGGTACCCCGCACTTCAGTTCGCGCCTGACCAGGGAGAACAGTATGAAGATCGGACTCGTAGGTCTCGGCAAGATGGGTTTCAACATGCGTGAGCGCTTGCGCGCGCATGGCCTCGAGGTAATCGGATACGACCCTCGACCAGAAGTCACCGATGTCGGGTCACTTGCCGAACTCGCTGCTTCCCTCGAGGGACCTCGAGTCGTCTGGGTGATGGTTCCGGCTGGTGAAATCACCCAGAGCACGATTGCCGAACTCGCGGCTTCCCTCGAGGGCGGCGATCTGGTCATCGACGGTGGAAACTCTCGCTACACCGACGACGCTGTCCATGCGGAGCTGTTGGGCGCCCGTGGGATCGGTTTCCTCGACTGCGGTGTCTCCGGTGGCATCTGGGGCCGTGAGAACGGCTACGGCCTGATGGTGGGCGGATCCGAGCCCGACGTGGCGAAGGCAATGCCGATCTTCGACGCTCTGCGCCCCGACGGCGACGCCGCCGACGGTTTTGTCCATGCCGGCCCGGTCGGTGCTGGTCACTACGCGAAAATGGTGCACAACGGCATCGAATACGGGCTGATGCAGGCGTATGCCGAAGGGTACGAGCTCCTCGAGGCGGAAAGCCTGATCGCGGACGTTCCGGGTGTTCTCCGAGCTTGGTCGAAGGGAACCGTCGTACGTTCGTGGTTGCTCGATCTGCTTGTCGACGCCCTCGAGGAGGATCCGGAGCTCGCGCAGATCACGGGCTATACCGAGGATTCCGGTGAGGGCCGCTGGACGGTAGAGGAAGCCATCAAGCACGCTGTCCCCGCTCCCGTCATCTCCGCTGCTCTGTTCGCGAGATTTGCTTCACGACAGGATGATTCACCGGCCATGAAGGCGGTGTCGGCCTTGCGCAATCAGTTCGGTGGTCACGCGGTCAAGAGCGCTTCGCCCAAGAATTCGGCTTCTGGAAGCTAAGTGTTCGTTCGTAGATTTTCGCTGCGTGACTTCCGATCCTGGGATTCGCTGACGCTCGACCTCACGCCGGGAACAACCGTGTTTCTCGGTTCGAACGGGCACGGTAAAACGAACGTCCTCGAGTCGCTCGGGTATCTGTCGACGCTGTCGTCACATCGAGTGTCCGCGGATGCACCGATGATCCGCAGCGGTTCCGCCAGTGCCTTTGCCGGTGCAACGGTGGTCAACAACGGGCGTGAACTGACCATCGATGTCGAACTGATCGAGGGAAAGTCCAACCGCGCCAGGATAAATCAGTCTCCGACGCGTCGTCCGCGTGAAGTGTTGGGGATTCTGCAGTCGGTGATGTTCGCGCCGGAGGATTTGTCGTTGGTACGCGGCGATCCTGGTGATCGTCGACGCTATCTCGACGAGTTGTTGACGTCCCGGATTCCCCGAATGGCCGCTGTCCGTGCGGATTACGACAAGGTGCTACGCCAGCGTTCGGCGCTACTCAAAACTGCCGGTGCGGCTTTGCGTCGCGGTTCTCGAGGTGGCGAGTCCGACAACGTCCTCTCCACCCTCGAGGTGTGGGACGGGCATCTGGCTGCTCACGGCGCACAATTGTTGGCCGGGCGCCTCGAGTTGGTCCACGATCTGGCGCCGCACCTGGCAGAGTCGTATCGTTCCATCGCGCCCGAATCGCGGCCGGCGTCGATTCGATACAAGAGCAGCCTCGGTGCGTCGTTGGATCCTGAATTCACCGACCCTGCAAGGATTTCCGGTATCGATGACGTCGCGTACCTCGAGGAGCGATTCCATCTCGAGTTGGCGCAGATGAGGTCGAAGGAAATCGATCGTGGAGTGTGTCTGGTCGGTCCGCATCGGGACGATCTGGAGCTGATTCTCGGCGACAGTCCGGCGAAAGGCTTTGCCAGCCATGGTGAATCGTGGTCTTTTGCGCTTTCGCTGAGACTGGCAGGTTTTGCCCTACTGCGTGCAGACGGCAGCGACCCGGTTCTGATGCTGGACGACGTGTTCGCGGAATTGGACCGTCGTCGCCGTCGTGCGCTCGCGACCGTTGCCGCTACCGCCGAACAGGTACTGATCACGGCTGCTGTTCCCGAGGACGTACCGGACGAACTCGAGGCGGCCAAGTTCGGCGTCGAAGCCTCCGATACCGGAGACGGTCGGATATCCCGGATAGTGCCCGTAGGCTCGACAGATCAGGAGGTCGAGTTCGATGACTGAAGACAGCAGCGCGGCTCCGGAGCCCGAGCTCAAAGGGATCGATCTGGCGCGCCGTGCCCTCGAGGAGGCGCGCGCGACGGCCAAGGCCAATGGCAAGGCCGTCGGGCAGGGGCGTTCGTCGCCAAAATACGGAAGCGGCCGCCCGCGTCGGCGCAGCGGTTGGTCCGGCCCCGGCCCGGATGCGCGGGACCCTCAGCCGTTCGGTGCCCTCACCAGTGCGATCTCCAAGTCGCGTGGGTGGTCCCCCAAGGTGTCCGAGGGCACGGTCCTCGGCCGGTGGCCGCAGGTCGTCGGTGAAGACATTTCCGCACACGCCGAGCCAATTTCCCTGAAAGAAGGTGTTCTCAGCATCTCCGCCGAATCGACGGCGTGGGCGACCCAGCTGCGCATGATGCAGTCGCAGATCCTGGCGAAAATTGCCGCTGCCGTGGGTGACGGCGTCGTGAAGACGCTGCGTATCACCGGACCGAGCGCGCCGAGCTGGCGCAAGGGTGAACGGCATGTGAAAGGCCGCGGACCTCGCGATACGTACGGCTGAGGAAAACTCAACCAGGCTCTGGTTCTACCTATTACTTCGTGTTACAGTTAAAACTCGCTAGTGAGTGAACTGTGTCACAAGGCTGTCGTTCCCCACCGTTCGGCAGGCATGAAGGAGTAGCCAGATGTCGCAGAAGATATCGACACCCGCTTCGTCGTTCGCCGAGCCGGATCACATCCTGTTGCAGGCTCGCAATGTCGAGTTCGACTGGTCTGATCTGCCCATGCACTGGATTCCGGGCGATCCGTTCAGCACACACGTTCTCAACGTGCTTCACCTTCTCCTCCCTGCCGGTGAGGAATGGTTTGTCGAGACCTTCAAGGAAGCTCTTCCCCTGATCGAGGACGAAAAGCTCCGCGAAGACGTCGTCGGATTCATCGGCCAGGAGGCGATGCACTCCAACGCGCACTCGGGTGTGCTGGTCCATCTCAGGGAGAACGGCCTCGATCCGACGCCGTACACGCAGCAGATGGAATGGACCTTCTCGAAGCTGCTCGGTCCGCGCCCGATGACGGGACTGCGCGCCGAAAACCACCTGGTGGAGCGTTTGGCGATCATCGCGGCCATCGAACACATCACCGCTTTTCTCGGCGACTGGGTGCTCAACGCCAAGGGACTCGACAAGGCCGGCATGCACCCGACCATGCTCGATCTGCTCCGTTGGCACGGCGCCGAAGAGGTCGAACACCGCTCCGTCGCGTACGACGTCATGCGCTACTTCGACAAGCGCGAGACACGCCGCATCCGAACGCAGATCGTCGTCACGCCGGTACTGGTGTGGCTGTGGATTCGTGGCACCAGGTTCCTCATGCGCAACGATCCCGAACTTGCCGCTCAGGCTCCCAGCCGTCGACGCCCCCACCTGTCCGATTTCATCGCGGCGGGTAAGCGAGGCACGGTTCCCACCTCGTTCGAGCTGGTCAAGCGGATGTCGACGTACTTCAGCAAGTCGTACCACCCCAGCAAAGAGGGCTCGACCGCCCAGGCGGTGCAGTACCTTGCGTCGTCACCCGCAGCACAGGCGGCTGCACGGTGATTTCACTCTCGAGGGTCAAGGACGTCATCTCCGGTCACGACGGGTTGCCGCGGTTTCCGGCGCCACCCGATCTGTCCGGCAAGAACCGTCCCGACCGCGCCATGCGCATCACGGAGTTGTTGGCGGACAAGTACCTTCGGGTGTTGACGGCCTACGACTACAACCCCGAGATCGCGGGCCACAACCCTGACACGGCCATGAACATGGTGGTCAGCACGCGTGAGGTGGTGGCAACCGACGAGAACGTCGTTCGCCTGCGCTTCGAATCCGCCGACGGCTCACCGATTCCGCCGTGGCATCCGGGTTCGCACCTGGACTTCCATCTACCTTCGGGTCTGCGGCGTCAGTATTCGCTGTGCGGCGACCCTGCTGATCGCACGGGATACAGCGTCGCGGTGCGCCGGATCCCCGACGGCGGTGGTGGTTCCATCGAGATGCACGCCCTGCAGCCCGGTGAGCACGTCACGGTACGCGGACCTCGCAACGGCTTCCCCTTCGTGGGCGAAGGCAGCGCGTTGTTCGTCGCCGGCGGTATCGGCATCACACCGATCATCGCAATGGTCCGTGCGGCAAGAGAATTGGGGATGGACTGGTACTTCGTGTACTCGGGCCGCTCCCGTGAATCCATGCCGTTCCTCGACGAGATCGCGACCTGGGATCCCGAACGTGTCTTCGTGCGCCCGGACGACGAGTTCGGATTGCCCACCACCGCAGATCTTCTCGGACGAGCGCCGGTCGGCGGCGCCGTGTACTGCTGTGGCCCGACGCCGATGCTCGACGCCGTCCGCCGTGGATTCCGCGATACACCCTCTGCCGCTTTGCATTTCGAGCGGTTTGGGGCTCCGCCGGTGATCGACGGCAAGGAATTCGAAGTGCAGCTGGTCAATTCGGGTCAGGTGCTCACCGTGCCGGCCGACGAGTCCGCGCTCGACGTCATCAAGAAGACGTTGCCCGGGGTCGGGTACTCGTGTCAGCAGGGGTTCTGCGGAACCTGTCGTGTGAAGGTGCTCGCGGGTAAACCCGATCACCGCGAAAGGCGTCTGACCGATACCGAGCAGGAAACGGAGATGCTCATCTGCGTATCCCGTTCCGACGGTGGACGTCTCGTTCTCGATCTCTAGATTTCCCAGTCCGAAGGATTAACTCCGAAGGGTTCAACAATGTCCAAGCACTCTCCTGTCCATGCCGTGACCGCGCGTCGGGTGACCAACGGTTCCGTCAGCCTGGCCGTGTTCGAGCAGGGCAAGGCGGACGGCGAGACCATCGTCCTGGTGCATGGTTGGCCCGACACCCATGAATTGTGGAATCGCGTCGTGCCTTTGCTCGCAGACGACTTCCGCGTCGTCAGCTACGACAGTCGCGGGGCCGGCGAGAGCACGATCCCCTCGAGGGTGCAGGACTACCAACTGAGCGCACTGGCCGGCGATCTGTTCGCCGTCATCGACGCGGTCAGCCCGGGTAAGCCGGTACACGTCCTCGCTCACGACTGGGGATCCGTCGAAACCTGGGAAGCGGTCTGCGAGCCGGGTGCCGAAGAGAAGATCGCGTCGTTCTCTTCCATCTCGGGCCCGAATCTCGATCATCTCGGTAAGTGGATCCGGGCGAGCGCATCCAAGCGTCGTTTCCTCGGCCCGGCGGCGCAGGGAATCGCGTCGGCCTACACCGTTCTGTTCCAGATTCCCGGCCTGTGCACCCTTCCGTTGCGTCTGTGGTTCTCCAAGCACTGGCCGGCATTTCTGGGGTTCTTCGACGGTCTGGACCCCCGTGTGGTCAACACCGCGCCCACCATCGCCGACGACATGGTGAACGGACTCAAGCTTTATCGGGCGAACATCCGGCCGTCTCTCGGCAAGCCGCGGGATCGGTACACGGACGTGCCCGTTCAGCTCATTCTGAACAAGTACGACAAAGCCGTTCGTCCGGTGGGATACGAGGACGCCGAAAAATGGGTCTCCGACCTGCAGCGACGTGAAATTCCCGCGGGACACTGGTCGCCGTTTTCACATCCGGGCGAGGTTGCCGAACATGCGCGGGCATTTATCGCGAGCCTGAGAGAGCGTCGCTCGGAGAAGCAAAGTTCCTAGCGTTTCACCTTCAGTGGATCGTAAAAATTCGTCTGCGGCGCAGCCAGGGGTGTCATTGGCCGCTTCTAGTCGGTGCTTACCAGTAAGATGGTCAACGGTAACTAGCGGCAACATTCTCGAACCCGCTCCGACGACACCCGCAAGGGCTTGCTGACGGCTGCGCTCGAGTATTGACGGAGAAGGAGAGCTACCCACCCGTGGCTGCCCAGAAGTCAGATACAAGCACTTCCAGCAAGGACTACAACGCGTCGTCCATCACCGTCCTCGAAGGACTCGAGGCGGTACGTAAGCGTCCAGGCATGTACATCGGTTCCACCGGTGAACGCGGCCTGCACCACCTCATTTGGGAGGTCGTCGACAACTCGGTCGACGAGGCGATGGCCGGACACGCCACCAAGGTCGAGGTCACCCTCCTCGAAGACGGCGGAATCCGCGTCATCGACGACGGCCGTGGCATCCCGGTCGGCATGCACGCCTCCGGAGTCCCCACCGTCGAGGTCGTGCTGACCCAGCTGCACGCCGGCGGCAAGTTCGACTCCGACTCCTACGCCGTCTCCGGTGGTCTGCACGGCGTCGGTATCTCGGTGGTCAACGCGCTCTCCACCCGGCTCGACGTCGACATCAAGGTCGACGGCTACCGGTGGCAGCAGACGTACACCGATTCCAAGCCGGGAGAGCTCGTACAGGGCGACCCGACGAAGGAGACCGGCACCACCGTCAGTTTCTGGGCCGATCCCGAGATCTTCGAGACCACCCGCTACAACTTCGAGACCGTTGCGCGTCGTCTGCAGGAAATGGCCTTCCTCAACAAGGGCCTGACCATCACGCTGACCGACGAGCGCGCCGAGGTCATCGACGACGAAGCTGCCGAGGTAGCCGAGGCTCCCAAGTCTGCTGCCGAAGAAGCCGAAGAAGCTGCTCATGCAGCGCCGCGTAAGTCCAAGACCCGCGTCTACCACTACCCCGGTGGACTCGAGGACTACGTCCGGCACATCAACAAGAGCAAGACTCCGATCCACAACTCGGTCGTCGGATTCACCGCCAAGGGCACCGGCCACGAGCTCGAGGTCGCAATGCAGTGGAACTCCGGTTACTCGGAGTCCGTCCACACCTTCGCCAACACCATCAACACCCACGAGGGTGGTACCCACGAAGAGGGCTTCCGCGCCGCACTGACCGCAACGGTCAACAAGTACGCGCTCGAAAAGAAGCTGCTCAAGGACAAGGATCCCAAGCTCACCGGTGACGACATCCGTGAAGGACTCGCGGCCATCATCTCGGTGAAGGTCGGCGAACCCCAGTTCGAGGGTCAGACCAAGACCAAACTCGGCAACACCGAGGTCAAGTCCTTCGTGCAGAAGGCGTGCAACGAGCACCTCGCGCACTGGTTCGAGGCGAACCCTGCCGACGCGAAAACCATTGTGAACAAGGCTGTTTCGTCGGCTCAGGCCCGCGTTGCCGCGCGTAAGGCGCGTGAGCTGGTCCGTCGTAAGAGCGCGACCGACCTCGGCGGCCTGCCCGGCAAGCTCGCCGACTGCCGCTCCAACGATCCGGAGAAGTCCGAGATCTACATCGTGGAGGGCGACTCCGCAGGCGGCTCGGCCAAGTCCGGCCGAGACTCGATGTACCAGGCGATCCTCCCGCTTCGCGGAAAGATCATCAACGTCGAGAAGGCGCGTATCGATCGCGTCCTCAAGAACACCGAAGTCCAGTCGATCATCACCGCGTTCGGCACGGGCATCCACGACGAGTTCGACATCGCCAAGCTGCGCTATCACAAGATCGTGCTCATGGCCGACGCCGACGTCGACGGTCAGCACATCGCAACGCTGCTGCTCACACTGCTGTTCCGCTTCATGCGGCCGCTCGTCGAGCACGGCAAGGTCTACCTCGCGCAGCCTCCGCTGTACAAGCTCAAGTGGCAGAAGGGTGCGCAGCCGGAATTCGCGTACTCCGACCGCGAGCGCGACGCGATGGTCAAGGCCGGCCTCGAGTCCGGCAAGAAGATCAACAAGGACGACGGCATCCAGCGCTACAAAGGCCTCGGCGAGATGAACGCCAAGGAGCTGTGGGAAACCACGATGGACCCGACGGTGCGCGTTCTGCGTCTCGTCACGCTCGACGACGCGGCTGCTGCCGACGAGCTGTTCAGCGTGCTGATGGGCGAAGACGTCGAAGCACGACGCAGCTTCATCACCCGCAATGCCCGGGACGTTCGTTTCCTCGACGTGTAGGGCCTGCGGCCCTGTGAGCGGTTGAGGAGTCCCCGGACTCCTTTTCCGCGCACAAGGCGCCCACGCCCCTTCGTTCTTCTTAAGAAAGTGAGCTCATGACCGACACCACGTTGCCACCGGACGGTCCGCAACACGACCGGATCGAACCGGTCGACATCCAGCAGGAAATGCAGAACAGCTACATCGACTACGCCATGAGCGTCATCGTCGGTCGCGCTCTGCCGGATGTCCGCGACGGACTCAAGCCGGTGCACCGCCGCGTGCTCTACGCGATGTACGACAACGGATATCGCCCCGACCGCGGATACGTGAAGTCTGCCCGACCGGTCGCCGAGACCATGGGTAACTACCACCCCCACGGCGACTCCTCGATCTACGACACGTTGGTCCGTATGGCCCAGCCGTGGTCGCTGCGTTACCCGCTCGTCGACGGTCAGGGAAACTTCGGCTCCCGCGGCAACGACGGCGCAGCCGCCATGCGTTACACCGAGTGCAGGCTCACGCCGCTCGCGATGGAAATGCTGCGCGAAATCGACCACGAGACAGTCGATTTCACCCCGAACTACGACGGCAAGACGCAGGAACCGACGGTTCTGCCCAGCCGTATCCCGAACCTTCTGATCAACGGTTCCAACGGCATCGCCGTCGGTATGGCCACCAATATTCCGCCGCACAACCTGCGTGAAGTTGCCGACGCCATCTACTGGGCGCTCGAGAACTTCGAGGCGGACGAGGAAGCCACCCTCGCGGCCGTCATGGAGCGCATCAAGGGACCCGACTTCCCGACGCACGGTCTCATCGTCGGTGGACAGGGCATCCAGGACGCCTACACCACCGGTCGTGGATCCGTCCGTATGCGCGGCGTCGTCGAGATCGAAGAAGATGCCAAGGGCCGCACCACGATCGTCATCACCGAGCTGCCCTACCAGGTCAACCCGGACAACCTGATCACCTCCATCGCGGAGCAGGTTCGTGACGCCAAGATCGGTGGCATCTCCGACATCCACGACGAGTCCTCGGACCGCGTCGGCATGCGCATCGTCGTCACCGTCAAGCGTGACGCTGTTGCCAAGGTCGTGCTGAACAATCTGTACAAGCACACCCAGCTGCAGACCAGCTTCGGCTGCAACATGCTCTCCATCGTCGACGGAGTGCCGCGCACGCTGCGCCTCGACCAGATGATCCGTCTCTACACGACGCATCAGCTCGAGGTCATCGTTCGTCGTACCAGGTACCTGCTTCGCAAGGCACAAGAGCGCGCCCACATCCTGCGCGGTCTGGTCAAGGCGCTCGACGCTCTGGACGAGGTCATCGCCTTGATCCGTGCGTCGCAGACCGTCGACATAGCTCGCGCCGGATTGATGGAACTCCTCGACGTCGACGAGATCCAGGCCGACGCGATCCTCGGCATGCAGCTGCGTCGTCTCGCCGCCCTCGAGCGTCAGAAGATCGTCGACGAGTTGGCCGAGATCGAACTCGAAATCGCGGACCTCGAAGACATTCTGGCTCGCCCGGAGCGTCAGCGCGCGATCGTTCGTGACGAGCTCAAGGAAATCGTCGACAAGTACGGCGACGACCGTCGTACCCGCATCATCGCCGCTGACGGAGACGTCAACGACGAGGATCTGATCGCCCGCGAAGACGTCGTCGTCACGATCACCGAGACCGGCTACGCCAAGCGCACCAAGACCGACCTCTACCGCTCGCAGAAGCGCGGCGGCAAGGGTGTTCAGGGCGCCGGCCTCAAGCAGGACGACATCGTCTCGCACTTCTTCGTCACCTCGACGCACGACTGGCTGCTGTTCTTCACCACGAAGGGCCGCGTCTACCGCGCCAAGGCTTACGAACTGCCCGAGGCGAGCCGTACCGCTCGCGGTCAGCACGTGGCCAACCTGCTGGCCTTCCAGCCGGACGAGCGCATCCAGTCCGTCATCCAGATCAAGACGTACGAAGACGCGCCCTACCTGGTGCTCGCCACTCGCAACGGTCTGGTCAAGAAGTCCAAGCTCACCGACTTCGACTCCAACCGCAGCGGTGGCATCGTCGCCATCAACCTGCGTGGTGAAGACGAACTGGTCGGCGCTGTTCTCTGCTCCGCCGACGACGACCTGCTTCTCGTCTCGGCACAGGGCCAGTCGATCCGCTTCTCGGCCACCGACGAGGCACTGCGTCCGATGGGCCGCGCAACGTCCGGCGTCCAGGGCATGCGCTTCAACGGTGACGACGAGCTGCTCTCGCTCAACGTCGTTCGTGAAGGCACATTCCTCCTGGTCGCCACCTCGGGCGGTTACTCCAAGCGAACCGGCATGGAGGACTACCCGGTGCAGGGTCGCGGCGGCAAGGGCGTGCTCACGATTCAGTACGACAAGAAACGTGGCACTCTGGTCGGTGCGCTCATCGTCGACGACGACGACGAGCTGTACGCGATCACCTCGGGCGGCGGCGTCATCAGGACGGCGGCCAAGCAGGTTCGTAAGGCAGGACGCCAGACCAAGGGCGTGCGTCTGATGAACCTCGGCGAAGGCGACACACTGCTCGCGATTGCGCGCAACGCCGACGAGCCCGAAGAGCTCGCTGCAGAGACCACCGACAACGCAGACAATGCCGATGGAGCTAAGGAGTCCTAGTGAGCACTCCCAACCAGCCGGGCAGTGACCAGAAGAGCGGAAGCCCTTCAGGTTCGACGCCACCGAAGCCGGAGCAGGCAACTGCTCCGGCGGGGCCGCAGACCTCGAAACCTGCAGCTCCAGCGGACGGCGGACCCAAAGCTTCCGAGGCGGCTCCGGCGCCCAAGGCACCTGAGCCGCCTCGCGGCCCGTCGGCTCAGAAGCCGGCGGGTGGGGCTTCCGACGCTGCGGGTGCGGCCAAGGGTCAGGCTCCTTCCGCTCCTTCTGTGGCTCCGGCTGCGCCGGTAACTCCGGCGAAGGGTGACGGTCAGGCTCCGCCGCAACCGGTTGCCAATCAGGCTCGTGGCAGCCAGGCACCGCCGTGGCAGCGCGGACCCCAGCCGTCAGGTCAGCCGCAGGGGCAGCCAGCTCAAAATCCGGCTGCCCAGAGTCCGGCCGCTCAGAGTCCGGCGTCGAAGGCTCAGGCACCGCAGAATCAGGCTCCGCAAAGTCAGCCGCAGACCAACATCACGCGCCCAGCCGGCGCTGGTGCTCCGGCGGGTCGACCGGCAGGTCCTGCCGGGGGTAAGCCGCCTGCCGGTCCGCAGCGTCCTGCAGCGGCCGGCCCGGCGCAGGGTGGCCCGGCCAAAAACCCCGCGCAGGGTGGTGCGCCGAAGGGACAGCCCCAAGCGGGTCGTCCTGCCGTCGGTGCACAGGCAGGTCGCCCTGCCGGCAACCCTTCGGCGCGTCCCGTCGTGACGGGAACCGCGGCGGCCGCAGCTACCGGTGGCGTCGCCGGCGCGGCAGCAGCCAAGGCTGTTAAACCCTCGGGCGCAAACCCCAAGGCTGCAAATGCCACAGTCGCCAATCCCACGGTCGCAAATCCGAAAGCAAAAGCTGCTGCGATCGACGGGCCCACTCGGCACATCGATCGCAAGGATCTGCCGAAGGACATGCCTGACCTCTCCGAGGCCAAGCATCCGTTGCCTGCTGCGGTGAAGGGTGAGAAAACTCACGCCGTATCGGCTTCGGTCGTCGACGGTGCGCCGCTGCGCGCAACGGTGCAGATCCGTCGTATCGACCCGTGGTCCACGCTCAAGATCACGTCCGTGATCTCGGTGTCGCTGTTCTTCGTGTGGATGGTGGCCGTCGGGCTGCTCTACGTCGTTCTCGACGGAATGGGCGTCTGGGATCGCCTGAACAACGCGTTCACCGACATCGTTGCCGACGGCGGCTCCGACGGTCTGGTGACGGCGGGCCAGGTGTTCGGCTACGCGGCGCTGATCGGTATCGCGAACATGGTGCTTTTCACGGCACTCGTCACGATCGGATCGTTCATCTACAACCTCTGCAGCGACCTGGTTGGCGGCGTAGAGGTAACTCTCGCCGACCGCGACTGACCTGCGAAAACATTGCTCCGCCGGGCCCGTTTTGGTGTCAGCGGCCCGGTGGGGTAATCTTTGGAATCGGTTCAGGGGCCTATAGCTCAGGTGGTTAGAGCGCTTTACTGATAATGAAGAGGTCGGAGGTTCAAGTCCTCCTAGGCCCACTCCCATGTGCCGAAGAAGGGTTGCTGGAATGAAGGTTTTCCTGCTTGTCGGGGCCGGAATTCTGGTAGCTCTCGGGGTCACCAAGCTGATCAAAAGTCAGCGCGGAGACAAGGTTTGGCACGATTTGGAAACAGGATAGAACCTAGGTACTCTGACTCCGGTCAGAAAACCGAACGGGGCCTTAGCTCAGTTGGTAGAGCGCTGCCTTTGCAAGGCAGATGTCAGGAGTTCGAATCTCCTAGGCTCCACAGTACGAAAACACCCTCCCGGGATCCGGGAGGGTGTTTTTGTATGCCGATGTACCCGGCGTCTGCCTTGTCTGCCCCAGTCATGCCCGACTTGCCCGACTTGTGTGCCCCCGTTTTTGAGCGAACGGCACTTTCGGCGCACTGGAGGCGATGAACATGCCGTTCGCTCGGAGTGGGGTGGCCAGAACCGCGCCCACTATGGACCGTTCGTCCCGAATTCTCCGGAAAGTCTAGTGGTCATAACCAGCTGGGCGTACCGTGGGGAGAACCCGATTTCAGGAGGTTCGTAGTGCTTCACAACGACATTCCCAGCCACGGTGAAATTGCCGCACTCGCGGAGGTGGAGGGGCCCACCTGCATCACCATCGTTACTCCGACTGAAGATGCACCGCAGGATTACGACAAAGCGCGCATAGCCTTCAAGGACCAGGTCCGCTCGGCACTCGCGTCGGTGGAGGATCCCGCCGAGCGCAAGCAGTTCGAGGCCGAATACGCAGAGCTCGACGACGACGACGATTTCTGGCGCTTCCAGTCGCGCTCATTGGTCACGTACGCGACGCCGGAGCGTCTGGTGACCTTCCGCCTCCCCAACCGTCTGCAGGCGCTCGAAACGGTCAGCGATCGGTTCCACCTCAAGCCACTGCTCCGTTCGGTGACGTTCCCCCAGACGGCGTTTGTTCTCGCCCTGGCAGAGGGTTCGGTGCGATTGATCGAGATCGCCGCCGATCAGCCCGCCGACGAGGTCCGTGTTCAGGGAATGCCGAAGAACGCTGCGGATCACGCGGGCAAGTCGTCGATCAACAGCCGTACCGAAGCGGGTCGGTTGTCGGGGTCGGACAGCCGAAAGTTGCGCGTCAATCAGTACGCCCGCGCAGTCGATCACGAGGTCCGCGGTGTGCTCGCCGGCCGTGACGTCCCCTTGATCCTGGCCGCTGCCGAACCCATCGCGTCGGTGTATCGCTCCGTGAATTCGTACCGCCACCTGGTCGACAAAACCGTCGAGGGAAACCCGGAAGCCTTGTCGACGCAGGAAGTGGCGGACGGTTCGCGTCCGGCGCTCGACGACTTCCACGCCGAGCAGCTGGCGGCGGTGCGGGACACCTTCAATGTGCGCACGGAACAGGGACGCACTCAGACGGACGTCGCCGACGTGGCAACAGCCGCGACGTACGGACAGGTCGACACCGTTTTCATCGACATCGATTCCGTCGTACCCGGAAGTCTCGATCCCCAGACGGGCGCTCTCACGACCGGTGAGTCGACCAACGGAAGCACCTACGGTGTCGTCGACGAGATCGCTCGTCGTTCACTCTTGACGGGCGCTCGGGTGCTCGCTGTTCGCGCGGAGGACATTCCGGGCGGCGGCGCAGTTGCCGCGATTTTGCGCTTCGCTCCGTAAACAGACTGGACGCGTGTGCGCCTCGTGACCTGATTCGGGCACGGGGCGCATACGATTCCGGCATGAAACGTGTGTGGGAACGGCTGCGCCTCTATTGCAAGACGCTGCACCCGGTCGGGCTTGCCTTTGCTCTGGTCTTCTTCACCTGGTCGATGAGTCCGTCCCTGTTGCCGCGCGCGTGGTACCTCCAGGGCGTTGCGACGGGCATCTCGCTCGCGATGGGATACGGCGTCGGCGTCACGGTTGCCTGGATGATCCGCAAGTGCGGCGTCGAACCGCAATGGTCCGATCGCACCAAGAAGATCGGCTGGCGAATCCTGCTGGTGGCGGCCGTCATTCTGGTTCCGACGTTCTTGGTCCTCGGTTCGTGGTGGCAGCAGATCGTTCGCGATCTCGTGGAAGCTCCACGCACCAATCAGGCGAATTACCTTCTGGTGCTGATGATTTCGCTCGGAATCTGGTTCATCCTGCTCGAGGCTGGTCGTGGTCTTCGGTTCACCACCAACAAGCTCACCGCAGTCGCGCTTCGGTTCGTTCCCCTCGAAGCGGCGAAGGTCGGCAGCTTGATCGTCATCTTCGCTCTCAGCATCTTCATCGTGAACGGTGCGCTGTACAACGGGCTCATTGCATTCGCGAACTGGAGTTTCTCCGGCGCCGATCACGAAACTCCTGACGGCATCGAACAACCATTGATCGCCGAGCGCAGTGGTTCACCGATGTCCGCCGAGGCTTGGGATTCTCTCGGCCAGGAGGGGCGAACCTTCATGGGCAGCGGTCCCACCGCAGCCGAGATCTCTGCGTTGACCGGACGTGAAGCGAAGCAACCGATCCGCGTGTACGCCGGACGGGAATCCTCGGACTCGATCAACGGGGTGGCACAGCGCGTCGTCGACGAGTTGGAGCGCACCGGTGGATTCGACCGCGGAACCCTCGCGGTCGTGACGACCACCGGCCGCGGTTGGGTGAACGAGGACGTCGCGTCGGCGTTCGAGTACGTCGAGGGCGGCGACACGGCGATCGCGTCGATGCAGTACTCGTTCCTTCCGAGCCCGTTGGCCTTCATCGCCGACCGCGAGACGCCGATGATCGCCGGGCGCGCGCTGTTCAACGCGGTGTACGCCAAGTGGATCGACCTGCCTGTGGAGACGCGCCCCGAGTTGGTTGTCTTCGGTGAGAGCCTCGGCTCCTACGGTGGCCAGGCCGCATTTGCCGGCGCTCAGGACATGATGACGCGTGTCGACGGCGCACTGTGGGTCGGAACCCCCAACTTCACTGCTCAGTGGCAGGAAATCACGGACAGTCGTGACTCGGGTTCGAAGGAAATTCTGCCGGTGATCGACGGTGGACGCGCCATTCGGTTTGCCGGTGATCCGGAGGATCTGGAGCTGAAGTCGGATTGGGACGACGACCGCATCGTGTACTGGCAGCACGCCAGCGACCCGATCACGTGGTGGTCCTTCGACCTGCTGCTCAACAAGCCGGATTGGCTCAAGGAACCGTTGGGTCGAGACGTGGATCCGGGAATGACGTGGGTGCCGCTCGTGACGTTCTGGCAGGTCACCCTCGACATGGTGTTCTCGGCTGACGTCCCGTCGGGGCACGGTCACAACTACGGCGAGGATGCGGCAGACATGTGGGCCAAGATCCTGCATCCCGAGGCCTGGACCTCGGCCGATACCGACAAGCTTCGTTCGCTACTGACATCGAATCTGGAGCCCACGAAGTAGTTGTAAAGGGTTGTAATACAGCCTGTTAAGGCAAAAACCTCACGAAAAAGTGTTACGTGAGGTATGTGTTACTCTGCGTTCGCTGTGTGCCAAGCCACAGCGCAGGCGAACGTGGGGAGATCGAAACGTGAAGAGCAGAGCATGGTGGGTGGCCGGGGTCTCCGTCGCAGCACTGGTCATGGGTGCTGTGACGGCCCCTGCCGCAATGGCTGAGCCGGCGGATTTCTACACACCGCCGTCCGAGCTTCCGGCAGGTGCCAACGGAGATCTCATCAAGAGCGAGCCGTCACCACTGCTGCTGAGCGTGCCCGGATCGAACGGTGCATGGCCGGCGATTGCCACCAAGATCATGTACCGAAGCGAGGACGCCAAAGGCGCCCCCGTTGCCGTGACGGGCACCTATCTCGAACCGTCGAATCCGTGGACCGGGCAGGGGGCGCGTCCACTGGTTGCCGCAGCGGTGGGAACGCATGGACAGGGCGATCAGTGCGCACCGTCCAAGCTGTTCAACACCGGTATCGAGTATCAGTTCCCGACGGACGTCATGGTCGGCTACGAGTCCATCTGGGTGAACACGTTGCTGCTCAACGGCATTGCCGTCGTTGTCACCGACTACGAGGGTCTCGGAACTCCGGGCGATCACACCTACGTCAACCGTGAAGCCGAAGCGCATGCCGTTCTGGACTCGGTGCGCGCCGCTCAGCAACTCCCGAACACGAGCATTCCCGCCGACGGCCCCGTCGGACTGTGGGGTTACTCGCAAGGTGGTGGAGCTGCCGCTGCCGCAACGGAATTGAAGCCGTCGTACGCTCCCGAACTTGATCTCAAGGGCACGTACGCAGGCGCACCGCCCGCTGATCTGGCGGCGACGCTGCAGCAGGTCGACGGCACGTTCCTCACCGGAGTGATCGGCTACGCGCTCAACGGAATCGTCGCGCAGTACCCCGAGGTCCAGCCGTTGCTCGACGCCGAGATCAACGATCGTGGCCGACAGATGTTGGCCGCCACGAAGAACCAGTGCGTCGCGGAAAGTGGTCTGCAGTTCGGCTTCCAGCAGTCGTCGAGCTTCACCAATTCCGGTGAATCGCTCTCCGCAGTTCTGGCCCGCCTACCCATGGCGCAGGCGATCCTCGACGAACAGAAGATCGGCAAGCTGACGCCGGAGTCGCCCGTGCTGATCCAGCACGGCCGCTCCGATGACATCGTTCCGTTCGGTCAGGGACAGCAACTGGCGCAAGACTGGTGCGGCAAGGGCGCGACGGTGCAGTTCTCCGTCAACGAACTGCCCCCGATCATTCCGGGACTGGCAATCAATCACGCGACGCCGTATCTGGTGGGTACCCCCGAATCCGTCGGGTACATGATCGATCGCTTCAACAACGTCCCGGCGCCGTCCAACTGCTGACGGCCAGGCATCGAAAAGCCCCGGAACACAGTGTGTTCCGGGGCTCTTGTATGTCGACTACGCGGTCTTCTCGGCCGAGTTCTCCTCGAGGCGCGGGGGTGCGGAAGCGACCGGCGGATGTTCGCGTCGGCGGCTCTTGAAGAACACCGCGCCACCGATCACCGCAACACCGGCGATGACGAACACGGTGACGCGCTTGCGGCCGCGAGGCTTCTCGGCGCGTTCCGCGGACTTTGCCGGGATAGCCTTGGCGCGCTCGACGCCCTTCTTGGCGAGGACTTTGCCCTGACGGCCAAGGAACAACCCGACCTGTCCGGCGCCGCGAGCGACCGACGTCGCGACCACCGCGGCGATACGGCGCGCGTTGTCGGCTGCCTCGGACTCCTTGATACGAGCCGCTGTCTCTTCGAGGTAGGCGGCGGTCTCGTCGAAGGTGTCCTCGACGCGGGCGCGCGCGTGATCGAAGGTGTCGGGCAACTGCGTGCTGAGGGACTCGGTCACTCGTGTCATGACTTCACTGTGCCATAACAGTGGGGCGAGGACAGGGAGAGTTTTACGGGGCGACATCCGCGAGAACGTCGGCAATGGCACGATGGTGGTGTGACTTCAACTCATCAGACCGCAACCGCAACGCTGCACACGAACCGCGGCGACATCAAGATCGCTCTGTTCGGCAACCATGCGCCGAAGACCGTCGAGAACTTCGTCGGCCTCGCCGACGGCTCGAAGGAGTACACCACCGCAAACGCCGCCGGTACCAAGACCGGCCCGTTCTACGACGGTGCCATCTTCCACCGCGTCATCGACGGCTTCATGATCCAGGGTGGCGACCCCACCGGCACCGGCACCGGCGGCCCGGGCTACAAGTTCGGTGACGAGTTCCACCCGGAACTGCAGTTCGACCGCTCCTACCTGCTGGCCATGGCCAACGCAGGCCCGGGAACCAACGGCTCGCAGTTCTTCATCACCACCGGCCCGACGCCGCACCTGAACCGTCGCCACACCATCTTCGGTGAGGTTCTCGACGACGATTCCAAGAAGGTTGTCGACGCCATCTCCTCCACCTCGGTCGATCGTGGCGATCGTCCGGTCGAGCCCGTCGTGATCAACAGCATCACCATCTCCTGAACAGGTAAAACAAGCAGATGACGAACCCCGGTTGGGGCGGCGGTGCGAGTGAGGGCATCCCGCCCCAACCGCGGTGCGTCCGCCATCCAGATCGACCTACCGCACTTTCCTGTAATCGTTGTGGACGTCCGGCGTGCCCGGACTGTCTCCGCGAGGCGGCGGTGGGATACCAATGTGTTGACTGTGTAGCTGCCGGTCAGCGTGATGTCCGTCCCGTTCGGGGCGTCGCCGGAAACACCGTGAGCCCCACCCGTGCGGTCCCGGTCGTGACGTACACCTTGATGGGGCTCAACGTCCTGGCGTTCCTCGCGACCTTCGCGCAGTCGCGAAGCATCATGAACAACCAGGTCGGATCGTCGATCTTCGCGAACTGGGCACTCAATCCCGGTCTGGTTGCCAGCGGTGACTGGTTCCGGCTCATCGGCTCCGGGTTCCTGCACTTCGGAATCCTGCACCTCGCGGTCAACATGTACGCCCTCTACATTCTGGGGCGCGACACCGAAATCGTGATGGGCCGCTCGCGGTACATCGGCATCTACCTGGTTTCGCTTCTCGGCGGTTCAGCCTCGGTGATGGCGTTTCAGCCGGTGTTCTCTTCGCTCACGGCCCTGTCCTGGACTGCCGGAGCGTCGGGCGCGATCTTCGGCATCATGGGGGCTCAGGCCGTCCTTCTGCTGCGTTTGCGTCGAAGCCCGGTCCCGATCATCTCGGTGATCGCGATCAATGTGATCATCAGCATTTCGCTGCCCGGGATCTCGTTCTGGGGCCACGCGGGAGGTCTGGTGGCAGGTGCCGCAACAGCCGCTGCCTTCCTGTACGCCCCGCAGTGGTTGGGTGCCGGTGAGAACCGCGTGAAGGCCGTACGTATCGGCTGGATCGCTTTTGGCGCCGTCACCGTGGTGACGTTGGGAGTCATAGTGCTGCGCGTCGTCCAACTGCGCGAACAGTTGGGGATCAGTTAGCGAGAATCGTGCACCTGACTAGAGGTGCACGATTCCTCTGCTTCTACAGCTCAGCCGCCGATGACGGACTTGCAGGCGAAGGTGATCTCGAAGCTGGAAGTCGCGGTCGGGTTGCTCCTGTCCCGGGCGCCGATTCCCTCGCCCGTCACCACGAAGGTATTGCCGTCCTGCTTGGCACTGGCAGACCCACCGGGCAGGCCCGGTGCAAATCCGGCGGTGTACGGCAGACCGTTCGATCCACCCTCGCTTCCGGCGATTCCAGCAGTCTGAACCGCGCCGGATTCATCGACGATGGCAGAGACGGTCAACCTGCCGTAGGTGGCATTTTCCGCGTCGAGCAGTGTCATAACTGTCGTGTCGCCGTCCTTTGCACATTTCGTCTCGAACGTGGCGTCAAGCGCCTTCCCGCCGACGGTGACCGAGGACGTAGCGGAGGAAGCGCCGGCAGCGGTTTTGTCCGAGCCAGTCTTGTCGGAGTCGCTGCCGCAGGCGGAGGCGAATAGAGCGACCGCCGCGATGGTGGCAGCGAAAGCGGTGGAGGACCGGCGGGTCATCGTGGTCCGAACCATCTTCGTCATGTTCTGTCCTTCAAGTCACGCGGTGCGTCCGCACTTGTTCTGGCTATTTCGGCGACAACACTAACCACTGACTCGGTGCTCGTAGCTCTAAACCCCCAGCTCAGACGGGTTTGTCGTCTTCGACTGTTTCAGGGGCGTTCGTCAGGCTGCTGCTGGTCGTCCTCCGGATCGTTGGGAGTAAACGCACATGCGAGGACGGCTTCTGTAGAGATTGTCCACATAGGTTGAGCTCGGTGGTCCTTCTACTGTGGCTTGAGTCACTTCGTAGATAGCACCGCTGACCTTTTCCGAGGAGTACCCCTGCCATGACCTCCACCGATAGCACCACCACTGACGGTGGGGTTGCGCCGAGCGAGATCGAATCTCGCGTGGTGAAGAAGGTAGCGCGACGGCTGATCCCCTTCCTGATCCTGCTCTATTTCGTGAACTATCTGGATCGTACGAACATCGCTTTTGCGAAGCTCACCATGAGCGCCGACCTCGGGATGACCGAGACGATGTTCGGGCTCGCCTCCGGACTCTTCTTTGTCGGCTACCTGCTGTTCGAGGTGCCGAGCAACCTGGCCCTGCACCGCTTCGGCGCCCGGCTGTGGATCGCACGCATCATGCTCACCTGGGGCATCCTCGCCGCTGCGCTCGCATTCGTGCCGAATGTCGGCAGCCTCTACTTCCTGCGCATCCTGCTTGGCATCGCCGAGGCCGGCTTCTTCCCCGGAGTTCTTCTCTACCTGACCTTCTGGTTCCCGAAGAAGTACCGCGTACGCCTGATGGGCCTGTTCCTGCTGACGCTTCCGCTCTCGTCGGCGCTCGGCGCCCCACTCTCGGCCGCCATCATCCAGTACGGCGACGGTCTGTTCGGCCTGGCCGGATGGCGCGTGATGTACCTGATCGAGGGTCTGCCCGCCGTGATCTTGGCGTTTGTCGTCTGGTTCTACCTCACCGACCGTCCCGCCGACGCCAAGTGGTTGACCCTCGAGGAACGAACCTGGCTGATGAAGTCGATGGCGGACGAGGAAAAAGAACTCGGCGACGCCGGTCATCAGTCGGCCGGTAAGACCTTGCGCGATCCCCGTGTCATCGGTTTCGGTCTGGTCTACTTCGGAATCACCTACGGCCTCTACGCTTTGAGCTTCTTCCTGCCCAGCATCGTCGCAGGATTCAAGCAGACGTTCAACACCGATTTCTCGCTCGTCGAGACCGGGCTGATCGTGGCGGTCCCCTACGCGATCGGCGCCGTCGCGATGGTGCTGTGGAGCCGCCATTCCGACAAGACCGGTGAACGAATGTGGCACGTCGCAGCGCCGACGCTCTTGGGTGCGGTGTCCATTCCGATTGCGCTGTACCTGGATTCACCCTTCACTGTCATGATTGCGGTCTCGCTCACCGCCGTCGGCGTGCTGTGTGCGCTCCCCGTCTTCTGGTACCTGCCCACCACGTTCCTGACGGGCGCCAGTGCGGCCGCCGGTATCGCGATGATCAACTCGATCGGCAACGCGTCGGGCTTCGGCGCTCCGTACATCACCGGCTGGCTCACCGATGTGACCGGAAATGTCAAGGCAGGCCTGTGGGTGGTGGGCGCCGTGATGCTCTGTGCCGCAATACTTGTTGTGGCGCTGGCAAAGCGATCGAGTAAGCCCGCTCAGATCTGACCGAGCTTCCCCGCACTGGCACGCAGCCGGATCAGGAGCGCGAGATCGAGCGCCTGATCCGGCTGACGCCACTGTGTACCGATCAACCTGTCGATCGACTCGAGGCGTTGGTACAGAGTGTTGGCGTGAATCGCGAGCGCGGCGGCGGTCGCGGAGTGCTTGCAATTGTGGGAGAGGTAGGACGCCAGGGTGTCCAGAAGTGGAACGCCGCGTCGCTGCTCCTCCTCGAGGAGGGGGCCGAGAGCACGCTGCGTCAGTGCTTCCAGTTCGTCGCGGCCGGTGCGACTGAGGAGAATTCGGTAGATGCCGAGTGAACTTGCCGGTTCGACATGTGAGGCCCGTCCGAGCGTCTCGAGGACGTCGACGGTGTGCTGCGCCTCGACATAGGCCCGAGCCAGTCCTTCTGCTCCAACGGCCGGATCGGCAATTCCGACGGTCGGGTTCTCCGCCGGCTGCACCCACGCTGCCGCAACTTCTGTTGGTGACATTCCGGGAATCAGGGCAATTACCCGTGAACCATGCTCGGCAACAACGGTTCCCGAAGGGAATGCAATTTCCTCGATGCTACGACGCGTCCGGTCGACGGCATCGGCCGGGCGGGCCACCACGACGGTGTACGAACGGTCGGGGTTGAGCCCGGCCAGGCGGAACTGCCCGGTGACTTCGGCCGGCGTCGGCGCAGGCCTGGTAATCAGATCGACCAGAAATGCGTCGCGTGCTCGGCGGGTGGCCTCCCGGGCTGCCCGTTCGCCGACCAGTGCCAGTGCAATGGCAGGAGCAGACCTTTCGAGTGCCAACCTCATGGCGGCGGTGGGTTCCTGGCGTGCGAGCAGGAACAGAATTCCGAGTTGGTCACCGGCACTGCGTACTTCGGTGGCGAACAGGAACTGCTCACCGACGACGAGCGTCACTTCCTGCTCGCGTCGGTCTGCGGAAAGTATGTCGAAGACCCGATGCACGCTCTCGCTCACCCGTTGCAACCCTGGCGGGATCTCGGATGTTCCGGTCACGAAGAACACTGGTGAACCCGTCGACGCCGAGGTTTCCTCCACGAGTTCACGGACTCCACCGCCGCGCAGGACAACCTGAGTGAGCGAGCGATCCCAGGTCAGGGTCTGTTCGAGAAGTGCTGTGCGCTCGGCAAGTTCGGTGTTCGCGGCGTTCACTTCCGCAACCGTCGCGCGATAGCGTTCGAGAGAACGGGCATTCTCGATGGCCACCGAGGCATGGGCTGCGAGTGCGGACAGCAACGCAACTTCTTCATTGCCGAATCGACGCTCCTGACGCTTACAGGCGCACAGCGCACCCAGGATCTTGCCGTTCAATGTCAGTGGCACGGCCAGCAGGCCGCGCATGTTCTCGGCTCGCGCTGCGTCGTCGGCGGGCCCGATGTGTGCAAACGAGGGATCGTTACGGTAGTCGGAAGACCAAGCGGGAGAAGAGTTCTCGACTACGCGACCAATCAGACCTTCGCGGAAGGGAACCGTGAGGCCGAGTAGCTGGGACGTGTACGCCCCACTCGTGACCTCGATGATCAAGATGTCGTCGTGAATCAGAGCAAGGTACGAAAGGTCTACGCCGAGTAGTCGTTTGGCCTGGTCCACGATCTCTTGCAGGAGGGCATGATGATCGTGCATCGTGGTGAGCAGAGACGCGATGTCGTTGAGCGCCCCCAGTTCGGTGGCGCGCTGTCGGCGCTGAGCCAGGAGACTTCGTAGCTGAAGTGCCGATCGGGCTTCTCGCTCGATCTCGGCGGCGGCCTCGGGGCCTGAGCCTGCGGCCAGTTGATCGCGATGCTCGATCAGTTCCTCGGTGGATGCCTCGGCCAGGAGAAGCTGTAGCCAGTTCTCGTGCATCCGCACTCCCTTGTCAGGCCAACTTGTCAGGCCAACTTGTCAGGCCAACGATGAGTATGGAGAGAATGTCCATACGGTTTCCGGTTTCTCGGAGTAAATCTACATGGGGTGGTGTAGTCGCCGTCACTATCGTGGAGGCATGACACTCCTCGAGGCGCTCGGCTCGCAGATCGATGCGGATCGACTGATCACCGACCCCGACATCATGGCGAGCTACATCCACGACGACGCCGAGTGGGCTCCGTACGAGATGCCGGTCGCCGTGGTCCGTCCGCGCACAGCCGAGCAGGTACAGACGGTTGTGCAAGCGTGCATCGCCCACGGTGCGCCCGTCGTGACGCGCGGCGCCGGTACCGGATTGTCGGGCGGAGCCAACGCGGTCGCTGGTGGCGTCGTGATCGCCTTCGACGCGATGAATGCCATCAAGGAGATCAACACCCTCGAGCGTTTGGCCGTGGTCGAACCCGGAGTGGTCAACGATCACCTCCGCGACGCGTGCGCCGAGCACGGCCTCTGGTATCCGCCCGATCCGGCGAGCGCACCGTGGTCGACGATCGGCGGCAACGTCGCGACCAATGCCGGCGGCCTGTGCTGCGTCAAGTACGGCGTCACCAAGGATTACGTGCTGGGCATGCAGGTGGTCACCGGAACCGGCGAGCTGGTTCGGCTCGGGCGTCGAACTGCCAAGGGAGTGGCCGGGTTTGATCTCTCGGCGCTCATGGTCGGCTCCGAAGGAACTCTCGGTGTGATCACCGAGGTGACCGTCAAACTTCGTCCTCAGCGCGATCCCGAACGCACCATCGTCGGGTACTTCGACTCCATCGTCGCTGCGGGCAAGGCTGTCGAAGCTGTAGCTGCCGACGGTCTCACTCCGTCCGCCCTCGAGTTGATCGACCGACAGTGCCTGCTTGCCGTCGACGCCTGGAAGAACATGGGCCTCTCGGCCGACGCCGAGGTGGTCCTGCTCGGCCGCATCGACACACCCGGCGAGATCGGCGACGCCGAAGCCGAGCGAATGTTGGCCTGTTTCAACCGCTCCGGAGCCACCTGGAGTGCCAGGTCCACCGACCAGGAGGAAGCCGACGCCTTGTTCTCTGCCCGGCGTCTGGCGTACCCCGCCCTCGAGCGGCTCGGCCCGGTGCTCACCGAGGACATCTGTGTTCCCAAGGCGGCGGTCCCGGAAATGTTGGCGCGCATCGAGGCCATCTCGGCCAGGCACGACACGCACATCGCGAACATCGCGCACGCGGGTGACGGCAACCTACATCCGCTGCTCATCACGCCACACGACGACGAAGCGGCACGTCGACGCGCTCAGGCCGCTTTTGCCGAGATCATCGACAACGCCCTCGAACTGGGTGGAACCGTCACAGGTGAACACGGAGTCGGCCTGCTGAAGATGGGCGGCCTCGCGCAAGAACTGTCACCGGCGGTTGTCGCGATGCATCACGCGATCAAGGGCGCACTCGACCCGCACGGAATCATGAACCCCGGCAAGGTGATTTGAAAAGCCGGGTGATTTGAAAGGCAGGGTGATCTGAAGAGCCAGCTCCGTAACCGAATCGGTTTCCGGAGTTACACCGCCGAAACGGCGAGTCCCTACGCTGAGTTGAACCACTTGGTTCAACTCGATGTAAGGAGTCACGGATGTTCTCTTCCGACTTGACGCAGGCAAGTGTCGTTCCCCGGCGCGTGGACACGGTGGCAGCGGTTCGGGCTGCGATCGCACTCGACGGCGCCGCGGTTTACGGCGGGCTGCACACCGAGGAGGACGCGATTGCCTTTGCGTCGAAGTTGCTCGGTGAGAAGTACATTCGCGTCGGCCGACAGTTCGAGGCAAGCGCAAGAAGTCAGGATGCCGAGGCCGCCGTCGTCGACACCCAACCGGTGGACGAACGCGGCCGGAAGCGCTCGTTCGGCATCTCCGGCGAGCGGATGACTGCCCACAACGACGGTTTTGCGTTCGGTGACTACGCGCCCGACTATCTGTTTCTGTGGTGCAAGCGTCCGGCGTATCCGAGTGGCGGCGACTCGTTTCTCATCGATGCGCTCAAACTGACGCGGTTGCTCGCCTTCGATCCCGCAACCGCTGAATTGGCCGAATTCTGTTGGAGCACAGACATCGACCATTCGGAGCCGAACTTCCCGCAGAACTCCTTTGCGCCGATCGCCAGGACGGTCCCGAGTGGACGCAATCAGGTTCGGTATCACCCGTATCTCGCGCCGATCGCCGGTGAATCGGAAGTAGCGCAGTGGCCGCTGGTGAAGCAGTGGAGTGAGGCTGTGATTCACGTGCGCGACAGCGGTCCGATGTTCCGCGCCGAAGCCGGCGAGATGATCTGCATCGACAATTACCGGGTACTGCACGGCCGCGACGGATACACCGACCCCGGCCGTGAGCTGTACTCGATCTGGGGATGGTCGAGCGACGCCGTGGCAGTGCCGCAGCAGGCTCTCGACATCGTGCAACCAGACCTGGCGGCGCTCGCTATGTAATCGGCCTCGCCGCAGAATGCACGGTGGCAACAATCGATTCCGTCAGATGCCGGGCGGCACGGTCGACCACTGCGCGGTCGCCGCCACCGATCAGCGTCATCTGGAATCCGCGCCAGGCGGCGACGATCTCGTGTCCGAGAGTTTCGGCAAGCTCGGCGTCGACGCCGGTTTCGGCTATGGCGCGGGCAGTTTCGTCGGCCCATTCGTTGGCAACGCCCTCGAGGAGCGGGCGGTACTGCTCCGAGTCGAATGCGGCCACACCGAAGAGTTCGAAGAAGAGCCGATGGTAGGCAACAAGTTCGGGGTCGGCGAGGATGCCCCACGCGTAGTGTAGACGGTCCGCGATGGGGATCTCGGAATCGCGGATCAGATCGAGGAGGTGGGCGATCCCGGGAAAGCGAAGCCCGGCGCGGCGCAGTGCCTCGAGGAGCAGTCCGGCCTTGCTCCCGAAGTAGTACAGAAGCATACGATTGTTGGAGCCGAGTGCTCGGCTGAGCCCCCGAAGCGTTGCCGAGGAGACGCCGAACTCGAGGACGTAGTCGGCGGCGAGGTCGAGAAGGCGGTCGCGTTCTGAACCGCTTTGCGACCCGGGTGGACTACTCACCGCTCGACCCTACTTCTCGGGCGGCACCAAACCGTGGACAGCGAGCACGTCGAGGACGTCCTCCGGCGAGGTACCGAGATCCCAGCGTCCGAAGATCAACAGCTTCTCGGTGTCGGTGGGCCGGTCGACGATGTCGATCTCGAGCATCGGGACGCGTCGACCCAGACGCGGGTAGCGGACAAGCCGCACGCGGTCGATCTGTTCGCGGGTAAACGTGTGCCGGGCGCGCAGTCGCTGCACCGCGATCGACTTGGTTCCCCCGTCTTCGATCACGGCCAGGCGGGGACGCTGACGCAGAGCGAGACCGCCCATCACGAACAGCCCGATCACCGCGAGGGCGAGCAGGAAGCGTCCGGCCGGCTCCGTGGGCGCGACGATCGAGGCGATCGCGAGGGCAATTCCGCCGCCGAACATCGCGTAGACAACACCCATCGGAGTGGCCCACGAGACGACCTCCGTGGCGTTGTCACGAGGCTGTGGATGAAATTCATCCTCGAGCATGTGGATAACTTCCTAGGTTGTCCACAGGAGTTATCCACAATGGGGATGAATGACACCCATGTAATTGAAAGACGGTCACGATCCGGGTCGAATCAGATACTCGCTGGTCAGCGCCATCTCATGGTCATGACAAGGCCGACAACCATGAAACCGAAGCCGACGAGGAAGTTATAGTTTCCCAAGTCGTTCATCCACGTGATCGAATCCGCGGCCAAGTAGTACACAATCAACCACGCCAGGCCGACGAGCATGAATCCGAGCATCACGGAGACGTACAACGTGCTCGACGGACCCATCTTCACCTTCACCGGAGTGCGGTTTGCCGGGTTGACTGTGTAGTCGTTCTTCTTACGGACCTTCGACTTGGGCATGACGTCCTCGCTCTACGGTGTGACCTGCATGTGTTACCTACACGCTAACGTAGCTGTGTCCAGTTGGTCACCGGCCGACCTGCACAATCCGGGAGGAGCCACGTGTCTTCGGGTGAATCTTCACGAAGCGTCTGGCACATCGGTGTACTTGCCGTCTGCCTGGTAGCCGGTCTGATGGTCGCCACGGCGCAGCGATCCGCCGAGGAAAATCAGCTGCAGGTCACCGAAAGCACCAGGCTCTCCGATCTGGTTCGCAGCGCCCAGGCCAATGCCGAAAAAGTCTCGGCCGACCGGGACGAACTTGCCGCCCAGCTCGATTCGCTGCAGGAAGACGCCGCTCGGTCCGACGCCGGAGTGGCCGCAGCTCTCGGTGACATCAAGAACATCTCCGCCGACGCGGGACTGACGGAGATGACCGGACCTGGTGTTGTGGTCACCATGACGGACGCCCCGCGCAACGCCGACGGCAAGTACCCGGTCGACGCCACCCCGGACGACCTCGTCGTGCATCAGCAGGACGTCCAGAGCGTCCTGAACGCACTGTGGGCGGGCGGCGCCGAAGCGGTGGGCATGCAGGACCAACGGATCATCAGTACGTCGGCGCCGCGGTGCATCGGAAATACCCTCCTTCTTCACGGTCGCACCTACAGCCCGCCGTACGTGATGAGTGCCATCGGCGACGTTGCGCGCCTCGAGGCGGCACTGGCCGCCGAACCGGGCATTCGGATCTACAAGCAGTACGCGACCCGCTTCGGCCTCGGGTACACGCAGGCAACGCCGTCGCAGATCACGGTCCCCGCCTATACCGGCGGATAGCACGGGCGTTTACCCTGCTCTCATGAGGATTCTCGTCGTCGACAACTACGACAGCTTTGTGTTCAACCTGGTGCAGTACCTCGGCCAGCTCGGAACCGAAGCCGTGGTCTGGCGCAACGACGATCCACAACTGACGGCCGACCTCGAGGGTGCAGTAGCTCAGTTCGACGGCATTCTCCTGAGCCCGGGCCCCGGAACTCCACAGCGCGCGGGAGCGACGATGGATCTGGTGAAGGTCTGCGCCGACACCAAGACCCCGCTGCTCGGCGTCTGCCTCGGACATCAGGCGATCGGTGCGGCTTTCGGCGGAACCGTCGATCGCGCGCCCGAACTGCTTCACGGCAAGACGAGCCTGGTGCACCACAAGGACGTCGGCGTCCTGGCCGGACTGCCCGATCCGTTCACCGCTACCCGCTACCACTCGCTGACGGTTCTCGAGGACACCATTCCCGAGGAACTCGAGGTGACTGCCCACACCGAGAGCGGCGTCGTGATGGCGATGCGTCACCGCGAACTTCCGATTCACGGCGTCCAGTTCCACCCCGAGTCCGTCCTCACCCAGGGTGGACACCGGATGCTCGCGAACTGGCTCGCAGTCTGCGGTGAGGCGCCCCCGGAAGGACTCGTCGCAGCCCTCGAGGCCGAGGTGGCGTCGGCGCTCGGTGGAGCCCTACCCGCAATTCTCTGACACCTGTCCACAAAAAAGTGCCTCCCGGAAATCTCCGGGAGGCACTTTTCACTTGCTAGCGGTTGGGGATTCCCAGCGCTCCGACGCTGACGGTGATGACCGCGTCCTTGGAGATCTCCGATCCCGGAGGCTGCGTCTGCGACATGATCTTGCCCACCATCTCCGGGGTGAGCGTCGTGCTCTGGTTCTGCACCAGCTGCGACGCGGTTCCCGCCCAGCCGGCTGCGCGAAGCGTGGTCAACGCCTCCGACACCGTCTTGTTGGTGAGATCCGGCATCGCGACCTGGTTGCCGTTGGACACTCGCAGCGTCACGGTCGAACCCTTGGTGGCCGACGTGCCGCCAGTCGGGTCGGTCGAAACAACCTGTCCCTTCGGCAGACCCGAATCGATCTCCGTGATCTGCACGACGAACCCGGCCCCTTCGATGTTGGGCCTCGCCACCTCTTCACGCTGACCGGTCACATCCGGGACACGAACCTGCTCCGGACCGGTGCCGACGGTGATCGAGACCGCGGAATCGAGAACAACCGACACTCCGACGGCAGGATCCTGATTGACGATCTTGTCGACCTCGGCAATGGTCGACGCGGCCTTGCCGATGGTCGGATCAAGTCGGAGTCCGACGGAGTTGAGCTTCTTCTCGGCGTCGTCCTGGCTCAGGCCGGTCAGGCGCGGGATCGCGACCTGCTCGGGTCCGGTGGACACGTCGATGGTGACGGTGCTGCCCTTCTCGATGCGCACCCCGGCAACCGGACGCGTCGTGATGACGTTTCCGGCGGCGATCACCTTGTCCGTCTTCTGCTGACGCTCCACCTGGAATCCGGCGTTTGTCAGCGTCGCCTCGGCGACGTCGGCGGGCTGGTTGGTCAGGTCACCCGGAACGGTCACCATCTCGACCTTCGGCGAGTTCACCCGAATGAGGAAGAACGTCACCAGACCGATCACCAGAAGCGCCGCGATGCCCATCAGGGCGTAGCGTCCGCCCTTCTTCTTGGCAGGCGGCTCGGCAGCGCGAGTTGTCCTCGTAGCAACCGGCTCGACCGGATCAGGAGCAGTGCGGTAGTTCCCGGTGTCGGAGCCGACGGCGCCGAGGATGGTGGTACGGTCCTCGTCGTTCATCACCATCGGAGCACTCGGACGCTGACCGCCCAGAACGCGTACCAAGTCGCTGCGCATGTCGCCGGCGCTCTGGTAGCGGTTGGCCGGGTTCTTGCTCATCGCCTTGAGAATGATCGAATCCAGCTCGCGCGGAATGTCGGGATTGATTTCCGACGGCGTCTGCGGATCCTCACGAACATGCTGGTACGCGACGGCGACGGGTGAATCACCCTTGAACGGCGGCTCGCCCGTCAGAATCTCGAACAGCACACAGCCGAGCGAGTAGACGTCCGAACGCGCGTCCACCTGCTCTCCGCGCGCCTGCTCCGGCGACAGGTACTGAGCGGTGCCGATCACGGCCGCCGTCTGCGTCATCGGACTCGACGCGTCGGAAATGGCACGTGCGATACCGAAGTCCATCACCTTCACGGCGCCGGCGCGGTTGATCATGATGTTGGCGGGCTTGACGTCGCGGTGCACGATGCCGTTGCGGTGGCTGAAGTCCAAAGCGGCGCAGACGTCCGCGATCACTTCCATCGCCTTGCGCGGAGTCATCGGCCCGGTGCTGCGCACGATGTCGCGCAACGTGTCGCCGTCGACGTACTCCATGACGATGTACGGCAGCGGCCCGGCGTCGGTCTCGGCTTCACCGGTGTCGTAGACGGCAACGATTGCGGGATGGTTCAGCGCGGCAGCGTTCTGCGCCTCACGACGGAACCGCAAGTAGAACGTGGGGTCGCGCGCGAGGTCTGCACGTAGCACCTTGATCGCGACGTCGCGGCTGAGTCGGAGGTCGCGCGCCAGGTGAACCTCGGACATTCCGCCGAAGCCGAGAATCTCACCCAGCTCGTAGCGGGAGGAGAGATTGCGGGGTGTCGTCATTGGTCTTGTCCTAGCGGTTCTTCAGCGTCTCCGGGATCCGCCAACGGCTCAGTGGTCGTTGTGGTCGTCGTTGTCGTCGTGGTGGTGGTTGTGGTCGTCGGAGTGGTTGTTGTCGTGGTCGGCGTTGTTGTGGTGGTTGTGGGCTCGGTCGTGGTTGTCGTCGGCCGAGTCGTCGTTGTTGTCGGCTCGGTGGTCGTCGTCGTCGGCCGAGTTGTTGTCGTGGTGGGCTTGGGCGTCGTCGTGGTCGGCAACGTCGTGGACGTGACGACGGGCGGCGTCGGGTCGCTCGGACCGTCGGTCGCGATCCAGACTCCACCGATGATCAACGCCAACAAGATCAATCCGCCGCCGGCCCATGCCACGGCCTTCTGCCCACTGGTCATTCCGCCGGCTGCCGCGTCGTCCGCTGCAGCTGCGCCCGTCACCGGGCCCGCGTACGTCGGCGGCATGACCTGCGTGGCACCCGTCGCCGGCAACGCGCTCGCGGCGCCGGTAGCGAGTACGCCAGGAGGCGGTGGACGCCTACCCGCGCGGACAGCTGCGACGGCGTCGGCGAATTCGCCACCACTGGCGTAGCGGCCGGCCGGATCCTTGGTCAACGTGATGTCGATGAGCTCGCGGATGTTCGGCGGCAGGTCGGCCGGCATCGGCGCCGGAGTTTCCTGCACGTGCTTCATCGCGACGGTCAGCGCGCCGTCACCGGTGAACGGGCGTCGACCCGAAAGTGCTTCGTATCCGACGATTCCCAGCGAGTACACGTCACTCGCCGCGGTCGCGTCCTGACCGAGAGCCTGCTCGGGCGCGATGTACTGGGCAGTGCCCATCACCATTCCCGTGCGCGTGACAGGTGAGTTCTCGACGGCCTTGGCGATGCCGAAGTCCGTGATCTTCACCTGGCCCGTCGGTGTGATGAGGATGTTGCCCGGCTTCACATCGCGGTGCACGACACCGGCGTCGTGTGCGACCTGCAGAGCGCGGCCGGTCTGCTCGAGCATGTCGAGGGCATGCGGAACCGCCAGGCGGCCGACGCGTGCCAGGACAGCGTTGAGCGGTTCACCGTTGACGAGTTCCATCACCAGGTACGCCGTGGAATCACCCGAGCTGTCGCGGGTCTCGCCGTAGTCGTAGATTCCGGCGATACCGGGATGGTTGAGCTGTGCGGTGGTGCGGGCCTCGAAGCGGAAGCGCTCCAAGAACTCCGGATCGGAAGAGAACTCGGACTTGAGTACCTTGACGGCGACGCGACGGTTGAGCCGGGAGTCGGTGGCTTCCCACACCTGACCCATCCCACCGGTGGCGATGAGACGGATCAATCGGTAACGATCGGCGATCAAAGCGCCGTTGTTCAACGCCACGGTTCAGCCCCCTTGGATTCCGGCTGCGATGACTGCACGACCGATCGGCGCAGCAACCGAGCCACCGGTAGCGACAAGTCCGCGGTCACCACCGTTCTCGACGATGACGGCCACGGCGACCGTCGGATTCTGCGCCGGTGCAAAAGCGATGTACCAGGCGTGCGGCGGAGTTTCCCGCGGATTCACGCCGTGCTCCGCGGTACCGGTCTTGGACGCGATCTGAACGCCGGGGATCTTGCCGTCACCGCCGGTGAAGTTCTCCGAGCCGATCATCAGATCGGTCAGCGTTGCGGCCACTGCCGGCGAGATCGCCTGACCCATCGACACCGGTGACGGCGTACTGAGATCGGTCAGATCGGGCGCCTGCAACTGGGAGATCAGGTTGGGCTGCATCCGCACACCACCGTTTGCGACGGTCGCGGCGATCACCGCATTTTCGAGCGGGGTCACCGCAACGTCACGCTGGCCGATGCTGGTCTGGCCGAGGGCAGCGTCGTCGGAGATGTCGCCGACGGTGCTGTCTGCGACCGGCAGCGGGATCGCGGGAGTGTTGGGACCGATGCCGAAGGCGCTGGCCTCGTCCTTGATGGCGTCGGCGCCGTCCTTGATGCCCAGTTCGACGAAAGCCGTGTTGCACGAGCGCGCAAACGCCTCACGCAACGACGCCGTCGGATTGGGGCCGCAGGTGCTGCCGTTGTAGTTCTCGAGGGTCGTGCTGGTGCCGGGCAGCGTGATCTGCGGCGCCGCGGTCAGCTGGTCTTCCGGGGTCGCGCCGTTGCCCAGAGCTGCGGCCGTGGTGAGCACCTTGAAGGTCGAGCCGGGCGGGTAGGTCTGCGAGATCGCGCGATTGACCAGCGGATCGTTGGGGTCCGCGTTGAGCTCGTCCCACGCCTGCGTGGTTTCGGCGCCGTCGTGGCTGGCAAGCAGATTCGGGTCGTAGCTCGGGGTGCTGACCATCGTCAGGATGCGTCCGGTGCTCGGCTCGATGGCGACCACGGAACCGGTGTAACCCTTGCTGGTCAACTGGTCGTAGGCCACCTGCTGCATGGCCGGATTGAGCGTCGTGACGACGTTGCCACCGCGCGGATCGCGTCCGGAGACCAGGTCGAAGAAGCGCTGGCTGAACAACCGGTTGTCCGAGCCGTTGAGAATCGGATCCTCGGTGCGCTCGAGGCCGGCGCTGCCGTACTGCATCGAGTAGAAGCCCGTGACCGGTGCGTACGGGTACGGATTCGGATACTGGCGCAGGTACTTGTACCGGTCGTCGGTGGCCTGGGAGGCCGCCAGTACCTGTCCGGCCGCCGAGATCTGACCTCGCTGGCGTGAGTACTCGTCGAGCAGCACCCGCGAGTTGCGCGGGTCGGCTCGCAGGTCGTCAGCTTTGATGACCTGTACGTACGTGGCGTTGGCGAGGAGGGCGACGACCATCACCATGACGGCCATCGCGACGCGGCGCAGTGGAGTGTTCATACGCGCGGCATCATCTCGGTATTGGCGTCAGCGATTGGGGGCGGACCTTTCTTCTTCGTCACTACCGGCGCACGTGCCGCGTCCGAGATCCGGACGAGGATGGCCAGCAGTAGGTAGTTCGCGAGCAGCGACGAGCCGCCGTACGACATGAACGGTGTTGTCAGACCCGTCAGCGGGATCAGCTTGGTGACGCCGCCGACGACGACAAAAATCTGGATCGCGATCGTGAACGACAGACCGGCGGCGAGCAGTTTGCCGAAGCTGTCGCGCACTGCCAACGCCGTACGCAGGCCGCGCACGATGAGAAGCAGGAACAGCATCAGCACAGCGGCCAGGCCGATCAGGCCGAGCTCTTCGCCGATGGTCGCGATGATGAAGTCCGTCTTCGCGAACGGCACCTGATTGGGCCGGCCACTGCCCAGACCTGTTCCGGCGATACCACCGGTGGCCAGGCCGAACAGCGATTGCGAGATCTGATAACCGGTATTGGCGTAGTCGCCGAGCGGGTCCAGCCAGGTGTCGACGCGCACGCGCACGTGTCCGAACATCTTGTAGGCGAAGAAGAATCCGATGGCGAGCAGTCCGCCGCCGATCACCAGCCAGCCCACTCGCTCGGTCGCGATGTAGAGCATCACCAGCACGGTGCTGAAGAGCAGCAACGACGTACCGAGGTCGGTTTCGAAGACGAGAACGCCTACCGAGACGATCCAGGCGAGCAGGATCGGGCCGAGGTCGCGGGCACGCGGAAAGTCCATGCCCAGGAAGTGTTTACCGGCCGAGGTGAACAGGTCGCGCTTGGCGACGAGCACTGACGCGAAGAAGATGATGAGCAGGATCTTCGCGAACTCACCTGGCTGAATGCTGAATCCAGGCAGGCGAATCCAGATTTTTGCGCCGTTCACGCTCGAGAACTTCGCCGGCAGGATCGCAGGAATCGCCAGGAACACCAGGCCCGCGAGGCCAAGCGTGTAGCTGAACCGCGCCATCAGGCGGTAGTCCTTCAAGAACACGAGCAGCAACACGAAACCGGTGATCGCCAATGCAGTCCACATGACCTGCTGGTTCGCATCCGGAGACGGTGCCTCGACGCCGTTGTAGAGCGCTGTCTGTTCGTCGGCGAGGTCGAGTCGGTGGATGAGCACCAACCCGAGGCCGTTGAGCAGGGCGACGATCGGCAGTAGCAGTGGATCTGCGTACGGCGCATACCGCCGAATTGCCAAGTGCGCGATCAGGAACAAGCCCGTGTACGCGAGCGCGTACTTGGCCAGATCGAGAGTGATCTTCTGTTCCTGGCTCGCCTCGACGAGCAGAAGCGAGACCGTCGTGATGATGACGGCAAAGCCCAGGAGCAGTAGCTCCATGTTTCGACGGGTTGACTGGACCGGCGCCGGGGCAAAACCTCCGGGCGGACTCGGAAAAGCCGTCCCCGCAGCTGCGTTGGACGACATCAGTTGACCGTCCTGCAAGTCTGACCGGGAACTTCGGTCGGCGTAGGCGTAGTTGTGGGTGCCGTCGTCGGCGCAGCAGGATCCGCGGGCGGTACGGGGGGCGGCGTGGTCTCCGGTGCCGGCGGGGGAGTGGGCGCGGCCGTCGTTGTCGGAACCGGCTCACAACGAGGCAGCAGATCGCCGCCGATGAGACGGATCATCTGGCTCTGCGCATCTTCACGCTTGCCGGACGGCAGCCCGGCGCGCACCTGTTCCTGCGCCGACGGCTGCAGATCCGTCACTTCGAGGATGTTGCAGTTGCTGGGAATCGCATCGGGGGAGACGAGGGTCAGGACGTCGTCGTCGCCGACGCAACCCACCAGATCCGCGTCTTGCAGCGAGTAGCCGAGCACCGAACCGGGGATGCCGCGCAGCACCGTCACGCGGCCGTTGTCTTCGCCGACGTAGTAGTTGTTGCGGATGACGGCGCGGCCGATCACGGCGCCGACGCCGACCAGCGCGATCAGCACCACGGCGAGAACCACCCACCACAACCGGTTCCGCTTCTTCTTCGGTTCCGGTTCGGGTTGGGAGACAACTCGCTTGGGCGTCGCGCGCGGCGGACGCATGGCAGCGGCGCGGCCGGCCGCGGTGTTGGGGGGAGGGGCGTCCTCTTCCTCTTCCGTCGACGCGGCGCCCGCGACGATGGGATGAGACTGGCCGTAATCGAGGTCGATGACATCGGCGACGACGACGGTGACGTTGTCAGGACCGCCGCTGCGCAGCGCCAATTCGATGAGACGATCGGCGCACTGCTCCTGCGAGCCTTCGCGCATCGTGTTCTCGATGGTCTCGTCGCTGACCACGTCGGAGAGGCCGTCGGAGCAGAGCAGGTAGCGATCGCCGGCGCGGGCTTCGCGCACGGTGAGCGTCGGCTCGATCTCGTTGCCGGTCAACGCCCGCATGATCAGGGATCGCTGCGGGTGAGTGTGTGCCTGCTCGGCGGTGATCCTGCCTTCGTCGACCAGCGACTGAACGAACGTGTCGTCGCGGGTGATCTGCGTCAGGTGGTCGTCGCGCAGCAGGTAGGCGCGCGAGTCGCCGATGTGTACGAGACCGAGCTTGCTGCCGGAGAAGAGGATCGCGGTGAGCGTGGTGCCCATGCCGTCGAGTTCGGGTTCTTCCTCGACGTGATCGGCGATGGAATCGTTGCCCTCACGGGTGGCTGCTTCGAGCTTGCCGAGCAGATCCTCGCCGGGTTCGTCGTCGTCGAGATGCGCCAGAGCGGCAATCATCAACTGCGACGCGACCTCACCGGCCGCGTGTCCGCCCATACCGTCGGCCAAGGCCAACAGGCGGGCACCGGCGTACACGGAATCTTCGTTGTTGGAGCGCACGAGACCGCGGTCGCTGCGCGCCGCGTAGCGGAGAACAAGGGTCACGGGCGTAGCTCGATTACCGTCTTGCCGACGCGAACCGGAGTGCCCAGCGGCACGCGCACTGCAGTGGTGACCTTGGCGCGGTCCAGATAGGTGCCGTTGGTCGACCCGAGATCCTCGACGTACCAATCAGCTCCGCGCTGCGAGAGCCTCGCATGGCGCGTCGACGCGTAATCGTCGGTGAGAACGAGCGTCGAGTCGTCGGCGCGGCCGATCATGACGGGCTGAGAACCGAGGGTGATGCGGGTACCGGCGAGGGCGCCCTGCGTGACCACCAGGTACCGAGGCACCTTCGCCTTGCCCAGCGAGGGCAGGACCTTTCCGGCGCGGGTGTACCGCGGCGGAACCCTGACCCCGGAGCCGGCATAGATGTCGGAGCGGAGAGTGCGGAGGACTGCCCAGACGAACAGCCACAGTAGGAGCAGGAAGCCCGCCCGTGTGAGTTGCAGAATCAGGCCCTGCACGGCTGTCCACCTCCTTCTATGGCTCGAGCCCCGCCGCAGCGGGGTTCGAGCATTGTCGACTGGCAGCATCATAGGGGGCTCTGGGCCCCGAAGATCACGATACTGACAGCCGCGTGACGGCGGCGCGCCGACGGACCGCCGAATGTTCGATTGTTATCGGAAAAATCCTGGCGTCCGTTTCTCAGCTCAGAGAATGCGAACCAGAATCTCCGAGTGACCTGCGCGAATGATGTCGCCGTCTGCCAGCTGCCAGTCCTGGACCGGTGCTCCGTTGACGGTGGTGCCGTTCGTGGATCCCAAATCGGACAGCATCGCGGTGCGGCCGTCCCAACGGATGTCGATGTGGCGACGTGAGACGCCGGTGTCCGGGAGGCGGAACTGAGCTTCCTGGCCGCGGCCGATGACATTGCTGCCGTCGCGAAGCTGGAAGTGACGTCCGCTGCCGTCTTCGAGCTGCAGGGTTGCCGTCAGGCTCTGGGCCGTCGGTGCGTAACCGCCCTGCGGCTGGGCGTAGCCCTGCTGCGGGTAGGCCTGCGTCTGCTCGAAGTTGCCGCCCTGCTCGTAGCCGGCCTGCTCGTACGGCTGCTGTGTGTACGCCTGCTGGTCGTAGCCGCCCTGCTGGTAGCTCTGCTGGTCGTAGCCCGGCTGATCGTAGGACTGGCCGTTGTAGGGCTGCTGGTAACCCTGCTGGTCGTAGCCGCCCTGCTGGTAGCCCTGCTGGTCGTACCCACCCTGGTACGCCTGCTGGCCGTAGCCCTGCTGGTCGTAAGGCTGCTGCTGGTAACCCTGCTGGTCGTAGCCGCCGCCCTGCTGGTCATAACCCTGCTGGTCGTAACCGGCTTGCTCGTACGGCTGCTGCTGGTTCGGGTACGCCTGCTGGTCGTAGCCACCCTGCTGCTGGTTGTAGCCCTGCTGGTCGTCGCCCGTGCGGTAACCGTCGCCGCGGTCGTAACCGTTCTGGTACGGCGCTTCCTGGCCCTGCGGAGCGGCGTAACCGCCGTCGTCGTGGGAGTACCCGTTCCGTGCCGGCTGCTGCGGTTCGGGCTGGCGACCCGCCGGTTCGCGGCTTGGTTCGTAGCCTGAGTTCTGCGTCATGGGGCCGGCTCCTGGTTGTGACGGGACTGGATTGGAAACAGGGGGAACAATCGGTGCGGGTCGCTGAGGCGGCCGTTGTGGAGGCCGCGACGAAACCTGCGGAACATGCGACGGCGGTGATGCCTGCTCGGCGTCACCATCCGGGTCGACGGTTCCGCGGGTGCGGAACTGACCGGTGTGGAGCGTAGGCGAAGGCTCGAAAGTGACCGAGATGTCGCCGTACGTCTGCCAACCCTGATCGCGGATGAAATCCTGCAGGTGTCGGCTGAAAGCCTTTGTCGTCAGTTCGCGATCAGCTGCCAACTCTTCGTGATCGGAGTTGTTGATGGTGATCACGTAGTTGTTGGGGGCGAGAAGGATTCCGCCGCCGAGGTGCTCGACGCGGTCACGTGCCTCCTGCTGGAGCGCCGCCTCTACTTCCTGCGGCACAACACCACCACCGAAGACCCGCGCGAATGCGTCGCCGACAGCTCCTTGGAGCTTTCGTTCGAAACGCTGCACGATGCCCATCGGGCCCTCCTCTCGCCTCGCATCACGACGGCTAAATGCTCGGCAAGTAGCGCCGGCACCGCCTTGTCGCGTGTCGTCCAAACTGCTGTACAGGTTCCACGGTACTGTCAAATGTCGCTTCGGCAGTACCTGGCCGCTGTTTCAGCATGGTATCGGTTCTGGGCTTTTGGGTGCTCGGTGTTCATCGATTCGTGCCCTGATCTGCACGAATAGAACTTTCAAAGTTTGTCGTGATAATGTTTCGGCGTTGCTCGGGCGAGTGGCGGAATGGCAGACGCGCTGGCTTCAGGTGCCAGTGTCCTTAGGGACGTGGGGGTTCAAGTCCCCCTTCGCCCACCACAAGACGAGGCTACAAACTCTAGCGAGTTTGTAGCCTCGTTTTTTGTTGTCGGCTATCTGGCCGCAGCCTGAATGAAGCTCAGAACGAAGTCCAGTGCGGTGCCTTCAAAGGAGTCGTTGACTGGTTGAGTGGCCGCGGCGGGCACAGTGATCTGAGGGTTCATCATCCCTGGCGGCAGTGTGCCGGGTGGGAGATTGATGATGGCGTTGATGTCGTAGATGGTGTTGTCGGGACCGTTGGTCACCGAGAACGAGATACTGCCGAAGTCGACGATCGGAGTGTCGGCCGATGCAGTACCAACTGCGCTGCCGAAGGTGATCGCGGCAGCGAGTGCGCCGACACCGAGGGCCGCGGTGGTCCGGGACAAACGAGTAGGCGTTTCGGGTCCATTCACAGATGTGCTCCCTTTCGTGGTGACAGCATCCGTGCACGGACGCCGAGCAGCCAGGAGATTGCAACCACTATCGAGGAAGATAACGGACAATCACCCCATGGCGGGGTGGTTCGGCACGAAGTCCTTCGTCGTTCTGGAGCTATCGGGATGGGGGTTGCAGCCTGATCACCGTTGCAGGACTTCACAATGATGTGTTTTGTAGTCACCGCTTTGATCGTGGTTCGCCAACCGTGTACGGCGGCTAAGAGGGATACGGCACCAGCGACAGATTGAAGAACCGGTTGGCAAGGTCAATGAAGATCGCCTAGAGCCAATGAAGAATGTGGCTAGTTGTATGGGCGCGAACATTTGTTACACGATGCCGGCGGGGCCTCTTGGTCCATTGCGGAAATGAAGAAGGTGCGATTAGGGCGTTGTGACTTTGTCGGTCATGGGATGTAGATATTTGCACTTTTGGCTCTGTCTCCGCGATCATCTGTAGTCGATCCAAATATCGTGGAGGAAATCTTGTACGGATGGTGGGAGACGTTCGAGCACTATTGCGTGCCAGGGTCGTCGCCGGTGGCAACGTCATCAGATCTTATGCGTATCGAGGAGCATGCCCGAGCCGAGAGCAAGTACCCACGAAAGCAAAAGGTTATTGGTCGGCGAACAGGAAATGACTGGCGGATAGCCTATGTGATCCGCTCTAGCGGTCTCCACGAACAGAATGCACAGCAAGCGGCACTTTACGACAAGGCCCGCCAAGGCGGATCGCGCGGCAATCTTGCTGAGATTCCACCGCAATCGGAGACGGTGATCAATACGCTCAATCTGGACCAGCCCTCTATGGAAGTTTTTGATAGTCGTGGAGCACTGATCGTGACGTGGAATCCAGATCAATGGGATTGGGGCGCTGATTATTACGACGCCATAGAACGGACCGCGATGGGCGAGAGCGTGCCGGACAGTTGGTCCACCGGTGGGCGAAAGAGCGGGGTCGATCCGGAGGACCGGGTCTTCCTGCTCCGTCAGGGGGCACACGGCCGAGGCATAGTTGCTTGTGGCTCGGTAACCAGCGAAGTTTACGAAGACGACCACTGGGATGGGTCCTCGCGCTCGGCGAACTATGTTCGAATCGAATGGTCCACTGTCCTTGCCGTCGAAGACATGTTGCCGACCGCGGACCTGGAAGCAGCTATGCCGAAACAGCATTGGAGCCCTCGAGGTGGCGGAATAATCCTGACGGCGACCGCGGCGTTGGAGCTGGAAGAGTTGTGGTCGCAGCACTGTGACAGCCTTGACGTCGAATGTGAAGGTCGGCCCGGCCGCGGGGCGATACAGGGACGCGAATTGGATCCGGTGCTCCGAAAGAAGATTGAGGACGCTGCACAGGATCGACTGATGGAGCACTACCGCTCACGTGGGTGGAAGATAACGGATACCCGGATTGGTAACCCATTCGACGCGACGGCGGAAAAGGACGGAAAAATCCTGTTCTTGGAAGCGAAAGGCACACAGACACTTGGCGCTGCGGTCTTGGTGACGCAGCGCGAAGTTGAGCATGCGCGAGTGCATGCTGATTCGACGATAATGGGGATTTGGTCAGGAATCGAATTCAACGATGACGGCGATGTTGATCAGACCTCAGGAAAATTTCGCATTATCCCCTTCAATCCGGAATCTGGCGAGTTGACTCCCGTGACGTTGAAGTGGTGTCCGAGCAACTAAGCGGCGATATATCCGAAATGTCGTCCCCATGGGGACGACATTTCGGACTTCACCTTCAGGTCAAGGCCGGAACATCTTCGGACAGAGCTAGGGCTTCGATCTGATTGATCGAAAGCCCTGCAGCGCTCTTCCATCCCTCTCGTCCCTGTGTACGGCGACCAAGGAGTATCGCGCCGGCTCCGCCAGGAGTCTTGAAAAGATGATCCTTGACGAACACCAGTTCAGCGCCGTCGATTGTCACAACGCCGTCCGCTTGCAGAGATTCGCGAGTGCGGATAGTCCAGGAGTCCGCGTTTTCGCTCACCTCGGGTCGCCCTTTCGAACCGGCGCACACGAGCATCCCCTCCGGCGTCATGTAACCCGCCGCCTCGCATCCAGATTTGTGGAAGAAGAGTTGGTCAGCGACGTTCCCTTGATCAGTCGCATCGACTGTTGCGGACGTTCTGCGGAGCGGCTCGAGGATGGGTTCGCCCAAAGTTGCCAGTAATACCGCGATCGTTTCAAGATATTCGAAGCAATCGGCTTCCAGTGGCTCCGGTGTATGGGGGTTCGACGCCTGATTGCCGTTCTGAAGCGCGTACCGATCGGCTTTGGAGGCCCTGTCGATCGACAACCATTCGATGTAGGCCACGTGAGTGGAGGTCCACTCGTTTGTGAGCGAAACAGCGACCATCGCCTTGGTCCAGAACTCTTTCTTAGGGGATGCCGCGTGCTGCTGAAGGCGTGCGCCGACGTTGCCCGACTGGCCGATGTATGCCTTGGGTGCCCCATCAGTGTCGTCGCCGAAGAGGTAGTAGACACCGACCTGGGAGGCTTCTCGGCGGCCCAGAAAGTCTTTCAGCAGTGGGCGAGGAACTTCGAAGACGCGGACGGTTCTGGTGGTGATGCTCGCAATCCGGATGCCGGCGGGGTTTCCAGTCGGAAGGTGGATTTGGATTGTCTGCGCCCGCGCCATTAGTTGAGTTCTTTCTCTAAGTCTGTAATTCGTTGTGTCACATATCGGTTGGGTAACCTTAGTCGAACGGGTCTTGGGACGCCTCAGCCGCGCGCCTTCAGCGCCGCCCGCGCAGCATTGAACCCACCCATCCCGTGGACCCCGCCGCCCGGGGGAGTCGCGGACGAGCAGAGGTAGACGCCCTCAACCCCAGTGGCATAGGGGTTGAGCCCGAACCGGGGGCGCGCGATGATTTGCCGCGCAGTGTTCGCCCCCGCGGAGATGTCGCCGCCCACGTAGTTGGGGTTGTACGCCTGCATTTGCGGCACATTGCGCACGTGAACGCCCACGATCCGGTCCCGGAATCCCGGCGCAAAACGCTCGATCTGACGCGTCACCGCATCGGTGGCGTCACCCGGATAGCCATGCGGCACATGCGCATACGCCCACACGGGATGGATGTCTCCGACGGAACGGGAAGGGTCGGCCAAGAACTGCTGGCCCAACAGAATGAAGGGCTTATCCGGCATCTGACCCTGAACGGTCTGGCGTTCGACAGCTGCAGTTTCCGAAATCGTCCCGGACAGATGCAGGGTGCCGGCCTTGCGGGCATGCGGATTCGTCCACGGCACGACGCTCCCGTCGGAATCACCACGCACGGCGTAGTCGACCTTGTAGGCGGCGGTGCCGTAGCGGAATTTGCGGTAGGCCCGGGCAATACGGTCGGGCTGCCGGCCGTCGAGCAGACGACCGGCCGCGTCTGGTGCGATGTCGAGCATCACGATGTCGTAGTCGGCGATCTGGGAGTAGTTGGTGACCCAGTTCCCGGTTTCGATGGTGCCACCGAGGCTGCGCAGGATCGAGGCGAACGCCGCGGCGATGGATCCTGAACCACCCTGTGCCACAGGCCAACCGTTAGCGTGGGCGGCCGCGGTCAGCATTGACGCGACAGCACTGGACAGGGGGAGGTTCAGCGGCCCGAACATGTGCGCCGCGACGCCACCGAACAGCGCCCGGGCTTGTGGGGTCTTGAACATCCGAGCGAAACCCGTCGCGGGAAGCAGAGCGCCCGTCCCGAAACGGGCGAGCATCAGCGGGTGCTTCGGGACGTGGACGATCGGCTTGAAAACGTCCTGCACCAACTCGTCGAAGTTCTCGGATAGGTATCCGAAGACGTCGAGCCACCTCTTACCGTCGACACCCAATCCCTCAGCGGTCCGGTTGATATCGCGCCACAGAACCCCGGCGGTGCCGTCGTCGAGTGGATGGACCAGTTGGATCTCGGGCCACAGCCACGTCAGGCCATGTTTGGCGAGCCCGAATTCGCGGTCGAGTTCCTTGAAGTAAGGAGAAGCCAAGGCCGTGGGATGGAAGGCGGAGCAATCGTCGTGGACGAGTCCGTCGACTATGTATTCGCTACTGCGGGTGCCACCGCCGATCTTGTCCGCACCCTCGATGACATGGACGTCGATTCCTGCGCGGGCGAGTTCGATCGCCGCTGCGAGGCCGTTGGGGCCACTGCCCACCACTACTGCTGTTGTCATTTGCTCTTTGCCACCCGTCTTCTCAGGTGTGAGCCTACGGAAATTACAGCGATGGCATTCTGCGAGCAAACAATTCAGGCCTAGACCTTGGTTGATCGATCAACTTTTGTTACAGTTCGAGGCGCACTGGCCGCAGCTGATTCTTATCGCTGCGGCCAGTTGTTGCATTTATCGCCTGTCGCGCCTGTTTCCTGCGGATTCGGTATCCTGTGAATCGGAACTTCTCTGCACAGACGCAGCTCCGAAATCTGTCGAGGGGCCTTCTGGCTCCCTGCATCGCCGCAGTTCAGAGCAATTATAGGGCTACCTTAGTTGCGCCCGTGCCGGGGTTCTGAATTATCGTTTTCGTTACACGGTTGACTCACAAAAGTTTCAACCGACCGAAGACTCACGTCGCCGGGTGCCAGAACGCACACCATCGCGTCTGCGCAGGGCGGCTACTTCGGTGGTACCGAACACATCGTCGTGTCGGTGCTTTGAAGGACTTGCATTGCAAGTTGATGGCCATCAGCGCTGCTGGTCGTCGGTGCATCTTTATGGCATACGAAGGCTGGGTATGAAGCAACTTCCAGGCCCCCAGGGCCTCTATCACCCGTCCAATGAGCACGACTCCTGTGGAGTCGCATTTGTTGTCGACATGCATGGTCGCCGCAGCAGGGACATCGTCGAAAAGGCGATCACCGCTCTGGTCAACCTCGAGCATCGCGGCGCTGCCGGATCCGAACCCAACACGGGTGACGGTGCGGGCATTCTGCTGCAGGTTCCCGACAAGTTCTTCCGAGCTGTCGTGGACTTCGCGCTGCCCGCCGAAGGTGCGTACGCAACCGGTATCGCATTCCTCCCGCAGGGCGACGCCGATGCACACGAGGCTGCTGCTGCAGTCGAGAAGATCGTCGTCGAAGAGGGCCTGAAGGTTCTCGGCTGGCGCGAGGTCGGAACCGACGACTCATCGCTGGGCGCACTGGCGCGCGACGCGATGCCGACGTTCCGTCAGATCTTCATCGGCTCCGAGGGTGACAAGTACACCGGCATGGATCTCGAGCGTCGTGCATACGTGGTGCGTAAGCGCACCGAGCACGAACTCGGCTCCGAAGGCGCCGGCAAGGGTGGCCCGGGTAGCGAGACCGTGTACTTCCCCAGCCTGTCCGGCCAGACGTTCGTCTACAAGGGCATGCTCACCACCCCGCAGCTCAAGGGTTTCTACCTCGACCTGCAGGACGATCGTGTCGAGAGCGCACTGGGCCTGGTCCACTCGCGCTTCTCCACCAACACGTTCCCGTCGTGGCCGCTGGCGCACCCGTTCCGCCGGGTCGCTCACAACGGTGAGATCAACACCGTCACCGGCAACGAGAACTGGATGCGCGCTCGCGAGTCCCTGATTGACAGCGACGTCTTCGGTGGCCGCGAGAACCTGGACAAGATCTTCCCGATCTGCACCCAGGGCGCCAGTGACACCGCTCGTTTCGACGAGGTGCTCGAGATGCTGCACCTCGCCGGCCGCAGCCTGCCGCACGCAGTTCTCATGATGATCCCGGAAGCCTGGGAGAAGCACGAGAGCATGGACCCCGCCCGTCGGGCGTTCTACGAGTACCACTCGGCACTCATGGAGCCCTGGGACGGACCGGCGTCGGTGTGCTTCACCGACGGCACCGTCATCGGCGCCGTGCTGGACCGCAACGGTCTGCGTCCGTCGCGTCTGTGGATCACCGAAGACGGCCTCGTCGTCATGGCGTCGGAGGTCGGCGTCCTGCCGATCGATCCGTCCACCGTGGTCCGCAAGGTCCGCCTCCAGCCCGGCCGCATGTTCCTCGTGGACACCGCGCAGGGCCGGGTCATCAGCGACGACGAACTCAAGTCCGAACTCGCTGCCGAGCACCCGTACCAGCAGTGGATCGACGAAGGTCTGATCCACATGGACGACCTGCCGGACCGCCCGTACACGTACATGTCGCACGAGCGCGTCGTCCTGCGTCAGCAGCTCTTCGGTTTCACCAGCGAAGAGGTCAACCTGCTGGTCAAGCCGATGGCACTCTCCGGTGCCGAGGCTCTGGGTTCGATGGGTACCGACACTCCGATCGCCGTGCTCTCGTCACGTCCCCGGATGCTGTTCGACTACTTCTCACAGCTCTTCGCTCAGGTCACCAACCCGCCTCTCGACGCGATTCGTGAAGAGGTTGTCACCAGCCTCGGCGCGACCATCGGCCCCGAGGGCGACCTGCTGCACCCGAATGCGGACTCCTGCAAGCAGATTGCGCTCCCGCAGCCGATCCTGCACAACGACGACCTGTCGAAGCTCGTTCACGTCAACGACGACGGCGAATTCCCGGGCTTCCGCAGTGTCGTGATCCGCGGCCTGTACCCCGTCAAGGAAGGCGGCGACGGTATCCGTCGTGCGCTCGAGGGCATCAAGTACCAGGTCTCGCAGGCAATCGAGGGTGGCGCACGCATCGTCGTGCTCTCGGACCGTGAGTCCACCGAGGACTACGCGCCGATCCCGTCGCTGCTCCTCACCTCGGCTGTGCATCACCACCTGGTTCGCGAGAAGTCGCGCACCAAGGTCGGTCTCATCGTCGAGGCCGGCGACGCCCGCGAGGTGCACCACATGGCGCTCCTCATCGGCTTCGGTGCCGCAGCGGTCAACCCGTACATGGCTTTCGAGACCATCGACGAGTTCCTGCAGAACGGTGAGCTCGAGGGTCTGACCCTCGAGAAGGGCATCGCGAACTACATCAAGGCAGCCGGCAAGGGTGTCCTGAAGGTGATGTCCAAGATGGGCATCTCGACGCTCGCGTCGTACACCGGTGCGCAGCTGTTCCAGGTCATCGGCCTCTCACAGGAGCTGACGGACGAGTACTTCACCGGTCTGCAGTCGCAGCTCGGTGGCATCGGCCTCGACCAGATCGCAGCCGACGTCCAGGCACGTCACGCCGTTGCATACCTGGATCGCCCCGAAGAGCGCGCTCACCGCGAGCTCGAGGTCGGCGGCGAGTACCAGTGGCGTCGTGAAGGCGAGTACCACCTGTTCAACCCGGACACGGTCTTCAAGCTCCAGCACGCAACTCGCACAGGTCAGTACGAGGTGTTCAAGGAGTACACGACCATGGTCAACGACCAGTCGGAGCGCCTTGCCGCTCTGCGTGGTCTGTTCGACTTCAACATCGGCAAGCGGCCGTCGATCTCGATCGACGAGGTCGAGCCGGCCAGCGAGATCGTCAAGCGTTTCTCGACGGGTGCGATGAGCTACGGCTCCATCTCCGCCGAGGCTCACGAGACTCTCGCGATCGCGATGAACCGTCTGGGCGCTCGCTCCAATTCCGGTGAGGGCGGCGAGAACCCGTCGCGCTTCACGCCGGACGAGAACGGCGATCTGCGACGCAGTGCCATCAAGCAGGTCGCGTCGGGACGCTTCGGTGTCACCTCGCACTACCTGAGCAACTGCACGGACATCCAGATCAAGATGGCGCAGGGAGCCAAGCCCGGTGAGGGCGGCCAGCTTCCGGCTCACAAGGTGTACCCGTGGGTGGCCGAGGTTCGGCACTCCACGCCTGGCGTCGGCCTGATTTCGCCGCCGCCGCACCACGACATCTACTCGATCGAGGATCTCGCTCAGCTGATCCACGACCTGAAGAACGCCAACCCGCAGGCCCGCATCCACGTGAAGCTGGTCTCCGAGGTCGGCGTCGGAACCGTCGCGGCCGGTGTCTCCAAGGCACATGCCGACGTCGTTCTGATCTCCGGTCACGACGGTGGCACCGGTGCCACCCCGCTGACCTCCGTCAAGCACGCGGGCGCACCGTGGGAGCTCGGCCTCGCCGAGACCCAGCAGACGTTGCTGCTCAACGGTCTTCGTGACCGCATCGTCGTGCAGGTCGACGGCCAGCTCAAGACGGGTCGCGACGTCGTCGTCGCTGCCCTGCTCGGCGGCGAGGAGTTCGGCTTCGCCACCGCACCGCTGGTGGTCTCGGGCTGCATCATGATGCGCGTCTGCCACCTCGACACCTGCCCCGTCGGTGTCGCGACGCAGAACCCGTTGCTGCGTCAGCGTTTCAGTGGCAAGCCGGAATTCGTCGAGAACTTCTTCATGTTCATCGCCGAAGAGGTTCGCGAGCTTCTCGCGGAACTCGGTTTCCGCACGCTGCTCGAAGCAGTCGGCCAGGTCGACATGCTGGACACCAAGCGCGCCCTCGAACACTGGAAGGGAAGCAAGGCAGGCAATCTCGATCTGTCGCCGATCCTCACCCAGGTCGAGTCCGCGTTCATGGACCAGGACGTCCACTGCACCGGCACGCAGGATCACGGTCTCGACAAGGCGCTCGATCAGCAGTTGATCGTCTCGGCCCGCAACGCACTCGACAAGGGTGAGGCGGTCTCCTTCGAGTCCGCGATCACCAACGTCAACCGCACGGTCGGCACCATGCTCGGCCACGAGGTCACCAAGGCGTTCGGTGGAGAGGGCTTGCCCGAGGGCACCATCGACATCACGTTCACCGGTTCCGCCGGTAACAGCTTCGGTGCTTTCGTGCCCAGCGGTATGACCCTGCGCCTGCACGGCGACGCCAACGACTTCGTCGGCAAGGGCCTTTCGGGTGGACGCATCGTCGTACGCCCGCCGCTCGATGCAGCGGAAGGCTTTGTCGCCGAGGACAACATCATCGGTGGCAACGTCATCCTGTTCGGCGCCACCAGTGGCGAGGCTCTGCTTCGCGGTGTCGTCGGCGAACGCTTCGCAGTCCGTAACTCCGGCGCCACTGCCGTCGTCGAGGGTGTGGGCGATCATGGTTGCGAGTACATGACGGGTGGAAAGGTGGTCATCCTCGGAGCCACCGGACGTAACTTCGGCGCCGGCATGTCCGGTGGCGTCGCGTACATCTACAACCCCGACAAGGCATTCGAGAAGAACCTCAACACCGAACTGGTGGACCTCGAGGATCTTTCGGGCGACGACTTCACCTGGTTGAAGGGCGCCATCGAACGTCATCGCGACGAAACCGGCTCCGAGGTTGCCACGCGCATCCTCGCTGACTGGTCGCAGCAGGTGGGTCACTTCGCAAAGGTGATGCCCCGCGACTACAAGAAGGTTCTTTTGGCCATCGCGGCCGCAGAGAAGGATGGCAAGAACGTGGACGAGGCAGTTATGGAGGCAGCTCGTGGGTGATCCAAGCGGCTTCCTGAAGCACACGTCGCGCGAACTTCCGGTTCGCCGGCCGGTGCCGTTGCGCCTGCTCGACTGGAAAGAGGTCTACGAGGAGTTCCCGAAGGAAACCCTCAAGACCCAGGCCAGCCGTTGCATGGACTGTGGAATTCCTTTCTGCCACAACGGTTGCCCTCTCGGAAACTTGATTCCCGAGTGGAACGACCTGGTCTACAAGGACCACTGGCACGACGCCATCGAGCGTCTTCACGCGACCAACAACTTCCCGGAGTTCACCGGTCGTCTGTGCCCCGCACCCTGTGAGGCGTCCTGTGTCCTGGGCATCAACCAGGATCCGGTCACCATCAAGCAGGTCGAGGTCGAGATCATCGACAAGGCCTTCGACGAAGGGTGGGTCAAGCCGGTTCGCGCCGCGCACGCCACCAACAAGAGGGTCGCAGTTGTCGGCAGTGGTCCGGCCGGTCTGGCTGCAGCGCAGCAGCTGACCCGCGCCGGTCACGCAGTGACGGTCTTCGAGCGGGCAGACCGCATCGGCGGCCTGCTGCGCTACGGCATCCCCGAGTTCAAGATGGAGAAGCGGCACATCGACCGCCGTCTCGAGCAGATGGAAGCCGAAGGCACCGTCTTCAAGACCAACGTCAATGTCGGCGTGGACATCACCGCGGACGAGCTGCGCGAGCAGTTCGACGCAGTGGTTCTGGCCGGCGGCGCCACCGCTGCTCGCGATCTTCCGATCCCGGGCCGCGAGCTGGACGGCATCCACCAGGCGATGGAGTTCCTGCCGATCGCCAACCGCGTGCAGTTGGGTGACCTCGACGCTCCCACCATCACCGCTGAGGGCAAGAAGGTTGTCATCATCGGCGGCGGCGACACCGGAGCCGACTGCCTCGGCACCTCGCACCGCCAGGGTGCGGCCAGCGTCCACCAGTTCGAGATCATGCCGCGTCCGCCGGAGACTCGCGCCGAGCAGACTCCGTGGCCGACGTACCCGCTCATGTTCCGCGTGGCTTCGGCTCACGAGGAGGGCGGCGAGCGTCTGTTCTCCGTCAACACCGAGAACTTCGTCGGTGAAAACGGCAAGGTCACCGGACTCAAGGCTCACGAGGTCGAGATGAAGTCAGGTCGCTTCGAGAAGGTCGAGGGCTCGGACTTCGAGCTCGAAGCCGATCTCGTGCTCCTGGCCATGGGCTTCGTCGGTCCCGAGAAGCCGGGTCTGCTCACCGATCTCGGTGTCGACTTGAACGAGCGCGGCAACGTCGCCCGCACGTCCAAGTGGAACACCAACGTCGACGGCGTGTTCGTGGCCGGCGACATGGGCCGCGGTCAGTCCCTGATCGTCTGGGCCATCGCCGAGGGACGTTCCGCAGCAGCGGCTGTGGACACCTACCTCGAGGGTGTCACCGCCCTTCCGTCCCCGATCCACCCGACAGCGGCTCCGCAGCGCTAGAGGCTCTTACAAGTCCGCACCCCACCGCAACGGTGGGGTGCGGACTTGTTTCTGCCCGTAATTCGTACGATCTGTAACAAACCTTCATCAATCGTGCATCGGACAGACATACCGCCCAGGCAGTATGATTCCTGAGCATCGACAGTGGTGTAAGGGTTGTTTCAGGTAAATCAGGGGAGTTTCATGCGTGCGAGGCGTCTCGTTGCGGTGTTGTCGGCACTTGCTGCGGCAGTAGTGGTACCGGTTGTCAGTGCTCCTGTGGCGTCGGCTGATCCCTGCCCCAGCCTCTACGTCGTGGCCATCCCGGGAACGTGGGAGCCCTCGGGCACCAGGCCCGGCGCCGGCATGCTTGCCCCGGTGACCAACGGGCTTCCGGGCTCCGTGCGCACCGATTACGTCACCTACTCGGCGACGGCGTTCCCCTGGGAATCCAACGTCTACGCCAAGTCGAAGCAGCAGGCCGTCGACAATGCCCGCGGCATGATCGGCGCCATGGCAGCCTCGTGCGGTGACACTCGCTTCGCCATCGTCGGATACAGCCAGGGTGCCGACGCGGCAGGCGATCTCGCCGCCGAGATCGGAACCGGCATCGGCGTTGTCCCCCCGACTCGCGTGGAGGGCGTCGGCTTGCTGTCCGATCCCCGTCGATCCGAGTCCGACGTCCTGATCGGACCCGCTGTCGGTGGTAGTGGTGCAAGTGGCCCGCGCATCGGTGGGTTCGGTTGGCTGTCAGGCAAAACGGTGACGCTGTGCGCGGTCGGTGACCTGTACTGCTCGACGCCCAAGGACGATTTTGTGATGCGTCTGGCCGGATTCATGGCTCAGGCGTCCGATCCCACTCCCGCAAGTGCGCTCGCGCTGCGCGACGAGGCCGCCGTGATCGTCAACGATCTGGTGACCGCTGGTGGGCTCCCCGCGCTGATCGCTCAGCTCGATCCGGGCGCGAATTCGCGGCGCGTTGATCAGTTGGTCGACTTCTACGGCTCGCAAGTCCACACCGACTACACGCGTTACGTCGTTGACGGCGCGGGCAATTCGGCTACATCCTGGCTGCACGGCTGGTTGGCCGGCAAGGCCTGATCAGCAGTACGTCTGCTGCGCGGTGTCGACGTAGATCTCGGCGATGCGCTGCGAGGACATCGGTGTGATCTGCGAGTACACCTCGCCCACGGAGTTGAACTCCGCCAGCACCTCGGACCGAGGCATGCCGTCGGCAAGAGCCTTGCACGTGCCGTCGGCGTAGAGGATCTCTGCGGAATCCATTCCGGCGGGAGGGATCCCGGCCAGGCGCAGAGCGGCGATGTACCGCTGCCCCTTCTCGCCTGCGTTCGCGACGATCTCTTCCGGTGAGCGTGCGTCGATCGGTGCGTTTGGCAGTGGCACTGCGTTCGCCGGTGGCGCTACCGGTGGGGGCGTCGATTCGACCACGCTCGGCGCGGCTTCCGGAGTTGCCGCGGGTGGGCTGGTCGCCAGCGCCGACAGGGACTCGGGGGCAGTCGAACTCGACGTTGCCGCCACAGTAGTGCTGGTGGCAGCAGATGTGGATTCCGCTGCATCGCTGTCGGATTGGCTGCTGCAGCCGCTGAGGAGTAGGCCCGCTGCCGCGACGCAGAGGACCAGTCTGTTCGTGTTCATCACCCGTGAGTGTTACACACCGTACCGCTTAGTTTGTCCGTTTTAAGGAAACTCCCTTTTGCCCTGTTTTTAAGTCGAAGTCCTGTGATATACATCTGTCCAGTTGTTACTTGTGAGTAGGAGCACTCCGCAAGCCCTCGTCGGCGGCGGTCGAAACACAAGCAATGACTGCGAGTTTCGTCCCCCATCACATAAACGGCAGGGAGAATTCAGTGCAGAAATTTCACAAGAACGGCAACAGACGTCTCGGCACGCGCGTGGCCGTTATTGCAGGTACCGCGGGCGCGGTCCTCGCTTTTGCGGCACCGATGGCCTCGGCTCAGGATCCGGTCGACAATTCGGTACCCGGCGCCGCAGTGTGTCCGGCTACTGCCGAGTCCTGTGTGTCGGTTGTGGTTCAGAGCGGGACCTTCGACAACAACGGCTTCAACCTGCCGATCGGAAAGGGCGACATGATCATTGCCGCCGAGGCCGGGTCCGGCGAGGGCGAGACCACCGTCCTTCTCCCGCGCGACGACGGACATAACGGTGTCTACTCCAAGCCGTTGACCGTTCCGGGCGGAGTCCTTGGAATCGACCTGCCGTTCGGCAATCTGTTCGGCCTGGCCGCCGTCACCGCCGAGGTGCAGGCAGTAGAGGCGCCGACCCTGAACGGCATCATCACCGACATGGATCTGAGCATCCCGGTCCGGATGAAGATCAACAACGCGTTCCTCGGCGACAACTGCTACCTGGGTTCCGAGGCGGCGCCGGTGAATCTCCGTCTCTCGCCTGACCCGTCGGTGGTCCCGACCTACACGGTGCTGCCGTCGACTGCGCTGAAGGTGAGCCCGGTCGGGAACGAGGCCACCGGCTTCGCGCTGCCCGCCGCCAGTGGTTGCGGACCGTTCGGCGTCCTGAATCCGATCGTCAACTGGCGAGCAAAGGTGCCGGCCACGTCCGGAACCTCGCTCAGCACGATCTCCGACGCCTACCTGTACCCGGGAGGGCTCACCGGTAGCGATCCTCTCGACGATCTCGGCGGCGGAACAGGTTCCAGCGGTTCCAGCGGCTCGAGCGGTTCGTCCGGAAGCTCCGGTTCCTAGAAATTCGGATGCCCAGACGCAGCGGTGGTGACGGAATGTCACCACCGCTGCGGCGTCCGACCTGTAATAACCTGTGCCTCAGGGTGGGCGAAGGCGGCACTCCATCAGGAGGAACTGCGCGGCCACGAAATCACAGGGGAGTCCTCAAACATGTTTCGAGACAGCGTTCTTGCCAGTCCGGTCCTGCGTCGGGGTGTGACGGCACTGGCAGTGGCGGCCGCGGCCACGATGTTTGTCGGCACTGCAGCAACGGCGGAGCCCACAGCGGTCGCCGGTGAGGTGTCCGCGGACTCCATCGCGGTGGCGCGCACTCAGGCCATCGGAACGACGGTCACCGTCGTGGGAACCGCAACCACACCGTCCGGAGTGTTCGAATCCAGTTTCTACGACAAGGGCTTTGGTCTCCAGAGCGGCAATTCGGGCATTTACATCAGCGATCCGAACAACTCCGGGATTGCTCTCGGCGATCAGGTTCAGGTCACCGGAGTCCTCGCGGATCAGGAAGGACTGCTCGTCGTCCGCCCGACTGCCGTCGAGGTAATCGGTACAGCCACCCAGATCAGCCCGGCGCGATTGCCACTCAATGCAATCGGTGAGAGCAGCGAAGGGCGCCTCGTGACAGTGTCCGGGATCGTGAGCGGACCCGTCGTCGACGATCTGCCGTACGGCCACAAGATCCTGGTCTCGGGCGTCGACGGAAACACTGTCATCTTCGTCAACACCCAGACCGGAATCGACGTCGACGCCATTGCGGTGGGACGCCCGATCACCGTCACCGGTTTCAGTGGTCAGTACGCCAGCACCTACGAGGTTCTTCCCCGTTCGGAAGCCGATGTGCAGCAGGGCTTCACGGGCAGCCTGAGCTTCGGTAGCTGACCTAGATCTCGAACCGAGCTCCGACGCGCATCGATCCGGGCGACAACCGGCTGATCGTGCGTCCGAGCTTGGCTTCGACGGTCACGGGTACGACGGCTTTGTTCGTGCGAACTGCTTTCACGATGGCGCTGGCGACTCGATCAGGCGTGAAGTTTCGCTTCCGGTAGAAGTTGTCGACCTTGGTCTGGTTCTCGAGCTGCTCCTCGGCGGTGGTCCCGGCGAACTCGGTGGTCTTGAGGATGTTCGTGTGAACGAGGCCGGGGCAGATGGTGCTGACGCCGATGCCGTGTGGAAGCAGTTCTGCCCGTAGGCAATCCGAGAGCATGAATACCGCTGCCTTGCTGGTCGAATACGCGGTGAGCGCCTTCTGTGGCGTGTACGCGGCGGCCGAGGACAGATTGACGACGTGCCCGCCGGTTCCTCGGTCGATCATCATCGGGGTGAAGGCGCGGCAGCCGTAGACAACTCCCCAGAAGTTGATGTCCATGACGTGCTCGAACTGGCGTTGCTCGGTGTCGGCGAACGTTCCCGAGAACCCGATTCCGGCGTTGTTGACGACGATGTCCGGTACGCCGTGATGTGCCGCGACCGTCTCCGCGAAACGAATCACGGCCTGTTCGTCGGACACGTCGACCTGGTAGGCGTGCGAACCTCCACCGAACACCGCTTCGGCTCCGCTGGCCTGAGTGGGTGTGTTGATGAGCGCCGCAGTGTCCTGCGCGCTTTCGAGGTTGATGTCGGAGACGACGACGATTGCTCCCTGGGCCGCGAAGGCGAGGGCCGTTTCACGCCCGATGCCGCTGCCCGCACCGGTGATCACCACCAGCGTGCCGGTGAGATCGCGCAGTCGACGCTGCAACTTCGCTCCGCGTCGCCAGCCGGTGACGTCCTTCAGTAGCCCCATTGGTTGCCCTTTTCGTGTGTACGTTTGTGGCGTGTGTCTCTAGCTGACTTCCCCCCTGCGAAAGGTATCCGATGAGCGAGCTTCGTGTAGTTGCAACCATCCCGGCCAAGTCCGGTTCCGAGGACGACGTCCGTTCGGCTCTGACAACTCTCGCGGAGGCGAGTCGGTCCGAGGACGGCTGTGTGTCGTACGAACTGTTCGAGTCAGCGGCTGCGCCCGGCACCTTCGTCACGATCGAAACTTGGCGCGGGCAAGAGGAGTTGGATGCCCACATGCAGTCCCCGCATTTGCAGGCTGCGCTTGCCGCTGCCGGTCCGCTCCTCGACGGCGCTCCGGCGATTCATCCGTTGAAAGGCGCCTGAATCAGAATGAATTCCTGACCTTCGCTAAGGGCCTGACCTGCGAATGTCGCTGGAAAACTGACCAATTGTCGCGCTTCATTCCACTGAGCGGGACCTGCGACTAATACCTGTGCCTTAAGTCACAAACTGTCTCGACAATGCTTCACATCACAGTTTCTGACCTGGAGGTTTTGAATGAGTCGCAGTTCTCGGCGCGGTCACCGCAAGGTTGCCGCCGTCGCGCTGGCTGTCTCCGCCGGCCTGTTCGTCTCGTCGTGCGCTGACAGCGGGAACGGGGGTGGGAGCGGCGACGCACCGGACTCCGGTTCGGGGTTGTCCATCGGCCCGGTCAACGAGCAATCCGGCGACGGTGACGCGGTCAAGGGTGGCACGCTCACGTTCAGCGGGTACTCCGCCGTCACGAATCTCGATCCCGCGAAGACGCAGATCGCCGGTTCGGTCGCCGGTTCGGAGTTGGGCGCCATCTACGACACGCTCTTGCGGTACGACCCGGCGTCCAAGGAATTCGTTCCGAAGCTCGCCGAGTCGATGGAGCCGAGTTCGGACTTCAAGACGTGGACCCTCGAGCTGCGCGACGGTGTGAAGTTCAGCGACGGTACTGCGGTGGATTCGGCGGCCGTCTCGGCGAGCCTGAATCGCTACGTCACCAACAAGGGACCGCAGTCGAGCCTTTATGCGTCGAAGGTTGCCTCGGTCGACACCCCGGATGCGTCGACGGTCGTCTTCAATCTCGTTGACCCGTGGACCGGCATCGAGTCACTGCTCTCCACCGGCCCCGGCATGATCGTCGCGCCGAGTGCCCAGCAGGGTGATCAGTTCACCCCGATCGGCGCGGGTGCGTTCACCCTCGAGAAGTTCGCTCCCAACGAGGAATTGATCCTCGACGCTCGGGAGGACTACTTCGACGGCGCCCCGAACGTGGACAAGCTGCGGTTGATCAGCATCGTCGGTTCGCAGTCCACCACCGAATCGCTCAAGAGCGGCGGCACCGACGTCGCATACATGCGTTCGCTACCGAACGTGCTGGATCTGATCGACTCCGGCTACCCGGGCTTTGTCGACATCCCGTCGCTGTCCTACTTGTCGCTGGTCAACACGGCTCCCGGTCGTCCCGGTGCCGACGTGCGGGTGCGTCAGGCGTTGGCGCTCGCAACCGATCCCGTCGCACTCGACAACCGGCTCAACGAAGGTAAGGGTCTGCCCGGGCAGGTCATCTTCCAGGACACCTCCCGCTGGCACAACGACGTTGCTCCGATCGGCGTCGACACCGCCAAGGCGAAGCAGCTTCTCGACGAGGCCAAGGCGGACGGTTTCGACGGCAAGATCACATACCTGACGCTGCAGGAGAACTCGGCGCAGGCGATGGCTCTGGCACTGCAGTCGATGGCCAACGCCGTCGGTTTCGATTTCCAGATCGAATACGTCAACTCGGTTGCCGATGTCGTGAAGCGTTTGTACGCCGACCGCGACTTCGACATGGCAACAGGTTCCGCCAACCTCGCGGAAGCCGATCCTTTCGAGCGTCTGTACTCGAACCTCAAGTCGGGTGGACGAAACAACGCCACGAGCTTCTCCGATCCGGAGATCGATTCGCTGCTTGATCAGTTGGGTGTAGCGACGTCGAACGACGCGAAGATCGAGGTGCTCGCCAAGATTCAGGAGCGTGCCAATGAGGTTGTGCCGTGGCAGGTTTACGGCAACACCCCCTGGCTCGGTGTGTGGGGACAGAACGTCCACGGCATTCAGCAGAGCCTCGACGGAATCATGTTCTTCGACAAGGCCTGGAAGAACTGACTAGACCCGAGAAGCGTCCCTGCGGGGACGCTTCTCGGCATCAGAGAGTGTGATTGATCAAGAAGTGAGATCGAGGGCGGCGCGGACGATGCTGTCGGAGTCGAGGCCGTGGTACCGGTAGACGTCCTCGAGCGAACCGACCTGACCGAACCGGCTCACTCCGAGCGCAGCGCCCGGGACGTTGTTGATTCCCGTCAGGAACGCGAGGGTGTGCGGGTGTCCGTCGAGAACGGTCACCATCGGCGCGGATCGGCTACTCGGAAAGACCTGATCCAGGATCCACGACGGGCCGTCCGCGAGGCCACGCCGAGACTGGAGCGCTTCGAAGAGCAAGCCCGGGCTGGTCACGCACACCACGTCAGCGGAAATTCCCTGCTCGCCGAGTCTTTCGGCTGCAACCAGTGTTTCGGTGACGGTGGCACCCATACCGACCAGAGTGACGGCAGGATCAGGATTCTGTCGCAGAGTGTAAGCCCCGGCGACCACCTGACGTCGACGGCGTTCACGCGCCGCCGGATCGGTCGGTACCGCGGCCAGGGCCTGATCGACCGGTCGGGTCGACAGACGCAGGTACGACGAGCTGCCGTCCGGTCGGCCCAGGCGTCCGATGCTGTCGAGGAGCGTCCACTCCACGTCGACGGCAAACGCCGGTTCGAAACTGACGCACCCCGGCTGTTCCAGTCCGATGGACGGGGTCTTGATCGACTGGTGCGCACCACCTTCGGCAGCCAAGGTGACGCCCGACGGAGTGCCGACCATGATCGACTGTCCGCCGGCGTAGATGCCGTACGACCACGGTTCGAGAGCCCGCTCGATGAAGGGGTCGTACATCACGCCGATGGGGAAGAGTGGCTGGCCCCAACGACTCCACGTCGCGCCGAGTTCGCCCATCAGCCCGACCAGGTTGGTCTCGGCGATGCCGAGTTCCATGTGCTGACCGGTGGGCTTCTCACGCCAGTGCATGATCGTTTCGGCGTCGTCGGCAAACCAGTTGTGCCGCTCGTTGGGGGACCACACGCCGACCTTGTTCAGCCACCCCGCCAGGTTCGTGGTGGAACTGACGTCCGGGCTCAGTGTGACAACACGTTTCGCGGCGTCCGGTGCTTCGCGGCTGAGGTCGAGTAGTACCCGGCCGAGTGCTGCCTGAGTGGTGGACGTGCCGGAGGGCGTACGCCCGATGTCTTTCGGAACTGCCGGGGGCACCAGGTGCTCCACCTTCGGGCGAGCCAGGCGCCCAGCGGTTTCGGCGCAGATACGGCCCGACGGGCTGTCGGTCTCGAACCGTTCCCAGGGCTTCGACGGATCCATGCCGAGCTCCGCCGCCAGGTGCTCGTACTGCTCGGTGGTGAGCAGCGACGAATGGTTCTGCGGGTGGCCCTGCGTCGGCAGGCCTCGGCCCTTGATCGTGTACGCGATGATCACGGTGGGGCGGGTGTCGTCGATCTGCGCGTAGGCCTCTCGCAGAGCGTCGAGGTCGTGGCCACCGAGATTGCGGATGGCTTCGAGCACCGTGGCGTCGTCGAGGTCGTTGATCAGCGACGTGATCGCGTCGGCGTCCGCCGCGTCGCCGGGCAGTCTCAGACGAACCTCGTCGGCCGTGCATCGCAGCAGACGCTGGTACTCCGGATTCGGCATGTCCAGGATTCGTTCGCGCAGCGCGGTGCCCCCTGGCCGGGTGAACAGTGATTCCAGCAAAGCGCCGAACTTCACGGTGATGACCTGCCAGCCGGCACCCGAGAACATGCGCTCGAGGCGAGTTGCCGCGATGTTCGGCACCACCCGGTCGAGTGATTGGCGGTTGAGGTCGACGATCCACACGATCTCACCCAGTTCGGCAACCGAATGATCGAGAACTGCTTCCCACACAGCGCCCTCGTCGAGTTCGGCGTCACCGACGAGGGAGTACTGGCGCCCGGTTCCGGCGCCGCCGAGGGAGGCGTCGACGTACCGACGTGCAATGGCGCCCCAGATGGGAGCCGTCGCGCCGATGCCCACCGATCCGGTCGAATAATCCACCGGATCAGGATCTTTTGATCGACTCGGGTAGCTCTGCAGGCCCCCGAACTCGCGCAGCGTCGTCAGGTAGGACTCGTCGAGTTCACCGAGCAGATAATTGATGCCGTGGAGCACCGGAGCCGCGTGCGGCTTGACGGAAACCCGGTCGCCGGAACGAAGTTGGCCGAACCACAGCGACGTCATGATCGAGACCATCGACGCGCACGAGGCCTGATGGCCGCCGACCTTGAGCCCACTGGGATTCGGCCGAACACGGTTGGCGTGATGGATCATCGCGGTCGACAACCACAGAACGCGCTTCTCGATCTCCGCCAATGACTCGGGAGCGTTCTGGTTGATGCTGGGGCTGTTCACGGCCGGTCCTGCCTTCAATAGTGGACATCGATCACCGCACCGCCTGTACCCCAGATCGTGGGGCCGACGATGTGGTTGTGATGTATGGCAGGACTTCCTGAGGCCGAACCGTTCGGTGCGGCAAAATCCAGCCGCACCTGTCGATCTGTTGTGCAGATTCTGCGTCAAAGTCCATCATCGGCATACAGATTGGGCAATAGCTACCCACTGGATTGAGCAATGTGCGCAACACTGAGGGCTGTGTGCCGCGACAGGTGGGCACAATGCTCAGTGCACTGCGAGTCGCGCGCGGTCACTCCATCAGATCGTGGACGTAGCACCAGCGCCAGGATTCGCCGGGCTCGTGCGAGCGCATGACCGGGTGCCCGGTTTCGCGGTAGTGATTGGTTGCATGCTGGTGAGGGCTGGAATCGCAGCATCCGACGTGGCCGCAGGACAGGCACATGCGCAGGTGAGACCAGTTATCCTCGCCCAGTTCGGCGCACCCCTGGCAGACGCCGGGCGTCAGCGCCGCCGGGTCCGTTTCGGGCGCATTGGTTAGTTCCTCGCAACCGGTCGGAGCGGGTGCGGGCTGCTGCGTGCGAGCTGCTGCTCGCTTCAGGATTTTCTTCATCGCCTTCCATACTGCATGCTGCCAGGGTGAACGGCATATTACTGGGGGTTGTAGTAGCGGCGTTGCTGGTGGCGGCGGTCGCGCGAAGGTTCGGGCTGTCTTCGCCGCTGATCCTTGTCCTGGTCGGTTTGATCGCCTGCCAGATACCGGGTGTTCCGGAGTTGGAACTCGATCCCGACCTCGTCCTGTTTGTCGTGTTGCCCCCACTTCTGTACTCGGCAGCGCTGGACAGTTCATACCTGGCTTTGCGCTCGAATCTGCGTCCGATCGGATTTCTCGCGGTGGGGCTTCCCCTGGCGACGACGGCCGCGGTGGGCTTTGTCGCCTATCTGATCGTGCCGGAGTTCTCGATAGCGGCTGCGCTGGTTCTCGGCGCCATCGTGGCGCCGCCGGACGCGGTGTCCGCGAGCGCAATCGGACGCAAGCTCGGTCTGCCACGCCGAATCATGACCCTGCTGGGCGGCGAGAGCCTGCTCAACGACGCCACCGCTCTGACGGCGTACAAGGTCGCTCTCGCGGCTGCCGTCGGTACGGGTGCGACGCTGATCGGCGGCTTCGAGACCTTCCTCGTCGCGGCGGTCGGTGGAACGGCGATCGGCCTCGCCGTGGGGTTTGTCATCTCGAAGGTTCGCGGCAAGCTCCAGGATCCGGTGATGGAGAGCGGAATCGGACTGGTGGTGCCCTTCTTCACCTACCTGGCTGCGGAGGAGGTCCACGCGTCGGGCGTCATCGCGGTTGTCGTGGCCGGGTTGTTCCTCGGCCAGCGCTCCACCCGTGCGAGCTATGCGACGCGTTTGCAGGACACGGCAGTGTGGAAGGCCGTCGACCTGATTCTGGAGTCGTTCGTCTTCCTGCTGATCGGTCTCCAATTGCCCAGCGTCGTCAACGGATTGCAGGGGTACAGCACCTCGATCGTCGTCTGGGCGTCGGTTGCCGTTCTCGTGACCGTCGTGGTGGTGCGGATCGCCTGGGTGTTCCCGTTCACGTACGTACCGCGCTGGCTGTCTCCCCGCATCCGGGCGAGGGAACCGGAGATTTCGGCTCGGGCAGTGTTCGTCGTGTCGTGGGCCGGTATGCGAGGGGTCGTGTCACTGGCGGCTGCCTTCGCGATTCCGTTGACTGTCAACAGTGGCGAAGACTTCCCCGGCCGTTCGCTGATCCTCTTCCTGACATTTGTCGTCGTGGTCGGCACGCTACTGCTGCACGGTCTGACGTTGCCGTGGGTCATCCGTGTCCTCGGCGTGCAGGGCAACGAAGCGCAGTCCGACGCGCGCGCTGAGGCGGCCGCACAGGACAAGGCTGCGCGGGCTGCTGCGGCGCGGCTGGACGAGTTGGTCGGAGACGACGTCGACGACGTCCCACAGGTTCGGGATCGTGCCGCAGACATCTTGCGAAGCTGGAACACCCACCGGGCGAACTCGGCGTGGGAGCGACTCGGGCGCAGCGACGAGGATCTGGGGGAGAGCCCGTCGAATGCCTTCCGCTCGCTGCGCCTCGAGATGATCGATGCCGAGCGAGGTGTCTTCATCGCCGAGCGCGATGCCGGCCGGATCGACGACGAGGTTCTCCGAAAGGTACTTCGAGAGCTCGATCTCGAGGAAGCGACGCTGGATCGCGACTAGATCTGGACTAGACCGGCTGGTCTGATCTCGGCGAGGGTATTCGCTGGCCAGGGTCGGTTTACCCGACCGTTGAGGCCTGCAACTTAACCGATTCCACTGAGCGAGACTCGATCCAATTTTCTGTGCCTCCCGTCACAGACTGTTTCGTGTTCAACATCACGTCATGGTCTTACCCCGCCTTGGAGGCATTCGAATGAGTCGTAGTTCCCGCCGCGGAAGTCGCAGATTGGCTGCGGCTGCGCTGGCGATCACCGCAAGTATGTTCCTGGCATCGTGCGCCGACAACGGCTCGGGCAACGGCGGCGGCGAATCCGCTGATTCCGGTTCCTCGCTGAAGATCGGCATGGTCAACGAGCAGGCCGACCCCGGCACTCCCACCAAGGGTGGCACGCTGACCTTCAGCGGCTACTCCGCGGTCACGACTCTCGATCCCGCGAAGGCTCAGGTTGCCGGCGCCACCGGTGGCAGCGAGCTCAGCGCCATCTACGACGTGCTCATGCGCTACGACCCCATCGGGCAGAAGTTCGAGCCCAAGCTCGCCCAGTCGCTCGAGGCGAGTGCGGACAGCAAGACCTGGACGCTGAAGTTGCGCGACGGTGTGAAGTTCAGCGATGGAACAGCTTTCGATTCCAAGGCCGTCACCGACAGCATCAACCGCTACGTCACCAACAAGGGACCGCAGTCGAGCCTCTGGGCTTCCAAGGTTGCCTCGATCGACACCCCGGACGCGACGACGGTTGTCTTCAACCTCGTTGATCCGTGGACGGGCATCCAGTCGATGCTCGCCACCGGACCCGGCATGATCGTTGCCCCGAGCGCCCAGCAGGGTGACCAGTTCACCCCGATCGGTGCCGGCGCGTTCACCCTCGAGAAGTTCGCTCCCAACGAGGAACTGCTCTTGGCTGCTCGCCCCGACTACTACGACGGCGCACCGAACATCGACAAGCTCAAGCTGATCAGCATCGTCGGCGCTCAGCCCACCGCCGAAGCCCTCAAGACCGGCGGCATCGACGCTGCCTACATGCGTACGCTCACCCCGATCCTGGATCTGATCGAGTCGGGTTACCCCGGCTTCGTCGACATCCCGTCGCTCGGCTACATCGCGAACGTGAACATGGCCCCGGGTCGCCCGGGATCGGATGTCCGTGTCCGACAGGCGATGGCGTTGGCCGTCGATCCGGAGACGCTCAACACGCGCGTCAACAACGGCAAGGGGCTGCCCGGCCAGGAGATCTTCCAGGACACCTCGCGCTGGCACAACGACGTCGCACCGATCGGCGTCGATCCCACCAAGGCGAAGGAACTGCTCGATCAGGCCAAGGCCGACGGGTACGACGGCAAGATCACGTTCCTGTCCATCCAGGAACCGTCCGCGCAGGCAACGGCTCTGGCCATCCAGGCGATGCTCAACGCAGTCGGCTTCGACGCTCAGATCGAATACGTCACCGGTGCAGGTGATCTGGTCAAGCGGATGTATGCCGATCACGACTACGACATGAGCACCGCAGCACTGAGCCTCGCCGAGGCCGATCCCTACGAGCGTCTGTACACGGGCATCAAGTCCGGTGGCCGCAACAACGCGACCGGCTACTCCGACGCCGAAATGGATGCTCTCCTGGACAAGTTGGGTGTCGCAACCACCGACGAGGACAAGAAGGCAGTCCTGGCACAGATCCAGGAACGCGCCAACGAGACCGTGCCGTGGCAGGTGTGGGGCAACGTCGCCGCACTCGACGTGTGGAACCAGAACGTTCACGGACTCGAGCAGAGCCTCGACGGAATCGTGCTCTTCGACGGAGCTTGGAAGTCCTAGGGCGCCCGGAAGTCCTGGAGAGCCTGAAGTTCACGGCCGGCCTCGCGCCCATATTTCAGCGGATCGGGGCCGGCTGCGAACGAAGAAATGAAATCAGAGGAACTGCTGTGTATTGCGAGCTCGCTGTCCGAAGGAGACGAAATCGATGAACATCGGCGCAATAGGTAAGAAATTGGGCCAGCTCGTCATTGTGATCCTGATCGTCAGCTTCGGAACCTTCGTGCTGGCATCACTGATCCCCGGCGATCCCGCTGTCTCCGTCCTCGGTGAGGGGCGCACGCCCGCCGAGTACGAGGAAGTTCGCCAGCAGCTCGGTCTTAACGATCCACTCCTGGTTCGCTATTGGGACTGGTTGACCAGTGCTCTGCAAGGCGACCTCGGTAACTCGCTCGTTCCCCCGCAGCAGGACGTCCTCACGGCGATCAGTTCCGCTCTCCCCGTCAGCGTGCAGTTGGCAGTGATGGGTCTGGTCATCGCCCTCGTCGTCGCCGTGCCGCTGGCACTCTGGTCGGCACACCACGAAGGCGGCGTCATCGACCGCGTCATCAGCGCCGCGACGTTCGGTGTTCTGTCCATCCCGAGCTTCCTTGCCGGTCTGTTGCTGATCATGGTCACCGTCAACTGGCTCGGCTGGTTCCCGCGATCACAGTGGGTGCGCATCGGTGACAGCCTCTCCGGAAACCTTTCACACGCAATACTTCCCGCGATCACCATCAGCCTCCTCGAGATGGCGATGTTCACTCGCGTTCTCCGCTCCGACCTGGTGACGACGCTCCGTGAGGATTACATCCTCGCGTCGAAGGCCAAGGGAATGCCCACGCTGCGAGTGCTTTTCAGTGACGCGCTTCGCCCGTCGTCGTTCTCGCTCATCACGATGATGGGTCTGGCTCTCGGCGGCATGATCGGCAGCACCGTGATCGTCGAGACGCTGTTCTCACTGCCCGGAATGGGCACGCTCATCGTCCGCGCAGCGCAGCAAGGTGATTCGCCGATGCTGCTGGGCGCGGTGGTCGTGATCGCCGTCATCTACGTCCTCGTCAACAGCGCGATCGATGTTCTGTACACCTATCTTGACCCGAGGAGTCGTCGTGTCCATGTCTGAAGTGACGCCAGACGGAGCGGCCCCGTCGCCGGCCCCGTCCGAGGTGATGACATACCGGCAGCAGACAGTCCTGCTGGCTCCCGGTCCCGTCGAAACGCTGGAACAGCCGAAGAACCTGGTCCTGATCGGGTCGATTCTCACGGTGGTCGGCTTTGCGCTGCTCGGCACCGCACTCTTCGGTTCGGCCATCATGATGACCGTCCGGATCGTGCTCGCGCTCGTTGCCCTGGTTTTCCTCTTCAAGGGCCTCGGCAAGCTCGGTACGTCCAAGTGGGGCAGTCAGTTCGATCTCTCGTACTGGTTGGCGTGCATCTGGCTGGTCGCCCTGATCCTGGCCGCGATCTTTGCACCGCTGCTGCCGCTCGGTGAGTACAAGGACACGGTCAAGACCTTGGCCGAGCCGGGCTTCGCCTCGCCGAGCCTGTTGTCCGAGCACCCGTTGGGTACCAACAACTTCGGTCTCGACCTCCTCGCCCGCGCCTTGTTCGGGGCTCGAGCATCCTTGACCGTGGCAATCTGCGCCGTACTGATCGGCATGATCATCGGTGGCACCATCGGCGTCATGGCCGGCTATTTCCGCGGCAAGGTCGATGCCGTCGTCGGAATCCTGACCAACTCGCTGCTGGCCATTCCTTCCCTGGTCCTGCTCATCGCACTGGCCGCGGTGCTGACGTCGAACCTGCGCAACATCACGCTCGCACTCTCGATTCTCTGCATTCCCAGCATGGTTCGAATCGCGAGGGCCAACACCATCGTTGTCGCCCAACGGGAGTTCGTGCTTGCCGCGCGTGCCATGGGCGCCACCAAATGGCGTGTCATCTGGCGCGAGTTGGTTCCCAACGTCCTCGTTCCCGTCGCTGCGCTCGGCTTGGTGGCCGTCTCCGGTCTGATCGTCGCGGAAGCCTCACTGAGCTTCCTCGGACTCGGTATCGCACAACCCGATCCGACCTGGGGCAACATGATTGCCGAAGGCCAGGGCGGGATCGTGGAGAAGCATCCGTTCATCGTCCTGGTGCCAGGTGTCTTCCTCTTCCTGACGGTGTTCTCCTTCAACCTCATCGGTGAGAAGTATCGGAGTAAGCTGTGACCACTTCATCTCAGAACGGCGTTCCGCTGCTGCAGGCGGACAACATCAGAACCGTATTCGCCACTCCGCGTGGCCAGTTGCGAGCAGTCGACGGTGTCTCGATCCACGTCTCCGCTGGTGAAACTCTCGGCATCGTAGGCGAATCCGGTTCCGGCAAGTCGGTTCTCGGGCGCACCATCATGGGTCTGCTCCAGAAGGGTCCGGCCCTCGACATCACGGGAACGGTGACGTTTGCCGGCCGCGACATGTCGACGATGAAGAAGTCGGAGATGAAGCACTTCTGGGGACCGGAGATCGCCATGGTCTTCCAGGATCCGATGACCTCGCTCAATCCGTTCAAGCGCATCGGTACGCACATCACCGAATCCTTGAAGTTCCACCTTGGTCTGAAGAAGGATGCGGCCCGTGATCGCGCTGCGGAACTCCTGTCGATGGTGGGTATCCCCGAGCCCAAGCGTCGGCTCGATCAGTACCCCCACGAACTTTCGGGCGGTATGCGACAGCGTGTGGTCATCGCCATGGCGCTGGCCTGCGAGCCGAAACTGCTGATCGCCGACGAGCCGACCACCGCCCTCGACGTGACGGTCCAGAAGCAGATCCTCGATCTGCTCGCCTCGCTCAACGACAAGCTCAACATGGCCGTCATCCTGATCAGCCACGATCTCGGTGTGGTCTCGGGTCGATCGGATCGCGTCGCTGTCATGTACGCCGGTTCCGTCGTGGAGACGTCGGCAACCGAAGAGCTGTTCACTCGTCCGCGTCATCCGTACACCGAAGCGTTGATGGCTGCGATTCCGCGACTCGAATCGCCGACGCACACAGTGCTGCAGACAATTCCGGGTGGACTTCCGGACATGACGAAGCCGATCACCGGTTGCCGCTTCGCTGCTCGCTGCCGCTATGCCCAGGACGACTGCCTGACCGGCGACCCGGCTCTGGCCCCCGGCGGTCCGGGAGACAACACAACCGAAAGTCACACGTTCGCGTGCCACTACCCGGTCGATACCCCGGAAGGCACAACGGCATTGGTCGCCAACGAGAAGGCCGGCACTACCGCAGCGGGCCTGACGCTCGCGGTGAAGGAGATGGTCTGATGACTGCATCAGTGGATACCAGAACGCCCGAGACGGTGGACGCGGCCTTGACGGTCGAGGACCTGGTCGTCGAATTCAACGTCGGCAAGGGTCAGACGGTTCACGCCGTGTCCGGGATCAGCTTCACCGTCGCTCCGGGTGAAACCTTGGGTGTGGTCGGTGAATCCGGCTGCGGCAAGTCCACGGCGGGCCGGGCGATCATGCAGTTGCCCTCACCGACGTCGGGATCCATCCGCCTGGGAGAGACGGAGATGACGGCACTCGGGGCGGAGGAGTTGCGTCGCAGCCGCACTCAGTTGCAGATGATCTTTCAGGATCCGATCTCCTCGCTGAACCCGCGACGCAAGGTCAAGGCTCTCATCACCGAGGGTCCGTCGATCTGGGGCGGAAAAGACAAGGCCGCCATCGAAGCTCGGGCGCGCGAGGTTCTTGCCGAGGTCGGGTTGGACCCGGACATGGTGTGGGACCGGACGCCGCGCGAGCTCTCGGGCGGACAGTGCCAGCGTGTGTGCATCGCCCGCGCGTTGATGCTCGACCCCAAGGTCCTGATCTGTGACGAGCCGGTCTCGAGCCTCGACGTGTCCGTGCAGGCGCAGATTCTGAACCTGCTCGAGGACGCGAAGAAGCGCCACGGGCTGTCTCTGCTGTTCATCGCGCACAACATGGCCGTCGTGAAGAACATCAGCGACCGCGTGATGATCATGTACCTGGGCCGCGTGTGCGAAATCGTTCCCGCAGAAGACATGCAGAACCGCGCGCTGCATCCGTACACGCAGCTACTGCTGGCGTCGATTCCCGATCCCGACGCCAGCGTCACCGCGGCGCAGAACGTCGAGCAGAAGGTCATTGAACTGCCGTCGCCGCTCAATCCGCCCAGTGGCTGCCGCTTCCGCACGCGGTGCCCGCTGGCCACTGATCTCTGCGCCGAGGAAGTTCCCGAACTTCGTCTCGTCGAGGGCGGCCATCAGGTGGCGTGCCACCACGTATGAGTTGAGCTAGACGCGCAACATGTTGCGCACGTGACCTGTTTCGTTGATCGACCCGACCCTTCGGCTTCCACTGCGGGAAACAAGAATTCGCGTGACGGAGACGTACTCGATCGGGAAGGTCAACGGACGCTCCAGCCCGAGCAGTTCCTGCAAAACGATGTTGACGACGCCGCCGTGGCAGAAGATCGCCACGGTGGCGTCGTTGTCGGTCGCCGCGACTATCTCGTCGATCGCACAGAGGACTCGCGCACGAAAAGCGTCGCCGTCCACCGACTCCGGCAGCCAGCCGGCTTTGATGCGCGCATAGGTTTCCGGTGCCCGCTCCAGGACCTCGTGCATCGGGATGTAGTGGGGCTGCTCGTAGTCGTATTCCGCCAGACCCTCGAGCTGGGTTACCGGAAGGTCCACTACCTGCGCGACCGGGGCCGCGGTCTCGAGTGCGCGCTTCTGCGGGCTGCTGAAGAGTCCGGTGATCCGGTACGGCGCCAGTGCTGCGGGCAGCCGAAGTGCCTGGGCACGGCCTTCGTCGGTCAGCGAGGGATCGGCGCGGCCTTCGGTGACCTCGGCCAGTTCGGGGAGCGCGTGTCGGATCAGGAGTAGTTGCACCTACGTCACCTTGCCATGTAGAGATCGAACGCCACCACGAGGTTTCGTCCTTCGCGTTTTGCCTGGTACATCGCGTTGTCGGCAATGTCGAGCAGGGTCTCCATGTCCGGCATCGCCCGGTCGACCCAGGCGACGCCGATACTGACGGTGCCCGCGAAACCGCGAATGGATCGTGAGTGCGCCTCTTGCGCCTCTCTGATGCGCTCCGCGAGCTGGATGGCTTCTTCGAAGGTGCAGTCGGCGGCGGCGACGGCAAATTCCTCACCGCCCAGTCGACCGGAGAGTCCCAGCCCTTCGGTAGTGGCGAGGAGGGTGTTTCCGAATTGTTCGAGGACCGAATCTCCGGTGAGGTGGCCGAGGTTGTCGTTGATCGATTTGAAGTGGTCGAGATCGAGCATCATGACGGCGATCGATTTCCGCGCTGTGTGCTGGGTGTCGAGGAGTTCCTGCGACCGGGTCCAGAACGCGTGTCGGCTCAATGTTCCGGTCAGGGCGTCGCACTCGGCGATGCGTTGGAGTTCTCGCTCGGCGCGTCGCTGTGCACCTGTGGCGACGGCTACGGCGATGGGGGAGAGTGCCATCAGGATGACGGAGATCCGGGTGGTCACGTCCTCGCTCAGCAGGTGAACCGGATCTGCCAGTGCCAACCGCCCCTGGCCTGCCATGACCAGTGCCCACGCGCTCCATCCGGCTGCCAGGAGCGAAGTGCTGAACAGTGAGACCCGCATTGCGCACCACAGGAGCGCCGGCATCGGCAGCAGCAGGGCGAGGGCTCCCTGAACCTCCAAGGCGAGTGGCAGGCAGACCAGCAGTGCGGCCAGTGGTGCGAGGATCTGGGCGAGCCGCCTGAGTCGCAGGCTCTGCCTCACGGACGGCCCGAAAGTCTTACGAATGTGTTCGAGTGTCGGTGCCGACAGAACGATCGGCAGCACGATCAGATACGTACACAGGTCGGCGAAGAACCACCCCACCAATTCCGTTGCCGCACCGCTACCTTCGTGGAGCTGAGTGCGTAGTGCACTGGCGGACCCGGCGGTCAGAGATGCAAGAACCGAGACGAGGAAGATTCTGGCCGTGTACTTCGTCTCGGGGACCCGCCTCGGGAAGCAGCCGAGCAAGTTCGCGGCGATCAAGCCAGTGGTCACCCCGACCAGATTGATCGCATTCAATTCGAGGGCCCGCTGCACCGAACTTCCGGTCGAAATATCCGCCGTCAGCAGCGCGGCGCCGCCGACGGCGAGTCCGATCGGCGCAAACGAGCGAGGGTTACGGAGGAGAATGCCCAGAAGGATCGCGTTGGCGGGCCAGAAGGTGGACAGAAACCCGGGGGGGCGGGCGGCGATGCCCGCCAGGGCGACAACGAGGATCGCCACGAAAATCAGGCACGAGCGCACCCGACGTGTCGAACGGTCCATGGTTAGCCTGTCGTAGATAGCAGAAGCTGTCCGAGCCTAGCAATGATCCGGCTACTGTCCGAGTTGTAGCTTTAAGTGTCATCCCCGACGGTTCGGCTGCGTGAGACGCCGAATCAAGTTCGCCAACTCCTCGGGTTGGTCGATCATCGCGTGGTGATGTGCCGGGCGCAGGACGTGAAAACTCCCGCCGAGGTAGGTGGCGAGTTTCTGCTGCTTTGCCATCCAGGCGATGGCCCAGGGAGTGGTGTGGCCCGTGTGCGCGGCGACGACGCTGAGGTCGATGTCGGGCAGGGGGTGCTTGCTCGACCGTCGTAAAGCGGTGAGCTCCAACGCCATATCGGTGTATGCGACGTATTCGACCATCGCCGCTTCCAGATAATGAGGTTCGCGGTAGATCTTCCGGACCCATTCGAGCGTCGCGTCCGAGGAGCCGCTCGGCGGCACGGACTGGTTGAGGATCTTGCGCGTCGTGGTGCCGAGGAGGCGTTGCAATCCGGTAGTGCTGAAGGAGGCCGCGGCGGCCCGGGAGGCGATCAGCAGTAGGTCGCGGGGGAAAAGACGTTTCGGCTCTTTCTCGGCACTGGAATCGAGGAGGAGCATGCCCGCTGCGCGATCGGGGAACAGGCGCGCGAAGCCTTCGACGTAGAAGCCGGCGATGGAGTGACCGACCACCACCGCGGGCCCCGCCAACCCCAGAGCGTCGAGAACATCGAGGATCCGCTGAGCTTCACCGTGCACGGTCGGCACTTCGGACGACGGCTCACTGAGTCCGAAACCCGGGCGATCGAACCGGACGACGGTGTGGTCCGACTGGAGATGACGTGCGCAGTCGTCCCAGTCGAACCAGTTGCCCGCCAGCCCGCCGCACAGGACGACGACGGGGCCGTCGCCTTCGGCAAGAACATGCAGTCGGCTCTCGCCGACCTGCAAGATCTCGCCCGGTGGTTTCACGTGGAACAATTCCGGCACGCGAGAATCCGGACTACTGACGCGGTTTCGCGAGGGGGAAGGCCAGCGTCTCGCGGATGCTGCCACCCGTGATCAGCATGACGATTCGGTCGACGCCCATCCCGAGACCACCCGTCGGCGGCATCGCGTGTTCGAGGGCTTGGAGGAAGTCCTCGTCCAATTCCATCGCTTCGGGGTCGCCGCCGGCCGCGAGCATCGACTGCTCGGTGAGCCTGTTGCGCTGATCCACGGGGTCCGTCAGCTCGCTGTACGCGGTTCCGAGTTCGACACCCCACGCCACCAGGTCCCACTTCTCGGCGACGCCGGGGATGCTGCGATGAGGCCGGGTGAGCGGCGACATCGAGGTGGGGAAGTTGGTGTAGAACGTCGGGAACTCGGTGTAGTCCTCGACCAGGTGCTCGTACATTTCCTGCGCGATGGCGCCGGTGTCCCAGCTGGACTGGTACGGGATCTCGTTGGCGTCGCACAGCTTCTGCAGGTCTTCGAGACTCGTCTCGGGGGAGACGTCGACACCAAGTTTTTCGGCGACGGCGCCGTGCATCGTCTTCACCGGCCACTCGCCGGAGATGTCGACCTCGACCAGTTCGCCGTCCGGTCCGGGTCGCATGATGATCTCGCGACCGAATGCTGCGACGGCCGCCGCCTGGATCAACTCGCGGCACATCCGCATCATGCCCTCGTAGTCGCTGTGCGCCTCGTACGCCTCGAGGATCGTGAACTCGGGATTGTGTTTGAAGTCGACGCCCTCGTTGCGGAACACGCGGCCGATCTCGAACACCTTCTCCATACCCGCGACGCACAGGCGCTTCAGGTAAAGCTCGGGTGCGATGCGGAGATAGAGGTCGAGGTTGTACGCGTTGATGTGTGTCAGGAACGGAGCGGCGTTCGCGCCGCCGTGCACCTGCTGCAGGATCGGCGTCTCGACTTCGAGGTATCCGCGACCACCCAGTGAATCGCGCAGCGACTTCACGACGGCGCTTCGGGCCTCGAGCAGTTCGCGGGCCTTCGGGTTGAGAGCGATGTCGAGGTACCGCTGGCGGACGCGGGTCTCGGGATCCGAGAGTCCCTTCCACTTGTCCGGCAGCGGGTGCAGGCACTTGCCGTTCATGCGCCACTCGACGGCGATGAGCGACAGTTCGCCCTTGCGGCTGCGCCCGATGGTTCCGCTGACTTCGATCAGGTCACCGAGATCGAACTCGGCGGCGAACTCCGCCAACTTCTCGCGGCCGACGTTGTCCTGGTCGACCAGGACCTGAATGTCGCCGGACCAATCGCGTACGTCCGTGAACACCACTCCGCCGTAGTCGCGGACCCGCAGGAGGCGTCCCGCGATTCGCACACGGGTGCCCTCCGGTGACTTCGCTGCGGCCGCGATCGTGTGCGTCGGCGGATACGCGACGGGGTACGCGGCGATTCCTTCGTCGGCCAGTTGCGCGAGCTTGTTCATGCGCACGCGGACCTGCTCGGGTCGACGCGGACCGTTGGTCGTGAACGACGGCGCCGAGTCCGGCGGACTGCCGTCGGCATGCAGTCCTTCGGACGTCACCAGAGCGGCGGGCACCGCCACATGCGTGCCGGTGTGCTTGACGACCTGGCTCGACTTGCGCCCGAAACTGGGCAGCACCACAAAGCCTTCGGCGATGGCCGACGCGAATCCGACGCGCGGCAGTTCGCGGTTGTCCTCGAAGCAGAGGAAGCGAGGCTCCCAATCAGGCTGGTACTTCACATTCGAGCGGTACAGGGCTTCGAGCTGCCACCAGCGCGAGAAGAAGACGAGCACCGAGCGCCAAATGCGGAGGATCGGGCCGGCGCCGATGCGCGAACCTTCCTCGAATACCGAGCGGAACACGGCGAAGTTGAGCGAGACCCGTACGACGCCGATCTCGTCCGAGCGTGTGGCCAACTCCGCGACCATCAATTCGACAACTCCGTTGGGCGCCGTCGGCTTGCGGCGCATCAGGTCGAGCGACACCCCGTTCGGTCCCCACGGCACGAGCGAGAGCATGCCGACGACGCTTTCGTCCTCGGTGCCTTCACCCATGACGGCTTCGACGAGGAGGCAGTCGCCGTCGAGGTGATCGCCCAGTCGGCCGAGCGCCATGGAGAATCCGCGCTCGGTGTCGGTGTCGCGCCAGTCGTCGGCGCGGATGATGACGGCCGCCATGTCCTCGGGCGGGATGTCGCGATGGCGTCGCATCCGGACGGTGACGCCGTGGCGCCTCACGCGGGTGACGGCCTGACGGACCGGACGCATGTCGCGTCCGTTGAGATTGAATTCGCGGGTACGCAGGATCGCTTCGTCGCCGAGTTGCAGGACGCTCAAGCCGGCTTTCTTGTACGCCGTCGCTCCGGTTTCGCTGGCGCCCATGACGGCCGTCGCCCAGCCGTACTGCGACGCGAGTCCCTGCCACGCTTCGATGGCGTGCGGCCAGGCTTCGGGATCGCCGATGGGATCACCACTGGCAAGGCAGACGCCGATTTCGACGCGGTACGTGATCGCGGCCTTGCCGCTCGGCGCGAAGATGACGGCCTTGTCGCGGCGGGTGGCGAAGTAGGCGAGCGAGTCGTCGGCGCCGAAGTTCTGGATCAATCCGCGAATCGCGGACTCGTCGTTTCCGGTGAGGGCGTTGTTGGAGCGTTGCGCGCGGAAGAGCGTCATGACTGCGGCGAGTAGCGCGATGGCGCCGAGGAGACCGAGGATCGTGTTGACGAAGACGCGTGGATGACCGTCGAACACCTCGTTGTCGACCGATGCCGCAGCGGTGACGCGGTTCAGAGCCCACAGGAATCGCTGGTTCTGCGGCAGGTCACCTGGGAAGAGTTCGACCAGGCCCCAACCGATCACGGTCGCGACAGCCATGCCGCCAATCAGTACGCCGAGAGCTTTCCAGCCGGCACCGCGTCGTACGCGTGTGTAGAACTCGGGCCTCGCGGCGATCAGGATTCCGATCACGATCAGCAGAACCACAACGGCCACGGCGTTGTTCGGGTTCTTGTCGACGATCGCGGAGGCGATGTTGGTGAGGGTGATCAGCGCCAGGTAGATCGTCAACAGCCACCAGGCGATGCGCTTACGGCTTGCGAGAGCGGCGGCGAGCAGGGCGACGACGAGCGCCCACGACAGGCTCGTATCCGGTGCGTCGAAGTAGTAATTGTCGATGTATTCGCGTGGGACTCGGAGGATGTGCCGCAGAACCGGCGAGATGCTCCACAGGAACACCAGTACGGAGAAGACGCCGAGGATCAGTCCCGAGATATGGGGAACCTGGCTGAACCGCCCTTTGCGGAATCGACGCGCCTGGCGCGGATTTTCGGGTGGCGATTCCACCAACTCTGCAGTGGTGTCCGATACCTCGGTCAATGGTGCCATCGAGCTTCCTCTCCTACCGGTCGATCAGATCCTCACGCTAAGTGTGGTCTGTCGTGTCCAGTTTTGTGGGAGGAGGAAGATGATTGACATGACCGACAACATTCCAGCAGTACCCATCCGCGACGAAATGATTCGGCTCGGTCAGTTTCTCAAGCTCGCGAACCTCATCGAATCGGGCGCGGAGGCCAAGGAAGTGATCGCCGACGGCATGGTTTCGGTCAACGGTGAGGTCGAAGATCGCCGTGGCCGTCAGCTTCGTGACGGCGATGTCGTCGAGATCGGCGGGATGGCCGCCAAAGTGGAAGCCCCCGCCTGATCCCGCGACTTCTGACTAGCTTTCGCGAACTACGACGCCGTCCTGGTCGCTGTAGACGATCTCGCCGGGGTTGAAGGTGACGCCGCCGATTTCGATCGGCACGTTCTTCTCACCCGAACCGGTCTGAGTGCTCTTGCGCGGGTTGGTACCCAGGGCCTTGACGCCGATGTCGAGGGTGCGCAGGATCGCCGAGTCGCGGACAGCTCCGTTGACGATGACGCCGGCCCAGCCGTTGTCGACGCCGCGGCCGGCGATGATGTCGCCGACCAGGGCGGTGTGGATGCTCGCGTCACCGTCGACGACGAGGACTCCGCCGTTGCCCGGTTCGCTGAGGGTCTGCTTCACGAGCAGGTTGTCCTGGAAGCACTTGATGGTGGTGATGGGGCCCGCAAAAACCTCACGTCCACCGAACTGGGTGAACTGCGTGTCGCAGCTACGGATGTCGGGTCCGATCTCGTCGGCAAGGTCAGCGGTCGCTACAGGCTCGGTCATGCCCCACAGGATAGTCGGCAGCGAGCCGACCACGGGTTCCCAGACCTAGGTCGCATCCGGTAGACATCGACGGTGGACACATCGCGCTGGTACCGATCGTTCGCGGAAGTGGAAGCCAAAGGGAACTCCGAGATCTACGAGGAATGGGGCCTCGGCGTATCGGAGGATCCAGCAGTCCTCGCTCTGATCGACCGACTTCCAGAACCCCGCAGGCAACCCAACCTGATATTCGGGGCGAGCCGTCACCTCGGTGCCCCGGTCGCGCCGTACGCGTCGTTTCGCCGATGGCTGAGGGAGAACTGGTCCGAGGTGGAACACCTCGCGCGGATCCGGACTACGCAGACCAATGAAGCCGGCCGCGCTGCTGTGTTGCTTCCCGTCCTCGGGTTGTTGAAAGGCCCGCTCTCGCTTGTCGAAGTCGGTGCCTCGGCGGGCCTGTGCCTTTATCCGGACCGCTACAGCTATCTCTACGACGGCGAAAAGTATCTGCATCCATTCGATGGTCCGTCCACCGTTCTGCTGGAGTGCGCGACGACTGGCAATCCGCCGATTCCGGAGAAAGTCCTGGACGTGGTCTACCGGGAGGGCATCGACCTCAATCCACTTGATGTAGGTGACACCGACGACATGAAATGGTTGGAGAGTCTTGTGTGGCCGGAACAGGACCACCGCCGTCAGCGATTGCGCGACGCTGCTGTCCTTGCGCGTGCGGATCCGCCTCGTCTGGTTCGCGGAGATCTCACGTCGGCTGTTGCCGATCTCGTCGAGCGTGCGCCGCTCAACACCACGATCGTCGTCTTTCACAGCGCAGTCCTCAACTATCTGATCCCTACTGCCAGAGTGGAATTCACAGAAGTTGTTCGCGCTTTGCCATGTCACTGGATTGCCAACGAAGGTATTGGCGTTCTGCCTGAAGTCGACGCCAAGCTGACCGTGTCACCTGAGGAATGTCGCGGCAAATTTGTTGTCTCTCTTGACGGCACGCCCCAGGGACTAGCCGGTGGCCATGGGCAGTTCCTCGACTGGATAGGCCAAACCACTACGACGCCGGCGGATTAGCTTTCGGGGAGTATGCCGTTCAGCACTATGTCGGCGAGTGAGTCGGCATACGGTCCCGGGTCTGGGACGTCCCGAACCGACATCGCGAAGATGGCCGCACCCGCCATGATGTCGAGAAGAGCGTCGGCGTCGACGCCGCTTCGGATGTCGCCTCGTTCCCTCGCCGCTTCCAGTCGACGGTTCAGCTCGACGCGGACTCCGGCCAGTTGCCGCACCACCAGAACCTCACGCAGTTCCGCGTTTGTTCGCACTTCGCTCATCAGTCCGGGTGCAGCGGCTCGCGTGGCGGGAGCTGCGAACAGTGCAACCGCGCCGTGCACCAGCGCGCGGATCTGATCCGTGATCGTGCCCTCGGTGCCGAGTTCTGAGTCGATGTCGGCGCCCTGTTCGACGTCGAGCACCGGGTAGATCGCGTCGTTGACGATGTGCGCCTTCGACGGCCACCGACGGTAGATCGCCGGGCGCCCCACTCCCGCGCGTGTGGCTATGGCGTCGATGGATGTGCCTGCATACCCCTTTTCCTCCAACAGTTGCCTGGTCGCGTCCAGTACTGCGTCGTCGATTGCAGGGTTTCGCTGCGGGCCCAGGCGGTGCTGAGTTTCGGAATCTTTGGACATTTTTGGCAAATCCCTTGCGGTATCGCTGTGATGGCCGTTACATTCTGTCACGGCTTTAGTCGATACATATTGTATCGACTATCGGCACGTGCGCATCGGCGCCACCGAACCACGAGGAGTGGTGATGAACCTTCGAACCGAAACAGAAACCTCAGGCGAGAATCCCGACTACGCCGAATTCGCCAGACCCGGCGAATCCCGCAACGACCCGACCGAGATGCGGCGCAACCTCGAAAGCTGGCTCGCTACCGTGCTGTGGCGAGGTTCGAAACCTTCCGTGACCTCGGTCGAGGTGCCGGCCGCGAACGGCATGTCCAACGAAACTGTGCTCTTCGATGCGACGTGGATCGAGGACGGGGTTCGAGCAGAGCACCGCCTTGTCGCCCGAATCGCACCGCGAGACAGCGCGGTGCCGATCTTTCCGTCGTACAACCTGGACCAGCAGTTTCGGGTCATGAGCGCCGTCGCCGCACACACGTCGGTGCCGGTCCCGCGGGTGTACTGGTCCGAGAGCAATCCGGACGCGCTCGGCGGCGAGTTCTTCGTGATGGAGCGCCGCGACGGCGAAATTCCGCCCGACGTCATGCCGTACACGTTCGGATCCTGGCTCTCGGAGGCTTCAGTCGACGACTGTTCTCGACTCCAGCAGTCATCGGTCCGTGTACTCGCGGAGCTGCACGCGATGGCCGATCCGCACCTCGCACTGCCCGAACTGTGCCGCGACGGCGCCGAACCGACTGGCACAGAGGCACTTCGCGCCCACCTCGAAGAGCAGCGAAGCTATTACGAGTGGGCAACCGCCGACGGACCAGGATCCCCGTTGATCGAGCGCGGTTTCGACTGGATCGAGACGAACTTTCCCGCCGATGCCGGTGCAGCCGTGCTCAGTTGGGGTGACTCGCGGATCGGAAACATCATCTACCGTGACTTCGAGCCGGCGGCGGTCCTCGATTGGGAGATGGCAACACTGGGGCCGCGTGAGCTGGACCTTGGCTGGATGATCTTCCAGCACAGGTTCTTCGAGGATCTTGCGGCCATGGCCGACCTCCCCGGAATGCCGGACTTCCTGCGCCGTGAGGACGTGGCAGATGCCTACCGGTCGCTGTCCGGACACCAGGTAGCGGATCTCGATTTCTACATCGTGTACGCCGCGTTGCGGCATGCGGTGATCATGTTCCGAGTCCAAAGCCGCGCAGTGGCTTTCGGTCAGGCCGAGTTCCCCGACAACCCGGACGAAATGATCCTGCACCACAAGACACTCGAAGCCATGCTCGACGGCACCTATTGGGCATCGCTCGAAACAGCCCCCGTCACGACAGGAGAATCGCGATGACGCTGTCCCCGCTCGACGACTACCCGGTACATCAGATCGCCGAGACCATCCGCCACGTGGGCACCTCGGATCGAAACTTCTACGATCGCTACTACTTCAACGCTCATGCCGGCGTCGACGGAGACACCGAGCCGCTGTTTCTCATCATCGGTCTCGGTCAGTACCCCAATCTTGGTGTGTGCGACGGCTTTGCGGTTCTTCGGTGCGGCGAAGACCATATAGTCTTCCGGGCATCCCGAGCCTTGGGTGACGATCGAATGGACCTGTCAGTAGGCCCGCTGCGAATCGACATCATCGAGGGTCTGCACCGCCTACGTGTGGTGTTGGAACCGAGCCCCGAGGCACCGGATCTGAGCTTCGACCTCACCTTCGAGTCCGACGGTCCGGCCAATCTCGAGGCCAGGCATTTTCACCGTCAGCTGGAACGAGTCACCTTCGACACCCAACGATTCGTGCAGACAGGCACGTGGTCCGGATCTCTGACCGTGGACGGCGACGTCATCCCGGTCAACCCGGAGACGTGGCGGGGTAATCGCGATCGGTCCTGGGGTGTTCGACCGGTCGGTGAAGCGGAACCACCTGGGCGCAAAGCGGATCCGGCGATAGCAGGCAGTCAGAACTTCTTCTGGATTTACTCGATCATGCAATTCGGCGACTTCACCATCGTCACGATCGTTCAAGAAGATCAGCAGGGACGCCGAATCCTCGAGGATGCCACTCGCGTCTGGGCGGACCGCTCGCGGGAGCCGGAGTGGTTGGGTCGACCGGACCACCAGCTCACCTTCATTTCCGGTACACGCGAGGTGAAGAGCGGAACTCTGTACTTCCGGCGTCCCGGTGCACCAGGCGAGTCCGACCATATTCTGGAAATCACCTGCGAACCGATTCTGCCCAACTACATCGGTGTCGGCACGGGCTACGGACTCGAGCAGGATTGGCGTCACGGGATGTGGCAGGGCGAACTGGTGGTTCAAGGCCTGCGAGAGAAGGTTTCGGACATCGAACCGTGGAAGAAGATGCTGTGCCCAGTCGACAATCTGGCCCGGTTCACCCTCGTCGAGGACGGCGTAACCCGCACCGGGACAGGCCTGTTCGAGGTAGCAGTGATCGGACCTCACCAGCGATACGGATTCACCGGCATCGGTGACGTCGCACCTTGACTACAGATCACCAAACCACAAAGAGAGGTACTGCCACATGTCCACACGCACACGAATATTGTTCGCTCGCACTGCGAAGGCCGCCGCACTGGTTGTCACCGGAGGTCTGTTGTTTGCCGCTCCCGCTACGGCCATCCCGCTCGACTTGGGTTCTCTGAACACGGGATCGCTCGGGTCGGTCGATCTCGGCTCGCTCGAACCGGTGCTCGCGCCGACACCGAACTTGGCCTCCGTGGCGAACTTTCGCGACATCGCAGGAAACGACGGGAGGGGATACGCCACCGCAGATGGCTCGCACCTCAAGCGCGGCGTCATCTACCGGTCCAATGCGCTGACCGCGACCAGCGACGCCGACAAGGCGACACTCACCGGCCTCGGACTTGCCGACGCCTATGACCTGCGCGGTGCAACCGAGATCTCCAACCCGTTCATCGGTGGCGCAGATAAGCTTCCGGAGGGCGTGACGTACACGAACATCCCGATCGAGTTCAAGGATCTCACCCAGCTCGCCACAACCATCAAGTCGCCGGAAGAGGCTAAGCAGTTCTTGGTCGACACCAACCGCAGTTTTGTCACCGATCCCGTTCGCCGTGCCGGCTTCAAGCAAATCCTCTCGGACATCGCTGCGAGTGACGGGGTGCAGTTGTTCCATTGCACCTCAGGCAAGGACCGCACGGGTTGGACCGCGATGTTGTTGCAGTCCATCGCGGGTGTCCCCGCCCAGACGATCATGGACGACTATCTGTTGAGCAACACCTACCTTCAGGCGACCAACGAGAAGATCCTTGCGCAGATCTCTCAGGCCTTGAGCCCGCAGGTAGCGACCAATCTCGAGCCGGCCCTCGGTGTCGACGCGTCGTATTTGGAAGCTGGACTCGCGCAGATAGCCAGCGATTACGGAACCGTCGACGGTTATCTCACCGAAGGTCTCGGACTCACCCCGGACACGATCGCGCTTCTGAAGTCAAAGCTGGTCGGCTAGTTTCACGCTGCTAAAACGCTTGAACGAAGGTGTACCAGTCGCCGTCGAACTCCTGGTAACCGATCTCGCCGTCGCGGCGGGGCTTGCCGAGATATGGTGCGCCGTCAGGTAAGTACGCCAATCCGATCGAATCGATCAGACCACCCTCGATGTGGAAGCGGCACCCGTTGCCGACGGGCCAGATCTGGAGGACCCGATAGACGCCGATTGTTTGGTTGTCCATCGACTTCTGGCAATCCGCGGCCACTGCTTCGAGGGAATCTTTCGACAATGCAAACGCAACACGCGAAGGGACGGACAACGTCACGAGCGCGCCGGTGACGAGGACTATCACCGGCGCGATTGTGCTCAAACGCAGTGTCTTGTACTTCATCCAACCAATCAGGCTGAGTATCAACCACACTCCGCCCAAACCGAGCAGTACTGAGGCGGCGAGCGCAAAGAACGGAAAGTACACAACCGGCGGCATGAAGGACCACACGATGACGCCGCACGTGAGGGCGACAAGCACTGCGGCGACAATCGCTGTCACCTTCCACCAAGATGCCGGGCCTCCACCGTCGGTCGTCGGATCGCCGCTAGTCATCGGATAACCCTTGCACAGCTGATTGTCTGCGGAGCGGCAACGAATCGAATTGTTCTCACTGATTTATGTCGAGGCCGTCGTGCGTAGATCCGCGAATTGAACATCTTCGGCGCCGGACAGTCCTCTATTGCCTGAGGGTATGGTCGGATTGTGAACCAGGATCTGACCATTCGCCGCTACCAGCCCTCGGATGAGGACGTGGTCGTCGACCTGTGGTCTCGTGCAGCCCGCGAAGCCCATCCGTTCCTTGCGGGTGAGGGGACCGGTGAACGGGAGCAGAAGATGCGAGAGGTGTATCTGATTCAGGCCGACAATTGGGTGGCTGAGCACAGTTCCGAAGTCGTCGGCCTGTTGGGAATGATCGGCTCCGAAATCGGGGGACTGTTCGTCGCGCCGGCATCACAAGGGTTGGGTGTCGGGCGGGCGTTGGTCGAACACGCTGCCACCCTGCACGGCGAGGTGACACTCGAGGTTTACACCCTCAACGATCGCGCCCGCAGGTTCTATGAGCTGATGGACTTCGAAGAAGAGGGGCGTCGACACGACGCCGAGACGAACCATGAATTGATCACCCTGCGTCGTACTGGTCGCGACTCCTCCCGCATTCAGGCATGAGAGAGGCTATTCAGCCCAGCGCGGGGTGCCAGGAGTTCCACCACTCCACGATGGGAATCAACCAGGGAGTCCAGATCTTCCAACTGTCGCCGAGTCCGTACGGCGGTATCGGAATGATGACCATCACCTCCTGAACGTTCCGCGGACAAAATCGTCCGTGAATCCGATGCGTTCCAGCGCGTCTACGCTTGGGCCTGCTGGTCTGCCTGCAGGTGCTTGACCGGACATCCGGCGGGGAAGGTGCCGAGGTCTTCGACCTTGTAACCGCTCGGGTAGCTGCGGATGTTGGGCAGTTCGCGGGCGAATTTCCGCTTCGTGCGCACCGGGAAGAACCGCAGCAGACGCGCTCGGACCTTCAACGCTCCGCGTGAGACGACGCGCATCGCGGTGCTCGGGTGCTTGTAGTGGAAGGCGTCGAGGAGATGATCGTCCATGAGGGCGAATGCGAATCCCTTGACCAGAGCCTTCGGAGCCAGGTTGTTGGGAGGGAAGGTACACATCAGTTCGAGGGTGGAATCGGCGACGGCTCGCGCGCCGGGGTCGAATGAAAAGTGTTCGCGCTCATAGTCGTCGAGAAGTTTGACGAACCCCTCGTAGGTGTCAGGCGTGTCCTTGATGTTCATGTACCGACCCAGGTGGCGGTAGTAGTTCGTCGACCCGACGATCTCGTTCTCGGTCATCTTTCGCCAGCCGTACGCGTCGAGCCATCTGACCGGCGTGACGACGAAGGTGGCCAGGACGTAGAGCATGTCGTCGTTCGAGATGTCGTACGAGCCGTGCATCTGATTCATTCGGCGCACGCTCTTGCGGCCTTCGGTGCTGCTGAGGCCGTGCTCGAGGATGGCGTCGAGGATCAGGCTGGTGTCGTCGTAGCGTTTCTGAACCTTGTCGGTGAACTCGCCCGTGGAGAAGAGGAGCTTGCCGATGGAGGGGACTGCGTACGTGCGAAACAGCGCGAAGCTGAGCGCTTGATTGATGTCCCAGGGAAACTCCTGTGCCGCGAGAATGCGCGACATCTCTTCGTAATCGGTTTCGGGATCGAGTCGATCCGTGCGACTGCGGAGGTCGTAGCGCTTCATCTGAACACTCCATGGGGCTGGTCTGCATGCGGCAGAGGTAGGTGTGAGCTGCACCACCGACTGTAGTTCTGACAACACGCGTTGTCTAGGGGGTGTGAATAGTCGACTTTCCTTCGTTTCGGGCGTTGTACCAGGGGTATCCGGAAAGTGTTGTCGACCCGAGGAGCAGCTATGAGCGTCACACGCACGGCCGGGGTTTTTGCGGCCATCGGACTACCGATTGCCGCGAGCGTCATGTTCGCCGGAGTCGCCTCGGCTGATCCGCCACATCCTTTCGGCGGTGCCGCCGTCACCATCGGGTGTCCGAATCAGGGGTCGCTGGCTTCGTTGACCGGTCTCACCGGCCAGTCCGGACCAGAGGCCAATCCGCCCATTGCCAAGGGCGACATTCGCTTCGATTCGTTCCCGGCAGCTGCGCCTATCCCGGCGGCCGGACAGGTCACCGTTGCGTGGGTCAATACAGACACCGGCAAGTCCGGAATCGTCGACCTGGTAGGGACTTACCCGTACCTCTCCGCGACGGTGAACACCGGGGTCGGCAATGTCGTTGCGACGGCTTTCGGTTCGATCAACTGGGGCAGTAGTCCCATCTGCCAGTCGAATCCGACGATCGGCAGGTTCATAGCCTGATGGTCACAGGGTTCACAGCCTGATCAGGCACAGAGTTGGCGGTATCGCGTGATTATCTGTCATCTCGGAGATACCGCCGCGCCCGTCCCATCCCATATTCTGAAACATGTTAGGTGAAGGCATATTTCAGGGATGGAAAAGGTGGCGACGTGAACGGGTCGAGCGCGCGTCAGTTGATGAGCCAGATGCTCGTCGAGAAACGAAACAGCCTTGCACCCGAAAAGGTCGGCATGCGATGCGAGGGTGCTCGCCGCATGCACGGCCTCAGTCGGCGTGATGTCGCACAGATTGCCGACATCAGTTTCAACCACTATCAACGGTTGGAACAGGGTACGTCCGTGGGTGTTTCGGCTCCGGTCATCGTGAGGATCTGCGACGCCTTGTTGATGGAAGACGACGAGAAGGCGCGCATGCTGGCATTGCATCAGGCATGGGCGCGCCCTCGTCGACCGCTGGTTGGATCCCGAGTTGCCGGATCTCAGGCCGCTGGTGAAATCTCCGGTAGGCAGCGGGCCAGTTCGTCCGGCGTATAGAAGAAACTCCCGGCGCTCACCGGAGCGCACGGCGCCGCAAAGGCTGTCTCACGCTCGTTGTAGAGCATTCGGACCAGACGCTTGCCGTCCAGCCCGGCGTAGACGTCCCACTGCACGTTGGCAGCCATCGGGCTGACCTGCGATCCACGCCAGGGGTTGTTCGCGTAGGTGTAGAGGTCGCCCTCCGCCTGCGAGACGGTGCTTCCCGGCAGTTTCAAGAGCGCCGCGAAGGGGATGATCGTTTCTGCGTGTGCAAACCGGAAATCCGCTCCCGGGACGGCGTCGTCGCCGGTGTGTTTCTGCAAGCCGCGCAGGAACTCGTCGCGCAGTACGGTTGCCATCCGGTAGGTGACGTCTTCACCGGTGAAGCCCGGGCCCTTGGCGTAGAAGTCCTCGGCATCGTTCGTGTACGCAAGCCATTGCGCGTCAGCAGGTTCGATGAACCGCTCGAAATTCCACTTGCCTTCTTCGGCCATGCCCGGAGTGATGATGTACGTGTTGTACAGCATGTATGCAGCGTCGACCTCGTTGTCGATCGTGCTCGAACCCTTGCCGCGGTCGACGAGTGAGAACTCGCCCGCGCTCAGGCGGTTGACGAAGTCCTCCGAGTAGAGCCTGAGCATCATGTGCCGCGAGACCTCGCGGGTGCGCGGCAGATCGGAGATCTGGTCGTCGACGGCTTTCAGCCGAGGATCGGACTCTTCGTAGTCCTTGTAGTCGGCATTTGCGTCGGAGTCGTGGAAGTAGAGGAGATCGGCATCCGTCGTCACCGGTGCAACATCGCCGGCGACGGCTGGAAACGCACCGGTCAGGCCCTGAGCGAAGTTGTCAGCGCTGTCCACGGCACGGTCGACACCCGACGAGGTCAACGTGATGGTTCCCTGTTGCGCTGCGATGGCGTCGAACAGTTGGGGGAGGCGTTCGGTGACCCGCGCTCCGAGCTGCCTGTGTTCGGTGACCCCGAGCCCGCTGAGGTTGCCGTATCCGAGCTTTTTGTTGGCGGCCATGAGATCACGAAGCGCTGGGCCGAACTCCTTGCCGACGGGAGTCAATGCGTTCTCGGCTTCTGCGATTTCCCACAGCTGCAGGCTCAGGTCGTCGTACTTCAGGCTCGACAGTGCCCGGGATCCGTGGCGCGCAACGCTTTCCGTGTACACCGGGGTGTATCCCGTCGGCGGCGCCTGATAGTCGGCGATGCGTTGGCCGGGGGAGTACGGCGTCTTGGACGTGAAGCCGCCGTCGGTCGACGCCGGGGTCTCGGCCGAGCCGGAACTCGAACCAGCGTCGAGCGAACCGAACGGTGACGCCGTGGCGATGGACTGGACGCTGCTGGTGACAAGCACTAGTCCGACAGCGCCGGCAGCGGCCAGCACGCCGAAGCGTGAGCTTCGCATGGTGAGTTGATCCTCTCCGTCGGTGCCGAGGTGACACGACGGAAGGAAAGTTAGAACAGCTAAGCGTCCGAATTGCACTTATTTGCCCATGTGCAGATGGACGCGGGGTTACAAGTTTCGGATTCGCAGAGCTCAGGAGGGTTTGGCGGCAATCCCGATCGACACGGAGAGCGACAACGCTATGAGGGTCATGGCCAGCCACTGGTAGCTCTTGGGCGTCGGCTGCTTCTTACGTCCGAACTTGCTCACTGATGTCTCCCGTTTGTCCGTGGGTACTCAGCACATATTACTGTTCCATTACCCCAATGGCGCGGCCGACCGGAAACTGTGCGCGATCAGACAGCAGGCAGGCCGAAAGAGGCCCGCCCACCGATGTCGATCAAGGGGTCGTGCGCAGTTCCCGTCGCAGGATCTTGTCGGTGACGGTCTTGGGCAGTTCCTCCACGAGCACCACGGATCGTGGGTATTTGTACGCCGCCATCCGCTGTTTGCAGTGATCGATCAGTTCGTCCGGCGTCACCGATGCCCCCGCGACGAGACTGACAAACGCCTGCGCCCTCTCACCTCCCGTCGCCGGTGTGGGACCACCCGTCACGGATCGCCGACGCACTCTCCGGCTTGTTCCAGTAACCGTGCACCATCTGTGGACCCCAGACGGCCAGTTCGCCGATCTCTCCGACCGGCAGGACCGCACCGCCCACCACGTTTCCAGCAAGCAAACTTGTTCCATATCTATCGCCGCGATCAAGGTTTCCTCGGTGCCAGCGAAATGCGCAGTCTCACAGACGAGAACAGGTTGCGCGTGCAATCGTCGTGATGTGTGTCTCTGTCGCGCAATGGTATCGGCCGAGCGGACCACAAACGCCCGAGGAAATTGCGCGCGACTATGCGCGTTTTGCGCTCGATCTGGTGCGCAGCCGACGACCGTGACGGACGTCATCCGGTTCGGGTGATGCGCCTGCGGGCAAACGGGTCCATGCTTGGAAGGTATCCGTACCGCGACTCGAGTAAGGAACGAAACACAATGTCTTCCAAGCTGTCTCACAAGGCCTACATGATCGGCGCCGGCATCGGAAACCTTTCGGCGGCGATCTATTTGATTCGAGACGGTGAGTGGGATGGTGCGGACATCACCATCATGGGCCTGGACATGCACGGAGCGAACGACGGCGAATCTGCCGCTACCTTCCAGCACCAGTACGGTCATCGCGAGCTCGGAAACGACGCGGGTTTCATCAACCGTGGCGGTCGCATGCTCAACGAGGAGACCTACGAGAACCTCTGGGACGTGCTGAGTGCGGTTCCGTCGCTGGACAACCCGGGAAAGTCGGTGACGGATGACATTCTCGATTTCGACCACGCACATCCGACGCACGACGTTGCACGGTTGATCGACCGAGACGGCATTCGCAACAAGGGTGAGAACGACTACAAGCACATGCAATTCGACAACAAGGATCGCTACTTGTTGACGAAACTGATGACGATGCCGGAGTCGGACGAGGCAAAACTGGACGACATCAGCATCGAGCAGTGGTTCGAGGACACTCCGCACTTCTTCACCACCAACTTCTGGTACATGTGGGAGACCACATTTGCTTTCAAGCGGGTGAGTTCGGCGATGGAGCTTCGCCGGTACATGAACCGAATGATTCTCGAGTTCAGTCGCATTCAGACGCTCGCGGGTGTCACCAGGTCTCCGTACAACCAGTACGAGAGCATCATCTTGCCGATGCGGACCTTCCTCGAAGACAAGGGCGTGAAGTTCGTCAACGAATTGAAGATCACGGAGTTCGTGTTCAAGGACACTCCGCTTCGGGACGAGATCATCGTGACGGGACTCGACTACGAAAACGTCCGCACTGGTGAGAAGGGCCGAATCGACGTAGCGGAGGGCGATTTCGTCTTCGACACCAACGGCAGCATCACCGACAGCTCGTCGATCGGCGATCTGGATACCCCGATCGTGGAAGACATGAGGTACGCACCGAGTGCGCTGCTGTGGAAGCAGGCCACCGAGCATTTCTACGACCTCGGGAATCCCGACAAGTTCTTCGGTGATCGGGAGCAGAGTGAGTGGACCAGTTTCACCGTCACCACGTCGTCACACGAACTCATCAACGAGATTTCCCGAATCACCAAGCAGCTCCCCGGAAATGCGCTCAACACGTTCGTGGACTCGAATGTCCTTCTGTCGATCGTGGTTCACCATCAACCGCACTACCACGCGCAGAAGGAGAACGAAGGGGTCTTCTGGGGCTACTGTCTGTTCCCGCGCAAGAACGGCGACTACGTGAAGAAGCCGTTCATCGAGATGACCGGCCGGGAAATGCTGGAAGAGACGCTCGGACACCTCGAAGCGCTCGACGAGAGCGGTGCGCTGGCCGCGCGCCGACAAGAGATCACCGGCAGCGTCGTCAATTCGATTCCCAGCCATATGCCTTACGCCAGTGCACTGTTCAATCGGCGCGCCGTCGGTGACCGGCCTCTGGTGGTGCCGAAGCACTCCAAGAACCTGGCCTTCATCAGTCAGTTCGCGGAGCTGCCGTTCGACATGGTGTTCACCGAGCAGTACTCGGTGCGCTGCGCTCAAGTGGCCGTCTACAAGTTCCTGGGGATTCCGGAAGACAAGCTCACCAAGATGCATCACTACGAAAAGGATCCGAAGGTCCTCGCCAAGGCCGCAGTGACGATGTTCCGCTGAGGGGTGCTCAGCGACCGTGCCGCTTCTCGTAGTCCTCGCGAGTGCGATCGGCGCGGCGCTGGGCCTTCTCGTCGAGCAATTCAGGATCGAGGCCGTGGCTCAGTAGGCGGTGACGGCGGTAGATGGTGCCGAGCGCCACGACGAAGTACGCGAGCGGGATGAGCAGCAAGGCCATCATGGCCAAGGGGATCCAGATCGGTCCGGGAATCAAGAGGAACAGCAGGAGAATCAGCGTCGCCGGCACTGTGAAACGAATGATGTAGCGCGCCTGGGCGCCCGGGCCCACCAGATCGTTCCGAACCCAGTCCTGATACCGGTCGGGGAGTGTCTTCCCCAGGAGGTATCCGCAGTACTGAGGAAAGTTCGGGCGAGTCTGTTCGGCCATGGCCTCCAGGATAGTGCCTGGTACTGCCGCCTACACCGGTGCCTTGAACGTGCGGCGGTACGCGCTCGGTGAAACGCCGAGGGCCTCGTTCATGTGTTGACGCATCGATGTCGCTGTCCCGAAGCCGGTTCGAGCGGCAATTGCATCGATCGACAGATCGGATTCCTCCAAGAGTTCACGTGCGCGATCGACGCGTCTGCTGGTCAACCAGCGGTTCGGTGTCGTTCCGACTTCGTCGCGGAATCGGCGACTGAACGTACGGACGCTCATGTTGGCGCGCGTAGCCAGGTCCGCCAGGGTGATCGGGTCGCCTAAATGTTCGAGGGCCCAATGCCGAGCGTCGGCAGTCGATTCCGAAGGCTTGTCGGCCAGTGGGCGCCGGATGTACTGCGCTTGGCCGCCGTCGCGCCACGGCGGTACGACGCAACGCCTCGCGACGGTGTTCGCCACTTCCATGCCGTGGTCGCGCCGCACGATGTGCAGGCAGAGGTCGACCCCGGACGCCACCCCAGCCGAGGTCAGGATGTGACCTTCGTCGACGAACAGCACGTCGGGATCCACGTTCACCTTGGGGTAGACACGCTGGAAATGGTCGGTGTTGCGCCAGTGCGTCGTGGCGCGGAGTCCGTCGAGCAAACCCGCCGCGGCGAGGATGTATGAACCGGTGCAGATCGAGACCAGCCGAGTGCCCGGCCGGATGTGTTGGAAAGCTGCGGCCAACTCGGGGGAGAGGTAACCGTCTTCGTAGGCCGGACCCAACTCGTACGACGCGGGTATGACGACGGTGTCGGCGGTGGCGAGCAGTTCACTCCCGTGGTCGACCGAGATGCTGAAGTCTGCGTCGGTCTGCACGGGATTGCCGTCGACGGTGCAGGTCAGGATCTCGTACAGCGGTCGATCCTCGACGTCGAGGGCGCGCCCGAAGATGCGCGCCGGGATGCCGAGTTCGAAGGGTATGACTCCATTCAGAGCCAGTACGACTACGCGATGCGGACCAGACATGGCTTGATTCTTTCATATATTGGCAATCTGGCCACTGTTCTCGATCGAATCCGAACTGCAGAATTCTCTCTGTGACTTCTGAGACCGCTCTCCCCGAATCAGGCCCACAGCAGGTGAGCCCGCCGCGCTTTCACCGCGCCTGGTCCGTCGCGATCGTGGCCTTCCTGGCATTGGTCGGTGCAGCGAGCTTCCGCGCCGCTCCTTCGGTGCTGATCGATCCGCTGCACGAGGATTTCGGTTGGTCGCGCGCCAGCATCTCCGCCGCAGTCTCGGTCAACCTGATTCTGTACGGGCTGACCTCTCCGTTCGCCGCTGCCTTGATGGAGAGGTTCGGTATCCGGGCGGTCGTCACCTCGGCGTTGGCGCTCATTTCACTCGGCAGTGGTCTCACGATATTCATGACCTCGAGTTGGCAGCTCATCCTGCTGTGGGGCGTCTTTGTCGGCCTCGGTACCGGTTCGATGGCGCTGGCGTTTGTCGCCACCGTCGTCGATCGGTGGTTCGTCGAGAAGCGCGGTCTCGTGACCGGCATCCTGACGGCTGGTGGTGCGGCCGGTCAGCTGGTGTTCCTGCCCGTCCTGGCGAAGATCGCTGAAACCTACGACTGGAAGAGCGTCGCATTCACGGTCTCGTTCGCCGCATTGGCCGTCGTGCCGTTCGTTCTGTTGTTCCTACGCAACTATCCGTCCGACGTCGGAACGACGCCCTACGGCGCGCCCGCCGACTACACCCCACCGGCTAAGCCTGTCTATCAGCGCGGCGGCGCCGGAGCCCGCGCGATCTCGGTGCTGGTCATGGCGTCGAAGACCAAGGTGTTCTGGCTTCTCGCCGGTACCTTCGCGATCTGCGGCGCGAGCACCAACGGCCTGATCGGAACGCACTTCGTTCCGGCGTCGCACGATCACGGAATGCCGATCACCACGGCCGCGTCCCTGTTGGCGTTGATCGGAATCCTCGACATGGTCGGCACCATCGCTTCGGGTTGGTTCACCGACCGCATGGACTCGCGAAAACTTCTCGGCATCTATTACCTGTTCCGCGGGATCTCGCTGCTCTTTCTGCCGTTATTGCTCGCCAATACCGTGAATCCGCCGATGATCGCGTTTGTCATCTTCTACGGGCTCGATTGGGTGGCGACGGTTCCGCCGACCGTCGCGTTGTGCCGTCAGCACTTCGGCGCCGACGCTCCCATCGTGTTCGGTTGGGTGCTGGCATCTCATCAGATCGGTGCGGGTCTGGTGGCCTTCTTGGCCGGCCTCGTTCGCGACCAGATCGGCTCGTACGACGCCGCGTTCCTCGTGGCCGGCGCGCTGTGTGCGATCGCTGCAGTCATGTCGTTGTTGATCGCAAAACGTCCGAAAGAGGCAGTATTGGTTGACTCTGTCTGATTCGGCACTGTGATCGGTACCACCGACGGGGTAAGTTGTGTGTAACTCCAAGAACTACTCACCAGTAGGGGTACTGAAATGCCTGCTCCGTCCGCTGCGACCTTCTCGCGGCTCGCCGATCTGATCGCCATCGACAATGTTGCCGATCGCCCGACGAAGTCCATCACCGAGGTGTTCACCGGCAAAGAGCTGGCGACCATCCCCGTCGGCACCGCCGATGACGCACTTGCGGCCATCGCCCGTGCGCGCGTCGCCCAGAAGGAATGGGCCAAGCGCTCAGTCCTCGATCGCGCTGCCGTCTTCCACCGCTACCGCGACCTCATCCTCGAAAACCGCGACGCACTCATGGACATGGCCCAGGCCGAGACCGGAAAGTCGCGTACCGCAGCTCAGGAAGAAGTCCTCGACATCTCGATGACGTCGCGTCACTACGCACGCGTGGCGCCGAAGCTGCTCCGTCCGCGTCGCGTCTCCGGCATGCTCCCGGGCCTGACGAAGACCGTCGTCCGCTACCAGCCCAAGGGTGTCGTCGGCGTCATCTCGCCGTGGAACTACCCGATGACGCTGGCCGTGTCCGACGCCATCGCCGCGCTGCTCGCCGGTAACGCCGTTGTCCTCAAGCCGGACAGCCAGACGCCGTACTGCGCGCTCGCCTGCGTCGAACTGCTCTACAAGGCTGGTCTGCCCCGCGACCTCTTCGCCGTGGTTCCCGGACCGGGCTCCGTCGTCGGCACCGCGCTGGTCGAGAACACCGACTACCTCATGTTCACCGGTTCCACCGCGACTGGTCAGCTCCTCGCCGAGCAGGCCGGCCGTCGACTGATCGGCTTCTCCGCCGAACTCGGTGGCAAGAACCCGATGATCGTCGCCGCCGGCGCAGACCTGCGCGAGGTCACCGACGCCGCTGTACGTGCGTGCTTCTCCAACTCCGGTCAGCTGTGCATCTCCATCGAGCGCATCTACGTCGAAGAGTCCATCGCGCCCGAGTTCATCCGCATGTTCGGTGATCGCGTCAAGAAGATGAACCTCGCCGCCGGTTACGAATTCGGAATCGAGATGGGCAGCCTCGTCTCCGAGGCACAGGTCAAGGCAATTTCCGCTCATGTCGACGACGCAGTCGTCAAGGGCGCCACCATCATTGCCGGCGGCAAGGCCCGCCCGGACATCGGACCGCTGTTCTACGAGCCCACCCTGCTCACCGGGGTTCCCGAGGACGCCGAGTGCTACCGCGACGAGACCTTCGGGCCGCTCGTCTCGATCTACCCGGTCAAGGACGTCGAAGAGGCCATCGCTCAGGCCAACGACACCGAATACGGACTCAACGCCAGTGTGTGGGCGGGAAGCAAGGCTGCCGGTGAAGCCATCGCAGCGCGCATCCACGCCGGCACCGTCAACGTCGACGAGGGTTACGCTCCCACCTGGGGTAGCACCGCTGCACCGATGGGCGGCATGGGTGTCTCGGGCGTCGGTCGTCGTCACGGCGCCGAGGGTCTGATCAAGTACACCGAACCGCAGACCGTTGCCACCACTCGCGTCATGAATCTCGGTGGACCGCGCGGACTTCCGGCCAAGGTGTGGGCAAAGCTCATGCCTCACGCCATCAAGATCATGTCCTGGGTTCCGGGCCGGTAACGGGTGGAAACCGCCAGCGCGTACATCGAGGCAACGCCGGTGTCGGTGTGGAAGGTTGTCAGCGACATCGAGGGTATGGGTCGCTTCAGTCCTGAAAACACCGGCGGCACGTGGACTTCCGGAACTCCGGGCACCGTGGGTGCAAAGTTCAAGGGCACCAACAAGCATGGTCTGATTCGCTGGAGCACGCACTGCACGGTGGTCGACGTCGTCGACTGCCGGAAGTTCTCCTTCGAATCGGACGAGCCGAAAGCGCGGTGGACCTACGTGCTCGAGCCTTCGGGAACGGGCACTTTGCTCACCGAGACTCGTGAGATCTATGCGACGCCTGCGCTTTACGTGCGCATGATGTCGGGTAGCGGCCTGCTCGGTCGGGGTCGAGATCAGCTGATGCAGACCGGAATGGAAACCACTCTGGCGCGTATCAAGGCGTTTCTGGAGAGCTAGAAACTGACACAAGTGGGGCTGCACTCGATTCGAGTGCGGCCCCACTTCTGTTGTTGGAGATCTAGTTTGCAGTGCTGATGAGCGCAGCGTCGATGAGCGCGGTGTAGACACGCTCCGGCTCTTCGGCGATGCGATTGAGTACGTACAGCCACCACTGTGTTCCGAAGATGACGTATTCGCGTGTGGTGAAGCTCGCTGCTCGGAGGGCGTCCAGCTGCTCGGTGCCGAGGCCGAGCAGCATCTCGAACTCGACGTGCTCGTCTCTGAGCTTCGAATCATGCTCGGCGCGTAACGCTTCGAGGATGTCGCGGTCATGCGTCGCGATGGAAACCTGGTGACCCGAGTCGACGATCCGGGCTGCGTAGTCGAGATACGCGCCGCGCAGTTCGGCACTACCGCGCGGGTAGGCGACGGATTCGGATTCGAGGAAGGCGCCCTTCACGAGCCGGATGCGACCGGGTCGGTCCAGCAGAGCGGTGAGATCCTTTGCCGTGCGGTGCAGTCGGGCCTGAACGGTGATCCCCACGTGCGTGAACCGCTCGGCCAGTCGCGCGTGCATGTCGAGGACCAGGTCGGTGCGGTCGGACGCTTCGGCGGAGATGATCAGCTCGGCACCCGCGCGTTCCGTGGTCTCGGCCAGGCGCACGACATTGCGAAAGCACTGCTCCGGATCGATCACCAAGCCGATGTGCGAGAGGTCGAACGACACGGTGCTGTCGACGCCCGACGTTCCGATCCGATCCGCCAATTCCACGAACACATCGGTTTCGGCGTTCGCGAGTTCGGGATCCCGGACGCTTTCCCCGGTGTATTCGATGCTCGCCTTGTGTCCTCGGGCGAAGATCGAGGGGAGTCGGTCGAAAGCGTCGTCGATGGTTTCGCCGCCGATGTAGCGAGCGGCGACTTTCCGTGCGAGTGCTGCCGTCGCAGCGTCCGCCATGGTGCGTTCTTTCAGGGATTCGTCGAGTGCGAGGCGGCGAAGGACGTCCGCGGCCTGGGCTTGTAGATCCGTGTTCACGGCTTCAGCGTATCCGGACAATGGTGCGGGAATTATTCTCCGAATCCTTGCGTTCGATCTATTGTCGATATATCGTCGATACGTCAAACAAACACAGACAGTCCAGGAGGACAACATGTACGCCCCACACAACAACCCAGAAATGCAAGAACGTCGCGAGGATGGCCGCCGAGGCCCGCATCGTGGACACGGTTTCCGTCGAGGATTCGAGGGAGAGCGACCCGAGGGTCGCTTCGAAGACCGAGAAGAAGGTCGCCCCGAAGGCCGACGCAGTCGCGGCGGTCAGCGTGGATTCGGCCGGCCCGATCAGCGTGGATTCGGCCGGCCCGACCAGCGTGGATTCGGCCGGCCCGACCAGCGCGGACACGGCCGCCCTCACTTCGGTGAAGCCGGCGCAACTCTCCGCCCCGCGATGGGCCTACTCCGAGGTGCCGCTGTCGCGGTAGCCGCAGGTGGGACCGCTGAGCAGGTAGCCAAGGCAGAGGCAATCCTTGCCGAGGCACGCCGAGCACTGTTCGAGATGCTGGCGGAAAAGCCGGTCGATGGAGAACCGACTGACGCAGAAGCTACAGCCGCAGAAGCTACCGACACACTGCCGGCAGAGTGATCACGGCGCTCAGGCGCCGACGGTGACTTCCTCGCTGTTCATGCCGGAAACGTGGCCGTCGGCGCCCTCTCGCCAGTACCCGACAACATTGTGCTTGTCGCGAGCAATTCCTCGAACTTCCCTCAGATGCTTACGAATACGACGGCTGGTTGCGCTTTCGCACGCCACCCACGCGTAGACGTCGGCCGTTTCGGATTCGGGAAACTCGACCTTCTCCACAGCTTCGAAGAGCGCGCTCGGCGCCTTTCCGAGGCCACTCCCCACGAGCCACGTGTACGTGACATCGCCGCGAGTGACAAGTTCCTGTCGATCCTCTTCGGTTTCGACCTCGATGATCGCCTGTGCGACATCGCCTTCACGAAGTTCTTCGACAATCCTGCCCAGTCCAGGGAGACCCGTGGCGTCTGCGACCAGCAGCTGCCAGCGAGGACCCGCCGGAGCTTGGTAATGGGAACGAGAACTGTCCGACCAGAAAACGCCGAGTAGGTGACCTGGTTCGGCCCGCAGGGCCCAATCTGCTGCAATACCGCCAGGGTGCACGACGAAGTCGATGTCCAGACGTCGGCCGCCGTCGTGCACCTTGCGCACGGTGTAATGCCGCCACGGTGGCTCGGTTCCGAGGTCGGCCTTGCCGTAGTCGGGATTGTTGAAGTAGTCGTATTCTGCTTCTGTTTCACCGGGTTTCGGGAACGCGAGGTCGATGCGCTCGTCGCCCTGTCCGCCGGTCGGCCAATGCCAGTCGCCTTCTGCCTCGATGCTGATTCGCCGCATGTGCGGGGTCAGGGACGTGACGGTGACAACGCGGGCGGGTTCGCAGAAAGACATGCCTCGACCCTATGGGTCCGGCGTGTCGAAGTGGAGACAGATGCTGTCGCAAGACGGACATCGAGCGCAGCCGAAAAGGCCAGCGTATGCCCCGGGGCATGATTCTTCCCCGGTGCACACGCTGGCCTTTTCAGTTATGTCGGTTCACGCCGCTGTCGGTGGGCTGTTCCCGCCGATCGGATGCTGGAACGGATCGATCGACATCGGTGGATAGAACACCGTTTTTCGATCGGGGCCGATCTCGACACGCCATTCGGTGTGGTGCAGTGTCCGATGATGATGACCACACAACAAGATCAGATTGTCGAGATCCGTTGGGCCACCATCATTCCAGTGAACAATATGATGAGCATCGCACCACCCCGACGGTGTCCCGCACCCCGGAAACGCACACCCACCATCCCGAACGGCCAACGCCCGCCGCTGGGGTACCGTCGCGGTCCTTGCTTCCTTACCACAGTCGAGCGGAACACCGTTCTCATCCAACAAAATCCGCGTCACCGTGCAATCACACGCCAACATCCGGGCAGTATCGATGCTGATCGGGCCCACCCAATCCGTCCACGCGAACCCCAACTCCGCCGTCGACGGCAGCAGATCCTTCAAGGCTTTGAGGTCCGTCATGTCCTTCGCCGAAGCAGTCACCGTGATGTGCGGTTTCACCCCACCCTCGATCGGACCCAACCCCGCCCGCTCGTACCGGCGCAACAACTCACAAAACCCATCCGCCCGCCGCAACGCCGGAGTGCGGGCGTCTTTGACTCCGTCCTTCTCCGGCGTCGGCGCCGACAGACTCGACAACAACGTGATCAGACGTGCACCGTTCACGGCATCCAAATCGCCTTTCACGCTGACCCGCCCGTACAAGCCTTTCGAGGCATAGAACTCGTTGCGCTCCGAATCCTCCCCGACAGGGACGCCGTCCTCACGTGTGCCGTACTGCTTCTCGATCCGCCGGATCGCTGCCCGCACAGCATCACAATCGGCAATGTTCTTCGACGCCAACTCCAACAGGATCCCGCGGGCCTTGTCCACATCCGCCGGGGTCATGTTCTTGGGCGGATGCTGACAAAACATGGCCACCTGACGGGCCTTCAACGCATCAACGTCACCGCGGTGGAATGCATCGGCGACAACAGGTTCGAGCAACAGTAACCGCGCCAGACTGACCAGCAGGCTGCACTCACCGATCTCCAAATTCGTCGAACCATGCAGCCATTGCGCGATCGCCCGAAAACCCTTCCCGCCGAGAACCTCACGGGAAAACATCTCCACGATCAACAACACCATCCGCGACTGCAACTCGTGCCGGACACGCACCAGATCCAGAACCTCACTCTTGAGGTCCTCACCATCCAGCTGCCACGCTTCTCGACTGTCCATACCGGAAGTTTAATCGAACATATTTTCGATTACCAGAGACATAACGGACAACTTCAATAACGCTCAGCTCTCGAGAGTCGTTGAAATGCATAGTTATTCGAGTGCCCCTCGCCAGGGCGCGCGTGTTCCCTTCTGAAAGATTGGGATTCGGCATGGTCGACCGAATGGCGGATCCGGTAGGTGCGTGGGGCCTCACCTACTCGATCGGAAGGTAGATCCGTTGAAGACGTTGACCTGTCTTGTGTCTGCCTGGCGCCAATCAGGTTGGCCGACGATATCGGGTAAGTCCCGCCCGTCTGTCGGTTAGCCAGGTCAGATCGAACCTAACTCGCGCGCACGGGCGACGGCCGACGTCCTCGACTTCACTCCCAACTTTCCGAAGATGTGGACCAGATGCGATTTGACCGTGGTCTCGCTGAGGAACAGTTCTTTGCCGATCTCTCGGTTGGACCGACCTGCCGCCACCAGTTTCAGCACTTCGATTTCTCTTGGGCTGAGGCTGGTTTCGGGCTTACGTACGCGGGTCATGAGCTTCGACGCAATGGCGGGGGAGAGAACGCTGTCCCCGCTCGCAGCGGCGCGAACGGCTGACAGCAACTCGACCGGTGGTGTGTCCTTGAGCAGGTATCCGCTGGCTCCGGCTTCGACAGCGCTCAAGATATCGGCGTCCGTGTCGTAGTTGGTCACGACGAGTACGTGCGGCGGATTCGGCAGCGCGCATACCGCGCGGGTGGCGTCGACGCCCGTCTTCCCGGGGCCGAATCGCAGGTCCATCAGCACGAGGTCGACCGGCGTCGTGGCGCAGAAGGCTATGGCTTCCTCGGCGGTGCCCGCTTCGCCGACTACCTCGATGTCGGCTTCGCTTTCGAGCAGCGCTCGTAGCCCGGCGCGCACGATCGCGTGATCGTCGGCGAGCAGCAGGCGGATCACTGTTCACCGACTTCGAGGGGAAACGTCACTGCGACGGCCGTGTGTCCCGGCTCGGACTCGATGGAGAAAGTCCCGCCCTGCAGTTCGACGCGTCGGCGAATTGCATTGAGACCAAAAGATTCCGCCGGACCACGTTCGAGAACCGCCACGTCGAAGCCGCGACCGTTGTCGACCACGTCGAGGCTGACGGTATCGTCGGAATAGGTCAGTGTCACAGCCATTCTGGTTGCATCCGCATGGCGGAGGACATTGGACACCGCGCCCTGAGCGATGCGTACCAGTGTTGCTTCGAGGGGCATCGGCAGCCGGACTGCCTCGCCTTCGACCACGGAGCGCGCTTCCAGTTCCGGGCTGCTCGCGCGTTCGCAGATGCGACGAAGCGCGTCGGCGAGCGACTGACCGTCGAGGACCGCGGGTGTCAATTCGGCTATGAGTTGGCGGGTTTCGGCAAGACTGTCCGCGGCAGTTTCCCTTGCGAGGCTGATCTGCCGGATGGCCGGGCTGCCCGGATCGGCGCGCTCGGCAGCGTGAAGGAGCATCTGAATGCTCGAAAGTCCTTGGGCCACGGTGTCGTGAATCTCGGCCGCGAGCCTTTCGCGTTCTGCGAACTTTCCCGCATCGCGGGACGTCGACGCCAATTCTTCACGGGTATTCATCAATTCGTCGATGAGACGTCCGCGCTCAGCTGCCTCGCGGTACAGCGCTTGATATCCGAGGCCGATTGCAACGGCTACGGCAGCGCCGATGATCGGACCGACGGCGCCGGCAATCGTCCATCCACGATGCAGGCCGGTGCCGATCACGGCGACAGCCGTTGCCGCGGTGACGGCGAGAAGGCTCCAGGGGCGTCGCAGAAGATGGAGATAGAGGAAGAAGAGCCCGAACGCGAGGTAGGCGGCGTCGGCGGATACCGCCATCGTCGCGATCCAGACGAGGGTCAGCACGCCCAGCCACCAGCGGGCAGCGTTGCCGCGCAGCCTTTTGGCGACCCCGAACAGATAGACGGCAACAAAGATCACGGACAGTGCGGTGATGGTTGCGGTCAGGTCGGATTCGTCGATCAGCGCTCGGAGAAACACGACACCGGCCAACGCCATGACAAGGACATGCAGGCCCAGTTGTAGGCCGGCGAAGACAGGCGTGAGCGGAGATCTGTGCATCTCGCCCAGCTTAGCGAGGTTCGGCCTCGGATCATCCATCAAAAGTTGTAAACCGGGATGGTTCTTTCGAGCGCTGGAATGTCGATCCGAGGTGCGATGGAAAGAGTCTGCATCCGCGGGAGCGTAGAGGCAAGCACAGGAAAGGAATTCACAGTGTTTGTCGCAATGAGGGACTTACGGGCAGCGCGAGGTCGATTCGCGTTGATCTCCGTGGTGGTTCTGTTGGTTGCACTTCTGGTCAGTTTTCTCAGCGGATTGACTGCGGGACTTCGCCATCAGAACGTGTCTGCCATCGAGGCCATGAATGCCGACACGGTGGTGTTCGCCGATACTGGCGCGGGTGCGTCGTTCGACGAATCGGCGCTCACGCAGGACCAGGTCAACGCCTGGACCTCCACGTCGAAGGACGTCGATCCCATCGGAATCGGCCGCGGGAAAGCAGGATTGGCCGGCGGAAATCAGAAGTCGGTCGCCCTGTTCGGTGCCGACGGCGGTTTCGGGGACGTGACGCCGTCGGCGCCAGGCACGGTGGTGTTGAGCGAAGGTGCCGCCCGCGATCTGGCGGCGAGCGCCGGCGATCAGGTGAGCGTCGGTACGCAGCAGTTCACCGTCAGCGCCGTTCGCGGTGACGACTGGTACAGCCATTCACCCGTCGTCTGGATGACGCTTGACGACTGGCAGGCGGCCAATCCGCGCGGCGGAGTCGCGACGGTGCTGGCTGTGAGCGGAGCCTCTGACGCTTCCGCAACTGACAAGTCGGCCGCGACGACGTCGACGACGGTCAGCGGTTCGCTCGACGCGATCGGTTCGTACAAGTCGGAGAACGGGTCGTTGACGTTGATGACGCTCATGTTGTTCGCGATCTCGGCCCTGGTGATCGGTGCGTTCTTCACGGTGTGGACGATCCAGCGAACCCCGGACATCGCGACGCTGAAAGCACTCGGCGCGACTACCGGTTCTCTGGTGCGCGACGCTTTGGGTCAGGCACTCATCGTGCTGATCGCCGGAGTCACCGTCGGGATCGGGCTGACAGCGGTGGCCGGTTCGCTGATCGGTGATGCCATGCCGTTTGTCCTGGATGCATCTACGACCGTCGTACCTGCCGTGGCATTGATCGGACTCGGTCTGCTCGGCGCGGCCTTTGCACTTCGATTCCTCTCGACCACCGATCCACTCACAGCATTGGGGAGCGCACGATGACCATGACTACCGGCACCACAGTTCTCGACATCCAGAACGTCGACCTGACGTTTCCCGACGGGCAATCGCGGGTGACGGCGTTGGACGACGTTTCCCTGCGGCTGCACCGCGGCGAGATCGCCGCGATCACCGGGCCCTCGGGTTCGGGTAAGTCCAGCCTGTTGGCGGTGGCGTCGACCCTGATCCGTCCGGATTCCGGGCACGTCTACCTCCGGACGCCGGAGGGCAGCACCGACATCGCGGCGCTCAGTCGGCGGGCTGCGTCGGAGCTGCGACGCTCGTCGATCGGGATCGTCTTCCAGCAGTCCAACCTGGTGTCGTCGTTGACGGCACTGGAGCAGCTCGAGGTGATGGCGCATCTGGGGCAGTCCGTGTTCACGTCGCGGGCCCGTCGCAAGGCCGTGAAATCAAAAGCGATGGATTTGCTGGACGCTGTCGGACTGGCGGATCAGAGCGGAAAACGGCCGTCCCAGCTGTCGGGCGGGCAGCGGCAGCGGGTCAATCTCGCGCGGGCATTGATGAACGATCCGCAGCTTCTGGTGGTCGACGAGCCCACCAGCGCGCTCGATCAGGAGCGCGGTGCTGCCGTCATGGATCTGATCATCGGGGTGGTGCGGGAACACGAGGCGGCAACCCTTCTCGTGACACACGACCGAAGTCACCTGTCTCGGATGGATACTGTCTATCGTGTTGTTGACGGTTCCTTGGCGGAGGACCAGGAGGCGCTCGCGGCGTAACTCAGGCGGGCACGATTCGGGCATTCGTCACTGCATCCGGGCGGGAAGTCAACCCGCGATTTGCTGGGCAGTTAGACTGTTGTCGACTCGGGCAACTTGAGAGGACGTGTTATGGAACGCCGCCGCAACGTTGCGCAGCCGCCACAATCGCCGATTGCGGATCTGGAGCAGATGCCTGCCCTGATTCTCCTCGACAGGCTTCCGGTGCCGGTCATGGCCGTTCACCGCGACGGCAGCATCGTTTTTGCCAATCCGTCCTTCGCTGACATGCTGGGATACCCCAAGAAGGCCGTCTCGGCGTTGCGTTTGCAGGACATTCTTTACGACAAGGATGCCGACGACGTCAGTGCCGAGCAGGCCCATCGTGAACTGAGTTCCGAACCGGGCTCGGTCAAGGAGTTCGTGCACTCGGACAGCACTTTGGTGCGGGCGACGGTCAGCCAGTCGCTGCTTCGCCGGGACGACGACACGATCACCCTTGCCGTCCTCCACGATCTGACGGAACGCCTGTGGAACAACCCACGGCACATCGACGACAAGCCCACCAAGTAGTTCGAGTTACTTCCTGGATTTGACGGTTCGGTCCAGGCCGAGGGTTGCAGCAAGGGTGTTGACCACCCATTCTTCGTACTGTTGGCCGGTCCAACCCGCGCCGACCACGAGGTCTGTGTACGTCTCGGGGCTGAGCAGTGTGAGTGCCACGTTCACGGCTGTTTCGAGGTCGACCGTCGGTGCTTTTTCGACAATGCCGACCATCAGATGTTCCTGCACCGTGCGTCGCTGCGTGCGGTTGATTTGCCACAAACGGGCGGCGTCGTCGTCCGCGGAAGCGGCGGCGCGTAGTGCCAACAGGATGTCTGCGGTGCGCTCCAGGATGAGTCGTCCGTGGTGAACCTGAATCCGGAGTTGCCCGAGGGGATGTGGGGCGCCGAGTGCCGCCGCCACCCACGGTCGGTCCAGAGTTGCCGTCTTTTCCTCGTCGCCCGCCACAGCCACGTCGAGCAGTGCTGACAGCACGCTCGGCTTGTTGCCGAACACGAAATAGACACTCTGCACCGACACGCCCGCCGCCGCGGCAAGTTGTTTGATCGTGGCGGCCGCGTAGCCGGGATCGACAAAAACTTCGCGCGCTGCCTCGATGATCTTGCGCCGCGCCGACGTATCTTCCCGAAGAACCTCAGTCATGATTAGAGTTTAACTCTAGAGTCGAACTCTAGCGACTCGGGAGGCGAAAAAAATGACGAAGGTTCTTGTACTCGGTGGCTACGGCGCCGTCGGGATTCCCCTGATGAGACAACTCGCGAAGGTCCCCGAAATCTCCGCGTTCTCGGCCGGGCGCGATCCAGTCCGCGCTGACGTCGTCGTTGATCTTAAAGAACCAGGCGCGTTTTCGGCAGTGGTTCGAGACTTCGATGTCGTGGTGAACGCGTCGGGTTTCGAGGACGTTGGCCTGGCCGAAGAAGCGGTACGTAGTGGGGCAGCATTTGTCGACGTCACGGCGACCTCGAGCTACTGCGAAGAATTGGAAGCGGTCGACGGACCCGTCCTGATCGGCGTCGGCTTGGCGCCGGGGTTGACCAGTGTCCTCGCAGCAGCGGTGCACCGACTCGGCGACGGGCCCGTGGATATCGTGATCGGACTTGGCGGCGGAGAACTACACGGACCAGCCGCGACGGCGTGGACGTACGGGATGTTGGGCACCCGCTTTCCCGACGCCGACGGTCGATCGATCCGGAACTACTCCGGGATGAAGACGTTTCGAATGCCGGCCGACGCGACCGGGTACCGCACCGGTCCTGCTGTGCGGGCAGATTTTTCGGACCAGCATGCGTTGACGCGCGACCTCGGCGTGCCAGTCAGGACGTACCTGCGATTGGACACGTCCGCTGCGACGCTCGGGCTCGCCGCCATGACGTGGGCACCCGCGCTCGAGAAGGTAGTACCGAAGAAGCTGTGGGGCTCGGATCGTTGGGTCGTGATGGCCAGAACGGATAACGGTCCGGCGCTGTGGGTTTCGGGACGGAGCCAGTCGGCTGCGACGGCAACCATCGCCGCACGAGCCGTGCAGGTGATTCGGAACGCCACGATCTCGAAGCCGACGTGGTTCCACTCGGTGGAAACCGTCGAGTCGTTGCAAGCGGCGGTTCCCGAACTGTCAGTGCGGCAATGGGATGGTGCGAGCCGGACGTCCGGCAAGACTGTCTAGTAGTCGGGACGAGCCGAGAAACGGCAATCCAGCGGCCGCATTGGTGAGACAGCCGGGAACGACGACACGGACGACATGCAGGCCGGCGCGGAGAACATCAGTTGTGGTGAGATCGACCCATGCCGGTCTGAAACCAGCTGTGGTCAGTGCGCTTTCGGTGTCCGTGTGTGAGGTCAGAGAGTTGAGTTCCACCTCGCCGCCGACGGCATCTGCCAGCTCACTCTCGAATCGTGTTTGGATCTCCGGGTCCAGGTGGAGCTGCAAGTGGCACCCGTAATCAATGACGTCGGCAAAGTCCGATCGGTAGACCTCCGCATAGCGGCGGTCCGACCGCCAAGGCGCAAGCGGGCTGGTCGGGGAGGCCGCGGCTCGGCCGATGCCGCTGTCGGGGTCGTCGTAGTCGGCGGAAAGGAGTTGCAGCTGAAGCGCTTCGCCGAGTGACTTGAACGCAGCGGTCTGCGCGTCCTCGTGGCAAGCGGTACCCATGGTCGAGTATCCGGTCAGTCGGTCGCAAACCAGGGCACCCAGGACGGGGATCCCGAAATCACTCTCGAATGAAATCCACCTGGTCGAGAGGCTGTCGTGATTCCCCAGCCGACGAAGCACCTCGGGAACGCCGGCGACAATCCGAACACCACGCCGCCCGGTCCAGGACAGCGTCATCGCGTCTCGTTCGACTATCTCGCGCAAGGCATTGTCGATGGCGAACTTCACCGAGGGCCCGGCAGCAAGACCCGCCTGAGCCACTGGCGAGATCACACGTCCGGTCCGGGCGACGTAGTGCGGATACGAACCCCAGACGAGTTCGGCCGGTACCCAGACATCCGAATCCGTGGTCAGGTCGATTCCGCGAGTCCAGTCCATCTCGAGATTCTCAGTTGGTTCGACAAACGGGAACGCCGGCCGCGCGTACTGGGTGGCGTCGAAACGCGCGAGCTGAGAAAGGTCGATGCTTGCTCCGATCAACGCGGTAGCGGACCCGCGGACGATCGGTTTGGCGACGATGTTGCCGCAATATCGTTCCACCGCTTCGCCTATCGCGGCAGCGGTGGGTCGAGCACGGTTGCCGAGGTCGAAACAGTATCCGGCACCGGCCGAGTCACTGGACCAGGGTGAAAAGCGTGTCGAATCGCAGACATACGAGTGAATCAGCTTGAACTCGGGTGGAAAGTGCTGGGGAACAACGGCGTCGACGAGCTCTCGAATGATCCCGGTCCGACGGTCCACGAGCGAAGACCTCATGCGAGGGGCACCGGCAGGTGCAGACGGGTGGTCGATGCGCTGGTCAATCTGCTACCTCCAAGAAGGGGAAAGGCTGCCGGGGCATTGTTGTACAGGCCCGGAGTCAGGACACGGACGACATGCAACCCGGCAATCGAGATGTCGCCGGTGGTGAGATCGACGGAAATCGGCTGGTGCCCTCGAGATGTCAGAAGCGCCACCAGGGAAGCCAGATTCAGCGGCGCCTCGTCGGGAATCTCTGATACCGAGCGTGTTTCGGTGTAGTCGAAGAGATGTTCCTCCGCGGCTAGCGCCATCGTGGGATCAAGATACAGCTGGGCGACGGTCGGCAGATCGACGACGTCCTTCCATTGTGGATCGAACTCTTCTCGGTAACGACGGTCGGCCCGAAAGGGTTTGTACAGGTGCGCCGGCAGGGTTCCGTCCGCCACGCTGCGCCAGGTCGGTCCGTCGGGGTCGGCGAGGTCGATCGTGATGGCCAGTACGGCGTACGCCTCGACAAGAGCCTTCGACACCGCAGCTTCCACCGTTGGTCGACAAGCCGTGCCCAGCGCGACCAGTCCACGTCGATCATCCCGGATCCAGACTGCAGCGACGGGGATGCCGAAGGGAGAGGGAAGCAACAGCACTCGAACGCTCCGGGTCTCGCTCTCCAGGTCCCCGAGCTGGCGGTGCGCGGGCAACCGCGCCCAGTCGGCAAGTTCGATTGCCGGCTGTGACCGGTCCCCGCACCACCACAGTGCGGTGGCATCGCGTTCGAGAAGCTCCAGCAGAGCTGACATCTCGGCTTCGGCGCGGGAACGTCCCGCGGCAATGCCGGCGTACTGCAACGACGCGACCGGTGGTTCGCCGCGACGGGTGCCCGTGTAGTACCCGAGATAGGTCAGGGCCGCAGGCACGTAGGTGGGCACCTTTTCGTCCATGGTGTGACCCAACGCCCAGCGAATGTTCAGATCAGAGGTGAAGGGAACAAAGGGGAATCCGGGAAGGCGGTACTGGTCCTCGCTGTACAGTGCAAATCTCGCCGGATCGACGACCTGCGCTCCGGAAAGTTCCAGCGCTGCTGCACTGCTGCGGACCAGATTTTCGGGGACCACGTTGCCGCAATATCTTTCGACGGCCTCACCGGTTGCAGCTCCGCGAGCTGCTGCGTCGTCGCGTATCGAAGCCCCGAATCCGTAGGGGTCGGCGCGAAACCGCGAACCGCTCCCGCCGAAGTTGCGGGTGTCGGCCACCTTCGCGGCCCACCCGACCCAGCCCGTCGGCATGTCCGAGCGAATGTGTGGTTCCAGTGAGGTCAGTACGCCGCTCCGAGCGTCGACCAGCAAGTCATCCACGGTCGGTTCCTCCGAACATCGGCAGGGTCAGCGACCCGGAAAATGATTGGTGCAGTGCAAGACTGCGTGTTTCTCGATAGCGATCGCCGTCTCCCAGATTGCGTGCGAGGCGGGGGAAGTCCGAGCCGGCGATCTGCAAGGACAGAACGTCACCGGGGTGCACGGTGTGGAGCACAGGATCGAGATCGATGGTCAGCGTGCCGGATCGAAGGCTGACGCCCGCGCCGCGTGCGATCGACCTGGTGACTCCAGCGGCATCTACGACGCTCAGCTCGACGATCCAATCGGCTTCGCCCTCGGGCGAGTGCACTTTCAGCTCCACCGAAGGTGCTCCGGACAGCACACACTCGATTTCCATGTCGAAAGTCCAGACAACACAGTCGTTTCGGCCCTCTTCCACGTGGTGCGTGAAGCTGAAGGGCGCCGTCCTCGGATCTGGTTCGAGACGAACGCAATTCGCACCCGTGACATACGGCGCGATCGACCAATTGCCCGCGCCTCGGTCGAACACCCGATTGACGGTCAGGGGCCGCGCCGAGAATACCGATTCCATCCACTCGACCTGAAGGCGCCCGAAACTTGTCTCGCCGACCATGCCGGGGCGGAGATCATGCGCCCAGGGGCCCACGATCAAACTTTGTGGCCCGCGCCCCCCGGATGCGAAGTGTCGCAGCGTCTCCCGAATCATCGCATCGTCCCAGCCGCCGATGTGCAGACCGGCAACATCGAGCTCGGACAATTCGCCTGCGGAGACGAGATCGTCGCTGCCGTACGGTTCGCGTTCACGAGCCCGGCTGATCGGCGTCCACCAACCTGGTGAATCGGAAGTGAGGCCGACTTTCTCGATCATCGACTGCACCGGGAGATGTTCCAGCAAAGCGGAATCCGAACGCATCAGAGCAGGGATGAAACCCTCACGAGAGGAAGCCGAATCTCCGTGCTCGCCCCACCACGCCAGATGCTCGGCGAGGAGAAGTATCCCCGAGGGATCACGTTTGACGCGATCGCTTCCGATGGTCGGCACTTTGGAGACGACGCCGCCAACGCGAAATGGTCGATCGGCGCTGTTGGTCTCGGCGGCAAACGCCCAGGCAGTTCCTGCCGCGTATGAAGCCCCGCTTGCGATAACGCACTTCGGAGTCCACGGCTGATCCTGCAGCCACTCGGCGAGGGCGGCGCCGTCCTCGCGCTCGTGGACGTACGGTTCCCAAGAACCGGCGGAATCGTGTCGTCCGCGTACGTCCTGACAGATGAAGGCAATCCCTCGCGATCGCCATTCGATTCCCTCGGCCAGATGCCACCCGCGCCCGTACGGGGTGCGGATCACGATCAGCCCCCGAGGTGAAGACTCTGGTGGGAGAAGCACATCCGTAGCCAGCGAAGAACCGTCTGCCGCTGGGATCTTCACGCCGAGTGAGATCACCGGAGCGTCGGCGAGGGTTCGAGAACGCCGCCTGGCAGTGGTAGCACGGGATGGCGAGTCATCATGAGGGTTCGCGGATTCATCCGGATCTGGTGGTGAAGGTGTGATGGCGGTGCGCCATGCGCAGCAGCCACGACATCCGAACATGCAAGCGCACTGGCCATTACGGCTGCGGTGGGTGAAAGTTCAAGCGGGCGAGGGTCGCTGCCGGCGAGGTGATTCCACAGCGCCTGCAGATGCTCCGGGACACGCGACGCGGCAAGCCGTCGACCGCAGACGTCCCGGTAGCTTGCGCTGTCGATACCGTCGAAGAAGGGGCCGATGCAGATCTCACCCAATTCCGTATGGACGCGTTGCCACGGTGTTTGGTGTCGACGGCACCAGGTATCGAGTTCCGACCAGTCGTCGTGAGGAGGAGCGTCGGCAACCGAGAGGACGAGGTCCGACGATGCCACGTCGGTTTCGTTAGGCGCAGTGGTGGATACGACTTCGAGATCCGGAAGAGCCTTGGAGAGCAGAGCGATGCAGGCATCGGCTACGGGGCCGATCCCGTCCATCAGCACACGCTGTGGACCCGGAATCTCCGGCGCTTGACCTGGAACAACCAGCACGCCGCGAGCGACGAGAGCGTCGGCGATCTCGCTCGCTCCCGCGCCGAGCGGCGAGTCCGACCGCCGGAGGAAGTTGTCGAGTTCTGCGAGATCTTCGGCAGGAGCACCGATCGTGACTGCGTTCTCGTCGGGTGTCAGGTAATGCCAAGTACCGTCCGGTGTCGGATACAGCTGGTGTCCGTCGGCGAGGGCGTACACGGATCTCCTTGTCGGTGCCCGCACCCGACGAGTCGGATGCGGGCGGGGTCATCGGCAGATCAGACTGTCGAAACAGTCTGGATCAGGGAAGGTTTCAGCTCTGGAAGCTGAACGGGTTGTCGACGAGGGCGTTGGTGCCCACACCCTGCAGAGCGTGTGCGGACGTCGCCTCGGCAACCGGCTCGAAGGTGAACGGGTTGTCGACGAGGGCATTGGTGCCGACGCCCTGGAGTGCATTGGCCGGAGCCGAGTTGGAGACGCTGTCGAACGAAATGTTGCTCATTGTCATCCCTTCCGTAATGGAAACCATTTCCATTACGATGCCACCGTACGAAAGATCGCGACGGAGAGCAACAGGTACAAGAGAGTGCATACATGAGCGAGACCCCGACGACGGGATCCGCCGAAACGCAATCACATGTGTTTCGGGACAGATCGTTTCGATTGTTCTTCACGGCTCGTACCATTGCCGTGGCCGGTGCGGCGGTCACCGGCGTGGCCATGCCGATTCTGGTGTTCGACATCAGTCGGTCTCCGTTTCTCACCTCGCTCGCGGCTGCGGGTACGGTTCTGCCGTACCTCGTGTTCGGCTTGTTCGCCGGCGCCGTGGCAGACCGAGTCAACCGGCGGACGGTCATCCTGTGTGCGCAGGCCGTTGCTGCTCTTGCCTTGGCGAGTATTCCGGCGGCGCAGGCACTGGGCGTATTGACTGCTTGGCATGCCGTCGGCGTATCGATGTGCATCGGAACGTGTTTCGTGTGGTTCGACGCCGCCGCTTTCGGAGCGCTGCCTGCGCTGGTCGGAAGGCGCGCGATACCGGCCGCCAACAGTGCGCTGTGGACGTCAAGCACGTTGATCGATGTTGCGTTTCCGGCGATCGCGGGAGTGCTTGTGGCCTCGATCGGCCCGGCCTACGCATTAGGCGCTGATGCGCTGGCCTACGTATTGGCTGGACTGGCCATGGCGTCGATCGGAGCCTCGTTCTCGGTTGCCCCTGCTGCGGCGCAGAGGTCGGAACCTGGAATTGCGCGGGACATACGCGAGGGCCTCAGCTTCCTTTGGCGCTCGCCCCTTCTGCGAGCCTTGACCGGCGTCGGCTTCGTGAATTCGCTGACGCAGGGTGCAGTTACGGCTCTCCTCGTGGTGTACGCGTCCGAGAGGCTGGGGATTTCGACGTCGAGTCCGATGATCGGCGCCGTGTGGACGGCCGTCTCCGTGGGTGGAGTGGTCGGCGCCCTCGTGCTTCCACGGCTACCGGCGCAGTGGCCGGTCGGGGCGATCACGATCGGTGCGCTGACGATCGCCCCGATGGTGCTGTTCGTCGTTGCGACAACCGGCAACACCGCCGCCGCGATCACGGCGCTCGCTGTCTACTCCGGCTGTGCGACCGTCACCATCCTCAACGGCATCGGTGCACGTCAGCGGCTGACTCCGGATCGTCTTCAAGGCCGGGTGAACACCACGGCGAGGATGGTCGCCTGGGGTGGTTCACCGGTCGGCGCCCTGATTGCCGGGGCAATCGCAGGACGCTGGGACATCGGCACCGCCTACCTCGTTGCGTGCATCTTTGCGCTGGTCGGGGCGCTCTTCGCGTGGGCGAGTGCGCTGCGGACCGACCCTTACCCGCACAGATGAGCATGTGACTATTAATGAAAACGACTGTCGTTATGGTTAGATCCACCTGTTCATGACTGCGAACCCCACCTACTCAGGAGTGCGATGACGCTGACCAGCGAGGCAGCACCGCGAGTGCCGTCGCGTGCACACCCCGTCGGCGAGCGCGGGTACGTCCCGTTTCTGTTGGCCACGACGGTTGTGCTCGTCGCGGTCTCCATAGTCGCGGTGTGGTCGGGTGCCGCGTCGGTCTCCTTTGCCGACGTATTCGCGGTGCTGTACGCGCACGTCGGTGGTCCGCCGGTCGACCCGCTGCTCGATCGGATCGTGTGGGGATTGCGGGTACCGCGCATTCTGATTGCGGCATTGGCGGGCGCCGGGCTGTCGCTGGCCGGCGCCGTGCTGCAAGCGTTGGTGCGCAACCCGATTGCCGATCCATACATTCTGGGCGTGGGTTCCGGAGCATCCTTCGGTGCAGTACTGATCATGACGACCGGCATCGGCACCGGCCTGTCGATCGGTGTCCCGGTGGCAGCCTTCCTGGGGGCCATGGTCTCCCTGATCGCGGTTCTCGTCCTGGGTAGGCGAGAGGGAATGCTCGTCCCGCTGCGCATGGTCCTTGCCGGAGTTGCCATTGGCTATCTGCTCTCGGCTGCAACAAGTTTTGTGCAGTTGCGCGCCGATCCGAGCCAGCTTTCGGGAGTGCTCTTCTGGTTGCTGGGCTCGGTGAGCGGGGCAAGTTGGTCGGATCTCGGTGTGCCCGCTGCGGTTATCACCGTGTGTGCGGCGGTGCTGTTGACACAATCGCGCCAACTCAACGCGCTGGCTATGGGCGACGAGAGTGCGCAATCGGTAGGCGTGGACGTGCGCCGGACCAGGTTGCTACTGCTGGTGATCGCGTCGTTGCTGACCGCGGTTGTCGTATCCGTTGCCGGCGGAATCGGTTTCGTGGGATTGCTCGTGCCGCACGCCGTACGACTTCTGGTCGGATCCGATCACGGCAAACTGCTCCCCGCGACCGCGTTAGTTGGTGCCACCTTCCTGGTGATCGTCGATCTAGCGGCTCGAATGTTGGATGCGCCCAACGAATTACCGCTCGGGATCATCACCGCCGGATTGGGCGCCCCGTTCTTCCTCTGGTTGCTTCGACGGGACGGCGGTGCGCAGTCATGAGATTGTCGGCCAGCGGAATTCACGTCGTTCGGGGCGGACGCCTGGTGGTTTCGGGTGTAGACCTGAAAGCGCCGGAGGGAAGTGTGGTCGGGCTCGTCGGGCCGAACGGCAGTGGAAAGTCCTCTCTCCTTCGCGCGTTGTATCGCTCGATGAAGCCTCAAAGCGGAATCGTGAAGGTGGACGAGGTGAACGTGTGGGACGATCTCTCGCCCCGCTCGGCAGCACGCATCATCGGTGTTGTGGGGCAAGAGCATTCATCCGATTTCTCGTTCAGCGTCCGCGAGGTTGTTGCAACGGGTCGGACGCCGCATCACAGCGCGTTTTCTCGACTCGGTGAGATCGACCGAGACATCGTCAGCGCAGCACTGGTGCGAACCGGCATGCAGGGCTTTGGATCACGACTCTTCGCCGAACTGTCCGGCGGTGAGAAACAGCGTGTGATGTTGGCCAGGGCGATCGCTCAGCAGCCTTCGGTGCTGGTCCTGGACGAGCCCACCAACCACCTCGACATCCGTGCTCAGCTCGAATTGATGGAACTGGTCACTGAACTCGGCACCACGACGGTTGTTGCGATTCACGAACTTGCGCTGGCCGCTGCGTACTGCGACTACGTGTGCCTGCTTTCAGAGGGTGCAGTTGTCGCATCCGGACCGACCGCCGAGGTCCTGACCGAGGATCTGCTGTCCGAAGTCTTCGGGGTTCAGGTGCATCTCGGCACTCATCCGTTGACCGGGCGCCCCTTGCTCTCGTTCGCCCCTCCTCTCCTACCTACGAAAGAAGCAGTCTCTTGAAAACCTCGATACGTACTCCCGCGCTGTTCTGCTCGGCCGTGGCCACCGCCGCGGTACTGACCGCGTGCGGGAACTCCACTGCCGATTCGGCGGCAGCCTCGTCCGAGAAGATCACCGTCACCAATTGTGATCGCGACATCACGTTGCCCAAGACGGCCGAAAGGATAGTCTCGCTGTATCCGTCGATGACGGAGCTACTCATTCAGCTCGGTGCTGCCGACCGCATTGTCGGACAATCGAATACCGACCTCTCACCGCCGAGCCCCGATCTCGCGCAACAGTTCGCCGCCGTGCCGGTACTGAGCACCGGAGTTCCCGCGAAAGAAGCACTGCTCGACGCCCGTCCAGATCTGATCGTCTCCGACGGCGAGTACTGGTTCGACGGTGACCGATTGCAGAGCATGGACGAATTGCGCGACCTCGGCATCCCGATCTTCGTTAACAGCGGGTATTGCCACAAGGCAGTCACCGAGGGACGGATCGACGACGTCTGGTCCGACATCGACGGTCTCGGTACCCTGACCGGAACACGTGACGAGGCAGCAACTCTCCTGGCAGACGGCAAGAAGTCGCTCGCAGCGACCGAGGCATCTGTCGCCGGGAAAGAGCCGGTTCCCACTGTGATGGTTCAGGTTTCGGAGGGACAGTCCTATGCTCTGGCCAGAGGCCTCTACAGCAGTGTGCTCGAGGCCGCCGGGGGAAGCAATCTTTTCGAGAACGACCTTCCCGACGGAAAGTACTTTGGCCAGGTAGCCACCGAATCGGTGCTCGCGAAGTCGCCGAAGGCAATCCTCGTCGTCTACTCCACCGAGTCGACGCGGGAATCTACCCTGGATGCTGCGCGCACGGCATTTGCCGGGACCCCCGCCGCGGCATCGAATGCGATCTTTGCCGTTCCGGAGGCGTGGTTCGCCGGCGAGTTGGTCTCGATCGACGGGGCTGGCGAGGTGTCTCGCCTGCTGTACCCGGGTTCGTGACCGCACTCGAGCGGATCGAGGCCGTCGTATCGCTGCATGCTGCGCTGGACCGGACGGTGAGTTCGTCGGAGCTACCGTTCGACGCGGACGCACTGCCGCCGGTGACGTGTGAAGTCGTGGAACTGCCGGCCCCGATGCCACTGCCCGCCTGCGGGTTCCCGGACGTCCTGCAGGCACGACGGAGCCGCTACAACCCGGCGGCAGATGCGTTGGGAGCCGACGAAATATCAAATGTGCTGCACCACAGTCTTGTCAGCAGCCCGACCGCCGGCGGGATGCGCGAACTGACGCTGTCGTTTGTTCTCAGCCGACCCGGAGACGAGCTCGGAGCCGGGGTGTACCGATATGCCCGAGGTCATGCCGAGGTTGTCCGACTCGGCGACGTACGAGAGCACCTTCGTGCGAGCCTTCTCCAGCCCGAGTTCGCCGACGTGTTCCCGGTTCTCCTGTTCGTCGTCGCGAACGTGGAAGGGCCGCTCGAGAAGTACGCGATGCGGCACTATCGCACGATGCACGTGGATGCCGGTGTGCTGGTTCAGAATCTGTACCTCGTGACCGAGGCGATGGGACTTGCGGGCTGCGCCATCGCGGGATTCACGGATGGGCGCGTGGCATCTCTGTTGAATCTCGCGACGACGCAGCTTCCCGTCATGGCTTTTGCATTGGGGCGGCCCAGTTAGTTCAGGCGAGGATACGCGCCTTCTGGATCTCGAACTCGGCGTCCGTCAGCACGCCGGCATTTTTGAGTTCGCCGAGCTTGGTGAGCTGTTCGAGCTTTGAGTCCATCGATGCTGTCGGAGCTGCCTGCGGCGGCAGGGGTGGTAGATCGGGAATCGGTGGCACTGGCTGGGCCTGCGCTGCACGAGCCTGATCTTCGGCGGCCCAACGGTTCCGCTGACGGCGCTGAACGTTTCCGTGAATGGAGCTTGCGACGGCTACCCGGCCGGCTCGCCTCAAGAAACTCATGCGTCCTTCTCCGTATTGTCGAGTGCAACAGCAAGTTCGTCCAAGGTCAGGTGACCTTCGGTGACAATCTTTGCGCCGCTGCGTGTCCACGCGTCGATCACCGGCAGTATGGCCAGTTCCTCGTAGACGAGCACGGCGGCAACACTTCCGGCGGCCAACTCTTCACCAACGGCGGTGATGTCTCCGGCATCGAGCAGTCCGGAGGCAGCGCCGTCGAACTGAGCCAAGTCGAAATCCGCAAGCTCGAAGGTCGACGCTGGTACGACGGCCACTGATCCATCGGCGGCTTTGGTGACGAACTCGAGGTCGAGGATGCGGATCACGCCGGTGTCGACGAGAGTGAGCAGCTGTTCGAATCCTGCCGAAGTCGGTGCACCGCCGGGAAACTCGACGGCTACGTATTCGATCGGGCCGAATTGGTCTTGGTTGGACATCGGTTACTTCTTGCCCTTCGTGAGTTTCGGTTCTTCCAGAGCAGGTACTTCGTTGGGCATGCGGCCGGCGGGAATGATGGCGAGCAGGGAGAGCCCGGCGAGGACGAGTAGCGAGGTCCGCAGCGCACGCAGGCGTGCTTCGGTGTTGATCCGGATGGCTTCGTCGATCTGCGCCTGTGTTGCCGACGTGTTTTCGAGCGTCACGACGAGTTGATCGTTGGGGACGAAGTTGACCTGATCGAGGTTGATCCCGGACTCGACCTTGAGTGACGCCGGGATGGTGGGGTTGTCGATCAGCTGCGAGCTGACCAGAGAACCGAGGATTCCGACGGCGAAGACGCTGGCCACCGCGATGCCGACGCTGCCGGACATGTTGTGTACCAGTCCTCGCCAGGCGCCGACGTCACCGGCGAGTTCCTTGGGAGCTGCGGTGAGGAGGGTGTTGAACACCAATGCGACGATGGCGCCCTGTCCGAGGCCGAGTGTGATCAGGCCGATGACGACAAAGATCTGATGCCAATCGCCGCGGATGGTGAAGGCCAACAGAATGAGTCCGGCGGCCACGACGACAAACCCGGCTCGTGCGATCAGACGCGGGGAGTACGTCTTGTAGAGACGTGCGACGACGGTGCTCGCGATGAAGATCGAGAGTGTGTACGGGATGATCGAGAACGACGTCTGCAAGCTGCTGCGGCCCTGGATGATCTGCATGTACAGCGGGATGAGGAAGTTGGCCGCGGTTCCGACGAACATCATCGTGGCCATGCAGATCGTGGTGGCGCGCTCGGCGCCGGTCTTGAGAACGTCTAGGTTGAAGAGCTGAGGCTTGTTCTGAGCCTTGCGGTTTCGCGTCCACTGGAAGAAGCCCTGCGCGCAGATGGCGCCGAGGACGATCAGGATGGACGCGGGTGAAACACCGATGACCGAGAACGGCGCAGCGTCGGTGGCGAGGATGACGCCCCACGAGTTGAGGCCGCTGAAACCGAAGCTGAGCAGGATGACGGCAACGGCAGCAATGGCGGCGCCGGCCCAGTCGATGGTGACGTCCTTCTGCGGGGGAACAGGTTTGACCCGGAAGCTCAGGATCAGGTTGACCACAGCGAGAGCCACGACGAGGGCGAACGAGTAACGCCACCCGATCGTCGTCGCGAAGGAACCGGCGATCAGGAGTGCCAGCACACCGGCTGCGGGGATTGCTGCTGCCAGGTAACCGATGGCCTTTGCCTGCTGATCGCCGCTGAAGTTCGTGGCAATGAAGACCGTCAACGCGGGAGCGATGAGAGCGATCACAGCGCCGGACGCAGCTTGCGCCACGAACAGCATGGCCGGGCTCTGACTCAGGGCGACCGCGGCCATCGCGAGGCCGTGAATCGCGACGGCAATCTGGAAGACCAAACGCGTTCCGTAGCGGGCGCCGATCTTGGCTCCCAGCAGAATGAAGGCCGCCATGGCGAAGGTGCCCGCGGTGATCGCGGTGCCGACACTTGTTGCGGGCGTGTCGAGATCGGTGGTGATGCCGGCCATCGAGACGGTCAGAGCATTGACGGCGAACGACGCTTGAATCTGGGTGAGGACTACCACGATGAGTGGTAGCCAGGAGGCGGTGCTCACGGCGGCCGATGTGGCGGCCGCGCCAGGCTTTACGGACATGATGGGTCACGCCTTCCTCGACACTGCGTGTACTCGCGACGTGCCCGGATCAGCCACGCACGGTTACATTAGCCGGAATTGTGCTGAATGGTCGCCTGCGGGCGGTTGGTTTCTTCGCGGTAGACCACCATCTCCCGTTGCAGGGCGCGTCGGAAGCGTGGTTGGTCGGCCAGCAGTACCGCCAGGACGGTCAGCAACAGCCAGGTCGCCGCCGCGCTCGCGAGGAGCAAGAGGACCGGAATCCACGGCCCGCCCATCTGCTCGAGCAGCGTCGTCTTGGCCCAGACTCGCCAGTAGAGCATCAGATTGACGATCAGTCCGACACCGTACGAGATGACAAAGGACAGCAGGAACTGCTTCCACGTGCCGTCGTGGCGCCGCGCCGTCATCGGTTCGGCCCGCAGCGGCAGGCTCACCGACATCACGTTGGCGACTCCCAACCAGAGCAGGATCATGGTCAGCACCTGGCCGCAGGCCTTGACCAGATCTGTACTGCTTCCGGATCGCCACGCGAGGATGACGCTGAGCAGGAACCCGGCGCTGCCGACGAGGAGCAGCATCACCGCGTTCTTCGCGACGAGCACGTGCCAGAGCCTCGTTCCACCGGACAGCGCAGCGCACACGCGGCCGGCGTCGAAGCTGAGCGCATTGGTGCACACGACGCTTCCGACCACACCCGAGAGTGCATACAGCGCAAGGTAAGGCAGTCGATCTTCCTTGGCGTCCCACTGGAAGAGGCGAATGAATGCCAGGTACGCCAAGCCCATTCCGAGGCTCAGCCCCAGCCGAAAAGCGATCGACCGAGGCTTACCACTCACGACGTGCCGGGTTTCCTCACGGATCCGGGAGCCGAGATCCTGCACATGCCGGACGACGGGGTTGCCCGAATTCAGCGGGACGTAACCACGGATCGCGGCGGCGACGGTATCGGTGTCACTGGCGTCGCCGGGCAGTGGCGGCTGCAATGTCGTGAACAGTTCGAGTTGGCGAGCCATGTGCGGTGACGGCGACAACCCGCTGTACGACGGTCGGCTCAGCGCTGATCGTTCGTCGTCGAGCGAATCACGGACGGCCGCGGCAGCCTTGCGGACGGCTGCCGGGTTGTGCCAGCGCACCGATCTGGCGTCACGCTCGGCGGCGACGGCCCGGGAGGCAACCTCGGTCAGATCCTCCACCGCTGTCACTTTTACTCCACTCGGTTTAGGTTGGTTCATGGCCACCAACTCGGAAAAGGAAGATCTCCAGCGCTACCTGCAGGCCGCGCGCGACGCACTCGTCTGGAAGCTCGACGGGCTGTCGGAGTATGACATTCGGCGTCCGATGACCCGGACAGGGACAAACCTGCTGGGTCTGGTCAAACATATGATCGGCGTCGAGCTCGGGTATTTCGGCCCGACGTTCGGCCGGCGTGTTCCCGATCTGCCTGCGTGGTTGCGTTCGGAGGAACTCAACGTCGACATGTGGGCCCGCGCCGACGAGTCCAGTGTCGATATCGTCGAAACCTACCGCCGGACATGGGCTTTTGCCGACGCCACGATCGAAGAGCACGATCTGGATGCACCTGGTTTCGTCAAGCACTGGCCGGAGGACCGCCGCGACGTCACGCTGCACCGGATTCTCGTTCACGTTGTCACCGAGATCCATCGGCACGCCGGCCACGCGGACATCGTGCGGGAGCTGATCGACGGCGCCGCTGGGATGAAGGCGGGCGACAACAACCTGGCTCCCGGTGATCAGGCGTGGTGGGCCGAGTACAACGACCGTCTCGAGACGGCGGCACGCGAGGCCCACCACGCCTGAACTATTCGAATACCGCTGCCGCGCCGATCACCACGACAACGATCACGAAGTTGATCAGTAGCAGTGGCCAGACGAAGCGCAGGAACTTGTCGTAGCCCACCTTCGCCATGGCCAACCCGCCGACGACGACGACGTTGGTCGGGGCGACCATCAGCATGAGGCCGTGGCCCATCTGGAAGGCGGTGATGACGAGTGCGCGACTGACTCCGGCGAAGTCGCCCAGCGGTGCGAGCAGCGGCATCGCCAGGGTGGCGTGACCGGAACTGGACGGGATCAGGAACGCCAGCGGGATGTTGACGAGCATCACCAGGATCGCGAAGACCCCCGCCGAAGCACCGCTGACCAATTGTTCCATCGCGTTGAGGATGGTGTCGAGGGTTTCGGTGTTGGTCATGATCACCGAGACGCCGCGAGCGAGCAGGATGACGATCGCCGGTCCGACCATGTCGCCGGCTCCACGCGTGATCAGGGAGACGATCTTCTTCTCACCCATCTTCGCGACCACGCCGACGAGAACGGCGGCGAGGATGAACAGCATCGCCAATTGCGGGAACCACCAGTTCAACTCGAACCAATAAGGCTCGGTGGTGGTGACGTGGTACGCGTCGTACTCGGCCGGCCCGGTCGTGGCGCCGAAGATGCTCGACCACGGGATGACGGAGAAGATCATCAATCCGAACGTTAGCCCGGTGATGAGCAGCACCAGCTTCTGAGTTCCGGTGAGCTTGCCGTCGATGTCCACCGGCTCGGCCGGTTCTTCGTCTTCGTCGTCCTCGATGCCGAAACCGACGAGCGACTTCGTGGGGTCCTTCTTCACCTTCGCGGCGTAGCGGAGAACGAATGCCACTGCCACCGCGGTCAATACGATCCACAAGATCACGCGCAACACGATGCCGTCACCGATGGAGACGCCTGCCTCACCGGAGGCGACGCCGATCGAGAACGGATTGACGGTCGACGCCATGTTTCCGACCAGAGCACCGAGGATGATCATCGTGGCCGCGACCATGCGGTCGTAACCCAGTGCCGTCATCAGCGGGATGAGCAGGGCGTAGAAGCCGAACGTCTCGACCGAGAAGCCCATCGTCGAACCGAGTAGCGAGAACAGCACCATGATGACGGTGATGAGCAACCAGCCCTTGTCGCTGAGCTTGGTAGCCAGCTGGGAGACAGCGGTTTCCAGGCTGCGGGTGGCAAAGCTGACCGAGATGAACGCACCGAGCGCCATGATGAAGAGGACTACGCCGACCGAACCGAAGAGCCGTCCGATGTTGTCGGTGTCGACGAACCCGGTGATCGAATCCTGTACGCCGTACAGGCCGTTCACGGGGGAGAGGATCAGTTGCTGGATTCGTTCCCAGAACGAGAGCGGAGACGTGACGGTCTCGAAGCTGCCGGGAACGGGTGAGCCGTCCACGTCGACGCCGAAGCGTCCGGCCGGAATGAACAGTGCCGCAACCCAGACCAGAATGGTGACGATCGCGAGCATCGCGACCGCACCGGGAAACTCGAACTTCTTCTTGGCCGGCGTTTGCGCGGATCCCGTATCGGTCTCGGTGCTCATTTCTTCCCCTCGAAGGTGTCGGCGTACTCCTGGAAGAACAGTGCTTTGGCGACGACGGCCTTCTCGAACTCGTCGAGCAGTACACGTTCGTTGGGGCCGTGGATGTTCGCGTAACCGTCGGTGGCGCCGAACAACAGCTTCTCGGCGGTGGGCACCGCTGTATCCAGAGCCATCACGAGGGGGATCGAGCCGCCGCCTGCCATCAGCCCGGCCGGCTCACCCCACGACTGCGAGAGTGCCGACAGCGCTGCGTCGAAGGCCGGTCCGCTTTCGGCTGCCGCGAATCCGTCGCCGGTTTCTCCCGCGGTGACGGTCAGTTGCAAACCGAAGGGGCGCAGGGCTTCCAGATGCCGTATCAGGGCAGCTTGTGCCTCCACCGCCGGCTGACGCGGATGCACGCGCAGATTGATCACGGCGCGGGCTGTGCTTGCGACGGCGTTGACCGCACCGTCCACCGGGGGAGCGTCTATACCGGTCACGGTGATTGCCGGGCCCGACCAGATGCGTTCGCCGATGCCGCCGGTCCCGAGCAGGGGGAGCCCGTCGCGGATCTCGGCGAGGGCGCGGAACTCTTCCTCGGTGTACGAACTACCGGTCCACGGTTCGCGTAGGAGGCCGTCGACTGCCACGTCCCCGTTGTCGTCGTGCAGAGACGCCAGTGCGCGGATGAGCGCGAGGCGGGCGTCCGGTGCGGCGCCGCCGTAGAGGCCGTTGTGCTTGTCGGCGCCGAGAGTGGTGAGTTCGACGATCACCTGGGCGGATCCGCGCAGTGCGACGGTCAGGGTCGGTGAGCCGGGGCGAACGCTGCCGACGTCGGCGATGACCATTGCGTCGGCCGCAAATAATTCGGGGGCTTCCGGCGGATAGTTGTCGAAAGGGCTGCCGAATTCTTCCTGGCCCTCGATGACGAGCTTGACCGTCACCGGCGGCTTTCCGTCGAAGACTCGAAGTGCACCGATCATGCCGATGACATTTGCCTTCGAATCTGCCGTACCGCGGCCGTAGATTGCGCCGTCACGCTTGGTCGGTTCGAAAGGCGGAGAATCCCAGAGTTCGACGTCGTCGGCGGGAACGACGTCGTAATGCGAATACATCAATACCGTCGGGGATCCGGCGGGGCCGGGAACTGTCGCAATGATGACGGGCGCGGTTTTACCTGTTATTTCGAGTTTCTCTATCGTCGTGACTCCGGATTTTTCCAATAGAGAAACGATCAGATCGTGAGCCTCGAAGAGGGGTTCGCTGGGGAAACCCTCGGTCGCTATCGACGGGATGCGAACAAGTTCGACTAGTTCCGACTCCAGAGTCGGCATCAAACCGGCAACTGTTTCCTTGATCGTGGAATAGGAGGGTGACGCGGATTCTTCCGGCACGGAACTGACTCCTTCTGGAAAAGGCGAAAAGCATTAGAGGCAGAGTCTTACACCCGATATATGGGCTGTGAAAGGGCAACCCGAACAAAAGGCCGAAGTCGGTCGTCGGGGCTGCGATTCTTGACATTGACGTCAACGTCAACACACACTGTGACGGTGACCACCAGCGAAACGCAGGAGCGAGCGCGGACAGCCCGCAAGCTCGGGGACGGTCCACGCCGTGCCGGCTTGCTCGATACCGCGGCGCTCTGTTTCGGCGAACTCGGATACGACGCCGTGACGGTCGAGACGATCACGACCAGGGCCGATGTGTCCCGGGCGACCTTCTACGCGTACTTCTCGTCCAAGGACGAGGTCTTCCGCGCCGTCGCCGAAATGATGTGCCGACGGTTTCTCGATGCCCAGCACATGGAGGGGCCAGCGGCCGAGGATCTACGCGAAGTTCTCAGAACGACCACATCGGCGTTCATCACGGCCGTGTACACCTATGGGGACCTGCTCGCGGTCATCGAGCATCGGGCGCGGGTGGATTCCGAGGTCGAGCGCAGTTGGTCGGCGGTCCGCGAAAAGCTCGTGAGCCGCTACGTGCGCTTCGTCGAACGTATTCGACAGGTTCACGACGTAGATCCCTGCGTTTCGCCTCCGGTGCTCGTGCAGATGATCTCGGACGCGCAGATGGCCGGTGGAGCACGATTGAGCAAAGCGAGTGCTGACGAGCAGAACCAGTTCATCGCAGATATGACGACGATGTCCGAGCGGTTGATCGGGTTCGAAGAGTCGAAATAGATTTCTTTTACGAATGGAGTGATCGGTGGCAGAACAAGACGTGCTCGAAGCGGCTCTGGCGGAAATCTCCGCGCTGCAACAAGCGCATTGGCCCGCCGGCATTCCCCGCGCCGTCGAGTATCCGCTCGAAGGCGGGGGGCTTGTCGACTACTTGCGGCATTGGGCGGTAGAGCGGCCGGATACTCCCGCAATCGTCTTCTACGGCCGGGTCATCACGTATTCCGAATACGACGAGCTTTCGGATCGTTTTGCCGGATGGCTGCTTTCGCTCGGCGTCGAACGCGGCGATCGCGTCGGCGTTCACCTGGTCAATTGCCCGCAGTTCCATATCGCGATGCTCGGCATTCTGAAGGTCGGCGCGGTTCACGTGCCGATCAATCCGCTCTTCCGTGAACACGAATTGATTCACGAACTCAACGATGCGGGCGTCACGGTTCTTCTGACGCAGAACACTTTTTCGAAGTTGGTGAAGAAGGTTCGCTCCCAGACTCCGCTCGAACACGTCGCGAAGACCGCAGTGTCGGACATGCTGACCGCGATCCCGACCGTCGAACTGCCCTTCGAGGTGGACGATCCGCGCCTGAGCGACTGGCAGTCGATCATCACCAGTGAGCGGGCGACTCCGGTTGCCACCGATCTCGATTCCCTTGCTGCTCTGAACTACACGGGCGGAACGACGGGAATGCCCAAGGGCTGTGAGCACACTCAGCGCCACATGGTCTACACCGCGGCCACGGCGACGCTTGCCGGCGGTGACCAGGTGGGCGCCAATCCGCCGGTGTCCCTGGTGTTTCTGCCGATCTTCTGGATCGCGGGTGAGGACTTCGGCATCCTGGTTCCGCTCGTCAACGGCGGAACCGTTGTCTTGCTGAATCGTTGGGATGCGGAAACCACGCTCGACGCGGTCGAGACGTACGGCGTGACCTCGCTGGTCGGAACCGTCGACAATTACGTCGAACTGATGGATACACCAGGATTCGCGGAGCGAAATCTCTCGACACTCCAGAACGCCATGGCAGTCTCATTTGTCCTCAAACTCGATCCGGCTACACGCCAGCGGTGGCGCGAGGCCACCGGCGGTGTTCTGCGCGAAGCGAGCTACGGCATGACCGAAACCCATACCGCGGACACGATCACCCTCGGCTTCCAGGACGGTGACTACGACCTGAAAAGCGAGCCGGTGTTCTGCGGAATACCGGTGCCCGGCACCGACGTTCTGATCGTCGATCACGACGGCAGGCCGGTTCCCGTCGGTGAGCACGGACAGATCATCGTGCGCAGTCCGTCGATCCTTTCCGCGTACTACCGCAACGACGCTGCGACGGCCGACGCCATCCGTGACGGCTGGTTGCAGACCGGCGACGTCGGAAAGTTCAGTGAGCGTGGTGGTTTGCACTACCTGGCGCGGAACAAGGAAATGATCAAGACCAACGGCATGAGCGTCTTCCCGTCCGAGGTGGAAGCGCTGCTCATGCTGCACCCGGCGATCGAAAAGGCTGCGGTGGTGCCGAAACCGGACCCGGACAAGGGACAGGTGGCTTTTGCGTTTGTCCAGCTGGTCGAGGGCTCGGTAGTCATGGCCGACGAGATCGTCTCGTGGGCGAAGGAGAACATGGCCACGTACAAGGTGCCCGAAGTGGAAGTGCTCGAGGCGCTTCCGATGACTGCGACAGGAAAGGTGCGCAAGGGCGATCTGTTCGAGCGCACTCAGGGGGACAAGTGAGACTGCTGATTGCGAACCGCGGCGAAATTGCGCTGCGGATCATTCGAACTGCCCGTGAACTCGGCATCGAGACGGTGTCGGTCTACGCCGCGGACGACGCGTCCAGTCCGCACGTCGCGGCGGCCACGGAGTCGGTGCCGCTCGGAGCGTCGGGCGCTTCCGCCTATCTCGATCAGGGCGGCTTGCTGAAGATCGCGGCCGAAACGGGCGCCACACACGTGCACCCCGGCTACGGATTCCTCAGTGAAAACGCCGAATTCGCGCGGGCGTGCGCCGACGCGGGCATGGTCTTCGTCGGTCCGGACGCCCAGGTTCTCCGGACTTTCGGAGACAAAGCCAGCGCCCGTACTGCGGCTGTCGACTCGGGGGTACCGGTGCTGCCGTCGACATCGGCGAACGCCGCCCTCGACGAGGTGCGCGAATTCTTCGAGCGCAACCCCCGCGGCATCATGATCAAGGCGCTCAGCGGCGGCGGTGGCCGCGGCATGCGCGCGGTGCGTGACCCGAAAGCACTCGACGACGCGTACCGTGTGTGTGCGGCCGAAGCCCAGTCGGGATTCGGCAGTTCGGCACTGTTCGCCGAGGTACTCAGTGAGCACGCTCGGCACATCGAAGTGCAGATCGTGGCGGCACCGGGGCAAGGCGGAACCCATGCGCTCGCTCTGGGTGACCGTGATTGCAGCGTCCAACGTCGGCATCAGAAGTTGATCGAGGTAGCGCCCGCGCAGGGGCTGTCGGGGGCCCTGCGCGAGCGTCTGCACGCCGCGGCCGCGAGGCTGTGCGCCGAGGTCGGCTACCGCGGAATCGCGACGGTCGAGTTCCTCGTCGAGGAACGCGGCTTCGTCTTCCTCGAAGTCAATCCGCGAATTCAGGTGGAGCACACGGTAACCGAGGAGGTCACCGGGGTAGATCTCGTCGCCGTGCAGCTCGCGATCGCGGACGGAGTTCCGTTCGAAAACCTGGACCTGCCAACCGGAATCACCGCTGTCGAGAAGGAGTCGGAGACAGTCGGATCCGTGGCAGTCGCATCGGGAATCGCGATCCAGGCCCGCGTCAACATGGAAACCATGACGCCGGACGGCAATGCGTTGCCGTCGTCGGGCACGCTCGACACCTTCACTCCTCCGAGCGGGCCCGGTGTGCGAGTGGACACCTTCGGCGCCGTCGGGCTCTCGCCGAGTGCACGTTACGATTCGCTGCTGGCGAAGGTGATCACCCACACACGTCGATCGGATTTCCCTGCCGCGGTGCGCAAGTCGATTGCTGCTTTGAGTGAGTTCGCCATCGACGGCGTAGCGACCAACATCGAGTTCCTGCAGGCAATTCTGTCCGACAAGGACTTCCGTGACGGCTTGGTCGACGTCGACTGGTTGGGTTCGCGGTTGGCGGACCTCGTTCCCGAAGCCGGCCCACACACGCCCTCCTCGGCTGTGGACGTGGCACCGGACGAGGATGTGGTTCGTGCGCAGATGGCGGGCATCGTGGTCGAACTCGCCGCCGTCGGTGACGGCGTCCATGCGGGTGGCCAGGTTGCCGTCCTCGAGGCGATGAAGATGCAGCATGTTCTCTCGGCTCCCGGTGATCTCGAAGTGGTCCGGGTCCTGTCGTCACCGGGGAGGTCGGTGGGTGCGGGCGAACCGTTGCTCGTCGTCCGTAGTGCAAGCGCGGGATCGAAGCTCGCCGAGGTCGACGAGGTGAACCTCGACGACGTGCGTCCCGATCTCGCGGAGATCATCGCTCGCCACGAGGTGACCCTGGACGCGGCCCGGCCCGCGGCAGTGGCGAAGCGTCACAAGCTGGGACGCCGGACTGCTCGCGAGAACGTCTACGACCTGGTCGACGACGACAGTCTGGTCGAGTACGGCGCTCTCGCGCTGGCGGCGCAGCGCAGTCGACGCAGCGAGGAAGACCTGATCGCCAACACTCCGGCTGACGGTTTGATCGGCGGAGTGGCGACCATCAGCGGCGGCGAGAGCGTCGTGATCTCGTACGACTACTCGGTGCTCGCCGGTACCCAGGGCATGCGTAATCACGCCAAGACCGACCGCCTGCTCGAGATCGCCGACCGCAAGCGAGTTCCGGTGGTGCTGTTCGCGGAAGGCGGCGGCGGTCGCCCGGGTGACACCGATGCGGGCGCCGGGGCGGGCCTCGAACTGGGAACCTTCCGCGCCATGGCGGCGCTGAGCGGACGGGTGCCCATGGTCGCCGTCGTGTCCGGTCGTTGTTTCGCGGGCAACGCGGCCCTGGCCGGCGCGTGCGACGTGCTGATCGCTACACCGGACGCCAATATCGGCATGGGTGGTCCTGCCATGGTCGAGGGCGGCGGGCTCGGAAACTTCCGCCCCGAGGACATCGGCCCCATCGACGTGCAGCGCCGTAACGGCGTCGTACACCTGGTCGCTGACGACGACGCGCATGCGGTGGCCCTGGCCAAGCAGTACCTCGGCTACTTCCAGGGTGCGAGCGGAGAGTGGACGGCTCCGGATCCGCGGCTCTCCCGGCATGTGGTGCCGGAGAATCGCCTGCGCTCGTACGACGTTCGTGGAGCAATCGACGCAATCGCGGACGTCGACAGCGTCCTGGAACTGCGTCGAGACTACGGACGCGGTGTAGTCACCGCACTCGTTCGCGTCGAAGGAGTTCCGTACGGTGTGCTGGCCAACAGCAGCGAGCATCTCGGCGGCGCGATCGACGCGGAAGCGTCGGACAAGGCCTCGGATTTCCTGGAACTCCTCGAAGCACACCGCATCGCTCTGGTGACCCTGTGCGACACACCGGGTTTCATGGTGGGCCCGGATTCGGAGGAGGAGGCGACGGTCCGAAGGTTCGGCAGGTTCTTCGTTGCCGGTGCTCGACTCACCGTGCCGTTCGGAACGGTCATCCTGCGCAAGGGTTACGGGTTGGGCGCCATGGCAATGGCCGGTGGTTCCTTCCACGCCCCCGAGTTCACGGTGGCGTGGCCGACCGGAGAGATCGGGCCGATGGGTCTGGAAGGCGCCGTGCGTCTCGGTTTCCGCAAGGAACTCGAGTCCGTCGAAGATCCGGTGGCTCGGGAAACACTGTTCGGTCAGTTCGTGGAACTGGCCTACGCACAGGGCAAGGCGCTCATGGCGGCGACCACGTTCGAACTGGACGACGTCATCGATCCGGCCGATACCCGCGGATGGATCAGACAGCTCGGCAGAAACAGTTGAGATCCTGCTGATTCGAGCTGTTGCCGCACGTGGGCGGGGCAACTAGCCTTGCCCACGTGTCGGCTGCGCGAGATAACGTCCTGATCATTCATTGGCACGACCTGGGGCGGCACCTCGCGAGTTACGGTGTCGCCGGGGTCAACAGCCCCCATCTCGACCGTCTGGCGGCCGAGGGCATCCGGTTCACCGACGCACACGCGACGGCGCCGCTGTGCTCGCCTTCGCGCGGTTCGCTCTTCTCGGGCAGGTATCCGCACAACAACGGTCTGATCGGGTTGGCGCATCACGGCTGGGAGTACCACGCGGAGGTGCAGACGCTTCCGCAGATCCTCTCCGACAACGGTTGGTACACCTCGCTCTTCGGCATGCAGCACGAGACTGCGTATCCGAAGCGACTGGGCTATCACGAATACGACGTCACGAACTCGTTCTGCGACTACGTGGTTCCGCGTGCCCAGAACTGGCTACGACGCTTCCCGCCCGAGCCGTTCCTGCTCACCACGGGATTCTTCGAAACGCATCGGCCGTACCCGGCGGATCGCTACACCCCGGCGGACACCGCAGCCCTCGAGGTTCCCGGATACCTTCCGGACGTGCCACAGGTGCGCGAGGATCTGGCCGAATTCCACGGCAGCGTAGAGGTGGCCGACGCCGCGGTGGGTGATCTGCTCGCGACCCTCGAGGAAGAGGGGCTCGACGAGAACACATGGGTCTTCTTCCTCACTGATCACGGCGCGGCGTTCCCGCGTGCCAAGTCGACGCTCTACGCACCGGGTACCGGCATTGCCTTGATCGCTCGGCCTCCGGCTCGGTATCGCAGTGGCGGAAAGGAATACGAGACACTGTTCAGCGGTGTGGATCTTGTTCCGACCATTCTCGATTTGCTCGGAATCGACGTCCCCACCGAGGTGGAAGGGCGCTCGCACGCCGATGCCCTCGTCGATCGCGGAACTGAACCCTCCGAACCTGTCCGGACTTCCCTGTTCACGGAGAAGACCTTTCACGACAGCTTCGATCCCATTCGCGCGGTGCGCACCAAGGACTACAGCTACATCGAGAACTACGCCGTCCGTCCGGCTCTGGATCTACCGCTCGACATCGAGGACAGTCTTTCCGGAAAAGCCCTGGGCACTGAGCATCTGGCGGTACGTGCGCCTCGGGAGCTGTACGACCTACGTGCCGATCCGGACGAGAAGATCAATCTGATCGATCGACCGGAAGTCTCGGCTGTACAGGCGGAATTGTCTTCGCAGCTTCACAACTGGCGCGCCGAAACCGATGACCGTCTGCCCGACGAGGCATTGGGTAGCGCGATGGCCGTGCACCGCATGGCGGCGTACCTCGAGAAGATCGGTGTCCGGCCCAACGTGCGGTCTGCCTACAGCGCGGACCGCGGCTATCTCGAGTCGGACACCGAAAACCCCTAGGTTCGAGCGGTCTCTCGCTCCTGCAACAATGCGATGACCCGCTCGACCAGTTCACTGATGTCAGCGCCGGTCGTGTCGAAAGCCAGATCCGGAGCTTCCGGCGTTTCGTACGGTGCGTCGATTCCGGTGAGCCCCTTCAGCTCGCCGGCCCGAGCACGCGCATACAAGCCCTTGGGATCTCGACGTTCGCATTCTTCGACGGGAGTGGTGACGGCAACTTCCAGGAAGGTGAGTCCGGCAGCTTCGTTGAGAGCCCGCGCAATTGCTCGATCCGAACGCAGTGGCGAAACCATCGACGCGATGGCCACCACGCCGGCGTCGGCGAACAGTCGCGTGAGATGCCCGACGCGACGGATGTTCTCAGCCCGGTCTCCCGGCGAGAACCCGAGATCGTCGGAGATGCCGTGACGCACGTTGTCGCCGTCCAGAAGATACGCGGTGCGCCCGGCCTCGACCAGCGCACGTTCGACAGCCACGGCGACGGTGGACTTTCCGGAGGCAGGCAGGCCGGTCAGCCAGATCGTGGCACCCTGCTGGGTAGTCGACGCCCAGCGTCGTTGACGTTCGAGTGAGGACGGGTGCCATTTGATGTCACTGCGGGTCTGCTCGCCGGGAACAACGACGCGGGGTTCGAGAATGGTGCCTGCGCCGACGGTGTCGTTGCTCTGCTCGTCGATCAGAATGAACGCACCAGAGTCCCGATTGTGGTCGTAGGTATCGGCGACCACCACCGAACTGGTTCGGAGCGTGACCGTTCCGATGTCGTTGAGCCCCAGCTCCACCGGGCTGTCCTGCTCGTCGAGTGTCTCGGGGTCGAGTCGGGTGTGCAGTTCTTGAACCGTCGCTCGCACGGTCCGGGACGTGTGTTTGAGTGCTATCCGGTCACCGGCGCGCAACGGGGTGTTGGACAACCAGCAGATCGTGGCGTCCAGTTCTCGGGCCAGCACGGGCAAATGAGCCTGCGCGCCGCCACTGACGAGTACATCGCCGCGTCCGACGTCGATGTCGTCGGCCAGTTCCACCGAAACCGACAGTGGTGCAACGGCAGTGATGCGGCCTTCGTCGAGAGTGTCCAATCCGATCACGGTGCTCTTCGATCCGGACGGCAGAACCACCACTTCGTCTCCGACGCTCAGCGTGCCTGCCGAAATTCTGCCGGTGTATCGGCGACGGTTCTGCGGATCGGGACGCGAAACCCACTGCACGGGAAGCCGAAGCTCCTCGGTGCGAGTCGCAGGCGCATGGAGTTCGACGCCTTCGAGGTACTCGAGGAGCGTCGGCCCGTCGTACCACGCGGTGTTCTCCGAACGGGTCACGACATTGTCGCCGGCTTTCGCGGAGACCGGGATGGCAAGTACGTCCTCACGTCCGACTTGCCGTGCCAAGGCCCGCAATTCTTCCTGCACCTGAGCAAATCTCGCTTCGTCGAAGTCCACCAGATCGATCTTGTTCACCACTGCCACGAGATTCGGAACACCGAGCAGCGCAGCGATTCTGGCATGCCGACGCGTCTGACGCAGCACTCCGGTTCTCGCGTCGACCAACAGGACGGCAACGTGCGCGTTGGATGCGCCGGTGAACATGTTGCGCGTGTAGCGCTCGTGCCCCGGAGTATCGGCGAGGACGTAACTTCTTGTGGGAGTGGAGAAGAATCGGTAGGCAACGTCGATCGTGATTCCCTGTTCACGCTCGGCGCGCAGTCCGTCGGAGAGTGCGGCCAGATCAGCGACACCATCCTCGTCGGTCACGGAATCGAGGTGATCGGTGGGCAGGCTACCGGTGTCGTGCAACAGTCGGCCGATCAGCGTGCTCTTGCCGTCGTCGACGCTACCCGCCGTTGCCAGTCGCAGGAGTTGGCGAGTGATGGTGGTGGTCATCAGAAATAGCCCTCACGCTTTCGGTCTTCCATCGCGGCGACCGACGTTCGGTCGTCTGCGCGAGTCTCGCCTCGTTCGGATACCGTCGCGGCCGAGATCTCGGTGACGACGTCGTCGATAGTGGTGGCATGAGATCGAACGGCGCCGGTGATGGTCAGATCGCCGACGGTTCGATACCGCACCCATTCTTTTGTAGCCGAGGAGTTCTCGGCATCGATGCTGAATTCGGAAGCGGCGAGGAGCATTCCGTCGCGTTCGAATACCCGCCGCTCGTGCGCGAAATAGATGGACGGCAGGTCCAGTTCCTCCTGGGCGATGTAGCGCCAGATGTCGAGTTCGGTCCAGTTGCTCAGCGGGAAAACACGAACGGACTCGCCGCGTCTGATCCGTCCGTTGTAGAGCGACCACGGTTCGGCACGCTGCGCCCGTGGATCCCACTGGCCGAACTCGTCACGGAAGCTGAGGACTCTTTCCTTTGCGCGCGCACGTTCTTCGTCCCGACGGGCGCCGCCGAATGCGGCGTCGAATCGCCCGCCTTCGAGAGCGTCGAGCAGGGTTCTGGTCTGCAGTCGGTTTCGCGATCCGCTGGTCTCGGTCGACTCCTGCACTCTGCCTTGGTCGATCGAATCCTGAACGGAGGCAACCAGAAGTGTGTGCCCGCCCTCCTTGATCCGACGGTCGCGAAATTCGATGACCTCGTCGAAATTGTGACCGGTATCGACGTGCAGCACGGGGAAGGGAAGCGGCGACGGTCGAAACGCCTTCTCGGCGAGCCGAAGCAGGACTATCGAGTCCTTACCCGCCGAGAAGAGCAGTACCGGTCTTTCGAGTTCTGCCACCACCTCTCGAATGATGTGAACCGCTTCGGATTCGAGAACTCGGAGTTCGTCGACCACATCGGTATCGGTGCTCATGTGACGGGGTATCCGTTCTGTTCGGCGTCGATGCGGTAGCGCTGCACCCATTCGCGGGATCGTCCGTCGCTCTGACGACGCAGCGGCGGTGGTGGGGCCAGTTGTCCGTCGAGACCGAGGGAGATGAGGGTTTTCGCGACCACGGACTGCGGGTCTTCGGTGAGATCGCGGAACCCGATCTCGATGGGAGAGATGTCCTCTTCCGCGAACCAGCGCTTCCATTGGCGTTCCTGCTCACCGAGAATCGTCACCAGGTGCGCGATTCCGAGTGCGTTGTACTGCGCACCGTCCGAGAGATTCGGTGGAGTCGCGTCGTCGCGCCAGACTTGCGTCTGCACGGCGCGCCACATCGACACAGCCTGAGCGACAACATCTTCTCGATAGACGTGTATGAACTGCAGGTCGTGATCGAGGGTGTCGTGGAGCGCGGAACGTAGGTCCGTCCCACTGCGCCACGGCAATCCGGCCGCGCGATCGAGCAGGAGCGGCGTCTGATTCCACATCAGCTTGCCACCCCAGACTCCGTTGGGTGTCCGGCCGAGTTCGAGAAGTTGTGTGCGCCACTGTTCGGAGGTGCGTGTGTCCGGCGTGCCCGGGTGGAACGGGGCGAGTAGACCCAGGACGGACTCGTCCGTCACGTCCTCGAACCACTGCCTCGGTTGCGGCGATCGCGAGGTGTCGGGGAGGTACTGGAAGAACTCTTCCGGCTCACCCGCGACCCCGGTCGCTCGCAGGGATTCGACCAGCAAAGTACTGCCGCTGCGCTGCGAAGCGCAGACGAGAAACGAGCGTTGGGCCTCCGTCATGCGAGCAACGCTAAGGGTGGCCGGAAACCGCCGCAAGCTGGGAAAATAAACTCACGCAGAGGTTAAATCTCGACGTGAAACGTTAAATGTGCGGGTCACGAAATGTCGCGCTGAGGCACGTCTTACGCAGTTGTCGCAAGGGCCGCGGCGAGCCCGAAAGCGATGGCCATGAAGACAACTTCACCGACGGCGCGGCGCAGGGATCCGTCCGCACTGATGCGGTGTGCGGCACTTGCGACCACCCACGTCCGGCGCCACCACCAACCCAGCGCGACGAGCAGTGCGACCGCCACGATCTTGGCGAGGATCACCCGGCCGTATGCGGTGTCGTAGAAGGCGGAGAGCGAGTCGAGTCGCACGACGGCGTTGACGATACCGGTGACGACCAACGCGAGGACGCATCGCCAGGCGAGGGCGGAGTACTTGGGCAACCAGATCGCCCACGCACCGCGCGACGGTACGGCAAGCGCGAGTGCGGCGAGCACGCCGAACCACAAGGCCGCAGCGAGGACGTGAACGGCGTCGAGGATCGATCCGAAGCTCTGCTGCGCCATGTGCCCGGTGATCGGGCGGGCAGCGAGGGCCAACGCGGAGACGACCAATGCCGGTGCGACGGGAACGGTCTCGGGATTGGTGAATCCGTAGACGCCGTAGCAGACGACGGCAAACGCGCACGCGATGATCGCGACGCCGACGCGGCCGACATTGACCTCCGAGACGAATGCGCCGAAGTGCCCGATGGTCAGCGAGGTGACCGGGGCGCCGTCGGCCGCCGCGGCATTGAGTACGAGGAGCGTGATCTCGGCAACGAGCCAGACCGCCGCCGCGGCGGTGAGCTGGGTCCACATGACAGCGGGCTTCGTTGCCGGGCGGCGTTCACCGCGACCCATCCAGGCGAGAGTCGCGATACCGAGCGTCAACGAGCCGCATCCGATTGCGAGGACGCGGACAGTGCTCGACGATTCGGGTCCCGACGGGCTGGCGAGACCCCAGGCGATCAGGACTCCCAGCAGAGCTGTGGGTACGGCAAACAGCAACCACCACCTGTTTGCCGTACCCGTCACGCGATCAGCTCGACTTCGGCTTACGGAGCACGAAGAACAGCGCACCGCCGAATACGACGACGCCGGCGACGATGAAGATCCACACCGGCATGCTGCCGGACTCCGACTCACCCGTGCTCGACGCGGCTGCCGCGCCGGGAGTTCCCGACCCTGCCTCGGTGAGGGTGAAGGTCAGGGTTCCGTTGACGGGGTGACCGTCAGCGGAGGTGACGCGGTACGCGATGGTGTAGACGCCGGTCGGTCCGAGATCGCCGAGGTCTGCACTGACAGTGGGACCTTCGACGGACGGATCGCTCTTGGTCCAGAGGTTGCCGTCCGGGCCGGTGACGGTCAGTGCCGCGAACTGCGCCTGCAGGGCCTCGTTGAACGTGACCGAAACCTTGTCAGGCGCAACTTGAACGGACGCGCCGTTTTCCGGGTTGGAGCCGACCACCGCGGAGTGTGCACTGGCAGTGCCCATTCCGAGCATCGTGGCCAGCATCGCGAGCATGCCGACGGCGATGACCTTGATCCGGGTACTCATCAGCGCTTGCTCCTGACCAGTGCGCCGAGGCCGAGTGCAGCGCCCAACGCGCCGAGCACCAGGCCGACGCCGCCGAGCCAGCGGGCGGTGTTGTCCGAGGAAGAAGATTCGGATGCGGCGGAAGTCTCGGCAGCGTTATCGGCAGAGGGGGCTCCGTGGGCATCGCCGGTGGATGCGGCGAGAGTCAGCGTCGGCGCGGGCTTGTCCGGCTCACTGCCGTCGGCAAGCTCTTCCTGATCCCAGTTGACGACGTTCCCGTCGCTGTACGTCTGGACGGCCTTGAACTCGACCTCTTCCTGCTCCGGCAGCGGGCCTGCCGAAAGAACGAACTGCTGGAACTGGCCGGGTGCGATTCCGACGCCGGGGTCGGCGGTCCAGGTCACGGACTTGGCGACCAACGTGGTGGGGTCCTTCTCCACGACGGCGGTCCAGCCGGGCAACGGTTCGGTACGTGCCGACTTGAGGTCGGGGAGCGCCACCGTCAGCTTGGTGGTCGAAGCGGTGTCGGATTCGGTGGGCACGCGGAACGTGAGAACGGAGTATCCGCCCTGCGTAGCTCCTGGTGCGACGACGCTGACGTGTGCTGAAGCAATTCCGGCGGCCAGCAGCACGGCGCTGCCGGTAGCAACGGTCGTGACAACCGCACGCGAAATCAGGGTGTTCTTCATGTCGGGAAGTGTCCTCTTGGTCTGGTGAAGGGGTGGGGAGTTCTACGAATCTTCAGACCAGGGCAGGAGGACCGCGCCGCGAGATGCTGGCGCGCAGTAGAGCGTCGACGGGTCCGTGATGGATTCCGGTCGAGACGGTGTGACCGCGGGAAGTGACGGCGGCGGGCGCCAGGGGCGCCAGGACGACGTGAAGAGCGTGGGTGACAACCCGGTAGAGGCGCTCGGCGGCCAGGACCGCCACCGCACAGGCGACGGTGGCACCGGCGTGAGCACCGAGCATCACCAATCCCGGAGCGGGCGAATGAGCGTGCTCGGAGAGCGTCATGGTGGTGTGTGCGGCAAGCTGACCCAGGCCGAGAGCCACGATCAGTGCAGCGGGCCCCCGAGAGAGGGCTGGAAGGGTGGCCGTCACAGCGCCGACGGTTGCGCAGACCGCGAGCAGCAGGGTCAGCGACGACGACTGTGGCAGCTCGCCTCCACCGATTCCGTGCGCAGCGACAGCGAGAGCAGCCGAAGCGGAACCGACAGCTGTCCCCCGGAGGGTCGCGGTCTGCTCGGCTGCTCTCACTGGCTTACTCAGGTCTAGCGCACGCCGAGACGTGCGAGCAGATCTGCTTCGACGCCGTCGAGTTCGGAAGAAATTGCCTGATGAGCTGCCTTACGGCGAGCCTGCGGCATCTGCTCCGCAGCGCGAACTGCCGTGCTGAGGTCGCCGAGGCGCTCACGGATGGCGGCGGCAAAACGCTGCGTCTCCGCGTCGTCGGGCTTGCGGCTGAGGATCTCGGTGACCGAGCTCTCGGCACCGGCGATACGAGCGCTCAACTTCGCGCCGTGACCGGTGTAGTCACCGAGCTGGTCGACGGCGATGCCCATCTTCTGTGCACGCGTGGTGTCGAGCTGGGCGCGCACTGCCGTGGCCGCACGGTAGGCGATCGGCAGGAGAACGGGGGCAAGCAGACGTGCCACACCCAGGTACTTACGCACCTTGGCGACGGTCAGGCCCTGATTCGCAGCGGCCTTCTCCTGCGCCTTCAGGGTCGCGATCTGCGCCTTCTCGATCTTGTGCGCTGACTCGATCTCGGCTTTCTCCAGCTTCTTGAGCGACTTGGTCTCGACCTTGTCGCGCTTACGCTGGCTCTTGGCGTTGAGCTTCGCCTCGACCTCAGCCTTGTGCTTGAGAGCCTTTGCCTCCGCCTTGCGGGTGGCACGAGACTTTCGCTTCTTGAACAACCCCATCGAAAAGGACCCCGTTTCCAGGTGTTTGTGTGTTGCCAGGTACCTGCGCTTCGGCTTCAGCCTAGGGGAGCACATAATCTTCGTCATCGTGTGTTCCGTTAACAACCCCGCGCCCCAGCTCCCGATCATCGATTCGGGGGCGTTGACCCGATGCCGTCATCGGGTGCGTCTGGACGGGTTGTTTCCCGGGAAATCGGCTTCGGAACCCGTCGACACCGGCGTGAAGCAGCGCCAGGATGCCGCGATCGCGAAGCGCGCGGAGATCGCCGACCTGGTGATCGGCGCTGCTCCCGAGCGTTGGGTGAAGATCAACCCCGATCAATCGGCGTCGGCGCAGGCTCGCGACACTCTGGCTGCCTGTGAGGCCGGCGCGGACCGGATCTGGGGCGCGGTCCTGCCGGTCGAGCGCGATACCGGCCGCAAGGGCCGCTGCGAAATGCTCATCCGTGACGACGAGGGCGGCGGGTACATCCCCGTGATCGTCGTCAATCACAAGGTGACCGATCCGGGTCAGGGCGCGATCACCTCGGGGCTCTTCGAGTGGGAGCCGGCGGTCGATCCCAAACGCAAGGTCCGCAGTCAGGTCCGCGATCAGATGCGCGTCGCGCAGGTCTATCGGATGCTCGAGCGTCGTGGGCTGGCGAGCCCGTCGCTGACGGCAGGCGCGATCGGATACAACGGAGACTGCATCCTCGTCCACGACCTCAGCGCGATTCTCGACGATTACGACGAGCGTTTCGCCGACCGTATCGCTGTTGCCCGCGGTGAGGTGCTGACGTCTCCGTCACAGGTGAGCGAGTGCAAGTCGTGCCCGTGGTGGACGGAATGCAAGCAGGAGTTGGTCCGCAACCGCGACGTCAGCCTCGTCGCTGTCGGATCGCGGGCCGAGCTTCTGCGCGACGTCGGCTGCAACACGATCGATCAGCTGGCCGCCTGGGACGGTGAGCCGCTAGAGGATTGGCCGCACGGAAATTTCGACGACGCAGTGGTGATCGCCAAGGCGTGGTTGGTGGATGCTCCGTTGGTGCGGCGGTTCGAGAAGATCTCGGTGACTCGGGCGGACATCGAGATCGACGTCGACATGGAGAGCTATCAGGAGCACGGCGCCTACCTGTGGGGGACGTTGCTCAATGTCGGCGGCTTCTCGATGTATCGAGGATTTGCGACGTGGGATCCGCTGCCGACGCGTGACGAGGCGCGGTCGTTCGCAGAGTTCTGGGGCTGGCTGATGGCGGAGCGTGCCGCGGCCGCTGCTTCGGGTAAAACCTTTGCTGCGTACTGCTATTCGCGTTCAGCCGAAGACAAGTGGCTGTTGGACTCGGCGCGCAGGTTTGCCGGTGAACCCGGGATTCCGAGCAAGGACGAGATCCGTGAGTTCATCGACAGTCCACAGTGGGTCGACATCTATCAAGCGGTGAGTGATCAGTTCATCTGCCCGAACGGCAAGGGACTCAAGAAGATTGCCCCCGTCGCCGGGTTCAACTGGCGTGACGCCGAAGCCGGTGGTGAAGCGTCGATGGCGTGGTACCGCGAGGCGGTCGGCTACGACGGTGAGCCGGACGAGACGCAACGGACACGGATCCTGCAGTACAACGAGGACGACGTCATTGCCACCAAGGTTCTACGTGAGTGGATGACGGACCGTGCGGAGAAGGAAATTCCGCTCGCCTCGGACCTGTAAGTCGTCGGCCTCGACGTATACTTGGCCGACGTTGCACGAGTCAGGGGGGCTGACTCGTGCGTCCGAGGGGGGATCGTGGGTACGTTTGCGGCAGATATCGCTGAATTGAAAAGCTTGGGCGGGGTGCTGCACGGGCTCGCGGATGAAGCTGGTCGGCTGAGCGTGGGACCGTCGGCCGGTGCTCCTCCGGCCACTGGTGGCACCTTTGTCCCCATGGCGACTGGGCCCTTGCTCGGGAATTCTTCATTTGCGCCTGCGAATACGGTGCTGACCTCTTTTCTCGAAGCATCAGCGATCTCGCACGAGCTTGTCGAGGGTTTGCTGGTTCCCTCATTGCGGGAACTTGATGATCGATAGTTCGGGGAATTCCTTGCAGAGTGCGATGATCGGGAAGCCTCCGGGTGGGGCAGATCAGGCGGCCCTCAACCCTCCTGATTTTCAGCGTGACACCTACAACATTCTGAGGGGCAGTGCCCGAGATGCCCATGAGATCCGGGATCAGTACGGGAAGTACTTCGACGAATCGGGGCAACTGATGAGCTGGAATCAGATGGTGAAGACTGAGCCCGACGATATCAAGCTTGGTGCGGACTGCGCGGAAATGTTCGAAGTCTTGGGTGGTACCGATGCGGATGGCATTTTGCATGCATATCAAATCGTCGTGCTGACCGATGGATAAGCGCGTTCGGAGCGTAGCGGTTTTGTCTCTATGTGTCGCTCTGGGTGTATCTGCCTGCGGTACATCGGATCCCGAGGGTCGTGGCGAGACCGCCGAAGTGGTCCCGGCCTTCGACAACTTTGTGCCGAACGTGTGGTCAGCAGATGCCGGCGTCGATTTGTTCTCGCGTGGATCGGAACTGCTGCGAGCAGCGTTCGAGCCGAGACGCTACTGGCCTGTGATCAGTGAGGTCGACGACTTCTTTCCAGGCTATACCTCGGCTCTTGTGGAACAACCGCGCCCGGGGCAGAGCACACGGTTCGCTGAGCGGGCAGAGTATCTGGCTCCTTTGGGGGAGACCGTATTTGCTCACATCACCGACTACTCTGCAACGGATACCGAGGTGTCGGGCACGGTGTGCAGCTACATGATCAATACGACGGAGGGGCGAAACTGGTCGGTAGAGTTTCCGGACCACGCGTATCGAATTGTGTTGAAGAATCGGGGCGAGAGTCCGGGTTTGCCGGGCGTTGTCGATTCCGATCCCGAGCGAGGGGAGCCTGGGGACCGTACGCCGTCCTGGGATGTGTTCGGGTCGTGGAAGATTCAGCCTTACGTCTATCTCTCGGGGTCGTCGAATCCCCCTGCGAATGGCGGCAACGGTATTCCGCCAGGGTGCCAGGATTGGTGGTTGCAGCAGTTTCCGGAGCTGATCTATGAAACTCCGACTGCGCAGTTGCGGCGCCAGCCAAAAGGCTTTGTGGCTCCGGTAATGCCCTTGGGTGTGCAGTATCCGGGGTGGATCGGTCCGGCTGATGTGTCATAAGTTTCAGCCCGTTCGTGTTCTGTCAACATTGTCGATGGATATGCAATTTCCGGAGGGACTCAAGAAGATTGCCCCCGTCGCCGGGTTCAAATGGCGTGACGCCGAAGCCGGTGGTGAAGCGTCGATGGCGTGGTACCGCGAGGCGGTCGGCTACGACGGTGAGTCGGACGAGACGCAGCGGACACGGATCCTGCAGTACAACGAGGACGACGTCATTGCCACCAAGGTTCTACGTGAGTGGATGACGGACCGTGCGGAGAAGGAAATTCCACTCGCCTCGGACCTGTAAGCCGGCGGTCTCGACGTATACTTGGCCGACGTTGCACGAGTCAGGGGGGCTGACTCGTACGTCCGAGGGGGGATCGTGGGTACGTTTGCGGCAGATATCGCTGAATTGAAAAGCTTGGGCGGGGTGCTGCACGGGCTCGCGGATGAAGCTGGTCGGCTGAGCGTGGGACCGTCGGCCGGTGCTCCTCCGGCCACTGGGGCACGTTTGTCCCCATGGCGCCTGGGCCCTTGCTCGGGAATCCCCCTTTTGCGCCTGCGAATACGGTGCTGACCTCTTTTCGCGAAGCATCAGCGATCTCGCACGAGCTTGTCGAGGGGGTGCTGGTTCCCTCATTGCGGGAACGGTTGGGCGAGACCGGCGACATCATGATCAACGTCGCCGAACAGTTCCGCAGTCGTGACGAGCAGTCTGCGGCCGAACTTGCCACCACGGACGTGCCGAACAAGGGCGGTCTGAACCTTCTACCCGACAAGATGCGAGAGTCTCTGACTCGGGATGACCTGGTGGTAAACAGCTTTGAAGTAGTCGGCGGATCCGGCCTTCCCAGCATTGCACTCAACGGCGTTGCCGACAATCAGGCGATCGCCGACATCGTTTCGATGGGCGAGGATCAGTACAAGAGCGGCAGTGCCCTCGACTGTGCGCTTCTCGATGTGGGGCAGAAATACCTGGATGCGCAGGTAGCTCATGAACAGAACCCGGAACATAAATTCGAGTACTTCATGGTCGATGGGCGTGGTACCCAGGATATGGCGATCACCGAGCAGATCTTCGCCGCTGTAGGAGATGACAAAATTGCCGTCGATGCCGCCGTGAACAATCCGGAATCCGGCGGCGGATTTGTGAAGGATGTACTGTCGCACAACTGGACTGACGGCGGTAAAGCTGCGTCGACGCTCTTCGATTTCCCGACCGGCGATGCCACAGTCGAAAACCCGAATGATCCCACCGACGCGGCTACGGCAACTCGTACCGGCAGCATCATGTCGGCTGTCGGTGCGGCGGTCAGTACCGACGAAGCGTGGAAACTGCTCTCCAACATTCCCGAAGCCGACGGCCAATCGACCGGTCAGCTCAATCCAGATCTGTTGCAAACAGTTTCACGCAGCATGAGCCCATACATCTTGGATCTTGCTGGGGCCAATCCGGAATATCTCCCTGGCTTCGACACTGCTGGATGGATTGATCCAGATGGAATGCGCCACTTCCAGGGTTCGACAAACGTGTTCGCGCTGATGAATACCGACGAAACGGCTGGTACGGACTTTACGCAAGCGGCGTATCAAGAGATGCTTGCGAAGCAAGGTGCGTACGCACTCGACCCGATGCATCCGAGCTCGACCAATAACCTGGATACGGCAGGAAGGGTTGCAGCGCTGACCGACCGAGGATTGCAGCTCGGCATCCAGGACGGCTACGACGATCAGGCCAGACAGGCTGCCGAAATATATGCGCGCAAGAACAATGCGTACGGAGCCATGATGAGTCTTGGAACCCTCGGTATTGGAATCCTACCTGGCGGGGATCTCATGAACGCCATGATCGGAGCCGGTGGAGATCCGTTTAAGGAGTCGATTATTGGTGCACAACCTTCAGGGGCAGAGGTGGCGACGATCGGTGGGTTTGATTCGGTGAGACAGTCTTACAACATCCTGAATGCTGCAGATTTACCAGCTGATTTCGTGGATACGTACAGATGGGCCTTCGATGAGGATAGAAATCTGCGCCCCTGGTACGAAGTGCAGTCCGGGGCGCTGGGAATGAACGAAATATCCGGTGATTTCCTGACGATGTTTTCCATGTTCGGTAACCCTCGCGATGGGCATGACGACAGAATGCAAGATGCGTATGACGCGGTGGTGTGGAATGCGCACTAGTCGGATTGTGTCTGCGGTGTTGGCGATGATGTGTGTCGCTGGCAGTTCGGCGTGCGGCGGTGGCGGTTCGGAGGCTCCCGCTGAGGTCGTTCCGGTACGTGAGTTTCCGTATACGACTGTGTGGTCTGCGAGTCCGGGTGTCGATTTGTTCGGTCGCGGGGCAGAGTTGATTCGCGCGGCGGAGGAAGCGGCCGTCTACACGTTTGTTGTCGGGCCGGAGGCTGAGTTTCCGGGCTATTTTGATGCGGTTCGTGACAGCGACATCGGGTTGTTTCCTGCTGATCACGATTTTCGTACCGAGAACGGCAAGTACCTTCAGGACAGATATACCTGGTTCCGCAATATCGTCGACTATTCAGCGGATGCCGGCCGGGTGTCGGCGACGGTGTGTACTTACCGCGTGTACGAGGACCCGGCGAAATACCGGAGTGACATCGTTCTTCATGTTGCGGTGCGTATCGCTCTGGTCAATACCTCGGACGTGCCGGGTCGTGCGGGGATTGTCGACACTGATGCGGCTGCGCGTGATCCGCGTGCGCAGCATCCGCCGTCCTGGAACGTCTTCGGAACGTGGAACATTGTCGAATACACGTCATTTCTCACCAATGAAACCCCGCAAGGGTGCATCGATTGGTGGAAGCAGGAATTCCCGATGTTTACCGCAGATAGACTCGGGAGTAGAGCGCTGATTTCGCCTCCTGGTTTTGTCATGCCGACGATGCCGGTGGCTGTGCAGTATCCGGAGTGGATCGGTCCGGCGAATGAGCCATAGTCGGGCTCACTCGCTCCTGACCGCTGCAGTGGAACAGTGATCGGCTGAGGAGTTTCGTGTCTCTCGTGGCGTGCGCGTCGATGTTTGGCGTATCCGCCTGCGGCACATGGGACGCCGATGGCGGTGGAACGAGTCAAGAGGCAGTGTCGGCCTTCGCCAACTTTGTGCCGAATGAGTTGTCGCCATCGTGGGATGTGTTCGAGTCATGGAAGATTCAGCCCTTTGATTATCTCTCGGGGTCGTCGAATCCCCTTGGGAATGGCGGCAGCGGTATCCCGCCAGGGTGCCAGGATTTGTGGTTGCAACAGTTTCCGGAGCGGATCTATGAGGCTCCGACTGAGCAGTTGCGGCGTCAGCCGAAAGATTTTGTGGCTCCGGTAACGCCCTTAGGTGTGCAGTATCGGGGTGGATCGGTCCGTCGTAGCGCCTCCAATGTCCTAAAAGTATGAAATGCCCAAGTTGGCAAGGGGGTTCGCTACCCAATTGTCTCCCACAGGGTGTCTCGACTGCGCGCACGCGCTACCTTCATCTGGTCGGCTCCACGATGGAGGGTGTTGCATGCTGAGCAGGCTGACTTCGAGTGCGAGCGACGCCGAACTGTCCGAAGTAGAGCGGCGCGACCTCTTCTCTCGCCAAGTCCGTCAAGTGACAACGGTCGCTCCGCTGGCCAACGTCGCGAATTTCTTCAGTGCGTGCGCCTTGTTGGCCTATGTCGTGCCTCCCGGGTACGAAGAGTTCCGCCTGATCTGGGGAGCCGCAACGCTCGCGATCATCCTCAACTCGGTGCGTGTATGGCTACCCAGGGTCATTCAGGGGGATAGCTATTCGCCCAAGCACACGACTCGGTACGACTACTGGGCTCTCATGCTCGAAGTGGTACTGCTGGGCGTTCTGTACACGATCCTCGCGGCTCAGATGCTTCCGGTGATAGACGGTTCACGAAAGCTGGTTCTGATCGCGACCATTGCCGGTGTGGTGGGTGCCGGTGCAGTTGCGCTCTCGACGGTTCGGTCGCTGGGGTTGGCCTGGATACTGGTGCACGGTCTGGGATTGTTGTTCGTCATGCTTGCCGGGGCGACAGCCGAATACTTCGTCCTTTCATTTCAGCTCGTTGTCTACATCAGCATTCTGTGCGTCGGCGTCGTCTACCTGTGGGCGTCGTTCCGCAGTCGTTGTCTTGCCGAGTTCGAGGCTGCTGCCGAGCGTCAGACAGTCAGTTTGCTCCTCGACGATTTCGAGGGCGGTTCCCGCGACTGGCTGTGGGAAGTCGACAACACCGGGACGTTGTCGCACACCTCCGCTCGGCTGTCGGAGATTTCGGGCGTGCCCGTTTCCGACCTGCGAACCCTGTCGCTGCGCGGATTGTTGGATCGGCTCGACGTCGGTTCGACGAAGAGCGGTCGAGCCGCGTCCGAGGTGATCGGAGACCATCTGGCCCGCATGATGCCGTTTCGTGAGGTAGTTGTTCCGGTGCGTGTCGGGGGAGTCGACCGATGGTGGTCACTGTCGGGTCATCCCAGGCATTCCGAGGTCATGGAGTTCGTGGGTTGGCGCGGCGTGGGTTCGGACGTCACCGAGAAGTACAGCTACGAACGGCGAATTCTGTGGCTGGCTGCAACCGACGGACTGACCGGGCTTCCGAATCGCCGGACGTTCGGCACGGAGCTGTCCGACGCGCTCGGAACCGTCCGTACAGGCGAGCAGGTTCTTGTCGGCATCCTCGACCTCGACAATTTCAAGTCGGTGAACGACACGCTAGGGCACCCCGTCGGAGACAAATTGTTGATTTCCGTTGCTGCACGGCTCAATTGGGTGGTTGACGGTGCCATGTGTGCCCGAATCGGTGGTGATGAATTCGGGCTCATCGTGCGTGGGTCGCAGGACGGCGGCACGGTGTTCGCACGTTATCTGGCTGCATTGCGCGAACCGTTTTTCGTGCGGGGGAATCGCATCGAGGTTCGGGCATCGATTGGTTATGCCAGTGCACCGGCAGATTCCGAAGACGCCGACACCCTTGTCATGTCCGCCGACCTGGCGCTGCATGCGGCAAAATCCGCTGGTAAGAACCGGGTAGGAAGATACTCACCGGTGCTGCGGGCGCGGGCCAGGGAACGAGCATCGGCCCTGCAAGAGCTTGGGCTTGCGATCGAGTCCCGACAGTTCGAGCTGTACTACCAACCGCAGGTTCTGGCAGACAATGGACGCGTCGAGGGATTCGAGGCACTGCTTCGCTGGAATCATCCGGTGCGAGGAGTGCTCGCGCCGCACATTTTCATCGATGTCGCGGAGGAGACGGGCTTGATAGTCCCGTTGGGGCTCCAGGTTCTGCACATGGCGTGCGCCGAGGCGACGACGTGGCCCGACGACACCTACGTGACGGTGAACGTCTCTCCGGTGCAATTGATGTCGTCCGGCTTCGGATCAGCAGTCAACGATGCGCTGGAGGCAACCGGTCTGTCCAGCAAACGACTTCAGCTGGAAATCACAGAAACGGGAGCGGTGGAGGAGCTTGCCGTCGCCGAGTTGGATCGCCTACGCGCCAGCGGGATTGCGATTGCCTTGGACGACTTCGGAACCGGCTATTCGTCTTTCGAGAGTTTGAAGAAACTGCCATTGGACATTCTCAAGATCGACCGGTCGTTCATCACCGAATTGAGCGAAGGTGATTCGGCAGTTGTCACGTCGGTGGTCGAGGTGGCGAAGGCGCTCGGAATGCAGTCGTTGGCGGAAGGCGTGGAGACAGCCGACCAGTTGAGGCTCTTGCGCACCGCCGGTTGCGAATTGGTCCAGGGCTACTACATCAGTCGACCGATGCCGGCGACGGAAGTGGCCGAGTACCTGAGCGCAACTGCACAAACCTATGGTGGATATTTTCATGCGTTCTGACAGCTGTGCGCCTTTATTAACCGCGGGCGGTTAATAAAGGCGCACAGCAGGGAAGTTAGCGCGGCGCCATGCGCAGTGCGCCGTCCATGCGGATGGTCTCGCCGTTGAGGTAGTCGTGCTCGACGATCATCTGCGCGAGCTGCGCGTACTCGGACGGCTGGCCCAGACGCGACGGGAACGGAACGCCGGCTTCGAGGCCCTTGCGGTACTCGTCGGTGACGCCTGCGAGCATCGGGGTGTCGATGATGCCGGGAGCGATCGTGTTGACGCGGATGCCGAACTGCGCGAGGTCACGGGCAGCCGGAACCGTCATGCCGTGCACGCCGCCCTTGGAAGCGGAGTACGCGATCTGGCCGATCTGTCCTTCGAAGGCGGCAACGGACGCGGTGTTGATGACGACGCCGCGCTGGCCCGACTCGTCGACGGCCTCGGTCTTGGCGATTGCGTCGGCGGCCAAGCGCATGACGTTGAAGGTGCCGAGCAGGTTGACGGTGATGACCGTGCGGAACAGCTCGAGGTCGTGCGGACCCTTCTTCGACAGGATGCGTCCGGCCCAGCCGACACCGGCACAGTTGACGACGATGCGCAGCGGGGAGCCCGACTCGACGATCTGGTTGATCGCTGCTTCGACCTCTTCGCCGCTGGTCACGTCGGTGGGGATGAGGGTGACGCCGGCGGGGACGTTGTCGCCTGCGCGCTCGATCGACGCGGGCAGATCCAGGCCGAAGACGGTAGCGCCGGCGTCGGCGAGGCGCTTGGCTGTTGCGGCGCCGAGGCCTGATGCCGCTCCGGTGACCAGTGCTGCGGTTCCCTTGATTTCCACTTCGTGTGCTCCTCGAGTTAGCGATCGGTAAGGCGGTGGTACGTGTCGAGAACCATAACGCGAGGGTGTATGTGAGGGCGAACGCGCGAGACCCGCGTAGGGCTGGGTACCTTGGACGCGAGGTCTGAGAGCAAAGCACCGGACGAGAGGGGACCTGCGTGAGCAAGGCGCCTGTGCGTCCCGCCGCTTCTGTCGAGAATTTCGAGCGGTTGCAGCGCGACCCGCTCTTCGAAGATCTTGCAGAGCTGATTGCCGAGGTTCTCTCCTACGCGTTCGACGCTCCGGCCACCGTCGAGATCGAACAGTGGACGATCAGTTGCCTGCCGTCGACCAACCGATCGGCGGAGCGCCATCGCTTGTTCACGCTCAATATCGGTCCGATGGAGATTCTGAGCGTCGAGTGCCATCTCGTCGGCGGTGAGCCGATCGAGCACGTGATGTCCGTGTACGTGTCCAGTTCGGCACTGGAATCGCGAACCGGCTGCAGCATCGAAGAACTCGACGCCAAGCACGATCTGGTCGCCATCAGACGCACGGAATTGGCGTCGGCCGACGGCAACGGGACCGTGATCGACTGCAGTCTCGAGGACTCGGATGCGTTGGAGCAGTTTGCTCAACTGCCCGTCGACGTGACGACGGTACGTCCACTCGCGGAGCATCTTGTTGCCAAGGGCAAGGGCCCATTCCGGCAGTATCACAACTCCGGATTTGCCAAGTACGTATTGGAAAGGTCGCTCGACCATGGTTGATCAGTTGCCCATCCGCCTCCCACGTGTGCTGCGTGACGGGGACGATTCCGGCGCGCTCGACGTGTTGGAGGAATACTTCACGCGACCGCTCCGCAAGACGGGGTATCTGCGAACCGGCGCGCTGTGGGATTCCTGGGATCCCAGTGGCAATCGCGAGCGTGATGCAAACATCTTCACCGCGGAAGACCTTGTTGCGGTGACGCTTCTGTCGGTGCAGGTTCCGGCTCAGGGAGCCTTCTTCCTTCTCGGCGAAAACAACGCCGAATTGAACCGCCTTCTGGCCGACGTCGGACCGGATCGCGATCTCTCGAACGAACCCGACCCCTTCACCCCGGAATCTCCGGTGTGGCGTTTGGAGACGGCGCTACGAGAGATTCACGGCGTCGGACGCACCATGGCGTCCAAGCTCATAGCCCGCAAGCGTCCGAAGTTCTATCCGATCTACGACGACGTCATCGGTCGAGAGCTGGGAACGAAGTCGGCCCACCTGGAACCCGTTCGCGTAGCCATGCGGGAAGACGAGTTGCAGAGTCGACTCCTCGATCTACGTGCACGTGCAGGTCTCGACGAATCCGTTCCGGTCATCAGGGTGTTGGACGTGCTGGCGTGGATGCAGGGTAAGGGATACAAACCGGCACTCTAGCTTTCTTGTCGGTGGGCGGGTCTAGTGTCGAATGTATGTTCGATGCTGGATTGACGAGCGGTGTGGGGACATCCGTCGATGACGGCCGTCCTGTCGTCGATCCACTCATGCTGCCGGACATGCTCTTTGCAATGGCGCAGAGTGAGAACATGCTTGCCGCGCAGAAGGTGCTCGGCGCATCCATGTTGTCGGAGTCGAGATTCAATGCCGAACTTGACGCGTCCGGTGATGTCGACAAGGCGTGGCGGATCGCATGCAACGAGATAGCGGTCATGCTCACTTGCTCACGTCGTACTGCCGAAGTCCACATCGAGATCGGTGACGCCCTACGCGAGTTCCTTCCGCTCACCAAGGCCGCATTCGCCGCCGGCGAGCTGGACTATGCGCGTGTGCGCAAGATTGTCGACGGACTCACCGGGGCCGACCCCGAGGCGATCGCAGCACTCGAGCGCCGGGTACTGGCCTCGGCGCACCGTCTTCCTCCCGGGCAACTCGAGCGCGACATCGAACGTCAGCTCTTTGCCTACGATCCGGATGCTGCTGCCGAACGTCGCCGGAAGATGCTGGAGCACCGCGATGTTCGTACGCGTGCCGACCGTCACGGCCTCGCGCAGTTGCAGGCAACACTCAGCGCCAGCGAGGCCGTCGAAGCGCTCGGCCTGATCAACGAGGCCGCCGGAAGTGTCTGCACCAACGATCCGCGAAATGTCTCGACCCGTAGGGCCGATGCGCTGGTCGCTCTCCTGCACGGCGAGAACGGGCTACGGTGCCAGTGTGGCAGCGAAACGTGCGAGGCTGCATCCACGGCAGCCCAATCAACTACATTCTCACGTCGGAAGCCGTTGTTGCACATCGTGTGTGATCTGGCGACGCTCCTCGGATTGACGTCAGATCCCGCGAGCATCGACGGGTACGGACCGATCGATCCTGATTTTGCTCGCGAGCTTGCTGCTGATTCCACCTGGCAGGCTTTGTTCGTAGATTTCCGGGCCCAGACCGCCGGAAATCGACCGCGCCGGCAACATGCTCCGGCTGTCCTTCCGCCTGTCACCCGGCCTGATCGCCCGGGCCGCGAACCGAACGGCTGCGGCGATCGGATTCGGGCAATGCAACTGAAGGTTGCGAACGCACCGGACATAGTTCGAAGATCGGATGGGCATGGCGCCCAGCCCGATCCACCTCCCGGCGCGCTGACCTACGCTCCGGGAGCGGCACTGGCCGCATTGGTACGGGCTGTCGACGGGCACTGCCGATTCCCTGGCTGTTCGGTGCCCGCGAACAGGTGCCAACTCGACCACGTCACCGAATTTGATCCATCCGATCCGAAACGTGGTGGGTGGACCATTGCGAGCAACCTCCAATGCCTGTGTCGTCATCACCATCAGGTGAAGACATACAGGTTGTGGACGCCGGTAATGCTGGAGAATCGAGCCATTCACTGGACCGACAACACCAGCGGGTTGACGGCTGTCACAGTTCCGGAGAGGATCTGACCCGTGCCGGAAGGACAAAGCGCTGGAATCGTCGGCGGGGGAATTGGCGGGCTGACGGCTGCCATCGCGCTCCGCAAAGCAGGCTGGGATGTCACCGTGTACGAGCGTGCGTCCGAGTTCACGGAGGTAGGCGCCGCCGTCGTGCTGTTTCCCAACGCGCTGGCAGCGTTGGACGAAATCGGTGTAGGCGAACAGGTCAGGGCTAACTCCCTTCCGTACAGCTCGGGCGCGATCAGGAATCTGCGCGGGCAAAATCTGGTGACGCGCAGAATTGGTGACTTCGCCGGCGGACGCGATCTGGTGACAATCCACCGCGCCGATCTGATCGAGGTGTTGGTTCGCGCCCTCCCCTCCGAGTGTCTACGCACCGGAGTCAGGGTGACGGGTGTTGGCTGCGGAGATCACGGCCGCGGCGAGATAGTCACCGACGGTGATACTGCTCGATACGACCTTGTCGTTGCCGCGGATGGTGTGCACAGTGTTGTGCGACAGCAGCTCTGGCCCGGCGAGGGAGCCGTGGTACATACCGGAGTGTCAGCTTGGCGCTGGATCGTCGATGGCCCACCGCCGAATTTTGTCGGACAGGTGTGGGGGGTTCGAGGGGAGTTCGGGATTCTCCCGTTGGCGGGCAACCGCACCTACGCCTTCGCGGGTGCGCAACGCGGCGTCGAGAGTCTCGCGTATTTTGCCGACTGGCCCGAACCGGTGTCGCAACTGGTCGCGAACGCTGATCCGGCTCGCATCATCGAGAACGAGTTGCTCGAGATTCGGACCCCGAAGTTGTTGACACGCGGCAAAGTTGCGTTGATCGGAGATGCCGCTCATGCCATGCGCCCCCACCTCGGGCTAGGTGCCGCTTTGGCGATCGAGGACGCCGTTACTCTTGCTGCCTATGCGCACGATCTCGCTGGCTACACAAAGGCTCGGCGTCGTAGAGTTCTAGCTGTTCAATGGATTTCGCGGCACATGTCAACCGTCGTGATGCCGGCGAGTCGCCCGCTGGCGGCGATGCGTGATGTTGCCGTGCGGTTGACTCCCGACATTCTTACCTTGTCGGTATTCGGTGTGATCAATCGCTGGCGGCCTCGGCCGATCGAGAGGCACTGACTTCGAAGATGGTTTCCAGACCGTCTTCTTCGTCCCACTGCTCACCGACTTCGCAAAAATTGTACTGGCTGATCAGGTTTCGAGATGCGGCATTGTCCGGGCTGATGGTCGCGCGAACGATGTGTACTTCGGATTCGCGACTCGCGACGTCGAGAAGTATCTCGAGGGCGGTTCGTGCGTAGCCCTGTCGTCGAAACGCCGGGTCGATGCGATATCCCATCTCGACCATCCCACGCGCGTCGGGGCGGCCGTGAAATCCGGCCAACCCCACCGGCGTCGACGTCCGAGTGTCGACCGCGATGCGGGTGATCCAAGCGCTGTCGTGCGGGTTCTCTGCTATCTGCTTGCTCCGGTAGCGCCACAAGCCCTGGCATTCTTCGCCGAGGAGATACGGGGTCAGGATTTCGGGTGCGAGTTCCATTGCGAGAGTAGCGTCATCGTCACCCAGTGCGTGGAGGACTGGTGATGGGACGTGGATCAGTCGAAGTCCGCGTCCGTCGAGTGTCCAGGGTAGTTCGGTGACTGTCACAGGTCGGCGATCGGGGTCGACAGCGTTATATCGACGCCGATGCTCCGGAGATTGCCGTCGAGAACCTGCCAGATGGAGCGTTCGAGGAATTCGGCCAATTCTGCGCTGGTCACGTCGGAACCTGGTTGGCTGAGCCAACGGTTGACGCTGACGTCGACCAAGCCGATCACGCCGAAAGCCAACGGCTCCGCCATCTTCGACGGTTTGCCGCGGCTGGTGAGAATCGCGCCCAACAGGTTTCCCAACTGGACGGCGATGGCTGTCTTAGTTCCGGTCACCACTTTCGAACCGGTGGCTCGGGTGCTCGGGGATCCCTTGCCTAAAAAGTGGTGCAGTCGTGGGTATTTCACAATCCAGCGAAGGTACGTGTCGACGGCCCGCGAGATAGCCTCGCCGACGGTGCCTTGCGGCGTGAGGGTGGGGGTCAGGTCGGTCATCATCATCTCGAGGATGCGGACTCGCAGCTGCTCGTCGAGGTCGGCTCGATCCTTGAAGATCCGGTAGACAACGGAACGGGGGACGTCGGCGCGCTCGGCGATTTGTTGGACGCCGACGTCGGCGCCACCTTCGTTGACTGCGTCGAGGGCTGCGTCGAGGATCCGCGCTTTGCGCTGCTCCTTGTGATCGTTCCAGCGAGTGCTGCGCCCGTCGGGCTGCGCCGACTCGGCTGTTTTTGTCATAAATCGAACGATACTCACCCCGCCATTGACTGGACAAGATGTCTCACATACTTTGGTGGGACAGCGTGTCACACACAGATACCGTTCTCTTCAGGAGTGGCAATGAGTAACAGGGTTTTTGTCGTCGGCGTCGGCATGACGAAATTCGAGAAGCCGGGATCCCGCGAGTGGGACTACCCCGACATGGCACGCGAGTCGGGTACCAAGGCGCTCGAAGACGCAGGTATCGACTACTCCGAGGTCGAGCAGGCATACGTCGGCTACGTCTACGGCGAGTCCACCGCAGGTCAGCGGGCTGTCTACGAGCTGGGTCTGACAGGTATCCCCATCGTCAACGTCAACAACAACTGTTCGACGGGATCGACCGCGCTCTACCTCGCCACGCAGGCAGTCAAGAGCGGTCAGGCCGACTGCGCATTGGCGCTGGGCTTCGAGAAGATGCAGTCCGGGTCGCTCGGATCCACCTACGACGACCGCGAACAGCCACTCATGCGGCACCTCCTCGCTCTCGCCGAGCTGCAGGAGTTCGCGATGCCGCCCGCTCCGTACATGTTCGGCGCGGCCGGCGTCGAGCACATGGAACGCTTCGGAACCACTGCTGAGCAGTTCGCGAAGATCGCCGTCAAGAACCACAAGCACTCGCTCAACAACCCGTACGCGCAGTTCCAGGACGAGTACACCCTCGAGCAGATCCTCGAAGCACGCCAGATTCACGGGCCACTCACCAAGCTCCAGTGCTCGCCTACGTCCGACGGATCCGGCGCGGCGATCATCGCCAGCGAAGCATTTGTCGAGAAGCACGGGCTTGCTGCTCAGGCGATCGAGATCGTCGGACAGGCCATGGTCACCGACATGAACAGCACTTTCGAGGACAAGAGCGCCATCAGCCTCGTCGGCGCCGACATGACCCGTAAGGCCGCCGAGAAGGTATATGCACAGGCCGGGATCACCGCCGACGATGTCGACGTCATCGAACTCCACGACTGCTTCTCCACCAACGAGTTGCTGACCTACGAAGCGCTCGGGCTGTGCGCCGAAGGTGACGGCGGCAAGCTCGTCGACGCCGACGACACCACCTACGGCGGACGCTGGGTGGTCAACCCGTCCGGCGGCCTCATCTCGAAGGGTCACCCCCTCGGAGCAACGGGCCTCGCACAGTGCGCCGAACTCACCTGGCAGCTCCGCGGTACCGCCGACAAGCGTCAGGTCGACGGCGCGAAGGTTGCTCTCCAGCACAACATCGGCCTCGGCGGCGCAGTCGTCGTGACCGCATACAAGCCCTACGCACGCTGAATCACACCCTCAACCCGCTAGCTACCCACTAGGAGTTTCATCATGGCTTCCGTTTCCGTCTCCGCCGTACTGCCCGCGTCCCCCGAGAAGACCTGGGATGCGCTCTCCGACCTGTCTCGCTGGGAAGAGTGGCTCACCATTCACCAGGGCTGGAAGAGTGAACTCCCCACCGAGGTTGCGCTGGGCGCCAAGTTCACCGAGGTCGTCTCCGTGATGGGTATGGCCAACAAGATCGAGTGGACCGTTGAAGAGGTCGAGGTTCCGAAGATGGTCAAGATCGCCGGAACCGGAATGGCCGGTGTCACCGTCGAATTCATCCTCTCGGTCGAGGCCGACGGTGCGGGCTCGAAGGCAACCGTCGACGCCAGCTTCAAGGGCACCATGATTGTCGGGCCGATCGGCAAGGCAGTCGCCAAGAACGCCAAGGCTGACCTCGAGGCTTCGCTGGCGAAGTTCGCCGAGCTGGTCGGATAACGCTCGATGACGACACCGAAGACCAACGCGGTCGAATTCGATACTTCCGGACTGGATGTATGGACTGATCCGGAGCACTTCGAGGTGACAGCCGAGCGTATCGCCGAATACGCCGCTGCCACCAACGATCCCATCGAGCGACATCTGAAGGGCGAGATCGCTCCGCCGGTCTTCGCGGTGGTACCCGTCTTCATGTCGATGGCACCGGCTGCCCTGTCGGTGGCACCGGTGGAACTGCTGATGAAGCTCGTTCACGGTGAGCAGGATTTCCTGTTCCACCGTCCGATCTACCCCGGTGACCATCTGGTCGCGCGCGCCAAGCCCATCGGTTTCGAGGGTCGCGACAACGGTTCCACGGTCGTCATCTACGTCGAAACCAAAACCGACAAGGGCGAATTGGTCAACGAGCAGTGGATGACGGCGTTCTTCCGCAAGGTCGACGCGGGTCCCGGCCTGGGTGAGAAGGCTCCCGAACACCGATTCGACGACGCTCTTCGTACTGGTAGTCCGGCAGCGGTGGTGAATCAGCACATCGACGAGGACCAGACGTTCCGGTACTCGCCGGCGTCCGGCGATCCGATGCCGATCCACCTCGACGAAGAGATCGCTCGCATGTCCGGGCTCCCCGGAATCATCAACCACGGGCTGTGCACCATGGCGTTCACGTCGTGGGGAGCCCTGACCGAACTGGCCGGCGGCGAGACCGAGCGGTTGCGCCGTCTCGCAGTGCGATTCGCGAAGCCCGTGCTTCCGACCCAGGACATCGAGACGGTGTTCTACAAGTCGGGTTCGGCAGACGGAGCCACGTCGTACTCGTACGAAACCAGCGCGGTTGGTGACCTGGTCATCAAGGACGGCCTTGCTGTCATCACCGACAAATGAGTCTTCATGTCCGACAACTGAACTGATGGGAATCTGAACTGATGGGAAGTCTCGACGGTCGCGTAGCGATCATCACCGGAGCAGGACGCGGCATCGGCCGTGAGCATGCGCTGCTCTTCGCTCGTGAGGGTGCGAGCGTCGTGGTCAACGATCTCGGCGGTGCAAACGACGGATCGGGTGCAGATGCCGGCCCCGCGCAGCAGGTAGTCGACGAGATCGTCGCTGCAGGCGGCAAGGCCGTCGCCAACACCGACAACATCGCCACCTGGGACGGCGCCGAGGGCCTCGTCAAGCAGGCCGTCAGCGAGTTCGGCCGACTCGACGTCCTGGTCAACAACGCCGGCATTCTTCGTGACGCCTTCATTGCGGGCATGGACGAGAGCCAATGGGACTCAGTCATTGCCGTGCACCTCAAGGGGCACGCAGCGACGCTGCACCACGCTGCCGCGTACTGGAAGGACCAGAGCAAGGCAGGCGAGACCGTCAATGCTTCGGTCATCAACACCGCCTCGGCTTCGGGTACCTTCATGCCGAATGCGGGCCAGGGCAACTACGGCGCCGCCAAGGCGGGCATCGCGGCCCTGACTTTGGTGGCCGCAGACGAACTGGATCGCTACGGCGTGCGAGTCAACGCAATTGCGCCGATCGCGCGTACTCGACTGACGCTGGCGACACCCGGTATGGGTGCGCTCTTCGCGGCCGAGGTTCCAGAGGGGGAGTTCGACGCGTTTGCGCCGTCCAACATCTCGCCGCTCGTGGCATATCTCGCGGCCTCGGACTGCAAGCTCACCGGCAAGGTGTACGCCGTTCAGGGTGGGGCCATCACGGAACTTGCCGGCTGGCACGGCGTGAACACCATCGAGAGCGAGGGTCCCTGGACCACCGCCGACCTCGCAGAACGTCTGTAAGCGCATGGCACGCAACGCATACGAACTCGGCCTCGGGCTGAGTGAGGAGCACACCGCGCTTGCAGATTCGGTGCGCTCCTTCGCCGAGCGCACCATCACCACCGAGCAGGTGCGCGCGGCGGTGGAGTCACGGACCGAGGACAAGTTCCCCGAGTTCTGGACGGCACTGGTCGGACAAGACCTTCTCGGGCTCGCGGTTCCGGAAGAGCAGGGTGGCCACGGCGCCGGTCTGCTGACCTTGGCCGTGGCACTGGAAGCGCTGGGCCGCACTGTCTCTCCCGGCCCGTTTGTTCCGACGGTATTGGCAAGCGCCGTTCTCGGTGCCGCCGATTCCAAGGCGGGACTCGAGTTCCTGCCCGGCCTGATCGACGGAAGCCGTACGGCAGCAGTCGCCTTGGGTGCACCGTTGGCGGCTGAGGCGTCGGACAGCGGGTACACGGTCACGGGCGCACTCGACGGTGTGCTCGGCGGTGAACATGCCGACGTACTGCTGGTTCCGATCCAGTTGCCCGAGGGCGTTCGCTACGCCGTGCTCGAGAGCAGCGCAGTCTCGATCACCGTGCAGGACAGCATCGACGTGCTGCGCGGTAGTGCGCGAATCGAAGCCGATGGAGCGCAGATCAGCGCCGAACGGGTACTCGACGGTCTCACCGAGGCGCGGGTACGGTCCATTGCCGCAGTCGTTCTCGGCGCCGAAGACGTCGGCGTCATGTCCTGGTGCGTCTCCACCGCGTCGGAGTACGCCAAGACGCGTGTGCAGTTCGGGCGACCCATCGGCCAGTTCCAGGGCGTCAAGCACAAGTGCGCGCAGATGGGCATTGCGCTCGAGCAGGCTCGCGCTGTTGTGTGGGATGCGGCAAGCGCATTGGACAAGGGCGACGACACGGCAGATTTTGCCGCCGACATCGCAGCGGTCATCGTTCCCGACGCTGCAGTGCAGGTAGCGCAGGACTGCGTGCAGGTTCACGGCGGTATCGGATTCACGTGGGAGCACGACGCGCACCTGTACTACCGCCGCGCACTCTCGATCCGCGGCATTCTCGGCACCCGCGAGGATCGTGCCAATCGCGTTGCGCAGCAGGCACTTGACGGTGTCAGCCGGGCTTCGGTTCTCGAACTTCCGCCCGAGGCGGAGGAGATCCGCGGCGACATCGCGGCTGAGCTGGCCAAGTTGGTCGATCTCGACGAGGACGACCAGCTCATTGCACTCGGCGACGGAGGGTGGGTCCAGCCGCACCTGCCGAAGCCGTACGGACGCAGTGCCGCTCCGCTCGAGCAGATCGTCATCTCCCAGGAGATCAAGGCTGCCGGTATCTCGATGCCGCAGCTCCTGATGGGAACTTGGGCCGTGCAGGCCGTCGTAGCGCATGGTTCGGACAAGCAGAAGCAGGAATTGGCAGTACCGACCCTGCAGGGTGAGCTGGTGTGGTGCCAGCTCTTCAGTGAGCCCGGTGCTGGTTCCGACCTCGCATCACTGTCGACGAAGGCCGAAAAGGTCGACGGCGGTTGGAAGATCACCGGTCAGAAGATCTGGACCACGGTTGCTCAGTTCTCCGACTGGGCAATGCTGATCGCCCGCACGGACGCCACCAAGCCGAAGCATCAGGGCATCACCTACTTCGTGCTCGATATGTCGACACCGGGCATCACCGTCCGCCCGCTGCGTGAGATGACGGGCTCGGCGCTGTTCAACGAGGTGTTCCTCGACGACGTGTTCATCCCCGACGAGAACGTGGTCGGCGAGGTCAACGACGGTTGGAACGTCGCACGTACGACGCTGGCCGGCGAGCGCGTCGCGCTCAGCCAGAAGATGGAGGCGTACGCCTCGGACACCGACCTGCTGAAGTTCGCGAAGTCGGCAGACCTGAGCCCGATCGGCCGCTACCGTGTCGGCGAGCTGGTTGCGGAGAGTCAGGCGATCGATCTCATCGGCTCCCGCGTTGTGCTCAAGCAACTTTCGGGAATCGACGTGAGTACTACGTCGAGCGTCGGCAAGCTGTTGGCGATGAAGATCAGCCAGTCGATCGCCGAGTTCGTCGTCGCTGAGCTGGGTGCTGCCGGAGCGGTCAGCATCCCAGGTCAGCCCAGCGACAAGGCGATGGAGCAGCTCATTTCGGGCCGAGCCACCACCATCTACGGTGGCACAACCGAGGTGCAGCTCAACGTGATCGGTGAGCGCATGCTCGGGTTACCGCGCGACTGATTGTTTCTGTCAGAGGCTCAGTCCTGGATTCGTCTCCAGGGCTGAGCCTCTTCCAGTTCGAAGGCCAATTCGAGGAGCGTGCGCTCGTCGCCGAGATCAGCGGAGAAATGCGAAGCCAACGGCAAACCGTTGCTGGTCTGGTGCATCGGTAGCGAAATCGCGGGACCGCCGGAGATGTTGTTCAGCGGCGTGAACGACGTGTACGCGATCAACTTGTCGAAGAGTTCCTCGAAAGGCTGAGCGGGAGAGAGGTATCCGAGTTCAGGGGTGGTGTGTCCCAGAGCCGGCGAGAGCACGACGTCGTACTTCAAGAACATGGCGCTGTACTGCTGCTGGAGGCGTCGCAGGCGGTAGAGCACGCGCGGCGTCTTCACGAGGTTCTTCCGGTACAGCGTGTAGAGGCCCTTGGTGAGATTGTCGGTACCGGACTTGTCGAAGTCGGGTCCGAGCATTTGTTTGCCACCGGTGGAGATGGCAAACGACAGGAAACCCCAGTAGATGCTGAAGTCGTCGATGAATTCGGGGCCGACGGGCAATGCCGCGTCCTCGACATGATGGCCAAGGCTTGCAAGGAGTTCGGCCGTAGCTTCGACGGACTTGCGCGTCTCGTCGTCTGTCTTGGTGACAGTCACGGAATCAGCGATCACGCCGACGCGCAATCGGGTTGAGCTGGGTCCTTCGATCAGGCGAACCGGTGCGAGTCGCGGATTGCGGTAGTAGTTCTCAGCCGCAGACATCCATCGTGCAGTGTCGCGAACAGTGCGAGTAACGGCGCCCTGAGCGATCAACCGGATCGGCATCGACTTGTCGGCGGGGTCGGCAACGGTACGGCCGCGAGTGGGTTTGAGTCCGACCAGTCCGCAGGCAGCGGCGGGAATGCGAATCGATCCACCGCCGTCGTTGGCGTGCGCGATCGGGAGTACGCCGGCAGCAACAAGCGCGGCTGCGCCACCCGAGGAAGCGCCCGACGAGTACGCCGGATTCCACGGGTTGTGGACGGGTTCTTCCGTCATGTATTCGGTGGACGCACTGAATCCGAACTCGGGTAGTCGAGTCTTGCCGATCGAAATGGCCCCGGTGGAGAGGAACTGCTTCGCGAAATCGCTGTCGGCTTTGGCGGGGATCGCGGTGAAGGCGGTACTGCCCTGCTGGGTGGGAAGGCCGGCGCTGTCGGTGTTGTCCTTGATCGCGGTGGGAACACCGGCAAAGACGCCCTTGGCGGGCCGGTTGCTCCTGGCGAGGGCGCGATCGAAATCAGTGCAGGCCAGACCGTTCAATTGCCCCTGCACGGCCTCGGCGCGGGCGATCGACGCCTCCATGACTTCCCGTGCGGTCACCTCACCCGATTCGATCCGGGCGGCGACGCCGGTGGCGTCGAGGTCGCCCAGGGCGTCGTCGGTGAAAGCGTGGACGGGGGTGTTCGCGGTCATGGGGATCCTTGTCAGGCGGAGGCACTCAGGTCGTCCGTCCAGCATATTGGACGGACGACCCCTGAGTGGCGCTATCTGTGGATTGCGGTATCAGCTACCGAAGAACGTCACTGCCTGCTCGGCCGCCTGCGGCGCCTGCTGGAACACTCCCTGTGGGATGAACTGCTGCGGAATGAACTGCTGGGGGCCCAACTGCTGGAAGTTCGTGACCATCGGGTGGATGACGTTGTTGAATACATCGTTGAACATGTGTTGTGTCCTTCGGTTACAGCGTTTTTCGAACTTCTGACTCCAACGACACTAAGCACGGTTCTGGTGAGTTTCAACGAAAATCACTGATACACAGTCAAGTTCAAGTTCATTGCCAGCTGGGGGCCAGGAACCGGCCCTCCTTCACGGCTTGGACGCTGCGCCGTGCAGGTTCTTGGCCGTCGGGGATGTCTCGACGGATTTGGGATCGGGGTACGTGCCCAGTACGCGATCGGCAGTTCCCGCGGTGGTGACGGTGAACCAGTAGTGCTCGTTCTTGAAGTGGTGGTTGCGGTGGTTACGCCAAACCGACCGGTAGAGAGCAGTTTTCGGCTTGTAGTCACTGTGGATGAGGAAATGCGTCCACTCGTAACCGAGGCCGAGCACGGAAATGCAGGTCAGGAACGTCAGGCCGAGTTCGACGCGGGGAAACGCCAGGAGGGCGAGGGCCGTCAGAACCGGAATCACGATCAGGAGCGTCTGCCACGGAATGAAGATGAGTGAGACGGTTCGCGGCGCAAAGTGGTGTTCCCGATGGCTGCGCGCCAGCCGTGAATCGAGTGTGACGCCGGCAATGGTTCGCGGCTTCCAATGTAGAACGAAGACGTGAATGATCCACTCCACGAACGGGAATGCGGCGATCATCACGAGCGGAACAAGTGCGTCGGTGATCTGCCAGTCGCCCAACGCAATGCGGGTCGTCGCCGCGGCCAGCAGCATGGTGCCGATCATCCACGGCGTCGGTGACTTACGAAACGTCCGTGCGGCATCGGCCAGAGTGAGTGGCTTGCTCATGGTTTCAGTCCCTCCAGGAAGGTGAGAGCGTCGCCGATTGCCGTCGTACCGGTGTGGAGCAGCGTCGCTGCCAGGGTCTCGGCGGCGGGCTCGTCGTGTGAAGTGATGGCGGAGGCCAGTTTTCGATACAGATCGGTTTGGCCGACTTCGGCCACCATGACGGAGGCAAGCGCCGTCATGGCCGGCTCGTATGCAGCTCGAAGGCTGTTGAAGATCAAGCGGAAGGCAATGGAATCTGCGCTGTCGACGACGACGTCCCAGAACGCCAGCGCGCGGCTTTGCAGCTCGACCGGATCTTCGGTGGCGCCTAGATGATCCACGGCCGCGTCGAGGTGCTGGGCAGATTCTGCGGAGATGCGACGAGCCGCCAGCACCGCGATCTGCGGTCCCATCAACTCGCGAGTTTCCAGGACGCTGCGCACCACCGTCAGGTCGGGGACGCCATCGCGAACCAGCAGTTGGGGGAGAAGTTCTGGTCCGGCCTGGCGTCGAAAATCGCGCACTGACGTGGACTCGCCCTGGCGGACCTCGACGAGTCCGGCTTGGGCGAGCTTCTGAATAGCCTCTCGGACTGCCGGCCTCGAGACACCGAATGCTTCGGCGAGTTTGCGCTCGCTGGGTAGTGTCTCGCCGGCAGCCAGCTCTCCGGCCAGCACTTTCACGGAAATCTGGTCGAAGACTGCGCCGGAGGCCGAGGTGCGTGCAACGGGTTGGAACATGTACCGACCTTAAGCGCTTGCTGGTGAGAGGTCAAGTGGTATTACCAGTTGAGTTCTGGCGTGAAAGAGATACCCCTTGGCCAACAAGCTTCACCGTAACGGCGCAGGTGAGAGTAATTTTAGGCGACCCTAATTCGGAATACCGTCAGGAAGCCCATGACACCTCTCCTGTTACCGACGCTAGACACCGACGCAGAGTTCGCTCGCATCACCGCGGCCTTGACTCGACGCGGCTTTCTGGGCGGAAGTGCCGCCGCACTGTCCATGCTCGCCCTTGCCGGATGCAGCAGTGAGGACGGCGGTGGCGGTGCGGAAGGCGAAACTCGGACGGTGCAGACGCATTACGGCCCCGTGGATGTTCCCGTTGATCCGCAGCGCATCGTCGCTGTCTCCTACAACACCCCGTGGCAGTTGCAAGCCGTCGGCTCCCGACCCGTGGCGACGCTCGACTACAGCGCGTACATCGACCAGTTCACCCCGGCGCAGCAGAAGTTCATCGACGGATTGTCCTCGGTGGGGGTGTTTCTCGAGGTCAACCGCGAAGCCGTAGTCGCTGCTGCGCCCGACCTCATCGTCGGTGATGCGTACGAGATCGACGAGGACATGTTCCGCGAGCTCTCGAAAATTGCTCCGACAGCGGTGTATTCGGGCACGAACCGGTCTGACTGGCGTTCGGTGTCGGAAGGTGTCGCAGACGCAGTCAACAAGGGTTCGGCATTGACGTCGAATCGCGAGAAGTATCAGGCGATGCAGGAGCGAATCCGCACCGAATACGCCGCTCAGCTTCGTGACAACCGTTGGGCCCAGGTCGCCATCGGAGGTTCGGAAGGACTCTTCTCGATTCTGTATCCAACCGGAGTGACCGGCGCGATGCTCGCCGACCTCGATGTCACGCGCGGCGAGTTCATCCCGGATCTGCGCCCATCCACCGGGTTCGAAGCCTTTCCCCTCGAGCAACTCGAAATGCTGCGGGACGTCACCGTCGTCATCTACCCGAAGCAGCCCAACGGAACTGATTCTGCAGGAATGAAATCCATCTTCGACAGCCCGTTGTGGAGCCGTGTTCCGGCAGCGGCGTCGGGCCGGGCGTTCGGAATCAGCACTCAGGTCACCGACTACGGCACGGCAATCAACTGGCTCAGCGAACTCGAATCCGGCGCCTTGGAGGCACTTTCATGACATCACTTCTCTTGCCCACGTCCGACACCGATGCCGAGTTCGCTCGGATCACCGCAGCCTTGACTCGTCGCGGCTTTCTGGGAGCCGGCGCGTTGGCCGGAATCGGATTGCTCACGGCCTGCGGAACCAGCACCGGTGAGTCTGCACAGGGCTCGATGCGCACCATCAACACCGCTCTCGGGCAGGTGGAAGTGCCCGCCAACCCGCAACGAGTGGTCAGCGCCGATTACTACACGGGTCCCGCGATGTTCGACGCCGGATTCACACCCGTCGGACTGCCGGTGGACTACGAGAACGCCGACGGCGTCCCGGAACCCTATGCGTCTGCTCTGCGGTCGCTCCCGAAGGTGGGGCGCTGGTACGAGCCGAACGCCGAGGCGATAGCGGCTTTGTCTCCCGACTTGATCGTGATGACCAACCTGCTGTCGGAGAACAACCCGGATCTTTACGAGCAGATCCGGTCGATCGCACCGACCGCGGTTTTTGCCGAAGACGGGCAGTACGCATGGAAGGAGCGTGCCCTCGGGGTCGCGGACGCGCTCAACCAGAGCGCGAAGGTTCAGGAGTTGGCAGACCGGTACGAGGCGCGGATCGCCAAGTTCCGCAGCGACAACGCTGATGTGTTGAGCAAGGTGAAGGTCGTCTACACCACGTACTTCGAGGAGAGTGGCTTCTCGCTGTATTCACCGACCAAGTATCAGACGACGGTGATCAGCGAGGCCGGGTTCCAGTTCAACGACCGTTCGCTCGCAATTCCCGCCGGCAGCAACGAGTGGTTCCCGAAGGAGCAGTTGGAGCTACTCGACGAGGCCGACGTCATCATCACCAACAGCGGCAAGGGCCCCATCAACGAGAAGTTGGCGAACGACACCATCTTCCAGCGTCTGCGCGCCGTCAAGAACGATCAGGTGTACTCGTTCGACTACGAGGGCGTCGCCTCGTTCGGTTGGGCCTTGACGTTCCTCGAGCAGTTCCAGCCGATTGCCGAGGAGATCAGAGCCAAGCTCTGATCTCCTCAGCCGTCACGAGGAAGCCGTCATGAGGAAGCCGGCGCAACCAGCTTCGGTTGATGCTGGGCGGTGTACGCCCACGGGTGGATCTTCTCCAGTGCTTTGCCGATCCGGAACACGGTCGGTTCGTCGTAGGTGTGACCGACGATCTGGACGCCCGTGGGAACGCCGTTGTGAGCGTGTCCACTGGGCACCGCCAATACGGGACACCGATTGGCGACGTTGAACGGCAACGTGAGAAGCGCTTCGGCGGTTGTGTTCACGTGCTGGCCGGCCACAGTGAGGCCGTCGAGCAAAGACTCGCCTGCCGGAAATGCGATGGTGCCCGAAGTCGGGCAGATCAGCGCATCGAACGGGGCCATTGCCTCGGCGAGCTCTCGCTGCATCTGGGTTTCCTTGCGAAGGCCGTCCAGGAATGACATCTCCGCAGCGCCCTGAGACGTGATTGCGACGTTGTCGAGCGTGTAGTCGGCAAGAAGATCACCGTGGACGCGAGCAACTTCCGCGACGGATGCACCCATGATCGTCCCGAAATGGACTTTCACCGCTGCTGCCATCGAGTCACGAGTCCACGGTAGTTCGATCTCCTCGACTATCGCCCCGGCATCGACCAACGATTGCGCGAGCGCCCGTGTGTTCGCGTCGATGTCAGGTTCGATGGGGAAGTCACCGAGCCGCAGGCACAGAGCGATGCGCATCCCCTCGACCGACGGGTAATCGTGCGGCAGTGTGATCGCCGGCCTCAGGGAAGCATGGTCACGCGGGTCCGGCCCGATCAGAACATTGGCCAAAAGAATTGCGTCGTCGACAGTTCGGGCCATAGGGCCGTCGCCACGGTAGGAATCCATGGAGAGCGGGGCAACCCCGGCGATACGCCCGTATGATGCTTTGAGGCCGACGGTGCCGGTAAAGCCGGCCGGGCCTCGCGTCGACCCACCGATGTCGGATGCTGTTGCCAGAGTGGTAGTTCCGGCGGCCAGTGCGGCGCCGGCTCCACCGGAGGAGCCGCCGGGACTGTAATCGAGGTTCCAGGGATTGCGGGTCACGCCCCACAACGGAGAGTGTGTGAACGCCGCGACGCAGAATTCCGGTGTCGTCGTGCGTGCGTGAATCAGGCCGCCTGCTGCCAGAACTCGGTCGATCACCGGTGCGTTCTCGCGGGCGATGTTGCCGCGTCCCGCCAGCGAACCTTCGGTCAGAGCCTTTCCCGCAATAGCATGTTTTTCCTTGGCAGCTACCGGAATTCCCTCCAAAGGCCGTGGGTCGGGTCCGCGGCCGAGGTATCGGCTCTCGGCTTCCCGTGCGCCGGCGAGTGCCTCGTCGAACATCTCTTCGGTGAAGGCATTGATGTGAGGCTCGAACTTCTGTGTTCGGTCGATGACTGCCTGTAGCAGTTCGATCGGAGACAATTCTCGCGCGCGAAAGTGAGCAATGGCTTCGGTGGCGCTGAGGTAGTGCAGTTCGTCTGACATGACGTTATCTCCCTGGGTAAGTCTGTGTGAGAATCACGCGCTCCGCGCAAGGGCTCCCAGTGCGGCCGCGGTCATTGCCGTGACACCTTCGGGTAGGGCAGCGGCGGGATCGGGGGCGAAGCGCGGTGAATGATTGGAAGGCGTGCCGGGTGGTATCCGTCCCTCGGCGAGCGCGGCAAGGGCGGTTCCGTCGAAACTCCGAAGTGCCGTTCCACCGAAATGCCAGAACACGGAGGGGCATTGGGCGGCGGTGCCGAAGATTCCGAAGTCCTCGCTACCTGAAAGTGGTTGTGACAGAGTGTGCATTCCCAAGCCGGCCTGTCGCAGGTCGGACATCACTGTGTACGTGGCGTCCGGAGTGTTGACCGTGGCCGGAAAGCCGTTGTACACATGCACATCCGGAGTCTCGCCGGCGCCGGCTCCGTCCGCTTCTGCGCGGGCGATCCGGCGCACCGATTCGAGCATGTTTTCTCGTGACGTTGCGCTGAAAGTCCTCAGGCTGAGCAGTAGTTCGGCTTCATCAGCGATGATGTTTGCAGCCGTGCCGGCGTGCAGGGCTCCGACGGTGAGCACCGGTGCCGTCGGGGTTGCTGCTTCGTGAGCAACAAGACTTTGAACGCGAAGCGCGAACGACGCTGCCATCAACAAGGGGTCGATGCATGCGTACGGCGAGGACGCGTGACCACCACGGCCGTGAAAAACCACTCGAATCGTGTCGGATGCTGCCATCAAGATGTCGGGTCTGCTGACCAACATCCCAGCAGGAGTCGGGCCTACGTGTTGCCCCAGGCAAAGGTCCGGTCGGGGGAAGCGGTCGAGGATTCCGTCGTCGACCATCGCACGAGCTCCGGAGCCGGTCTCCTCGGCCGGCTGGAAGACCGCGACAATCGTCCCGGTGATCGACGTCGGATCCGCGGAAAGCGCTGCGCACGTGGCAAGTAGCGCGGTCACGTGAACGTCGTGGCCACACGCGTGCATCACGCCGTCCGTCTTGGAGGCGTAGGACAGACCGGTGTCTTCTGCGACCGGCAACGCGTCCATGTCGGCGCGTAGCAGGATCACCGGGCCGCTGCTTCCCGTGAGAACACCGACCACACCCGTACCGCCGACCCCGACCGTGACATCCCAGCCGCCGATTCGCCGAAGTTCCTCGGCAACGATTGCGGCAGTGCGAGTTTCGTCGCCGGACAGCTCGGGGTGTGCATGCAGGTCCCGGTACAGATCGAACCAGTGCGGCTCGACGGTTCGCAACCGCGACGGGTCTCCGAACTCGAGATTCGAAAGCAGTTGATTCATGGTTGATCTTCTTTCAGTTGGCGGTTTTCAGTTGCACCAGGTTCAGCATCTTTTCTCGGGTTTGTGGTGCTGCCATTACCGCGACGATCGCCACGACGGGCCCGAGTGCGAGCGATACGAACGCCGCTGACCAGGAGAGATGGTCCACGATGAATCCGAATACAAGCGGTGCGACTATTCCGGCGACCATGCCGCCGAAAATGATCATCGACGACGCGGCCCCGACCACCGAAGAAGGCAGAGCCCGCAGGGGCAGTGCAAAACACGGCATGAAAGCGAAAGAGGCAGCGGCAGATCCGAGGGTGACGAGAACGACGAACAAGGCCGTGTTGGAGACGAAAGGAATGGAAACGAGCATCACGATGCACGCGAGCATGGACGGCACCACGACGATACGGCTGTTGCCTGCCAGTCGATCCGAGATTCGCCCGCCGATGACGGTGGTCACCGCCGCCACCACGGTTGCCGGGATGAGAAGCAGGCTTGCACTCGAAAGGGCGATTCCACGTTCGTCATGCAGGTAGGACGGAACCCAGGACGACATCCCCCAGATCACGAAGTCGTATCCGAAGAACATCAAGGCGAAGAGCCACATAGCGCGGGAGCGAAGTACGGTGCGCATGTTGTCCCAGGAAGAATCCGGACCGTGGTCGATCTCCGCCGGAAGTGCGGGAGGGAGCCACAACTTGATGCTGACGAGCGACAGTACGCCGAGCGCAGCGACGGCCAGAAACATCCCACGCCAGCCGATCAACGGGAGGAGCGCTGCCGCGACAACAATGGCGAGCAGCGTGCCGACGGCATTGGAGCTGTTCATCCAGCCTGTGGCAGTGGCACGTTGCTCCGGGATGCTTCGCTCGGCGACGAGCTTTACAGCAGCGGCCGGAAACACGCCCTGCGCGAGACCGAAGAGAAAGCGAACAACGAGAAGCGTCCCGAACGACCACGCAAGCGCAGTGAGGCCGGTGAAGACGCTCCACGCCACCAAACCGATGAGGGCCATCCGGACTGCGCCGTATCGATCGGCGAGCAGTCCACCAGGCAGTTGGGCCAGCGTGTAGGCGATGAAGAACGTGGAAATGATCAACCCACGCTGGGAGTAGTCGAGATCGAACTCCTCACCGAGCAGGGGGAGGGCGAGGTTGATCGCCAGCCGATCTATGTAGTCGATCGCGTAGGCGACGAACAGCAGCGCGACCGTGACTTTGGTGGAGCGAAGCACTGGGCCTCCAAGTGGTGAAACTGTGAAGTGATTCACACGTCTTTGGCAAACATGCAGTGATCACCATTCAGAATGCAGCAATCCGGCAATAATTGACTGATGAAGCCGGAATCCGACGCATTTGTCATCGCGGAATCTGATCTGGAGATCATCAATGCACTCCAACTCAACCCCCGCGCGTCGTGGACGCAGTTGTCGTCGGTGCTCGACATGGATTCGACGACGATCGCCCGCCGGTGGCGTCGACTCGTCTCGAACGGTCATTCGTGGGTCAACGCGGTCGCAATCGGTCGAACCCACATATTCGGTTATCTCATGATCAGGACCACTCAGGATTCCGTTGCCGACGTGGGGGAACTGTTGCGTCAACTGTCCTGCGCCTACCTGTTGGCCAGGACGGAAGGTGAGTTCGAGTACTTCGTCGGTGTGGTGGCCGCCGACCAGAAGAGTCTGGACACCTTGGTGTGTGAGCACCTGGCTGCCGATCCTGGAATTCTGTCGATCAGAAGCCGGGTCGGGGTGAAGGTGTACCGCGACGGCTTCAGTTGGGAGCCGGGCGCTCTGGGACAGGCCGGTCGCGCTCAACTGGCGACGGCATCGACAAAGGGGGCTGCGGCGCCCGCGGACCCGACAGAGTTCCGCGAGTCCGACGGCGCACTGTTGGAAGCGCTCGGCCGCGACGGACGTGCCAGCTATGCGCGCCTCGCCGCGATTTGTGGAACGAACGAGACTGCGATTCGACGGCGCTTGGCGCAGCTGACTGCGTCGCAGCAGCTGATTTTTCGCTGCGACGTCTCGCAACAGGCCGTCGGTTCACCCTTCGAAGTGATCTTCGACGTCGCTGTGGACGGTTCCACCGACGAACTCGGCCAACTCGTGTCGAGTTGGCCGGAGACCCGATTGTTGGTGGCGACCACCGGAACGGCGAACATGTTGATCAGCGTGTGGCTGAGTAGCCTCACCCAGAGTCTTGTCGTCGAGGATCGGCTACGTCGAATCGGCAGTGTGCGCATCCTCGATCGACGCGTCTCGCTCTACCCGATGAAGCGATTCGGGCAGCTACTCGGACCCAGCGGAGTGGCAGAAGGTCATGTGCCGGTCGCGATTTGGGGCGCCGACGACCTTCTTCGCTGAAAGTCAGTCGATCGGGGTCCGATTCTCGTCGACGAGGTGTGGATCAGAGTCGGTTGCTTGGGAGCGCTTCCAGACCATCCGGGCCAGCGCGCCCACCACGGACACTGCGAGAACAACTCCGCCGCCGATGACGCCGGCCGACGAGTCCGGGAAGATGCCCTCGAGCAGCAGCCAGACGCCGAAGACGAAGAACAGCACCGCGGCACCGATCTTGATGAATCCCTCCGGAAGGTGCTTGCCCAGTACCGAGCCGACGATGATGGCCAGAGCGTCGGCCGCCACCATGCCGACAGTCGATCCGATCCAGATGCCGATCCAGTCGTTGTCGGTGGCAAGAGTGATGGTGGCGAGCATGGTCTTGTCGCCGAGTTCGGCCAGGAAGAACGCCGACGCGACGGCGATGAAGGCGGACCGCGTGACGCGACCGGCCTTGTTCTGCTCGTCGTCGGTGAGATCGTCACCGCGCAGCGTCCAGAGACCGAAGATCAGGAAGGCGATACCGCCGACGATCGATATTGCCGCAGTCGGAAGTGCGACGCCGACGTAGTGGCCGACGGCGACCGAGACCAGGTGAACAAGGGTGGTGGCGACGGTGATTCCGCCGAGAACGACCCACCAGCGATAGCGCAAGGCAAACGTCATTGCCATCAGTTGCGACTTGTCGCCGAGTTCCGCGACGAAAATGACGCCGAAACTCAAAAGTATTGCGGCAAGCAAGATTTACTCCTCCGGTCGGTGTAGGTCGGAGGAAAAATGCGAGCCTCCGGCCTGGGCAGGCGCAGCGGGTGCGCTTGTCCGGCCGAAGGTCTCGCCCACCGAGGCCACAGGACCTTCGGTTCGCCAGGCCGGGTGCTTCGCGATCCGCACATGACGGAGCGCGTCGAACCAGTATGTCGACACAGGCGATTGGGGGCTACTCCCCTTCGTTGCTACCCACGTTAGCGCGGTCGAAACGAATTGGCAAAGCGCGCAGCAAGTTTGGGAGTCCGAACTTATCGCTTACCGGGACCGTCACGAGGCGAGGAGCATGGCCAAAACAGCGGTGTCGGGATCGCTGATCGGATCGATGCCGACACGGCTGATCATGGAGACGACTGTGCCGTCCGGCTCTGCCTCGACCCAGGCCGCACGATGCTCCAAACCCAGGTAGGGAAGACCGGGCAGTAGTACGCACCCCGACGCGCTGCCCTCGCATTCCGGCAGGCTGGACGTGGTTTCCGACGGCGGGTGCAGCATGATCAGGGCCGGTGGCTGGTGATCGGCGAAACGGCCGGGTGTCAGGGCAAAATCGCCCAGCACCGGACCTTCGGCAACCACCAGACCGACAGTGCCCGGCTGGGGGTCCTCGGGAACGTCCTCACGAACCCCGAAGACCGTCGTCGTCGGCAACAAACCCGGCATCGACGCCACTCGGACAGCCAAGGCGAGAAGCTGAGCCCACTCCTGGGTGGTGTCCGGCCAACGCCCGGAAATGACGAACCCCTGCAAAGATCCGGCGGCTTGGAACGGAGAAATGCCTATTGCTTCGTTTCTGTTCATTTCTGTTCCTCCCTCGGTGCTGGGGCAAATCTCGGGCAGACGCGCATGCGTCGGTCCGGCACACCTCGTTGGGTAATCGAAATATGCACCCATTCGGTACTGGCACACAAGACGGGGAGAGTGCCAGCCAGGTTTGCGCTGGTGAGGGCGGTGGTATGCGCAGGCATGACTCTGTCGAAGAACCGTTCTCGGCTGGAAGACCTGGCAACGCAGGCGTGGATCTTCGGATATCCACTGTTGATTGCGGCGGTATCGCGTGACGTCATGACGGCGGTGCCGGCCCCGGTGGCGATGAAAGCCCCGCTCAACCAGTTCGCTTATGCGCGTACAACGCCCGACGCGACCTTCACCGATGTCGTCTCACCCAACGCGGACACTCTCCACTCGTCGGGGTGGCTGGACGTCTCGACGGAACCGCAGGTGCTCTCATTGCCGGACTTCGGCACGCGGTACTGGCTGGTGCCCATCCTCGACGCGTGGAGCGACGTGTTCACGGTGCCGGGATCTCGGACTGTGGGACGCACCGGGGGACCGTATCTGGTGGCCGGGCCGAATTGGAAAGGCAACGTGCCCAAGGGTTTGACGCTGCTGCGTTCTCCGACGGCGATGAACTGGATAGTCGCCCGCTATGCGACGTCGGGGGGAACGGACCTGGCTGAAGTGCACAGCCTGCAGGACCGGACGCGACTGACACCGCTGTCGGAGTGGACGGGTGACCCTCAGGACTTCACGCCCGGCGAAGTGCCGGTGAACGCTGCCGTCGACACCCGGACGCCGCCGGTGGACCAGGTGGCCGCCATGGACGGCGAGGCCTTCTTCACCACACTCGACGCACTTCTCGACGACAATCCTCCCCGCCCGGACGATACCGAGATGATGAAACAGCTGTCCGACATCGGAATCGGCTCCTCGCTGCCCTGGAAGTCGCGTCCGCAAGAGGTGCGTGATGCCCTCGACCGAGCCGCGCGAACCGGAATGGACGTGCTGAGCGAGATCGCCAAAGAGGCCGAGGGTAGTCCGAAGAACGGCTGGACGATGCACCGCGGCTTGGGGCATTACGGAACTCATTACGCACAGCGGGCTTTGATCGTCTGGCTCGGTTTCGGGGCCAACCTCGACGCTGATGCCGTGTACCCGCACGCCACCACGGACGTCGACGGGAAGCCTCTGACCGGCGAGAAGAAGTACGTACTTCATTTCGAGAAGGACGAACTGCCGCCGGTCGAGGGCTTCTGGTCGCTCACGATGATGAACGAGCGGCAGTTCTTCGTGGACAACCCGATCGACCGATACGCGATCGGTGATCGAAGTGATCTGGTGTTTGCCGACGACGGTTCCCTCGACATCTATCTCCAGCACGAATCCCCTGGTGGTGAGAAGGAGCGGAACTGGCTGCCGGCTCCGTCCGGTGACTTCAACGTCTTTCTGCGCCTGTACTGGCCGAAGGCGGCAGTGCTGTCGGGATCGTGGACTGCGCCGGGTATTCGGGAAGCAGGTATTCGGGAAGCAGGCTGAAGGTCCTCTCGCTTCGTACCCGAAGAGCACAACTCGGTATCAGCCGCGCGTTTCGATGGGCGGAAAGGTCTCGATAGCCATACGATCTGTCGGTATTGCCCTGTTTGAAGAGCTGTTGAATCGGTCAGAGACACCCGCTTGCTTCGGAGGCTACTGATGGTCACGCAGAATCCGTTCGTGCAGTACGGCAAAGAGATCTGGTGGATGATCCTGATCCGCGGAATCTTCGGTGTGATCTTCGGAATCATCGCACTGGTGTGGCCGGGAATTACCGTGGTGGCCTTGGTCTTCCTGTTCGGTATCTACTCCATTGCCGACGGCTTGATCACGATCGTTCGAGCCGTCCGGGACCGCGAGCACCTGAGTTCTTGGGGATGGGGGGTGTTCACCGGCGTCGTTTCGGTGGGAGCCGGTGTGGTCGCCCTGGTCTGGCCAGGCATCACTGCGCTGGTGCTGCTGTACATCATTGCCTTCTACGCCATCATGTTCGGAATCTTCGGGATCGTCGGCGCCTTCAAGATGAAGGCGCTGCCCGGATCCAGTTGGGGATGGTTGCTCGCAGCCTCGGTACTCGCTGTCATCTTCGGCATCATTCTTCTCGTCGCGCCCGGCGAAGGCATCATCAGCCTCATCTGGTTGTTGGGTTGGTACGCAATCTTGTTCGGCCTCTTCATGATCGTGGGAGCATTCCAGATCAGGAGCCGGGCAAAGGAAGTCGGTGTTCTCTAAGAAGGGAAAGCCGGCCGTCGCGGCTCCCGCTCCGATCCCCACGCTGTCCGGTAGTGAGAACTGGTCGATCCCTCGCGGTTTGATCGTACTTCTCGGTATCGCGGCCACCGTGGTTGCCGTCGGCGGAATGAAAGTGTTCGGCGGCATCCTCGGACCGGTCTTCCTCGCACTGGTGCTGACGATTGCCGTTCAGCCCATTCAGGATTGGTCGCAGCGACGAGGGTGGCCCAAGTGGGTCGGAATGTTGGGCTCGCTTGTCACCGTTTATCTGATTCTGCTCGGGCTCGCTGCCTCGTTGATCGTGTCGACGGCGCAGTTGGCGACGATCTTGCCCCAGTACTCCGAGGAGATGACCAACCTCCTCAACGAGGGCCGCGACAAGTTGGCCGACTTCGGAGTGAGCACCGAACAGATCCAAAGCACGCTCAGCAGTATCGATCTCACGAAGGTAGTGGGTGTACTCGAAAGCGGGCTGGAGGGTCTGCTCGGCATTCTGTCGGATCTGGTGTTCATCCTCGCGCTGTTGCTGTTCATGGCCTTCGACGGCATGAGTATCCGCTCGCGGTTGCACGTGCTGGCCGAGCAGCGTCCCGAAATCTCCTACGCGCTCTCCACTTTTGCCGCAGGGACTCGCAAGTACCTGGTGGTCTCGACGGTATTCGGCCTCATCGTGGCGGTACTCGACGGTGGAGCGCTGTGGCTGATGGGCATTCAGCTACCCGTTCTGTGGGCGCTGCTGTCCTTCATCACCAACTACATCCCCAACATCGGGTTTGTCATCGGCGTCATCCCGCCGGCACTTCTCGGGCTCTTGCAGGGCGGCCCCTGGCTGATGCTCTGGGTGATCGTCGTCTACTCCGTCATCAACTTCGTGATCCAGTCCATCATCCAACCCAAGTTCGTCGGCGACGCCGTCGGACTGTCGGTGACGATGACGTTCCTCTCACTTGTCTTCTGGTCGTGGGTACTCGGGGCGCTCGGAGCGTTGCTGGCGATCCCGCTTTCGTTGTTGGTGAAGGCCGTCCTGCTCGACATCGACCCAGCCACACGCTGGGCCGACATCCTGATCAGCGGGCCTCGGGACATGCCGAAGGAGAAACCGGAGGAGCCTGAAAAGCCGAAAATACCCGCAGAATCCGAGCCGAACGGTGGACCTGACCAAACAAGTAAGTAGCTTCGGGGCTAATTCAGCCGATCGGCCGGGGCGTTGCGTTTGACGTCGACGAAGGCTTGATCGCTCGCCAGACCCCACTGTGGACCGACGAACACGGCGTCCGCTTCCGGGTTTCCGCCGACGAGGTGCTCGAACCATGCCATGGACAAACTGGCGGCTGGATTGTTCGGCAGATCGTCGTTGATGCTCAGGTGGGTGCCGTTCACCATGGGGGCGCTGTAGGCGGGCGCCTGGAACATGGTGGCGTAGGCCCAGTACGGCCACAGGAATGGCGCCGTGACCCAATCGCGGGTCCCTGTGATCGTCAGAGTGGGCACCGTGATGGCGGCTCCGATGGGGGCTTGGATTCCGGTAGCGACGCTCAGCGCGCCGACGATGCGCAGGCGCGGGTCGAGCAGTTGTTGAACCGGTGGGAGGTACGACGCCGCGTAGATGAGGGAACCTGCGCCTCCGGAATGGCCACCCAGGATCACGCGGGACAGATCGACCTTCCCGTGCAGAGGTGAACCGGGGCGGCCTTCCTCCTGGATCAGTGCTTGCGTCCCCCACAAGTGTTCAGTGGTGGTGGAATTGACGAAGTTGTACGGTATCGCCACGATGAATCCGCGGCTTGCCCACAGTCGCGCCGCGTCGTCGTACTGGCCGGCGTCGCCGTCGATGCCCGGTACCCATACCAACGCAGGCGCCGCTGCCATTTCTTGTAGATCCGTGGGGTAGTAGTACAGGACACCGATTGGTGAATCGGGACCGTGTGGGAATGCGTTGGTGCATCGCAACTGCTCCGGATCCTTCATTCCCGCCAGTGGCGAGAGCAGCTTTTGCAAACCTCCGTAGAGGTCGTTGCACTGTGTCAGTTGTTGCGAGACGGTCACATCGTGGGCTCCGGCGACGGCAAATTTCTGGTGTATCGCGCCTTGGACGGTCGCCGGGAACACCGCTCCGAGAACGGGTCCAGGCCCTGGTACAGGTTGCTGTCCCGGAACGTCATTCGGCTCGCCGGAGGCAATTCCGGCACCGGAAAGTGTCAGAGTCAAACCGAGCGCCACTCCCAAGATCAATTTACGCATCGAGCGTCTCCCCAATTGTGTCGGCATCGTTCTCTCTCAACTGCTTTCAACTGCTTTCAACTGCTCTTAACGTGGTCCGCGGGAGCTGGCTGCGACTGCGGCCGCGATCTGGGCGCTGGCATCTACGACCGTGTCGGACAGATCCACCGGTAGAGGCTTCCCGTTGCACCACAGGAGATTGCAGCCGGTGTCGGCGTAATCTCCGGTGCCGAGCAGGATGGCCAGCACGTTGGCCGGGTCCGACCAGAACAGGACGTCCGCCGGCTCTCGGAACAGTGGGCCGGTCGAATCGTTGTAGCGGTACGGATCATCGACCGGTGCCGGCGGCAGATCTCGCACACTGGCCGTGATCTTGCGGATCAGCTCCTGGTTGTCAGGGTTTCCGGTGCCAACGAGGTTGGCACCCAGGTTGTTCGGATCGATGCTGACAGGGATTCCTTGACGGACGATGACCATGTCGCGACTGGGCACCACCACAATGAGCTGTCCGAGCGCCCCGGAGAACGCATACGTGTCGCGGGGGGAACCCGGCAGAATCGGATGGTCGATGCGGCGAACCGAGCGACCGGAGAACGAAGGCCAGTGAGTATCACCGACATTGGTCCACAACAGGAATCCGTAGCCGCCGTTGGCGTCCGTTGGCTGGGCGGCGTCGCGGACATAGTCGGGGTCGACGATCTCGCGCCCGTTCCAACTTCCGTTCTGCAACATCAGTCGTCCGAGTCGAGCCAGGTCGTCCGCGCGCATCGCCAATCCGCCGCTGACCACGGTATTACCGCTGCGATCGCGCAACCACACCCAGCTGTCGCGGCTGATTCCCACCGGGCCGAACACCTCACGTTGCACAAAGTGCTGGAAATCCGATCGTGCGGTGATCTCGATGATCTTCGGCAGAAGGGCCAGCGTGTTCTGTGCATACTGGAACTTCGTTCCTGCCGGGAAATCAATTGGTGTGCTGAGTGTTTGGAGGATCTGATCGGTGCCGATGCCTGCACCCTCGGCCGGCCAGCTGAAATGCAGGCCTGTCGTCTGGGTGAGGATCTGACGGACTGTGAGGGCACCGTGGGCGTCGTCGGCCTGCGGGAAGAACTTTCGGAGCGGGTCGTCGAGTGTGAAGAGCCCCATGGTGATTGCACGGCCGACCGCTACCGAGGCGACGCCCTTTGTGGTGCTGGCCAACGGTATCGGAAGGTTTCCCGTTCCGGTGCGGTCGCCGGCGAGGCAACCGTGCCGATAAACCTGGGTGGTGGCGGCGCCCTTCGTCTGCCCGAAGTCCAGCGCTTCCGCCAAGGCGGCCGCGTCAATTCCCAGGACCTCCGGACTCTCGCGGGCGGCAAGTTGGCCAGGCGCAGGCTCCGCGCAGACGGCGGCCTGGCTCGCAGTGGGGGCGGCGCCGGCAGGCGCGGCGGCGAAGGTGGCCATCACCAGTGCGGCGCAGGTGGCAACAATTGCCGTACTCCGGTATCCAGCTACGCGTTTGAGGAGCGTGTCGCCCGAGCCGACTGTTGATGCTTTCCCGATGAAGGTCACAGAACGCCCACTCTTCACTAGTCCTCCGTGTTCGACATTTTCGTGTTAGACATCCTCGTCTCACTTTCAAACTAGCTCACAGGTGTGACTCAGGCAACAGGCAGTCTGATGGGGACGAAGGGTTGCAGGCTTCCGCGACTCTCAGTGTTTCTACAAGTTGTTGCTTTATCGTCTCGCCCATGAGCGCCGAGAACACCACCGAGAACACCCACCGCCAGCCGTCACGCCTCGGTCGACGGCTGGCGGTGGGTGGTGTAGCGGCGATAGTCGCAGCTGCGGTCGCGGGGATCGGCTTCGTGATTTTCGCGGGCGGCGGTGCTGATAATTCGCGCACCGTCGCGATCGTGAACGCAGACGCCGGAACCACTCTCGACGGCAAGGAACTTCGAGCGGGTGACACGCTGGTGGACACTCTGGGCAAGAATGAAGACTTCGACTTCCAGGTGGTCGACAACCCCGGCGGCAACTACTTCGCGACGTTGACGGTGCCGGAAGACTTCAGTGAATCCGTTGCGTCGATGTTCGGCACGGACCCCCGCCAGGCGAGTGTCGAGCTGGCGGTGAAGGGTTCGGATCCGGAGAGGTCGACCGAACTGACTCGGGCGGTCTCCGCGCAGGTCGGCGCCGACGGAATCAAGGGTCTGCTGGCTCAGACGTCAGCCGCCAGGCGCTCGATAGATCAAAACCTCACCACCGCACAGATTCTGGTCGCCGGAACCAACGAGGCCGGAAAGTCCATCGATCAGGTGAAGGCGGGCGCCGGCACACTGCTGCCGTATCTCGAGACCGCACGGTCCGGGGCGTTGGAGTTGATGAGCGTGGCGGAACAGGTATCCGGTGTTGTCGATCAGGCATCGGGATCGGCGGAAGAGTTGGCCACGCGCGCTGATTCGCTGGGCTTGACGTTGGGGGAGGCGTCGTCCTCGACCGCGGAATTGAAGACACGAATCGACACGTTGCAGACCGCGTTGAACGGCCTTCCGATCCCGCCTGACGTGACAGCGCAACTGGCCGGTGTGAGTTCGGATCTCGGTGCGCTGAATGCGCAATTGGGCACCGTTCCGGCGCTGTTGGGTGGTTCGGTCGGACCCGATACGGAGCTCGGTGATCTGGTCCGCACCGCCGTCGGGCAGCTGCAAGGGGCGAGCGATCAACTGAGCAGTGCTGCCGGACAATTGAACGACGGACTCATCCCCATAGCCGATCAGGCGCCGCAGATGCTCGGTGACGTGACCGACCAGATCACCCAGGGATTCACGACGCTGCAAGGGATCGCCAAGTCATTGGTCACGGGCCTCGACGGCGCAAAATCCGGCATTCCCGCGATGACCACTCCGCAGCAGGTTCAGCTGACCTCGGTGCTGTCGGATCCGGTGGCCGTCAATCAGACCACCGCGAGCAGCGGTGACTCCGGAACTCGCACACTGGCATTGGTCTTCGGAGCGACGACGGTCTTGCTCGGTGGTGCTCTGCTGACACGAACGGCGGCGCCCCTGGTGAGGCGCCGCCGTTCGCGAGAAGAGCGTGACTAGACGATCAGACCTGCGGTCTGGGTACGTGCACGGTCGAAGCGAGCCGAGACGTCGTTCCAGTTGACGATGTTCCAGAATGCCTTGACGTAGTCGCCCTTGACGTTCTGGTAGTCGAGGTAGAAGGCGTGCTCCCACATGTCGAGGAGCAGCAGCGGCGTGAGGCCGATGGAGATGTTGCCCTGCTGATCGTAGAGCTGGACGATGATCAGACGCTGTCCGATCGAGTCCCACGCGAGGATGGACCAGCCGGAGCCCTGGATGGCGTTGGCGTTCGCGGAGAAGTGAGCGCGGAAGAGATCGAACGAACCGAAGTTGTCGTCGATCGCTGCGGCGAGTTCGCCTTCGGGCTTGTCGCCACCGTCAGCGCTGAGGTTGTTCCAGAAAACGGTGTGGTTGGTGTGGCCACCGAGGTGGAACGCCAGGTTCTTCTCGAGCAGGTTGGCCTGCGCTGCGATGGTGTCGTTCTCACGAGCCTCGGCCAGCTTCTCGAGTGCAGCGTTGGCACCGGCAACGTAAGCCGCGTGGTGCTTGTCGTGATGCAGCTCCATGATCTTGCCCGAGATGTGCGGCTCGAGGGCTGCGTAGTCGTAGGGGAGTTCCGGCAGCGTGTAAACAGACACGTGGGTCCCTTCTTTGCGGGCTGGTGAGCCCTGGTGCTTTAGAGTGCGTCGATCACCGGTCACGGCGTGACGTCACTCGCGTATGTGCAAATCATTCTTCGGGTTTCCACCCAATAACATTCGTACACCGTCCGCAACAGTCCGGCTCAGGTAGCAATCACCAAAGAATAAAGTTTGGGTAACCGAACTTACCGTGATCTAAGGGTAAGCTAATATGCGCAAATTCGTCGTAAAGGTGAACGGAACCTTAAACTTGCGCGATGCCCGCACCAGTTTTCCTCCCGGAATCACCAGAGGCGGCCGCGCCTCGGGTGAATCTTCCGGGCGCTGACCTGCTGCGAGCCCTGGCGGTTGCCGCCGTGATCTACTCCCACATCTCTTTCTACGTCATCGACGATCTCGGCTCGGGTTGGTGGGTGATCGACGTCGTCTACGGCGTTTTGATCGAGCCGGCCGAACTCAACCAGCACCTCTCTTTTGTCGGCGTCGCAGTATTCATGATGCTTACCGGCGCATTGGTGACGCGGTCCGCGATTCGCGACGGCCCCGGAAAATTCTTGACCAACCGATTCAGTCGACTGCTGCCCGCATTCTGGGTGGCAACCGCGATTGCCATTCTTCTGGTCCGCCTCGGAATCAACGGAATGTTCAGCGGTCAGGAAGGTATTTCCGATACCGAAGCGTTGATGAGCTTTTTTCTCGGCGGATTCTTTCTCAAGCCCGAGGTGGCAGTTCTCGGAGTGACTTGGACGCTCACCGTCCAATTCCTCTTCTATCTCGCGTGCGTCGCCGCTCGTCCGATACTGCGGCTGCGACCGATCGTCATGCCGCTCGCCGGTGGTGCGCTGTGCTCACTGGTTCTGCTCTACAACGTCTACGCGCCGCTGCCGTACACCGTGCCGATGCTGTCCAAGATCGCCGCGACGCTGCCGGCCGTCTTCCTCGGCCAGATCATGTACCTCGCGTGGGCGAAGCTTGCTCCCGGCCGCTGGCTGATCGCGGCCGTCCTCATGCAGATGCACGTCATCATCGTGGCGACCCAGTTCCGCGTGTACTGGGCCGGCGAGCACTACCTGTGGACCATCTCGGTAGTCGCCGCAGCGGTTGTCCTCATCGGCCGCTACGACGGCGTCCCGACGCGCTGGTCGGTCGTGAAGTGGCTCTCGACGCGCAGTTACGTCATCTATCTCGTGCACACCCTGATCCTGTACCGCGTCGTCGAGAACACCGTGATGTACGTGGGACCGACGCTGGCCTTCGCACTGTTCCTTCTGGTCACGGCTGCGGTAGCAGAAATCGGCTATCGCTGGGTGGAGCTGCCCGGTGCCCGCGCGGTCACGGCGTGGCGAAACAGCCGCTCGCGCGTAGCATCGAAGCATGAGCTGGTACGACGACATTCTGGGACGAGCGTCCGCAAAATCCACGCTGATCGCGCCTGAGGACGCCCTCCCCGGGCGAGAGCAGAAAATGCCGGTACCTACCGCGCACTACGTCAACGGACATCCGTTGACGCCGCCGTTTCCGGCCGAAATGCAGACCGTCGTCGTAGGTATGGGTTGTTTCTGGGGCGCCGAGAAGGAGTTCTGGCAGCTTCCCGGTGTGTACACGACCGCTGCGGGTTACGCGGGCGGTTTCACTCCCAATCCGACATACGAAGAGACGTGCTCCGGACGTACCGGTCACACCGAAGTAGTGCTGGTCGTCTTCGATCCCGCAGTGATCTCCTACGAGCAGATCCTGGCGCACTTCTGGGAGAACCACGATCCGACGCAGGGGATGCGTCAGGGCAACGACCAGGGCTCGCAGTACCGTTCGGCGATCTTCACGACGTCCGCGCAACAGGAAGAAATCGCTCACGCGTCGGCCGTCGCTTTCGGCGAAAGGCTTGCCGAAGCGGGATACGGCGCGATCACCACCGAAATCGGTCCGCTGCGCGACTTCTTCTATGCGGAGGATTACCACCAGCAGTATTTGGCGAAGAATCCCGGCGGTTACTGCCCGGTGCATGCCACCGGCGTCAGTTGCCCGGTGGGATTACTCCGTCAGGATCAGGTTACGGCGCAGACGGACATCCTTCCGCCAAGCGAATAACGGACAGGTGTTGGAGGACACATGTGATTCAGCTCGTTAACACTTGCAACTAGATCGAAACAAAGGGAATCTCGAAGTACGAGTGTGTCGTCGAGAGAACTGAGTTCACAATGTCAGGTAGTACGCGAGGAACTGCGTCGCTGCTTCGACGCACCATTCACGTAGGCCACGATCCGATGGTTCGCCGCAGTGATCGGATCGAAGGGTTCATGTCCTTCGGTCTGATCATCTTCGCGATTTTGCTGCTGCCATTCGCAGTGTGGGCCGGCGCCGCGACGGCTTCGAGCCAGAACGCACTGATCGCCAAACAATCCTCGGAACTGCACAGCATTTCGGCGACGACAACGGCAGATTCGAAGCAAACCACCGTCTCCAGCGCCGATTACATTGCGCCGACGACGGATATGGCCAGCGCACAGTGGAATTGGAACGGTCAGGTTCACACAGGCGACATCACGGTCGATTCCGCGACGCCCGCCGGCACCGAGGTCGACATCTACGTCAACGATCACGGCGACAAGTCCGTAGCCCCGATCACTCAGAGCGCTGCCGACGTCGCAGCCGTGGTGACCGGGGTTTTCACCTGGTTCAGCGTGATGTCCTTGCTGGTCATCGCGTTCATGCTGGTGCGGGTGTTTCTCGACCGTTCGCGCTCGGCCCAGTGGGACCGGGACCTACGCGCGTTCCTCGACGCGAACGCGCTGTAGATCCCGGCCTTTTTCACTGCCGCCCACTCTTTACTGCAGTTGGGGCATGACCTCGCTTGCGACGAGTTCGAGATGATCCAGATCGGCCAGATCGAGAGTCTGCAGATACACACGCTGTGAACCGGCTTCGGCGAACGTCCCGATCTTGTCGACCAGTTCCGAAGGCGTTCCGGCCAGACCGTTCTCACGCAATTCGTCCACGTCTCGTCCGATCGCCTCGGCGCGTTTCTTGATCTCTGCCTCGTCGCGGCCGCAGCACAGGACGAGAGCGTTGGAGTACACCAATTCGTTCGGATCCCGCTCGATGTCGACGCAAGCCTGACGAACCCGTGCAAAGATGTCCTTCGTTTCTTCGAGGGACTTGAACGGGATGTTGAACTCGTTCGCGAACCGAGCGGCGAGTGCCGGAGTCTTCTTCTTGCCCGTGCCACCGATCAGGATCGGCGGGCCGTCGACCTGGTGCGGCTTGGGAAGCGCGGGAGAGTTCTTGATCTGCACGTGCTTACCGTCGTAGTCGAACGTGTCGCCGACCGGAGTACGCCACAGACCGGTCACCACGTCGAGAGTTTCCTCGAGCAGTTCGAAGCGATCCTTGAGCGCGGGGAACGGGATCCCGTACGCCTGGTGCTCTTCCTCGTACCAACCGGCACCGATGCCGAGGTCCACGCGGCCACCACTCATCTGATCGACCTGCGCGACCGAGATGGCCAGCGGGCCGGCGTGACGGAACGTAGCCGACGTCACGAGGGTGCCGAGGCGGATGGTGGACGTTTCGCGGGCGATACCGGCGAGTGTGATCCACGCGTCGGTAGGTCCGGGAAGGCCGTCGGTATTCATGGCGAGATAATGGTCCGAGCGGAAAAATGCGCCGTAGCCGAGTTTTTCGGCGGTCTGGGCAACAGTCAGTAGTTGTTCGTAGGTAGCGCCCTGCTGGGGTTCGGTGAATATACGCAGCTCCATGACTTCCACTCTGCCACTATTTTGCGGAGGTCGGGACGACGGCACCGACTTGTCCGCCGCCGAAACACAGGGTCAGTCCCGGCGTCGTCGGCGTGATTTTCACACTGTTTCCGTGGCCGACCAGGCGTACGAACGCTGAGTGCAAACCTTGCGTCACGGGTACTGATACGGCGTCGCCGGACTCCAACGCGACGTCGATCGTTCCGTCGGTACTCGCGAGGTAATTGAGCTGGACCGTCCATTCCCAGCCGGCCAGGGGGCCGTCGAGTGGGAGCTCGGTAGGGCCTTCGGAGCGGGTGCCGCAGTTCGGTGTCGCCGCTTCGGGAATCCTTCTCGTCCAGGTCACTTCGGCATCGACAATCTTTCCGCTGTCGTCGATCGTGCGCAGAATCGGAGTGCTGGAAGAGAATTCGGGTCGATCAGACAGCGGCGCGAGAACGTTGCTTGCCAAATTGTTCGGAAAGGCGACGGGAAGGAGTACCTGGATCGCGACGGGTTGCTCGAGCAGCGGCGCGTCCTGATTCTGGGACAACGACATTCGTGCGTTGGCGAGGTAGTCGCGAGTCGGGTTCTCGCGCCAGATGTCGACGAACGTGACAGTCGAGACGAGCGAACTGACAACGAAGAGCACTGACAGCCCGGCGGCGACTGCGACGGACATGCGGGCCGGACGTCGCCGAGGTGAGGCGAGAATCAGGGCGGCGGCGAGGGCGAACACCGTCGCCGAATCCGTGAAGTAGCGCAAGGTCTGCGCCAATTCGTAGGTGGTGTCGGCGTCCGATCGGGTCGCGGTCATCGCCACGACGGAGGCCAGGAAGTACAGCGCCGCGGCGGCCCAGATCCAGGCGGCGCCGCGTCTGGCACGCACTGTCATCACGACCGTCGTCAGTAATGCAGCCCACGCCGCGACCACCAATACCGTCGGCGGATCGGCCCACGCGGGGCTGGGGATCCACCGCTCCCAGTGCCAGGGACCGCCGAGAAGAGTGGGAAGCATCCCCAAGGACGTGCCGTGATGCAGCAGCTCGGTGGACATGGAACGGCCGTAGCCGGTGACCGGAGACTCGACGGTGGTCAGGTACACCGGAATCCAGATGGCGAGGACAGCGGCGCAGGCCGTCCACAGGAGTCGGCACTTCGTGATCGCACTCCGGATCGGCGTTCCTTCGCCTTGCGTGCGCAAGTACAGCACCAGAAAAGCGAGTGCCACGAACGGAACGAGCACTGCCTTCTCGAAGAACAGTAGGGAGACGACAAAAACTGCGGTGCCCGAGAACACGTAGCGCACATGCCCGGTGCGGTACAGCTTGATCGCGTCCCCGCACGCCCAGGCAAGTGCGATCTGTAGCGGCAAGGCATTGAGCGCGGCCGCCCACCACGAGAACGCCGGAAGTGTCAGCGGGACGAACAAATACAGGATCAGCGGAATCAACAGCACCGGTCGCCAGCCGAGGACCAACCGAAGAGTGCGGAGAAGCGCCAAGGACGCCACGGCCTGACCGATGACGAGCAGTGTCGCCGACAGTGCCCAGTTGTACGGCGCGATGCGGGCGATCAACCCGGTGAAGAAGAAGGCCGCGGGCATGAAGTGACCGTCGTGGTCATAGAGAAGGAGTTCGCTCGAGAACGGTGGGAAGCGTGCGCCTCGGCCCATCAGGATGAGGTCGTCCCAGTAGAAGTAGTTGCTCGCGGCAACCCAGGCGCGAATGACGAGCTGACATCCGATCAACACGAACGCGAGCTGCGTGACCCGTTTCGGGGTGAACGTCAGAATTGGCTCGGGCTGTGGAGAAGTCATCGACGATCATGCTTCCAGGTGTGTCAAAAACCGGCCTTCGACAGGAAAAGGGGATAACGGTCTTTTCTGTCCTTTCGGAGCAATTTCTGAATGGATTGTGAACTTTGCCGGGATAAATGACGCCGACGCCCAAAAGTTCACTGACCTGCGGTGTCAAATTCATCCTCGAGCCTGTGCATCGTTCGCTAACACCTGTCAGCAAATTCTCAGGGTCTTGCCCGTGACCTGTGGATAAAGCCCGATTCATTCATCCAGAACTGTGGATGAACCTGTGGAAACTGTGGATAACTCGAGTTTTTAAGTGGCGGAGGTCACATTATTCGAACAATGCAGGTGAAGGCGGTGGAGGTTCGATCACAAATCGGGAGTGAATCCATTTGCTGCCGTTACCGATACGGCGTGACAGAATCGAAGTTGTGAGTGTCGTTCAGGTCTGCGCCCGATGCGCCGCACGCTGGCCTGTCGTCGGTGGCCCGACGCAGTGGTGCCCGCGCTGCAGCGGGGTTCTCCTCATCCCCACCCGCACCGAGATCTACCAACCGCCCAACCGTCGAGGCTTCCGCTGGATCGCGCGCTCACCGTCCGACCCACGAGGCGTGGGGGACGCACCAGTGCGTCGGAGCTTCTCCACTCCGCGCTACGACGCGGTCCCGCAGTGGGGACTCCAGGACGTCGTCGACACCTCACCGGTACCGCCCTCGCGTGCGGACCGGATGGCCGATCGAGTCGGGCCGTTGCTGACGCTCGCGGCGATCCTCTACGGACTGGCGGTGTTCGCCGAACTGGGCAGATACGCGATCCTGGTCCGCAACCGCACCACGCTGATCCCGCAGCCGTTGCTCACGGTCTCCGACGCTGCCGTCTACTTCACTCAGTTGGGTGGACTGCTGGTCTCCGTCCTCGCTGCCGTCGCCGCCGTGTGCTGGCTGCTTCGTCGGCGTCGTGAACACTTCGCACGCGCCCGGGAATCCGATCCGCGTACCGCCTCGGAAGTGGTCGTCGGCTGCGCTGTGCCGATCCTCAACCTCGTGATGCCGGCCGTCTATCTCCTCGAGCTGGTTCGCCGTGATCCGCGCGGAACCCTGCTGGTCAAGATCTGGTGGGGCTTCTGGGGATTCAGCGCTCTGCTGCTGGTGGTCAACGCGTACTGGCGATCACGCCCAGGGATTCAGGCAATGGCCGACGGGGTTCTGCTGAACGCATTCATAGCGCTGATCGCTGCCGTCACCGCCGCGTTGACGCTCGTCGTGATCCGACGGATCGAGCGCAAGAGTTGGCGCGGCGAGCCCGAATCGGAAACCCGGTGGGTGCCGGTGCCACGCTCGGTGCTGGAAGAGAAGACGGTGCTGAAAGAGAAGACTGTGCTCGAAGAGAAGACGGTGTCGGAAGAGAAGGAAACCGCAGCCCTGTGAGCCCAGATCGCCGAGGTCCACTCGTCGTTGCGCACCGAGGTGCGTCGGCTGCGCGGCCGGAGCACACCCTCGCCGCCTACGAACTAGCTCTCGAAGAGGGTGCGGACGGGCTCGAATGCGACGTTCGGCTCACCCGCGACGGACACCTGGTCTGCGTTCACGACCGCAAGGTCGACCGCACCTCGAGCGGGACGGGGATCGTCAGCGAGATGACTCTCGATTCGCTGAACGCTCTGGACTACGGGTCGACGAGCGAACCGGCCGAACTGCTGACTCTCGCCGATCTCATCACCCTCGCCCTGGATTTTGCTCGCCCCGTGAAGCTGTTCATCGAGACCAAGCACCCCGTGCGCTTCGGCGGCCTGGTCGAAGCAAAACTTCTCGCGGAACTGCACCGCTTCGGGATCGCGTCGCCGCCGTCGGCCGATCACTCGCGCGCAGTGGTCATGTCTTTCTCGGCGAGTGCGGTGTGGCGAGTGCGCCGTTCGGCACCGCTGCTGCCGACGGTCCTGCTCGGTGACGCGTCGCGGTACCTCGGCGGCGGTGCGTCGACGGCTGTTGGCGCTACGGCGATCGGGCCGTCGATCAAGGCGCTGCGCGAACATCCCGATCTGGTCGATCGGGCTGCTGCGGCGGGCCGCGCGACGTACTGCTGGACCGTCGACGACAAGGCGGATGTGGACCTGTGTCGTGAGCTCGGGGTCAGTTGGGTTGCCACCAACCATCCCGGGCGCACGAAGCAATGGCTGGGCAGCGTGTAGATTTTGCCCTCGTGGCCAAGAAGAGCAAAAGAAACAGTGGACCGAAGCAGGGCAGCGCACGCGCAGAGAAGCTGGCGGCACGCCAAGCAGAGCGTGAAGCCGCTGCCGGCGTAGTCAGCCGCCCGTTCGAGGGCCTTGCCGCCGAGTGCGATCTGGTCGCGCTGCGTGAATTCGTTCCGTCCGCCACGGCTCCGTTGCCGGTCATCGGCTCCGACCGTCCCGTCACGTTGGCGACCGTCCTCCCCGGCGCTGTTGCCGCACTCGTCCGCGACGAGGGCGAGACGGCCACCGGATTTGTCGGTGTCCAGGTTCAGGCGCACTCGGCCGACCTCGGCGCAGACCTCGCCGCTTCGGTGAACTGGATCAAGGACGCGGCCCCCGGCGACGCGCTTTCTGCCGCGAACCCCGATTCCGACACCCCCGCGGTCACCGCTGTCGTCGATCCGTCGGCGCTGCTCGACATCACCGTGCACCAGAACTTCAACTGGTGGATTCCGGAAGGCGTCGAAACCGATCCCGAGGTTGCCGCCACCGTGCAGCACGCCAACTCGGCGATCATGCCTTCTGCACGCCTCGAAGGCGACGGCCTCGTTGCCGCGTGGTGGGTCGACGCCGGCGAGAAGGCGCACCTGCGTTGGGTTCGTCCCGAGAGCGAAGACGACCTGATGCTCGCGCTGGCGCGCGTGCACGCGACCGGTGGACTGCACCTGGGTGAGGGCTCGCGCTACGCAGGCTCGTTCCGCACCCACGGCCTGTTGGTTCCCGTCTTCGACCTCGACCGCGAAAAGCATGCAAACGAGTGGGTAGCGGCAACCGTCGAGCTCGGTGAGCGTCTTGCCGAGGCTCTGGCCGTCGATGCTCCGCTCACCTCGGCCGAGCTTCGCTCGCGCGACGGGCTTCGTGGTCGTCAGGTCACGCTGCGCTGATTTTTTCGCCCGAACTATAGGCGTTACGCAAAGTTACGGTTAATGTTGGCGACATGACCTTGTCGCATGACATCTCCGGTAGTGGTCCCACGCTTGTGCTCGTCCATGGCATCGTCCATCGACGGCAGGCGTGGGATTCGCTTTTGGACCAGCTGACGCCGTACCGCCGCGTCGTCACCGTCGACCTTCCGGGTCACGGAGAGTCACTGCTGCCCGAACTCGGTCCTGACGTCATGGGACAGCTGATCGACGATGTCAGTGAGTTCGTCAAGGAAGTGACTCCGGCAGGGGAGCGCGCCCACGTCGCCGGAAACTCGCTCGGCGGCTGGATTGCACTCTCGCTGGCGGCGCGCGGAGATGTCGCGTCGGCGACAGCTCTTTCGCCGGCCGGGTTCTTTGTCAATCACCTCGATCAGGTGCGAGCGATCAACACGTTCCGTGCACTGCGCGGCACGGCCAAGCTCATGGGCGACGGATTGCCACGCGCATTGCGGTACAAGCTGATTCGCTATCCGGCGCTCGCCGCGTTCTTCGCTCATCCGAGCCACGTCGGGTATGCGGCGGCGTTGGCCGACTGTCGTTCGCTCGTGTCCAACGAACTCGTCGATCTCGGTCTCGAGATGGACTTCGTGTTGCCGCCCATCGTGGATCCCACTGTGCCGGTGACGGTTGCGTGGGGTCGACGCGATCTCATCCTGCCCGTGTATCAGGCGCAGCGCGTGAAAAAGCCGTTCCCGCAGGCAAAGTTGATGGTTCTGCCCGGTCTGGGGCACGTGCCGATGACAGATGCCCCCGAGCTGATCAGTTCGATCCTGCTGGCAGGAAGCGAACCGTTCGGCTCGAGGGCAAAATCTGTGAGTGCTGCAGGCTAGATGGTTCCGCCCGCTGCGTTCGGTGCACCGGTGGTGTCACCGACGGTGCTCATCTCGCGGGAAACGAAGTCTTCGAGGTCGAACAGGTTGGCGCCTGCGCGATCTGCGATGGTGAGAAGTGTTGTCATGCTTGCCACTTCCTCGACCTGCTCCTTGAGGAACCACTGCATGAACTGCTCGCCGAGGTAGTCGCCTTCTTCGCGGGCAGTGCTCGCGAGCTGGACGATCTGCTCGGTGACCGTCTTCTCCTGCGTCAGCGCGAGAGCGATGGGCTCGCGGGCATCCTTGAAGTCGGCCTTCGCGGCGTCGACGCCGGTGAGTTCGACGTTGATGTCGCGATCGAGGAAGTACTGAACGATCATCATGGCGTGGTTACGCTCTTCCACAGCCTGCTTGTAGAAGTGCTTTGCCAGCTGTGGCAGATCCGCATTGTCGAAGTAAACCGCTGTCGCGATGTACTGATGCGAAGCGTTGAACTCGTTGCGAATCTGGTCTCGGAGTAGTGCGTGGAATTTGGTCATGTGAGTCTCCCCAGAAGTCATGAATTCCAAGATAGTGCAGGTCAGAGGCCCTGTCATCCCAGTCTGACCTTATTGTGGTAAGCGTTCCCAAACTAAAGAAGACCTAATTTTTCTTCGAATTCGGTGAGGTTATCGAGCCCGGTGAAATCGAATGTTTCATTTAGGAATGTCCATTTCACCAGGCGAGTTCCGCGCATTTGCCGTCACTTCCCTGTAGTTCCACCTGTACGGTGGCGTGCTCCAGTTCGAAGGCCTCGGCAAGCAAGGTTTGGGTGGCCGCGAGCACCGTTGTGGGATCGGCGTCACTGGCCGCGGTGACATGAACGGAAGCAACTTCCATCCCCGAGGTGAGCGTCCAGACGTGTAGATCATGCGCGTCGACGACGCCCGGGAGGGTGTTGATCTTCTCGATGATCGACGTCACGTCGATGCGATCGGGAGCCTGCTGGAGCAGGATGCGGACGGCATGGCGGCCCAGGTTGAAGGCGCGCGGCAAGACGAAAAGGCCGATGGCTACGCCGATGACGGGGTCGGCGTAACGCCAACCGAACGCGAGCGTGACCAAGCCGCTGACGAGGACGCCGATGGACCCGACCATGTCCGCCATGACTTCGAGGTAGGCGCCGCGGATGTTGATACTTTCCTTCGCGCCGCTGCGCAGCATCAGGAAGGCGATGACGTTCATCGCCAATCCGACGACGGCGACTATCGCGACGGGGAGGCCGGGAACCTCGGGCGGATCCGAGAATCGGCTGGCAGCCTCGTAGAGCACCCATCCGGCGACTGCGAAGAGCAGGATCGCATTGGCCAGTGCCGCAAACACTTCCGTGCGATACATGCCGAAAGTACGGTCGGGGCGCCGGGCGGCACGCTGTGCGACGAGGATCGCGGCGAGCGCCATGAAGATGCCGAAGATGTCGGTGAACACGTGCGCCGAGTCCGAGAGCAGTGCCAGCGACGAGGTGAAGAGTCCGACCGTCACCTGCAGTACGAACGTCACCAACCCGAGGCCGGCGGCGATCCACAGTTTGTTGACATGCTTGCCGCTGTTGCTGGTCGCAGCCTCGGCGGGGGAGATTCCGTGCCCGTGTCCGTGTGACATCGAAGATCCTTTCGTCGACGTCAGCCTAGACACATATGCATATATGCGCAATAGTGCATGTCTTAAAAACTATGCAACATAGTTGTAAGGTGGCGGCGTAGACCTTCATTTGTCACCGACGCGAGGACCGAGAAGTGGGACGACATCGAAAAGCCGAGCCGATCAGACCCGGCGGGCGCATAGCCGCGGTTTCCGTGGCGACGGGCGCAATCCTGGCGTCCGGCACTTCCATCGGGCACGCATCGCCGCCGCCGGTTGCAGTCGAGGATGCGGCGGCGGTGTCGGTGCCGGAGATCCTCGACCTTGTTCGTACGACGGATCTTGCCGGAATAGCCGAACAACTCGGCAAGACGCGACAACTAGAATCCGAGCGTGCGGCGCTGGCGTACGAGGCCGAGAAGCCACAGGTGATGGCCCCCGTCAGCGGGACGATGACGTCCAGCTTCGGTCCACGGTGGGGAACCACCCACTACGGTCTCGACATCGCGAACGCGATCGGAACGCCCATCGTGTCGGCGACCGACGGTGTTGTGCTCGAATCCGGTCCCGCCGCGGGATTCGGGCTCTGGGTCCGCATCCAGCAGGATGACGGGACCGTCGGCGTCTACGGACATATCAACGAGGCGCTCGTGGTTGCGGGTCAGAAGGTGCGGGCGGGTGAGCTGATCGCGACCGTCGGCAATCGTGGACAATCGACAGGACCACACTTGCACTACGAGGTGTGGCAATCTGACGGACAGAAGACCGATCCGCTCGCGTATCTGAATTCCCGGGGCGTGTCGTTCGGGGAGAAGACCACGGGCGACTGAAGTTCTGTCACGACGCGATGGAGGAGCAATGCAGGGGCTGGGCGGACTCGAAGCCGAGGTCATGGATGTGCTCTGGCAGTCCAACGACGCGCTCTCGGTCAAGGATCTGGTCGAGATCCTGGGCGAGCGTCGACAGCTCGCGTACACCACCATCCTGACCGTCGTGACGCATCTCTACGACAAGGGCTGGGTGAGTCGCGAGAAGAAGAGTCGCGCCTACTTCTATCGGCCGAGCCGCACCCGTGAAGAAGCCACCTCCAGGGCCCTGCGCGAATTGTTGGACAGCAGTTCCGATTCCGCTGCCGTGCTGTTGCACTTCGCCAAGACCATGACGGACGCCGAGAACGAGGCCCTGCGCCGAGGTCTTTCCGGGGAAGGTGCGCAATGACATTGGCGTTGCCGATGCTTCTCGGTGCGGTACTCGTTGGATTCTTGGTTCCGAGAGCGTTGCGAGCTGTTTCCTCGGCGTTGTCACCGGCGGTGCTCCTCGCGGCGTGGCTCGGCAGTATGGCGTCGGCTCTGTATCTCGCTCTCTCCGCGGTCTTGGTTCTGGTGTGGCCGAGCCACGCGCCGGTCGAGGGGCTGGTCGACGGTATCGCTCGGTGCTTCAGCGCCTTCGCGCACGGCACGAGTTCGTGGGTGGGTGAACTGATCACCGGTACAGCCGTTGCTGTGGTGGGTTTGATCGCCGTTCGGATCGTGTTGGCCGGCCGCAAACAAGCGCGTGAGCATGCGAGAGTCCGAGATTTCCATCGTGATGTTCTCTCGATCGTCGCGCGCCGCGACAACTCGGAGTCCGACGTGTTGTGGTTGGATCATCCGCTGCCGATGGCGTACAGCGTCGCCGGAAAGCCTGGATTTGTTGTTGCGACGCAAGGCTTGTCATCCGCTCTTACCGGAGGCGAGCGTGACGCGGTTCTCGCGCACGAGCGTGCGCACCTGAGCGGCGGTCATCACCGAATCGTCGGTGCGTGCGAAGTCTTGGCCGCTGTTCTGCCGCGAGTGCCGTTGTTCGCGGCGGCACCTGCTGCCGTCGGCGCGATCGTGGAACTGTCAGCGGACCGGCACGCCGCTCGCGTCACCAGCCCGGCTGCGGTGCGTTCCGCTCTTGCCGTGGTGTCGAAATCGCCGCTTCCTCAGCCGGACTGGAGCTTGGGCGATCGCGGCGGCGCGACCGCTGTGCGATTGCGTTCCCTGGTGGACGGCGACGTGGCGTCGCCTCGGCGACTGACCTGCGCGGTGGCGGCCTGTGTGCCGGCGGCTGTCACGACGGCCGTTGCCGCAGCCGTGACGGTAGCCGTCTCCGCGGGTATCTGCGCTGTTCTGACCTGATCATTCTCCCAAGGCCGAGTCGATCTGGGCTTTCAGATCTTCGTAGGTCGGCATCGGGGCCAGTTTCACATCGTTCAGAAAGAGGGTCGGCGTGCCCTGGACGCCCAGGCGTCGACCTTCTTCGAAGTCGCGCTCGACCCGCTCGCGGACGCCGCGGCTGCTGAGGTCGGAGTCGAATCGGGTCATGTCCAGGCCGAGATCTTGTGCGTAGGAGCGGAACAACGCCTCCTGCGATTCGGCAGATTCACCCCACTGTGACTGAGTCTCGTACATCCGTTGATACATCTCGACGAACTTGCCCTGGCGAGATGCGGATTCGACGACCTGCGCCGCGAGAGCGCTGTTGGTGTGACTCGGAATCGGAAAGTATCTGATGCCGAATGTGATTCGATCCTCGTACTCGGCTCTGATTCGCTCCATCGTCGGGTACAGCGCGCGGCAGGCCTCGCATTCGAAGTCGAGGAACTCGACCAGGTTCACCTTGCCGTCGGCGGCCGAGGTCAATCGGTACGCGTCGTCGGTGAGGACGGCGGTGGATTGTGCTGCCCGATCGGTGCTCTCGTTGTCCGCCCGGATCGGATCGATGGTGATGAACGTGATCAGTGCTACCGCGAACACCGCGATCAGGGCGGCGGATATCTTCATGCTTCTGGACACTGCTGTGCACCTGGACCTTTCGTCGAATTCCTAAATACTATCCAACATAGTAGTTAGGTGTAGAGTCGACGGTACCCGCATGGAGACGAAGGAGGACCTGCCGGTGAAGCGTTCGTGAACGACACGCCGCCGCCGTCGATCGGGCAGATGCTGGAGTGGGATACTTCGTCCCTCCCGCTTCTTCCTGCGCTGGGAGTTGTTCTTGCACTCTGGTATTGGACTGGCGCTCAGCGAGTTCGCGCGAGTGGGAGACCGTGGCCGTGGCATCGGACAGCGTTTTTCCTGGGTGGGTGCCTGCTGCTGATCGCGGTAACCGGACTGAAGGTCGAGAGCTACGGCTACGAACTCTTCAGTGTCTGGATGTTCCAACACCTGACGCTCTCGATGGCGATCCCGCCGCTCTGGGTACTGGGCTCGCCGGGACTGCTGCTACTGCGTTCGACGCCGCACCGAGGGATGGGGAGAGGCATTCTCGCGCTTGCCCTCTCGGCATTGCGTAGCCCGCCGGCGCGATGGGTGTTGCACCCCGGTTTCACGATCCCGGTATTTCTGTTCAGTTACTACGGGATCTATCTGTCGCCGATCTTCGACACCGTCTCGGCGTTACCGGCCGGACACGTCTCGCTCGAGATCTTCTTTCTCGCCAGCGGTCTGCTCTTCATCATGCCGGTGCTCGCGACCGGCCCACTCCCGGTGCGGCAGAGCTACCTCGGGCGCTGTTTCGACCTGTTCGTGGAGATGCCTCTGCACGTGTTCATCGGCGTCGTACTCATGATGGCCACAAAGCCGCTGCTGACCAAGTTCGTGGATCCGCCTCCGGAGTGGGGCGTGGACGTCATGCAGGATCAGCAGCTGGCGGGCGCCCTCGCGTGGTCGTACGGAGAGCCCGTCGCGCTGGTGGTGGTCGTGATCTTCGCGATGCGCTGGAACCGGGACGACAAACGGATGAATGCCGCCCTGGACCGTCGCGCCGAGATCGACGGCGACAGTGATCTGGAGGCGTACAACAACTTCCTCAGATCACTGAGCGCCGCCGAGCGGCCTGAGACTCGGTAGGCCGGTGGCCCTCAGACGCCGCCGCCGGCGGGCGTCGGCGCCATTGCGTCGGCAGCGGCCGGGGTGTTCATCTCGCGTGCGACAAATGTTTCGAGGTGGAACAGGTTGTCGCCGGCGCGGTCGACGATGGTGAGAAGTGTTGTCATGCTTGCCACTTCCTCGACCTGTTCCTTGAGGAACCACTGCATGAACTGCTCGCCCAGGTAGTCGCCGGTATCGCGAGCTGTACGTGCCAGCTGCGTCACCTGCTCGGTGACCGTCTTCTCCTGCTCGAGTGCCAATTCGACCGGAGCCCGGACGCTGTCGAACTTCGTCACGACGTCGTCGATGCCGGGTACGTCCACGTCGAGGTCGTTGTCGAGCAGGTACTGGATCATCATCATCGCGTGACCGCGTTCCTCGGTGGCCTGGCTGTAGAAGCGCGCGGCCATCTGCGGAAGATCGTGTGCATCGAAGTACACCGCTACCGCGATGTACTGCTGCGATGCAGTGAACTCGTTACGGATCTGCTGACGCAGCAGAGTGGTGAATTCGCTCGAGTTCTTCGCCTGTGTCATCCCAACAGGTTACTGGGTCGTCGCCGCTGAGAGGGAGCTACTTCTTGTCGAGCTGATCGATGATGAAGCCGACAGTTTCCGGTCGGTACCCGTAGACGAACGAGTCCTTTTCGCCGACGTATCAGTCGCCGCACTGGAACGAGCTGCTCTTTTCGATCCCCGCCGGCCACCACTGAGCGGACAGGGAGGCCGGGCGCGTTTCGGCAGTGGGAAGTGCAGTACAGATGGTGTGATCGATCTCCGCGACGTTCGCTTTCATTCGCAGGATGCGTTCGTTGCCGGTGGTGCGGATGACCTCGTCGATACCCGTCGCGCCGGCGGGAACCCAACTCGGCAGTGTGTCGATTCCGTTGGATGCTTGTGCAAAAGAGAAGGTTTCGGTTTTCTTGTACGCCTTGGAGTCGTCGAACTTCTCGAAGGTTCCGGAGCAGGACGTCACGAGTGCAGCAGCTCCGACGGCGGCGGCAACGACGGCGAGAGTGCGGAATCGGCGGTGTGTTGTGTTCATACCTTCACGGTATTTTTCGGCGGGCCGTTCCGCGTCCTGCCGGAAAGCGATTTGTTCGCCGGGCTTGTCCTCCCGCGGTACTACCGGAACTCAGGGCGATTACCCCGTGGTGATCAGATCCTGTGGAATCTGCTGATCGTTGGCCAGAGCGTCGAAGAACTGCGAAGCGCGCGCCTTGTCCCACAACAACACGTTGCCCGACCCGTCCACGTCCTCGAAACCGGCGACCGGAACCGTCGTGGTGGTCATTCCGCCGCGAAGCGCCCAGGCGAGTGAGGCCAGATTCCAGATGTGATCGCCTTCGTCGACCTGTAGAGACTTGGCGGTATCGGAGACAAGTGGCCACAACCGGAACGGATTGAGGAACGTGGTCGGACTCGTCGCCTTCGACAGCAACGCCGACATGAACTGGCGCTGGTTGTTCATGCGGTCGAGGTCGGCGAGCGCCGTCGCGCGAGTTCGCACGAACCCGAGTGCGTCCGAACCCTTCAAATCCTGGCATCCGGCGGGGAGGTTGATCCCGGCCAGCGGATCGTCGATCGGCTGTGCCAGGCACACGTTGACGCCACCGACGGCGTCGACGATGCCGGCGAACCCGCTGAATCCGATCTCGGCGTAGTGGTCGATGCGAAGCCCCGTTGCCTCTTCGACGGTCTGCACGAGCAATGGAGCGCCACCGAAGGCGAAGGCGGCGTTGATCTTGTCCGAGCCGTAGCCGGGGATCGGAACGTACGAGTCGCGCGGGATGCTGACCATCGTCGTCTTCCCGCTCTTGGGGACATGGACCAAGATCACCGTGTCAGTGCGCTTGGGTCCGGTGTCGCCGCCCGTCGCAAGGGCTTGCTCCTGCTCGGGGGTGAGCCCCTCACGACTGTCGGAGCCGACGATCAGCCAGTTCGTTCCCGGAGTATCTGCGACGCGTCCTGCGTAGTCGGGCAGCGCGTCGATTCGATTGAGCGAACTGTCGACGTAATAGAGCGCACCGGCCAATGCGAGCAGCAACACCAACAACGTGATGCCGATACGTTTACCCCAGCTACGACGCTTACGTGGGCGTCGCTGCTTCGGTGGTTCAGGAGGGCGCGGCGGGGCGTTCGGCGGGGTTCGGCGCGGCGGAGCGGGCGCGTACTTGGCCTGGCGCTGCGGATCCTGACGCTGCCCACCCTGACGGCGGGGGTCGTCCTGGAACGGCTGCGGGCGCTGGGTCGGTGCCCAGTCCTCGCGCCTGGGTTGCTGCGGCGCTTGTTGTGGGGCCTGTGACCAGGCCTGATTGGCCGGATTCTGCTGCGGCGGGCGTCCGTCGCGGCGAATGACTGTCGGGCCTTCCGGCGGCATCGGTGGACGCCGCTGCGGGGGTGGGCCCTGACGGGGTGGATTCTGGCGTGGAGGGTTCTGCCTCGGAGGCATCGGTCCACGCGGAGGTGGCCCTGGCGGCTGGCGCCGCGGAGGGCGCTGAGGATATTCGGAGTCGCCGGTCACCAGTTCACGGTACCGGTCACGGCAGCCAGGAGACGTGATCGCGCAGGAGGGCGTAACCGATGAACGCCACCATGTCGATGAGAGCGTGGGCGATGACCAGTGGCCAGAGTTTCCCGGTGCGCTGCCAGTACCGGCCGAACACGAGCCCCATGATCACGTTTCCGACGCCGCCGCCGAACCCCTGATAGAGGTGGTAACTGCCGCGCAGAAGTGACGATGCGAGCAGCGATTTGTTCTCGCTCCAGCCCAGCGTTCGGAGGCGAGTGATCAGGTAGGCGACGACCAGTACCTCTTCGGCGCCGGAGTTCGCGATTGCGGACAGAACGAGGATCGGCACCCGCCACCAGTGGTCGTCGAGCGCGCTGGCCTGGACGGTGAGGTTGACGCTGAGCGCCTGAGCCACGAGGTAGAACAGCAGGCCGGGGAGACCGATCACGGCGGCCAAGCCGAAACCCGGGGCTATGTCGCGCCCGAATCGAGGTTTGGGAGTCAGCCCCGCAGCACGCGGACCGATCCCCGAACGCCACAGCAGATAGAGCCCAAGCGCTGCCCACGCGAGAAGCTTTGCGACGCCCAGTAATTGGCGCGCCAGGTCGATCCAGTCGATGGCGGCCCGCGAGGGATTGAGCGCAACCGTCTGATCCGAGAGCGCAACCGGCGTCGCCAAGGATTCGGCGAGCGAAAGGATCCCGGACAATCCGCTGAGTCCGAAGGTGACCAGCAGGACGATCGTGATCTCGATCCAGACTCCGCGTCTGGCGGCCGGATCGAGCGCCGGGCCGGCCGGGACGGGAGACGGCGGCCGTAACCACGTGCGGACGGTTTCGCGGGCATTCACCCGCGCAACGCTAGCCGTTCGATGCGCCGCCCGATCGGAGGCCGTTGAGGAAAGGGCACCCGACCAGCATGCGGATGGCGCGGCTCAGCGCGGGAGCGTCGTCGACGGGGTTGGCGAACGGCATCCACACGTCGCGGTCACCGGTGTGATCCTCGACCCGCAGGCGCAGGCCGTAGCGGTCGATGCCGAGTGGCCGAACGCGTCCGGTGCGCATGTACGGGGGAAGCTTGCGCACGAGCAGGTCCACGAGGTCGCGGTGGTCTTCGTCGAGATGCTGCAGCCACGCCGTTTCCATTTCCCAGAAGGGATCGGGGCTGGCGTTCAGCAGTTCGTCCACGGCGACGGGTTCTGCTCCCGTCGAATCAGCGACTACAGCCGAGGCCAGGCTCAAACGAAGAAGGACCGAGGTGTGGCCGATGTCGAGAAGTCCCGGGTGGGGATGTTCGGATGCGACGTCGTCGGCGAGAACGCGTGCCTCGTAGTCGGGCACCGCGTGCAAGGAGCCGCGAAGCCACACGAGGGAGCGCACCGGCTCGCGCAGTCGCAGTGGTGCGTGATCGGTGATCTCGAGGACGGCGGGCAAGCCACCGCCGCCGGAGTTCCAGGCCAGAGCCGCAGCTGCGGAGGCATGTGGGACTGCAACGACGACGTCACCGTTCGAACGCAGGTGATGCACCGACGTGACGGTGGGATCGCTGCCTTCGATGGCGAGAACTGCGTCCTGTGCGCGCACACAGGCGCTGCGGACGCGTTCGGCGGTGGACGGGCCGGTGCTGGTCTTCGTTGCCATGCTGCCCCCTTGGCGGGTGTTCTCTCGAACTCCATCGGATGATGAGGTAACCCTAACCTAAGGTGCTCCGGTGTGAATCGCAAGACTTTTACGCAACTCGCGTGGAATCCGTCGACTTCGCCGGGGTTACGGTTTGTCCGTGGCCATTCCTCTCTCACTCGGGCTGCCCGCCCCGAGAAACTCGCGCGGACTCCTCGAAGCACTCTTTCTCCCGGTCGTTCCGGCGTCCGCCCTGATCGGCGCCGAAGCCGCGGGCCGGGTGGTCGTCCGTCTCGACATCGATCCCGAGAAACTACGTGCGGACACCGGTGCGTCGTACGAGGCCGTGCGTTTCGACCTCGACGTCACCACCGACCAGATCGACGACGCGATCGCGCTGCGTCTGCCCGCTCCGCTCGCGGTGTACGTCGACGGCGGTGAAGAGGAACTGACGCCTGCCGAAGCGGCACTGCGACTGTGCGAAGGTGGCCGGATTCCCGGACTCGCCGCCGGTCGGACTCCCACCGAAGTGGCCGATTTCCTGGCGGTACTCGCGCACGAGTCCGTCGGTTTCGTAGCCCGTGCAGCCGACGCCGACGAGGTGATCGCCCTGCTGTGTGGCACCGTCGCCGCACTGCGTGGTGATGACGTTCGCGCCGCGATAGTCGATCCGAAGCCGGAAAAACTCACTGCTCTGATCCCGGAAGCCGCGTCCGCGATGCGCGAGGTGCTGCTCGCGATCGAGGTTGCGGATCCGCAGGCGGTGGAAACCGCTCTGCGTGCCGCGGGTTTGCAGTGACCGGCGCGGGTCGGTGCGTAATCTCGTAGGCGTGCCAAGAATCGCGTATTTCGGTCCGTCGGGAACCTTCACGGAGATAGCTCTCGCCCAGTTGGAGGCTGAGGGCGCGTTCGGCGAAACCGTCGAGCGAGTACCGGCAGGAAGTCCGCCGGCGACGCTCGACATGGTTCGCGAGGGTTCGGTCGACGGGGCCGTGGTTCCCTTCGAGAACTCGGTGGAAGGCGGCGTAGCGCCGACGCTCGATTCGCTGGCCCTCGGTTCGCCGCTGCAGATCGTGGCCGAAACCGATCTGGACGTGAGCTTCTCCATCCTGGTTCGGGCCGGGACTACCGCAGATCAGGTCCGCACGATCGGGGCCTACCCACATGCGGGCGCACAGGTCCGCGGATGGATCGCCGAGAACCTTCCACAAGCCGAGGTAGTGCTGGCCTCGTCCAATGCCGGTGCGGCCCTGGATGTGCAGGCCGGAACCGTCGACGCCGGTGTGTCCACGGCGCTGGCCGGTCAGATGCTCGAACTCGACAGCCTCGCGGACAACGTCGCCGATGTGGGCGGTGCCCGCACACGCTTCGTGCTGGTCACCAAGCCGGCCCCGGTTCCGTCGCGGACCGGTGCCGATCGCACCGCGCTGGTGCTTCACCTCGACAACGCTCCGGGCTCCCTGGTACGTGCACTCTCCGAATTCGCAGCTCGCGGTATCGATCTGACTCGGATCGAATCGCGGCCGATGCGAACGGAATTGGGTACTTATCGCTTCTTCGTGGACTGTGTCGGGCACATCGAGGACTCGTTGGTGGCCGAAGCGATGCGTGCACTGCATCGCAAATCCGGAGTCCGCTTCCTCGGATCGTGGGCAACAGCGAATTCGACCGGGCCACAACCACCTTCGGACGAAGAAGCAATCAACTGGATCGACGAGCTCAAGCGGGGAGAGGGAGAACGATGACCGGAAGGCTCATCCTCGTTCGGCACGGTCAGACGGAGGCGAATGTCGCCAAGCGTCTCGACACCGCCTTGCCTGGAGCAAAACTCACGCCGGCAGGGTTGGCGCAGGCCGAAACGTTGGGCATCGGCCTCGCCTCGGCCCCGCCCCTCGCACTTGTGTCGTCGTTGGCGTTGCGTGCACGGCAGACAGCAGGTTTCGTGGAGCAGGCGGCCGGCGTCTCCCTGGATGTGCGGGACGGACTGCACGAGGTGCAGGCCGGGGATCTCGAGGATCGCACCGACGAAGCAGCGCACCGACTGTTCATGGAGACGTTCCATCACTGGCACACCGGGAACCTCGGCGCCCGCATTCCCGGCGGCGAAACGGGATACGACGTGCTGGAACGGTACGTCCCCGTGGTCAACGCGTTGCGGGAAGAATTTCTCGAAGGCTCACGCGACGGCGGAGACATCGTCGTGGTCAGTCATGGTGCGGCGATCCGTCTTGTCGCCGCCCAACTGGCCGGTGTCCCCGGTCTGTTCGCCGCCAACAACCACCTGGCCAACACCGAGACCGTCGAACTGTTGCCCTCGGCCGACGGCGGCTGGGAGTGCCTGCGCTGGGGAGCTGTGAATCCGCCGTTCGAGCATCGGCTCATCCCCGGTGCCGACGACGTGATGGGCTGACCGCCTGCTTCACCACCAGCCGGTCTGGACGCTCAGTTGGCGCCCGAGTTCGGCGGACAGGGTGCTCACGTAACTGGCGGTCAGGTGGTGGGAATCGTGATACATCAACACATTTCCCTCCACGACGCGGCACAACTCCGGTCCGCACACGCCGTCGCTGAGGTCGAGTAGCCGGACGTTGGTCAGATCGACAATTGCCGACGGCGCCGGATTGACGTCGCTGAGCATCTCCGACCGTGGCATCGCGCAGTGATCGGGTGACGTGGTGGTCGCCAGACAGTCGATCGCGCGGTAGGCGACGCCGTCGTGATGCAACCACGGGGTATCGCGAATGGCGAGCACGTCGATACCGTCGCGCCCCAGTTCCTCCCACACGTGCACGTACGAGTCCGGCGTCACGTCGCCGGGACCGTCGGAACTCGGCCTGGTTGCCGTCGTGAACACGAAATCGGGTGAGGCGTCGGCCAACTCGGTCAGCACTCCACGCGACCAGTCGACGCAATCCGGGTAGTCGTTGTCCGACAACGTCTGCATGGAGTCGATCGTGAGCGGGCAGCCCATCTTCAGATACGTGTCGACGCGGAACCCGTGGCTCTTGCCGAGTTCGTCGAGCGCAGTGAGCCAGTGTTCGGAGTGCGAACCGCCTGCGAGAGCGATGGTTCTGTCGGCATCGGCGTCGCCGTAGGTGCAGTGGACGACGTCCCGCTCGAGAAAATCGGCGATACAACCGTCGAGCGTGCTGGCCGGAAGGTCCAGCGGCGCATCGAAGATCGAGGGAACCATCGACGCCTTCGGTACATCGGCACCGTCCGTGAGTGCGAGTGCGCCGGGATGGGTAGGGAGGTCGAGGGTGTCGACCGCCCGTTGGCCAGTCGTCTGGCTGCTCGCGTACGACTGCCAAGCGACCGAAGCGGCGAGGACCACGGCAGCGGTGATGACACAAGCCAGAACGGTCAATCGGCGCGAGCGGCCTCCGCGCTCCACCGGAACCTCGACCAGGCGCCGGAGTGCGAGCGCCCCGGCGACGGAGAGGGCGATGATCAGTGCCCCGCCGAGCGGGCCGGCTTCGGGGCGTCCGGTGATCACGAGTGCAAACACCAGGATGGGCCAGTGAATCAGGTACAGCGCGAACGCGAACGAGCCGAGCCACGTCAGAGCCGGATGGGCGAGCGTCCGCGACGTCCAGGGTGCGTCGTCGCCGACTCCGGACAGGATCAGCGCAAGAGTTGCCAGCACCGGTACCAGCGCCCACGGGCCGGGAAACTGCGCCGCGCCGTCGAGAACGACGCCGCACAACAGGATCGACGAAAGACCCGCCCAACCGATCGTTGCCCGGATCGAGAACGGCAACGACGCGATCTGCCGACTGCGGGTGCTGGTCATCAGAACCGCGAGCAGCCCACCGAGAGCCAATTCCCACAACCTGGCACCGGAGTCGTAGTACGCCCAAGCTTGATGGCGTGACGATTTGGCGAGCGCGTAGAGGAAAGATCCGGCGGCCAGAACGAAGAGGGTGACCGCGAGCGAGGGTCGAAAGTAGTTCGGTTTCACGCGCGAAGCCAGGTAGGCGATCACCGAGACGAGTGCAATGGCCAGGAGATAGAACTGACCTTGCACGGCCATCGACCAGAGATGCTGCAGGGGAGTGACCGAACCATCGGCGGCCAGGTAATCGCTTGCGGTGCTGGCGAGCTGCCAGTTCTGGAAGAAGCCGAGCACTGCGATCAGTTGATCACCCAGATCTGCCCAGCGCGTCCGCGGCAACAGCAGCGCGGTGCCGATCGCAGTCAAGACGCTGACCACCGCGATCAGAGGGAACAGCCGCAGAAACACTCGCCGAAGTGCTGGGAGCGGGTTCGACGAGCCCCCGGATTCGGCGCGTCGAACCAGTGAGCCGACGAAGAAGTACCCGGACAGAACCAGGAAGACATCCACCCCGCCCGACACCCGTCCGAACCACACGTGGAACACGACCACCAAACCGATGGCAAGGCCACGCAGGCCGTTGAGATCTTGTCGGTGAGGTGTTGTTGCCCGTTCTTCGGTCGGCCGATCGATCGTGCCGACCGAGCCTTGTTCGCCCGGTGACGACGGTTGACGCGAGAACTGCATGCTGAAGTAAGGCTCCGGGCGTTGAAGGGACGCCCCGAGGTTACCCGGAAGTGTCGGGCGTCGATTCCTCGAGTTCGGTTACCAGCGCGTTCACGGCTTGCCGAAGGCGATGGGATGTTCCGGAACTGATGGATGTCCATTCGGTGCCGTCGGCAGCCCGAGTGGTCGAACCCACGAGCCGGCCGGCCAAGGTGTCGTACACCGTCACTGCGCCGGTCATGAGCGTCGTCGCTCCCAAACTGTGTGGTATTCCGACCAATTCGGCGAAAGCGGTACAGGTGACGATTGCGCTACCCAGTTGGTGCGCTTCGTCTTCGGGTATCCCGGCGTTGATCAAGGCAGAGGTCACGCTGTCGGCATCCGGGCCGGCGCCGAATGCCAGGCTCAGCATTTCGGTCGGTGCGTTGATCACGGCGATCGGCATTGCTTCGGCGCTGCCGAGCGCGGTGACCACGGGTACGGCCGGTTCGGACGTGACACTGCGTAGTGCAAACGAAGATTCGGTTGATGTTGCTTCGACACAAAGGAATTCGCCCTGCGCGATGCAGAGGCGTGAAATGCTTCCGCCGGCATGTCGACGCAGCGCCAACTCCCACTTGGGGTGAGTCAGGACGCGCAGGCGGGCACTGAGCTCGTGATGGATCTCCCCACCGGGGAGGAGATCGCGCTCGGAGAGTGAATCTGCCGCGGACTGCATCGCCGTATGGTGAGCGCTTGCACTACCGTGGACCGACGCGCCACCGAGAACCACGGGAAGCGCATCGAGACCGAGTCGCTCACGTACATAGTCGATTTCGTCCTGTGACACCGTGACGACCGGCAAATTCCAGCCGTCATGTGAGGTGCCGAGATCCACAGTCAACGCTCTGCGGTTTCAAGCGCGCCACCGATCACCGAAGGGATGACCGTCCGGCCGTCGGCGAAGTGCTCGAAGTGCTTGAGATAATCGGGTGTCTCGTGCTCGGTCTCGTCTTCCGCTTGGGCGGCATGACGACCGCCGGCGATCGGCGCAGATCCGCCTGCGGTTCGGGCGGGATCCACTCTGACGGTATCCGCGGTGCCCTGAACCGGCGAGGTCACGGGGTTCTGGCGTGCGGCGCTCTGGCCGGTGGAGGGATCGGGAAGCGCGTGCCGGCCGATGCTGCCGCTCGACGACGAGCCTGCACTTGTTCCGACTCCGGTAGTCGCGGATGCTGCGCTGACCTGTGCCGGTGCCCGGCCTGCAGACGGGGAGCCGAACAGTGACGGTGCGGAAGCGCCCAGCCCTGCGCCGCCGAGTCCTGTGCCGCCCAGTCCGGTGAGTCCTGCTCCTGCCGTCGCGAGAGCTGATGCGGCACTGGTGGCGCCCGTGACTGCGGTTGTCGTGGCCCCGGCGGCGGCCGCCGCTCCACCGGCGATGGCACCGGCCTGCGAGGCAGCGGCGGCAAATACCGGGCTGGAAACTACAGATGCGACAGCAGCGGTTGCGGCGCGCACAGGATCCGCGATTACGTCAGCGAGTGTGGATGCCGCGTGCACGACGGACTGTCGAGCGGCGCTGCCTGGGCTTTCGGCCGAAGCGGATGCCCCAGCGGTGGGTTCCGCGATGGACGGTGGTGAGTCGAAGTTCTGCTGCACGGCCAGATGGGCCGTTGCGGCGTCGTACGTTTCCATTGTCACCGCCGCTCGAATTTTGAGAGCTTCTTCGGCAGCCTCGGCTGCAGCGGCCCCGCCGACCAGCGCCCCGCCGATGGAGTACGCGGCGACCTTGGCCGCTTGAACCGCTGCGATCTCGGGCAGGGACGGCATGGCGAGGGTGGCAACCGTGTACGAGCCGGACTGCACCTGGGCCTTACCTGCAGTTTCTCCCGCGAGCAGCGCGGCCGCACCAGCCCATTCCTGGAACGGTGCGAACTTGCTCAACGCGGCATCGGCTGCTTCTCCTGACCACCCGGTGCGAAGGTCCGCCATCACGCGAGAGATGGACGCAGCGGTGTCGGTAAGTCCGGACGAAACGGTGGACCAAGCACCGGCCGCCACACCGAGAGGGACCGGCCCGGCCCCAGCGACCAGTGCTGCAGAGTTGGGTGCTGCGCCCCGCGGATACCAGATGACGCCCGTGATGCCGACCATTGTTCTTCCCCCCAGGAAGTGTGACTGTGTTGCCGAGTTCGAAGTTGCCGAGTTCGAAGTTGTCGAGTTCGATCGCTGTCGATCAGATCGGTGCGGCCGCCAGGCTGGTCTTGGTGAGCTGGTCTTCGAGCTCGTAGGCAGCTGCATTCTTGCGCAGAGCCGCCGCAGCCGCGGTGAGCTCCTCGATTGCCCGATCGGTGGACGAGGCAAGGCTGCCCGAGATGGTGTTGAAGTAATGTGCCGCGCTACCGGAGACTTCTTCGGACCCGGCCGGAAGGACGCGCAGCGTCGGCTGCGCAGTGGAGACGATTCCGCGCAAACGCGTCGCCGCAGACTCGAGTTCTATTGCGGCGGCAACTAGGGCTTGAGGATCGACGTACATAGTGCCGAACTCCTTCCTGACCAGGGCGGATAAGTGGTCGGGAGGTCGTGCACACAGCCGTCGAAATCCCCCCGCACCTAGTTTGATGCATGCCGGTCGCTTTTGGTTCCCCCCAAAATCGGACGACTTTGCCCCTATCCCCAGCCGAGTTCGTGCAACCTGTCTTCCTCGATGCCGAAGTAATGCGCGATCTCGTGGATGACGGTCACTGCAACCTCGTGAACAACCTCGTCCTCCGATGCACAGATATCGAGGATCGAATCGCGGAAGATCGTGACCGTGTCCGGCAGATAGCCACCGTAATGAGAATCCCGCTCGGTCAGAGCGACGCCCTGATACAAACCGAGCAGCCCCGGTTCTTCCTCGTCACGTGCTTCGACCAGCACCACGACATTGTCGATGGCCTTCGCAAGTTCGGGCGGAATCAGATCTAGTGCCTCGCCGACCAGTTCCTCGAACCGGTCGGGCGTCATAGTCACCGTCATGGCTTACGACGGCGGAGCTGCGCCGGGCAACGGCGTCGGCAACGACCGACCTTCCGGTGCAGCGGGTGGCGGAACCGGAGCGGCACCGTTGATCAGGATCTCGCCCTTGGCGCTTCCGGTGATCGCGGCAAACCCGCCGGTTTCGACCTCTTTGCCGACCGAACAATTGACTCGGCGGCTACCGGCCAACCAGCTTTCCAGTGAAATGTTGTCCCAGAACAGCGTCAGCGTCTTGTCGCGAAGTGCGTCTGCGGAACCCAGGTACTCGTTGGATGCCTGAGTGCAGACGCCTTCGAGATAGCGGTCCTGATCTTCCACCGACGGCATCGCGCCGGGGAACTGAGTGCCGAGGTCGATCACCGAAATAACTTCGTATGCATGCGGTTTCGCACAGTCGACCGGATCGGTCGGGAGGTTCTGGTTGATGCCGATGCACGTGCCGACGTCCCACACGTTCGACTGGTCCTGATCCGCCACGCGGCCCGCGAACGGTTGTAGTTCGCCGGTCGTCGTCGAGAACTGCAAGCCGCAACGCAGTGCGCGCTCGCCCGAGGCCCAACCGGATTCGCTCGGGAACATCAGGCCGACGCTGAACTTGCCCTTGGGATCGAATTTCGAACCGAGGTAGGACATGACGATGGGTGTGCAGTGCTCGTCGCGGAGTTCGGCGAATCGAAGGGCGCCCGGGTACCGGGAACCGGGGCCGAATTCGGCGCCGGGGAACACCGACAGGTCGAGTGGACCGGCGACCTCGAAGCGATGCTCACTTCCGCACTGAACCTTCGACATGTCCGTGCGGTCCCCGCCCGACTCGGTTGCAGGCGTCCAGTTGAGGCAGTCGCCGGCCGCAGCCGCGGTGAAAGCGTCGTCGCGAGCGGAGCCCGTCGCTGCTGGACCGCCGCCACTGACACTGACCGAGGACGAGTCGTCCTTGTTCAATCCACCGGAAATCGCGATCGTTGCGATCGCGGCGACCACCGCACCCACCGCGACGGCAGCCAGGACCCGACGGGTGCGACTCGCGGAGACAGTTTTCTTCGCCGGCGCCCCCTGGGGATCTGCCGGATCTGGCGACTTCTCGATCTTGTCTTCGGACATCGATTCCATCATGCCTGTTGCCGTGGCGATATCGAACCTTCACTACAAAACTCACAATCGCGTCTGTGAGTATTTTGTAGTCATGAGCGAAAACACCCCACTCGATCCCGAGGCTGTCGAGCTGGCGGGCCGGCTCTTCGACATGGCACGAACCGGCGACGCAGCCGGGCTGGCGTCGTACGTCGATGCCGGAGTTCCCGTCAATCTGACCAACGAGAGCGGCGACACGCTCGTCATGTTGGCGGCGTATCACGGTCACGCTGACGCCGTCGTTGCCTTGATCGATCGCGGCGCCGACGTCAACCGACCCAACGACAAGAATCAGACACCACTCGCCGGAGCCGTCTTCAAGGGCGAGGATGCGGTGGTGAAAGCGCTGGTGAACGGTGGAGCCGACCCGAAAGGCGGACACCCGACTGCCGTCGACGCGGCTCGGATGTTCGGACGCGAGGATTACCTGAGTCTGCTCGAATCGTGATCTCCCCCTCTTCGACGTGGACGTGAGCGTCGGCGAGCTGCGGTGAGTGGGTAAAGTTCGAAGTCGTGATTGACCTCAAGTTTCTCCGTGAGAACCCCGAAATCGTCCGCGAGTCGCAGCGCACCCGTGGAGAAGATCCAGGACTGGTCGATGCTCTGCTCGAAGCCGACGCGTCCCGACGCGCTGCCGTCCTGACCGGAGACAACCTCCGCGCAGAGCAGAAGGCCTTCGGCAAGAAGGTCGGACAGGCATCTCCGGAGGAGCGTCCGGCGCTGCTCGAGGGTTCCAAGGAACTGGCGGCAAAGGTCAAGGAAGCCGAGGCCGCGCAGCACGAGGCGCAGGCCGCGCTCGACACCGCACACCGCGCGATTTCCAACGTCGTACAAGAAGGTGCGCCGGCCGGTGGCGAGGACGATTACATCGTGCTCGAACACGTCGGTGAGATTCCGAAGTTCGACTTCGAGCCGAAGGATCACCTCGAACTGGGTGAGTCGCTCGGCCTGATCGACATGGAACGCGGCGCCAAGGTTTCGGGTTCGCGCTTCTACTTCATGACCGGCTACGGAGCCATGCTCCAGCTCGGACTGCTGCAGTTGGCCGCGCAGAAGGCGATCGCCAACGGCTTCACGATGATGATTCCGCCTGTACTCGTGCGCCCGGAAATCATGGCCGGTACCGGCTTCCTCGGTGCTCACTCCGACGAGATCTACCACCTGCAGGATGACGACCTGTACCTCGTCGGAACTTCCGAGGTGCCGATGGCCGGCTACCACTCGGGCGAGATCCTCGAACTGAACGAAGGCCCGAAGCGCTACGCCGGTTGGTCCTCGTGCTTCCGCCGTGAGGCCGGCAGCTACGGCAAGGACACCCGCGGCATCATCCGTGTCCATCAGTTCGACAAGGTCGAGATGTTCACGTACTGCCGTCCCGAGGATGCCGACGCCGAACACCAGCGTCTTCTCGGCTGGGAGCGAGACATGTTGGCCGCCATCGACGTTCCGTACCGCGTGATCGACGTCGCCGGCGGAGATCTCGGTTCTTCGGCCGCGCGTAAGTTCGACTGCGAAGCGTGGGTTCCGACGCAGGGCACCTACCGCGAGCTGACATCGACGTCCAACTGCACGACCTTCCAGGCCCGTCGCCTCGGAGTTCGGTACCGCGACGAGAACGGCAAGCCGCAGACGGCTGCCACTCTCAACGGCACCTTGGCTACGACGCGCTGGATCGTGTCGATTCTCGAGAACCATCAGCAGGCCGACGGCTCGGTGCGAGTGCCCGAGGCATTGGTGCCGTTTGTCGGCACGGATGTGCTTCGCTGACACGCTGAACCAACACAATCAGGGCCGCGACGGACTCCGTCGCGGCCCTTTTCGTACTTTCGTACTGGTAGGTTTGGAACTTTTTCTGAACTGACGGAAAATCAACTTTTTCCCGACGATTGACGAATTGACCACCAAAAGCGTTGTCGATGGGCCGCTTTGACGATAGTTTTGCGTTCAATCGGGTTTCCATACCCTGCTTTTCCATCCCTCGTCAGGTGATGTGAGGGTGAGTCCGGGGTGAATTGGACAAGCGTCTTGCCAAAAGTAGTACACGTACTAGTTTTTTCGTTATGTTGTGACGGCGCGCACACGTTTTGTCCGAATCCACTGCTCATGTTTGCCCTTCCGAAGGAAGTGCCCATGCCCCAAATCTCTCAGTTGCGGCGATTCGCCGTGCCCATAACCGGAACCGCCATGGTCGCCGGAATGCTGCTGGTCGGCACGCCCGCGTCAGCGGCGCCTGTTACGACGACCTTTCAGACTGCGTGTCAGGCGAAGTCCGTGCTCACCGTCGATAAGATGACGACCAGCTCCGTTACAGTTGATGCTCCCGAAACAGTCTCTCCCGGAGAAACATTCACCTTCCGGATGCAGACAAATGCATCCTCTTACCCAAACTCTGATTCAGGTGCGACGACGACGAACCTGTCGCGCTTGAAGAACGACTTCACGCTACCGAGCAACGCGACCTTCGTCAGCGCGACAATCGTCGCGGGGACTTCGTTCAACCTCGATGGTGTTGCGCCCAGTGTTATTCGAATCAGTGATGCGGGTGTCGAGGATGCAAACGGTCCTTACCTGCGAATTTCAGGTAGTAATCAGGTGGTTGGGAACGGTGCTGCCAACAGCACCAACAGCGAGGGTGGCATCCGAGCTCCCAAAACCAAGAAGAACTTGGACGGCAGCACAAACAGCAACGGCGACAGTTGGTTCAGGTTGCCTGCGATAGACGTGACTATGGTCGCAGGCGCATCGGGCGTAATTCAACCGACTATTCGAACGGCGGGCACTGCCGCCAATTACGGCGATGACAAGAATTTCAATACTCAGCTCGCCCGCGCCAGTTTCCTTGGTGGCACGCAATGGGCGCCGACCAGGTGCAGTCCGCGCGATGCAAAGGGAAATGCGAACCTGAACGCGGGCGCAGGCCCGTTGGCCACCATCACTGTCAATTCTGTACCAGTGGATGTGGAGACGACGACGTCGTTGTCGGTTCCGGCTACGGCGATTACGGGTACGGCGGTTGATCTGACGGCGACGGTTGCTCCGAACACTGCTGTCGGTACGGTGCAGTTCAAGTCGAATGGCACTGCGATCGGTTCTCCGGTGACGGTTGCTTCGGGTGTTGCGACTTTGTCGCATTCGTTCGATGCTGCTGGTGCGCAGAGTGTTACGGCTGATTTCACCGCTGGTGCTGGGTTTGTGAGTTCGTCGGCGTCGGCTCAGACGG
>NZ_JBHUUU010000001.1:290647-382967 GCF_042670865.1 Rhodococcus sp. NPDC057135
GGGTTTGTGAGTTCGTCGGCGTCGGCTCAGACGGTGACGGTCTCTGATCCGGCTCCGGTCGATGTGGAGACCACGACGTCGTTGTCGGTTCCGGCTTCGGCAATTACGGGTGCGGCGGTTGATCTGACTGCGACGGTTGCTCCGAACAATGCTGTGGGCACGGTGCAGTTCAAGTCGAACGGCACGGCGATCGGTTCCCCGGTGACGGTTGCTTCGGGTGTTGCGACGTTGAGCCATTCGTTTGATGTTGCTGGTGCTCAGAGTGTTACGGCTGATTTCACCGCCGGTGCTGGGTTTGTGAGTTCGTCGGCGTCCGCTCAGACGGTGACCGTGTCGGATCCGGCTCCGGTAGATGTCGAGACCACGACGTCGTTGTCGGTTCCGGCTTCGGCAATTACGGGTGCGGCGGTTGATCTGACTGCGACTGTTGCTCCGAACACTGCTGTCGGTTCCGTGCAGTTCAAGTCGAACGGCACGGCGATCGGTTCCCCGGTGACAGTCTCCTCGGGTGTTGCGACGCTGTCGCATGCATTCGATGTTGCTGGCGCTCAGAGTGTTACCGCTGACTTCACTGCAGGTGCTGGCTTCGTCAGTTCCTCGGCGTCGGCTCAGACGGTGACGGTCTCTGATCCGGCTCCGGTCGATGTGGAGACCACGACGTCGTTGTCGGTTCCGGCTACGGCAATTACGGGCACTGCGGTTGATCTGACTGCGACGGTTGCTCCCTCGAACGCTGTGGGTACGGTGCAGTTCAAGTCGAACGGTGTTGCGATCGGTTCTCCGGTGACAGTCACGTCCGGTGTTGCGACTCTGTCGCACGCGTTCGATGCTGCTGGTGCACAAAGTGTTACCGCTGACTTCACCGCAGGTGCTGGCTTTGTCAGCTCGTCGGGGTCGGCTCAGACGGTGACTGTGTCCGATCCGGCTCCGGTCGACAAGGCGACAAAGACGGTGCTGAGTGTTCAGGGTGAAGCCAAGGTCGGACTGCCTGTTGATCTCTTCGCGACAGTGTCCGAAGATCCCTCGGACGCCCTGGTGCCGTCCGGCGGAACTGTCCAGTTCAAGATCGGTGGAGTCGATCAGGGCGCCCCGGTCGCGGTTGTGGACGGAGTTGCCAAGCTGCCGCACGTATTCGGAGCAGAAGGCACCTTTGCAGTCTCGGCCACATTCAGTGGATCCGGTGTGTTCACTGCCTCCACAGCGGAATCCGTCGACGTCAATGTCACCGTTCCGACCCCGTCGGATGTCGAAAGCTCTACGTCGTTGACGGCTCCGTCCTCGGCAAAGGTCGGCACGGCGGTGCAACTGAAGGCTGTGGTCAGTTCTTCCGGCGCGACGTCGGGAACAGTTCAGTTCTTCGACGGAACGACTCCGATCGGGACGGCTGTTGATGTTGTAGGTGGGCAGGCTGTGTTGAGCCACACCTTCACCACGACCGGCAATCATTCGATCACCGCGGTTTACAGCGGAGCCCAGGGAGTTACGGGTTCCACGTCGACTGCATCGGTTGTGAACGTCGGTAACGGGGGTGGTGGCTCCGGTTCGCTCGGTTCGCTGTCGCTGCCGTTCGGTTCATGATTCTCCGATGATGTGATGCCCCCTTGCGCCCATAGGTGCAAGGGGGCATTGCTCTTCGGGAATCGCCGATTGGTCGTTAGCTGAACTATCGGCAATTCGTGAATATTTGTCTGAAATAACTGATACAAGTACTACTTTTGACGGGTACTGTACGAGCGTCCAGCTCCATTCCGATTTCCGCTCTGTTCGAGTGACCTCCTTCCGTGCGGTTCCCGATCCACGTCTGTTGCTAGCTGAGGAGAGTTCGTGTTGGTGAGAAGAAGTTCCGCGGTTGTGGTGGCGGCGTTGGTCGGTGGCGTGCTGGTGGCCGGCGGTGTTGCTTCGGCTGCTCCGACGTCGTCTCCTGCAGTGGAGAACTCGATCGGGTTCAAGCTGGGTTGTGACGGTTACGAGCATCCTGGCTTGGGCAGCATCTCCGACGAATTCCACTCCACGGGCGTGACGATCTCGGCTCCGGAGAAGGTCGCGGCGGGGTCGACGTTCACCTACCGAGTCCAGCCAGGTGCCATGACTGTTCCTACGAGTGGTCATGCGGGGCGTTCGGCGATCAGGTGGACACGGATGAAGTACGACTTCGACATTCCTGCGGGGGTCTCTTTGGTCGATGCTCAGGTAGTGGCGGGTACGTCGTCGAATTTGTCAGGTGCGGCGCCCTCAGTGATTCGTATCAACGACGGCGGTTCGCCGGATGCTGCGGGCACACACTTGCGTATTGCTGGGAACAACCAGACCGCTGATTCCAACGGCGGTGGTGGAAACGGTCCGAGTACAAGTAAGAATGATGATGGTGGCATCGGCGCGGAGGCCGGAAAGACTTTCCGGTTGCCGGCGATCGATGTGACGGTGGTTGCGGGTGGTGCGGGTAGCACGGTGCAGCCGAAGTTGCGGGTTACGGATGGCAATTCGGGCTCCTTTGATTCTCCGAAAAATGCCTTCACCTTCTTGCAGCGCGAGAAGGACGTCTTCACCGTCGCATACTGGGAGAGGTACAACTGCTCTCCGCATGACTCACGCAGCGCGGGATTGAATGCGGGCGGTCAGGCGTTGGCCACCGTCAACGTCGTCTCGCAGGCGGGGACCACGACCGCAGTGACGTCCGGCGCGTCGGCAACGATCGGTCAATCGGCCGATCTGGTTGCGCAGGTCTCCCCGGCACCGACAGGCGGCACCGTTCAGTTCAAGGATGGCGGAGCTGACATCGGCGCCCCGGTGGCCGTCGTCAATGGCGTTGCCACACTGCCACATACATTCACCGCAGCGGGAGATCACTCCATCACCGCTGTATACGACGGTGTTCTCGAGTTTCTGACATCCACGTCACCGGCACGCACAGTGAGCGTGGCCGCTGCCGATGTACAGACGACTGCGTCGTTGACAGTCCCGAGTAGTGCCGTCGAGCAGACCTCGGTCGCGCTGACCGCAAACATCTCACCGGCAGCTAACGGTGGAACGGTTCAGTTCAAGGACGGTGGCATCGACATCGGCGGACCCATCGCGGTGACTGCCGGAGCGGCGACCCTGGATCACACGTTCACCACGACGGGATCACACTCGATCACTGCGGTCTATTCAGGCACTGCAGGTTTCGGTGGTTCGACCGCTCAAGCTCAGGCCATCGAGATCTCGAGCTCAGCGCAGAGCACGACGACGTCGTTGTCGGTTCCGGCTACGGCAATTACGGGCACTGCGGTTGATCTGACGGCGACGGTTGCTCCGAACAACGCTGTGGGTTCGGTGCAGTTCAAGTCGAATGGCACTGCGATCGGTTCCCCGGTGACAGTGACTGGCGGTGTTGCGACGCTGTCGCATGCGTTTGATGTTGCTGGCGCGCAGAGTGTTACGGCTGATTTCACTGCTGGTGCTGGGTTTGTGAGTTCTTCGGCGTCGGCTCAGACGGTGGCGGTCTCGGATCCGGCTCCGGTCGATGTGGAGACCACGACGTCACTGTCGGTTCCGGCTACGGCAATCACGGGTACGGCTGTTGATCTGACCGCGACGGTTGCTCCGAACACTGCTGTGGGTTCGGTGCAGTTCAAGTCCAACGGCACGGCGATCGGTTCTCCGGTTGCAGTTGCTTCGGGTATTGCGACATTGAGCCATTCGTTCGATGCTGCTGGCGCTCAGAGTGTTACGGCTGATTTCGCTGCTGGCGCTGGGTTTGTGAGTTCGTCGGCGTCGGCTCAGACGGTGACGGTGTCGGATCCGGCTCCGGTTGATGTGGAGACGACGACTTCGTTGTCGGTTCCGGCTACTGCGGTTACGGGTGCGGCGGTTGATCTGACTGCGACGGTTGCTCCCTCGAATGCTGTGGGTTCGGTGCAGTTCAAGTCCAACGGTGTTGCGATCGGTTCCCCGGTTGCAGTCTCCTCGGGTGTTGCGACATTGAGCCATTCGTTCGATGTTGCTGGTGCGCAGAGCGTTACCGCTGACTTCACCGCCGGTGCAGGGTTTGTCAGTTCGTCGGCGTCGGCTCAGACGGTGACGGTCTCGGATCCGGCTCCGGTGGATGTCGAGACCACGACGTCACTGTCGGTTCCGGCTACGGCGATCACGGGTACGGCGGTTGATCTGACGGCGACGGTTGCTCCGAACAATGCTGTCGGTTCCGTGCAGTTCAAGTCGAACGGTGCGGCGATCGGTTCACCGGTGACAGTGACTGGCGGTGTTGCGACTCTGAATCATTCGTTCGATGCTGCTGGCGCTCAGAGTGTTACCGCTGACTTCACCGCCGGCGCCGGATTCAAGAACTCGGTTGCGATTGCGAAGTCTGTTCAGGTCAGCGTTGCCGACCAGGAATCCGTAGTTGAACTGAATGTCCCCACCGACGCCAAAACTGGTGTGGCGAACGACTTGTGGGCAACCGTCCGGACGTCGTCGGATGACGCTGTCGGTGTCGGTACCGTGCAGTTCTACGACGGCGGCGTTGCAATCGGCGGCCCTTCAGCGGTGACGGCCGGAGTTGCTGGTCTGTCGCATACGTTTGATTCTGCGGGTGCACACAGCATCACGGCGGTGTACTCGGGCGGAGCCGGTGTAGTCGGGTCTTCGGCGCAGGCTCGAACGGTGAATGTGACGGATCCTGCACCTTCGGATGTCACCACGGAGACTGCGGTGACGGTGCCTGCCGATGCCGTCGTGAACAAGTCGGTGACGCTGTCGGCGACTGTCAGTTCGGTGCAGAACGGTGGAACCGTGCAGTTCATGGATGGGGACACCCCGATCGGTGACGCTGTTGCGGTGGTCAACGGGATCGCGGCGCTCAACTACACCTTCACGACAACTGGCACGCACTCGATCACGGCAATTTACAGCGGCGCAGCCGGATTCACGGGCTCGACCTCGACGGCCCACGCAATTCAGATCAAGGCTGCAACCGGCGGTGGCTCAGGCAGTCTCGGTTCAGGCAGTGCTGGTTCGAGCGATTTCCTTCCCTTCGGTTCCTGACCGAAGCAGCTCAGGTCGCGGCCCCGAGGCAATATCCCTCGGGGCCGATCGACAGGGTGAACTGCATCGAGCGTGAGTTACCGGTTCCGTCGCTGACGGGCAGGGTGACACGGACGTAGTCGCCGCGAACCGGAGTGACTGTTGCAGCTTCGGCATCAAACGACTTGATGCCGGCCAGCTGATTCGGGTCGAGCTTGAGAGGCGGCTGGCCGGTGGCTCCGGTGCCGTCCGGATCCCACGGGCTGTTGCCGGGGCAGATCAGCGGATAGAACGTCTCGACGTCGCGGGTGTTGACCGGCCGTCCCGTTGCGCGCGAGAGAAATCTGACGACGGCATGGGATGCGTCGGCCGGGGTGTAGAAGTTTGATTGCCCCGCAGGGAAGACGAACGGGCACGCATATCCGGAGGCGATCTCCGAGCGCTTGGCGGCGACGGACAGTCCGCCGCCACTCCACGTGACCGCGTACTGGCCGTCGATACCTGGTTCTGAGATGGCCGTCAGGATGGCGGGCACATCCGAATATCGGTCGGCGACCGTGGTGGGCGGCATCGTCCAGCACGCGTTCGTGAGCGCGTCCACGTCCAGGGACACCAGGTCCGTCGCCCAGGCCGCCAAGGCCGGCGCAGCGGCCGGATTGCCGGGCACGTCGCCAACCGGAGGTGGCGCGACCGGCGCGGCGGGCGCGATAGTCGTCGTGGGTGCGAGAGTGGTTGTCGTCGTGGTTTCAGTCGTGGGCGGAGACGGTTCGTCCGTCAGGATTCCCGTCCGTCCGTCGTCCTCACATGCGGTTATCGCCAACGTCATGGCGAGTGCGACTGCCCCCACTGCCGCTCGTCCTGCCGACTTCATTCGTTCGTACGCCCCTTTTGCGACATTCTGACCAACATCCACCCCAGAACTGCTGCGGGTCAGATCACGGATTCCCGTCTACGCTAGCGAACTGTGGATCCCGTTTACAGAACAGTCATCGGCATCGCCCGTACCGTCTTCGCTTTCGAGGGCCTGAAGTTCTCCGTCAAGGGAGAGCAGAACATCCCGGCGTCCGGTGGCGCCGTGATCGCGATCAACCACACCGGGTACATGGACTTCACGTATGCGGGACTGCCGGCGCGGACCCCGAAGCGCTACATCCGGTTCATGGCCAAGAAGGAAGTCTTCGACAACAAGATCTCCGGACCGATCATGCGGGCCCTCAAGCACATCCCGGTCGATCGCGGGGCCGGCGCAGACTCCTACAAGGCAGCCGTCGATTTCCTCAAGCGTGGCGAATTGGTGGGCGTTTACCCCGAAGCCACGATCAGTCGGAGCTTCGAGATCAAGGAATTCAAGTCCGGCGCCGCCCGGATGGCGATCGAGGCCGGCGTCCCGATCGTTCCCGTCGTCATCTGGGGCGCTCAGCGCGTCTGGACGAAGGGTTATCCGAAGCGTTTGGGCCGCACCAACACTCCGATCTCGATCGCCGTCGGCGAGCCGATCGCGCCCTTCGAGCCGGCGAGTGAGCTGACGGCGAAGCTGCACTCGACAATGCAGGAGTTGCTGCTCGATCTGCAGAAGAACTACGACCATCCGGCAGGCGAGTACTGGGTGCCAGCCCGCCTCGGTGGCAGCGCGCCGACGCTCGAGCAGGCGGACAAGATGGACGCCGACGAAGCCGCGGCGAAAGCCAAAGCACGCGAGGCGCGGAAGTCCGAAGGCTGAGCGATGTCCTTCGAACCCGTTTACACCGCCGTCGAGGTAGTCGCGCGTGGTCTGAGCGGTTTCCAGGGTGTGAAGGTCACCCGCACCGGGACTGAGAACGTCCCGGTGTCCGGTGGCGCCGTCATCGCGATCAACCACACGAGTTACCTCGATTTCATCCCGGCCGCTCTGGCGGTCGGCACCGCACAACGCAAGCTCAGGGTGATGGCAAAGGCCGAGTTGGCGGACAACAAGGTACTCGGCTTCCTCATGCGTGGATGCGGCGTCATCGAAGTCGATCGCTCTGCCGGAGCGCAGGCGTATCGAGCCGGAGTCGACGCCCTGAAGCGGGGCGAGTTGGTGGGCGTCTACCCGGAGGCGACGATCAGCCGGAGCTTCGAGATCAAGGAAATGAAATCCGGAGCAGCTCGGATGGCCATCGACGCCGGTGTTCCGATCATTCCGCTGATCGTCTGGGGCGCCCAGCGGATCGTCACCAAGGGCGGACCGAAGAATCTGGGCCGCAATCGCTTCCCGATCTCGGTGGAAGTGGGCGCACCGATCGATCCGGTCGAGCCCGCCGAAGCATTGAGCGAGATCCTGCGCATCGAGATGGATGCAATCCTGCGCCACGTGCAGGACGGGTTCGTGCACGAGCCCGGGGCGTACTGGGTGCCGCGGCGACTCGGCGGTGGCGCACCCACACCGGAGGAAGCCGCCGCAATGGACGCACAGGAACGAGCGAAGCGGGCGCGCTGAGAGAAGGGCGCGGTGCGCTGATGCGTCAGTACACGGCGTCAGCTCCGTACTCGGCCTGCGCACTCGTGAAGCCTTCGTATTCGAGCTGCTCGATCAGTCCGGACCTGGAGAACGACGTCATCTCGAGGTACTGCTCGGCGCTCAGTGCAGCCTGCTTGTTCCAGTCCGCGTTCAAATTGTCCACCGCGTACGTTGCATCTTCGGTGGAGAACCCTTCGTACTCGAGCTGTTCGATCAGTCCGCTGCGGGAGAAGGCAGTCATGTCTATGTACTGCTGGGCAGATCGGACGGCGTTCCGCTGACCGGAACTGACCTGCGGCCTGGCCGGGGCAGGCGCAACTGTCGGAGTGACCACAGGTGCAGGCGCCTGATAGGTGGTCGTCGTGGGCGCCGCCACCTTGCTGGACGACGGGGCGGAAGCAGCGGGCGGCGCACTGACGATCGGTGCGACAGCTGCAGGCGTCGTAGAAGCAGTGGTAGTCGGTGCAGCGGTGGTGGTCGGTGCAGCGGCGGACTTCGAGTCGTCCTTGTCCCGTCCACCGAGGAGGCCTGCGACGACAAGCAACACGACGACTCCACCGGCAATCCACGGCCACTTCTTCGACTTCTTCTCAGGTTGCGGTTGCGGCGGAGGCACCTGGAATTGAGGCTGCGAGTTTCCGTAAGGCTGCGAGTTCCCATACGGAGGCTGGGAGTTCCCGTAAGGCTGGGAGTTCCCATACGGCGGCGGGGGCAGATCGGGCGGCACGGACATGGGTGTTTCTCCCTTTGTGAAAGTCGTGTTCTCCCGCAATAGATACCAGACCGGTCGGACTGAAATGCGATTTGTGCGAATCTCGCGAAGTTTCGGGATGTCCGGTGTGGTGCGGACGCGCGAAGCGGGCGCGCTGAGCGAGACCGTCGTACCGGACGGGCACAATGGCGGTGTGAGCCCAGACCGTCGTATCAGCCCTGACCGCCCGACCTTGGTCGCCTCCGATGTCGACGGCACCCTCATCGATCACGACGAGTTGGTCAGCGCCCGCACCCGCGCCGCCGTGCATGCCGTCGTCGAATCCGGCACGCCGTTCCTACTGGCAACCGGGCGTCCTCCGCGTTGGATTTCGCCGGTCGTCGAAGGCTTGGGATACGCGCCACTCGCGGTCTGCGCCAACGGAGCCGTTGTCTACGACAGCTACGCCGACCGCGTCCTCAGTGCCGCGACCTTGTCGGTGGACGCACTCACCGAACTCTCCGAACTGGCTCTGGTTGCACTCCCCGGGTCGGGTTTGGCCGCGGAACGGGTGGGGGAGAGCGCCCATGACGCCGCCACCCCGCAGTTCGTCAGCTCACCGGATTACGAACACGCCTGGCTCAATCCGGACAACACCGAGATGTCCGAGGACGAAGTGCTCGCGGCGCCTGCCGTCAAACTCCTGATTCGTCGTCCGGGCATGACCAGCACGGCGATGTACGACACGCTCGCCCCACACGTCGGTGCGCTCGCCGACATGACGTACTCCACCGAGAACGGACTGATCGAACTTTCGGCGCCGGGCATCACGAAGGCATCGGGACTGGTTGCCGCCGCGGAGCGGTTCGGTTTCGACCTGTCGGGTCTGGTTGCCTTCGGGGACATGCCCAACGACATCCCGATGCTGGGGATGGCACGCCTCGGCGTGGCCATGGGGAACGCTCACCCCGAAGCCAAAGCCGCAGCTGACGAGGTCACGGACACCAATTCGGAGAACGGGGTCGCAAAAGTCCTCGAGCGCTGGTGGTCGTAGAACCCACCAGCGCCCGAGGGCGTGTACTGCTCGACTGTCAGCCGACAGGCGCGCTGTTGGCCATTTCCTGGGCAAAGGTTTCGTTGTAGGTCTTGAGGACCTTGGTGACCATGCCGGTGATCTGGTTGAAGATCAGCGAACCGTTCTCGAAGTCGCTGCGCAGGCCGTCCGGGATCGAGTACTCGTCCGAGATCGGCAATCCGAGTTCACCCGCGTCGGAACCGAAGCTCTGCCACGACTTGAAGATCTCGCCGAGCACGGTGAACACTCCGCCGTTGGGTGAGGTGTAGACAGCGCCGTTCTGGAACAACGCACCCTGGTTGCCGAGTTTCGCCTGCAGGATTCCGGACAGCGCCTGGCCGAGGCGTCCGAGGTCACCACCCTCGGCGATCCACTTCTGTGCGAGCGGTGAATTGTCGGTGATCTTCAGAATCTGGGTGACCAGATCCGGGATCGACGATCCGGTGCCACCGGTGACCGTGTCGACCGGAGTGGTCGGCTTGGGCGCAGGCGTCGACGGATTGGAGGGGTTCGACGGGTTCAACGATCCCCCGATGTTCGCGGCCGCGATGTTCCGGATGTCGTTCATGTGTGCGTACGCGGCATCACCAGGGCAAGCCGTGTTTCCGACGTCGCGGTGGGCGAAGATGATCGGCAGATCCACTGCTGCGCCCTGCGGGTACGGAGTGAACTCAGTGCCCTCGGAGTACATAGTCGTTCGGCCCTTCGGGTCGAGGCCGGCCAGGCCGAGCTTCCAACCGAGGAACTTGCCGACGGCGTTGAGCGTCGCCTGCGAAGGCTCGACGGTGGAGTAGTCACCCATCATCGCGATACCGGTGGTGTTCTCGTTGAATCCGCCGGCGTGCGCGCCCTGCACTGCCTTGTCGAGTCCGCCTGCGCGGCCTTCGAAGGTCTGACCGTATTTGTCGACGAGGACGTTGTATCCGACGTCGCACCAGCCGAGAGTCCGTGCGTGGTAGGCGTAGATCGAGCGGACGATGCCGGCCGATTCTTCCTTGGTGTAGTTGTTGCTGCCCGCGGTGTGGTGGACAGTTGCTCCACCGGTGAAGTCGTCGTACGTGGGGGAGTCGCATCGAAGTGACTCGTCTGCTCCCCACTGTGCGCGGGTGATGACGGACGGTCCGCTGCCGCCGAGCGGCGCTGCGACTGCCTGCAGATTGCTGTCTGCCTCGCTGGCACCCGGGTCGATCAACACGGCGGTGACGGCATCTGCTGCCGTCGTCACCTGGCGAAGCGGCTTGGACACCGAAGCTGGGGTGTACCCGAGTTCGCCGGTGGCTGCGGGTGCTTCAGCAGGCGCAGGCGCCTCAGCGGGTGCGGCTTCCGGAGCCGGTGCGGCTTCCGGCACGGGTGCGGCTTCCGGCACGGGTGCTGCTTCCGGAGCCGGAGCCGGAGCCGGCACAGCCTCGGCTGCGGGGGCAGCGGCACCCTGCGGGGTGAGGATCTGGATGGACTTGGTGGCGCCGACGAAGACCGGTTCGGTGGCGGTACCGGAGTTGGTGGCCTGATCCGAGCTGGCGGAGTCGATGGCGTCAGGGGTGAACCACGGGCCCCAGGTGCCGTCTTCGGCGAGGGCGCGGACCTTGGACTGCGCCGAGGCGATCGTGTCCGAGGTCAACGCGACCATGCTGAACGGAGTGTCGCGGGTGACTTCCTTGACCACTGCGCCTGGCTCTTCCAGGGAAGGAACCGGAGCGGTCTCGGTCGGGCCGCCGGGAGCAGCGGGTGCCGGGAACAGCTCGGTCGGCAGCGTGATCCCGGGAGGTAGCGGGATTTCGGTGGGGAGCTTGAGGTTTCTCAGATCACCGAGGTTGATGTCCGGGAGATCGAGACCGGTCAGCTCCTTGACCGGAATGATGATGTCGGGCACCGACGCGAGGAGCACCTCTGCGATCTGGGTCGGCACTGCTACTGACGTCGTTTCGTTCGCGGAACGTACATCGGACGTAGTGCTCGTGAAGCCGTAGACCGCAAAAGGACTTGCGACAGCCACTGCGGCTACAGCCCCGAGTACGAGCGAGGGCTTCGGTCGACGGTGTGGCAAGGGATTACTCCTCGGTTGTAGTTACTTGCGAGCGAACTTCAAGGCCGATGACGGCCGTGAACGGAATCCTTCAAAACCGGATCCGAGCAGGTCGGATGCCATGTTCTGGGGTTGAACTCCAGTTTTCGGACGCGTACGTCTGCAACTCGTGATGCTGGTGTGACTCGTGTGACTGGTGTTGCTAACTCCAAACACTCTTGCCACACTAGTCACAAAAGTCCATAACGCTCAACCTTAGGGTGAGACTTTAGTTAAATCGTTGTGGACTGGCCTGCGCGCGGAGTACCGACTTCGCGGACTCGTGAGGCCGGTAGCGATGAGGAGAGCATTGATGGCGAGAAGCGGAAGAAGCGGAACTGCAGGTAAGAAGCCTGTGTCCGGTCGCGCAGGTCGCTTTCTGGTGGGCGGACCCGGGAGGCGAACCTCACTGATGCGGGTCTCGGTCCTCGGACTCGTTCCAGCTCTCGCACTCGGCGTCGCGATCGGAGGTTTCACGCAAATCCGCGCTGACGAGCCGTCGATTTTGCACGCCGTCGCCGCCGATACACAATTCACGCTCTCCGGTCACGGCAACGGACATGGCCGCGGAATGGGCCAGTGGGGCGCTTACGGCTACGCCAAGAATGACGGGTGGTCCGGCGAGCGAATCCTCAGTCACTACTACGGCGGAACTGTCCTGGACTCCATTCCGCCCGCGCAGATGAGTGTGCGGCTCACGGCCCAGGACAACTCGACGCTCGACGTCTACTCCGACGCCGGGCTGGTGGTCAACGGCCAGCGCACCGCGCCCGGCGAGGCCGCCCACCTCACTGCACTGCCCGGTGGCGGTGCGCAGGTGGTCGTCACCAGTGGATGTGGTGGCGGGGTCGTCTGGGAAGCGGTCACCGATCATCCGTGGGTGGATCCGGTGGATCTCGGTCCTGATCGACCCGCCGACCAGTTCCTGAAGCTGTGCGACAACGACGCGCCCTATCGTGGTGCCCTCGGCGTAGTGCTCGACAACGGCTCGGCGCGGACGGTGAATCTTCTCGACATGGAGGATTACCTGCTCGGCGTAGTGCCGGTGGAGGCAAAGGCGGAATGGGCCGATTCCGGTGGGGCCGAAGCACTCCGGGCTCAAGCCGTGGCAGCGCGCTCGTATGCTGCAACCGAACATCGGTCCTCGTACGCCGACACCTGCGACACGCAGGACTGCCAGGTGTACGGCGGGGCGGGCAAGGAAGATCCCCGCACCACCGAAGCGGTTCGCTCCACCGCCGGCGCCGTTCTGTCACGTGACGGCAAGATCGTGGCCACTGAATTCTCCTCGTCCACAGGAGGTTACAGCTCCGGCGGTGAGTTCCCGGCCGTCGAAGATCTTGGCGACGCCCTTTCTCCCAATCACGATTGGACCGTGAATCTGACCGCAGGGCAGATTGCGGACGCCTTCGGTGTCGGCGAGCTGCAATCACTCAAGATTCTTTCGCGCAACGGATTCGGCACCGACGGTGGACGAGTGACGGCAGTCGAGGTGGTCGGCACAAGCGGAACGGTCGGTGCGACCGGAATGCAGTTCCGTCAGAAACTCGGCCTGAAATCGGACTGGTTCACCATCGGTGACGGTGCCGGTGTGGTAGTGGCACCTGATTCGGAATCGACAGTGCCGGAATCCAATTCGCCATCCGAGGATCCATCGGGTACGGTTACGGAGACGCAGATCGAGAAGAAGTATCGGGAGCTCGGTGGTGAAACCGGCTCTCTCGGTGCTCCTGTCGGCCCGGAGATGCAGTTGCCCTCCGAAGCAGGCACTTTCCGCGTCTACGAAAACGGAACCATCATCTGGACAAAGGTTTTGGGTGCGCAGGTAGTTGATGCCAACGTGCTCCGCGAGTGGATACCGACGGGCGGAAGCTAGGGGAAGGTCGGTCGGTAGCGACTCGCACGTATCGACTCTGAAGGGTCTCCGCCGCAATCCGGTGGGGGCCCTTCAGGTCGCTTCAGGGGATATCGGTTGACTTGTCAGATGGTCGGAGCGTCGCCGAGCAGCCGGTACTCGAGCCACAACTCCGCGCGTTCCGTGGGGGAGCCGAGATCGAGCTGAAGAAGGCTCTCGATCCGAGCGAGTCTGCTGCGCAACGTATGCCGATGAATATTCAGCGCTGTTGCTGCGGCGTCGCCCACCCCGTTGTGTGCCAGCCACATGGCCAATGTCCGGTAGAGATCGCTACCGCCCTTCGCTTCCAGAAGCGGTCGCAAGTGTGCCGCCGCGAATGCCGTCGAGCGATCCTGATCGAGAAACGCGGACAATCCACTCTCCGAGAGTTCGGCGAACCGCATCGAGGGCAGGTTGCGGGCGCCGGCCTCGGCTGCTGCCTGCGCGGCTTGGCGTCTGGCGCGCGAAAGATCGTCCCACCACAACATGTCCGACACGCCGACGGTTACGTCGATCTCATTGACACGAGCGAGAATTCGTCCACTGTCCGTGGCTGAGACTACGGCGATCAATGCGCCGTCGGTGATGCCGAATGCCAGATCGCGGCTGAGGCCGTCGAGCAGTGAGACGGACACGCTCTCGAGCAGACCGCTGGGACCCGCTACGTGGAAGACCTGGAAAGGCTCGACGGGAAATCCTCCCCACAGTTCACCGGAGATGTTGCGGGCGAGCGCATTCTGTCCCTCGAACAGTTGATGCATCGCAACGGTGCGCAGGTGGTTCATCGTCAGCTGTGAATCTCGGGTTCGAGCCGTCATCAACGTGAGCAGAGAGGCGGCGGCGATGACGATGCCCTGATTCAGTGAACCGACGGCGCCAGGGCAACCGGCGACGAGGTATCCCATCAGCTTTCCCCTCGACGTCGTGAGGGGATGGGAGATGACGTCTTCATTTTCGCTCGTGACGAAGCTGACCTCCATCGGGCGAGCATCTCGCTCGGGGGCCGTTCGCTCGATTCCTGCGGCCGCGGCGGTGTGTGAGATCTCGACGGTATGACCGGCCGAGTCCAGCAGCGCTGCCCATCCGCCGATCAATTCCGCGACCCGTCGTACGACCGCCCGGGTGCCGTTGACCGTCACCGCAGCTTGAAGAAGTCGGCGCAGGCTCTGGTAGTTGCTGCGCAGCGCTTTCATGTCGTCGTCGGATTGCGCCTTCGAGACCGCTTTGGTCAGCGCGATGAAAGGAGTTCGCAACGGGACGTCGAGAAGGGGCACACTGAAACGGGTGGCCGCATCCACCAGAGTCTGCGGCGCCTGCTCGTATCCGAGGCCGGTTCCGAAACCGATTCCGGCAATTCCGGCCGCAACCAGGGTCCGTACGAATCGGGTCGTTTCTGCGGCCGTCGTCGGTAGTGACACCCCGGTGATGAGCAGTAGTTCGCCGCCGTCGAGGAAGGGCGTCGGATCGGGAAGTTCGGAGACATGTGCCCAGGTCAGGGTGCGATCGAGCTGGTCGTGCCCGGCCAGGACGCGGAGGCCGAACTGGTCGGTCGCACAGAGTTGGCGGAGCGTGATGGGCATGGGTCCAGTCTGGCACCCCGAACCCGCCACTTTGTAGTGCCTGCGGTCACGTTTGTACAAAGTGGAGCCTGACGCGAGCTTGCCGAAGGTCCGACACTGGCGCTATCGAAAATGCGCTCCAGAAGAGCGTCACCAAGATCCACCTCCCGAACAGCCCACAAGGAGTACTGATGTCCAGTACAGACCAGCCGGCACTTCAGCACACGCTGAAGAAGCGGCATCTGTCGATGATTGCGATCGCGGGCGTCATCGGCGCCGGACTGTTCGTCGGCTCCGGTGTGGCAATCCAGGAGACGGGACCGGGTGTCCTGGTCTCTTACGCACTTGCCGGCGTCGTCGTCATCCTCGTGATGCGCATGCTCGGTGAGATGTCGGCAGCGTCGCCGGAAACCGGCTCGTTCTCGTCGTACGCCGACAAGGCCATCGGCCGCTGGGCGGGCTTCTCGATCGGCTGGCTCTACGCGTGGTTCTGGATCATCGTGCTCGGCATCGAGGCCACCGCCGGTGCCCTCATCATGAATCGCTGGGTTCCCGGCGTTCCCCAGTGGACCTGGGCATTGATTCTGATGATCGTGCTGACGCTGACCAACATCATCTCGGTCAAGTCCTTCGGTGAGTTCGAATTCTGGTTCGCGTCCATCAAGGTCGTCGCCATCATCGCGTTCCTCGGCATGGGTGTCGTGGCGATCTGCGGATGGATGCCGGGCGTCGAAGCACCCGGAATGACCAACCTGACCGGTCACGGCGGTTTCCTGCCGAACGGAACGGGAGCCATGCTCGCCGCAGTCCTTGTGGTCGTGTTCTCGTTCTTCGGGGCCGAGATCGCCACCATCGCCGCCGGTGAATCGGCCAACCCGCTCGAAGCTGTTCGCGCAGCCGTCAAATCCGTCGTCTGGCGAATCCTCATTTTCTACATCGGCTCGATCGCGGTCGTCGTCACGCTGCTTCCCTGGGACAGCGCATCGGTTGCGCTCAGCCCGTACGTCGCTGTCATGGACTCCTACGGCATTCCGGCCGCAGGCAACATCATGGACGTCGTCGTCCTCACGTCGGTGCTGTCCTGCCTCAACTCCGGTCTCTACACCGCGAGCCGCATGATCTTCTCCCTCGCCGGTCGCGGCGACGCCCCCAAGTCGCTCTCACGTATCGAGAAGACCGGCGTCCCCATGCGCGCAGTTCTGGTCTCGACGATCGTCGGCTTCCTGACCGTCGGCATGAACTACCTCTCCCCGGACAAGGTCTTCCTGTTCCTGGTCAACTCCTCCGGTGCGATCGCGCTGTTCGTCTGGCTCGTCATCTCGGTGTCCCAGCTGCGCACTCGCCGCAAGCTCGAAGCGTCGGGCCAGGAGCTGGAGCTGAAGATGTGGCTCTTCCCGTACCTGACCTACGCCACGATCGCCGCCATCATCGCGCTCTGCATCGGCATGCTCACCCTGGACTCGACGCGAAGTCAGATGTTCGTGTCCCTGGGACTCGCAGCGATCCTCGTGGGTATCGGGCTCTACCGCTATCGGAACGACAAAGACCCCGAAGACACCGAAGCCGCCGAGACCGAGGTCGTACCGGTGGCCGAGAGCGCTCCCACACCCTGACACGAATGTCCCCATCTGCGAGATACTTAGATGTCCTAGTATCGGCCACGGACGAAGAAATCGACGTGAGCACAGCAGATGGGGACAATCATGACCACACCCGAACCGATCGTCATCGTCGACGGGGCCAGGACCCCCGTCGGTAGCTTCGGCGGCGTCTTCAAGGACGTCCCCGCGCACGAGCTGGGCGCCGCAGCAGCCAAGGCCGCGCTGAGCCGCGCCGGCGTTGCACCCGAAGACATCGACGAGGTCGTCATGGGCTGCATCGGCCAGGTCGGCCCCGACGCCTACAACGCACGACGCGTGGGCATCGCCGCCGGGCTGCCCGAGAACGTCCCCGCCTACACCGTCAACCGCCTCTGTGGCAGCGGCCTGCAGGCCGTGTGGTCTGCGGCGATGCAGATGCGCTGGGGCGCAGCTGCCATCACCCTCGCCGGCGGCGACGAGAGCATGTCCCGCATGCCGTTCTACGACTTCGCTGCCCGATCCGGCTACAAGCTCGGCGATCGCAGCCTCGTCGACGGCACCGTCGCCATGCTCACCGACCCGTTCAGCAAAGCCCACATGGGCCGCACCGCCGAAGCCGTCGCCCGTAAGTACGGCGTCAGCCGCGAGCAGCAGGACGAGTTCGCCGTCGAATCGCAGCGCCGCGCCGCTACCGACGCAGCGAAGGCAGCCTTCGCCGAGGAAATCACTCCCGTCGAGACCGGTGGCCGACGCTCTGTCACAGTCACCGAGGACGAGCACCCCAAGCCCGGAACCACCGTCGAGACCCTCGCCAAGTTGCGCCCCGCATTCGAAGAGGGCGGATCCGTCACTGCCGGTAACGCGTCGGGCATCAACGACGGCGCCGGCGCACTCGTCCTCGCGACGGGCACTGAGGCAGCCAAGCGCGGCCTCACCGGACTGGTCACGCTCGAAACCGTCACGACAGCAGCCATGGAGCCCGGCCTGATGGGCTACGCTCCCGTGCTCGCCCTCGAAAAGCTCTTTGCGCAAACAGGATTGAAGCCGTCCGACATCGGCACCGCCGAGGTCAACGAGGCGTTCGCTTCGCAGGCCATCGCCGTCATCCGTGACAGTGGCCTGGATCCGGAGAAGACCAACCCGTACGGCGGAGCAATCGCCCTCGGACACCCGGTCGGCGCCACAGGAGCCATCCTGACCCTGCGTGCCGCGCGCGACATGGTCCGCCGCGATCTCGAATTCGGCATCGTCACCATGTGCATCGGCGGCGGTCAGGCACTCGCTGCCCTGCTGAAGCGGGTCTGATCATGGCGACCAAGCGCAAGCCGTCGTGGCACGACGACGAGATCACCGCAGTAGCCGAACTGGCCCGTGGTTTCTTCGATCGTGAACTGATCGCCAAGCGTGAGCAGTGGGACGCTCAGCATCGCGTCGACCGATCCGTGTGGCTCGAAGCCGGCAAGCTCGGCCTGCTGTGCTGCTCGATTCCCGAGGAATACGGCGGGGGCGGTGGAACTTTCGCGCACGATCTCGCTGTCTTCGAGGCGCAGGGCTACTGCGGTGACTACGCACTCGGCAACTCGGTGCACAGTGGCATCGTCGCCCACTACGTCCTCGAGTACGGCAACGAAGAGCAGAAGAAGGCCTGGCTGCCCGGCATGGCCACGGGTGAAATCCTCGGCGCCATCGGAATGACCGAGCCCGGAACAGGTTCCGACCTCAAGGCCATCACCACCTCCGCGATCCGCGACGGTGACCACTACGTGGTGAACGGGTCGAAGACCTTCATCACCAACGGTGGCAGCGCCGACATGATCGTGCTCGCCGTCAAGACCGATCCCAAGGCCGGGGCCAAGGGAGTCTCGCTCTTGATCGTGGATCTTCGTGACTGCGAAGGCTTTGCCGTCGGCCGCGTGCTCGACAAAGTCGGTCAGCACGGCGCCGATACGTCCGAGCTGTCCTTCACCGACGTTCGCGTTCCGGTCTCGAATCTCCTCGGCGAGTCCGAGGGTCTCGGTTTCGGTCAACTGATGGCGCAGTTGGTGCAGGAACGCCTCATCATCGGCGCGCAGGCCATCGGCACCATCGAGCGTGCAGTCGAGGAGACCGTCGCATACACCAAGGCGCGTCAAGCGTTCGGGCACAGTCTCTTCGAGTTCCAGAACACCGCCTTCGAGCTGGCCGAGTGCCAGACGATCGCACGCACCTGCCGCGTGTTCCTCGACAATTGCATCGAGGATCACCTCAACGGCGAGCTGGACGGCGCCGACGCCGCCATGGTCAAGTACTGGCTCACCGAGCAGCAATGCGCCGTCGTCGACCGGTGCGTGCAGCTTTACGGCGGGTACGGATACATGCGTGAGTACCCGATCGCGCGCATGTACGAGGACTCCCGCGTCCAGAAGATCTACGCCGGTGCCAACGAAGTGATGAAGGGCATCATCGCGAAGAGTCTTTGATCACCGGCGTCGAAAACCATTGACACCGACCGGGCACCCACCGAGCATTTCGGTGGGTGCCCTTTGTGTGTGCCTACAGGCAGTATCGAGCTGTTCGGAAGGCAAACACTGATGAGCTTCACCATCGACGTCGGATCGGCACGCGTCACCCAACTGACCGAACTGGCGCACTGGCCGTTCCCGCCGCGAGAGCTTTTTCCGCACGCGGGTGAGACGGAGATCGAGGAAGCGTCGGCGCGTCTGACACCGGAGTTCTTCGACGCGGGCAGCGGTGACCTCGTACTTGCCATCCACACCTACCTGGTGGAGATCGGCGGCAAGGCCATCGTCGTCGACACCGGCAACGGCAACAGCAAGCACCGGCCGAACCTCTTGCCGCATCACATGTTCGGTACCGACTACCTCTCACGATTCGCAGCCACCGGCGTCGCCGTGGACGACGTGGATCTGGTGGTCAGCACACATCTGCACCCCGATCACTGTGGTTGGAACACCAACCTCGACGCCGAAACCTGGCGGCCCACCTTTCCCCGCGCGACCTACATTTTCGACCGCACCGAACTGGCCGCGCTCGAACAGCTCGCCGCCGACGGTCCACACGAAGGAGTGGTGTCGGATCTCGCGCAGACCTTCGAGGACAGCGTCCGTCCCGTTCTGGACGGGGCGAAGTGGGCGGCAGTCGACGACGGTCATGTCCTGGCCGAGTCCGAAGGCACAAGCGTCGTCGTGCGCAGCGCGCCTGGTCACACGCCGGGTCACATCGTGATCGAGATTCGCACTGCCGACGGTGGCGCCGTCATCTCCGGCGACGTGATCCACCATCCGATTCAGTTTCTGTACCCGGACCTCAGCCAGGGCGGTGACGCTGACCCCGACATCGCCAGGGTCACCCGCCGCGCACTTCTCGAACGCTGCGCGTCGGAGGGACTCCTTCTACTTCCCGCGCACTTTCCGGTCGACGAACCGATCACCATCGGTTTCGATGCGACGGGTGTGCCGAGTGCCGTGGGTCTGATCGGTCTCGCAGCGTCCTGACTTGCCGCATCGGCCCTGGTGACGCATCCAACCCTCGGCTTCCGAACAGGTCCGATACCCTGGTTCATCGTGACCGCTGCAAATTCAGAGACCGCCCGTGCCCAGTACGACCTGATCGTCGTCGGTTCGGGATTCTTCGGGCTGACCATCGCCGAGCGTGCCGCTACCCAACTGGGTAAGCGCGTGCTGGTGCTGGATCGCCGTCACCACCTGGGGGGAAACGCATACTCGGAGGCAGAGCCGGAGACCGGCATCGAGGTCCACAAGTACGGTGCCCACCTGTTCCACACCTCCAACAAGAAGGTTTGGGACTACGTCACCCAGTTCACGGAGTTCACGAACTACCAGCACCGCGTCTTCGCGCTGCACAAGGGGCAGGCGTACCAGTTCCCGATGGGACTCGGCCTCGTGTCGCAGTTCTTCGGTCGGTACTTCACGCCCGAAGAAGCACGCGCCCTCATCGCCGAGCAGTCCAGCGAGATCGACTCGAAGGATGCCTCCAACCTCGAAGAGAAGGCGATCTCCCTGATCGGACGCCCGCTCTACGAAGCGTTCGTGCGTGACTACACCGCAAAGCAGTGGCAGACCGACCCCACCGAGCTGCCCGCGGCGAACATCAGCCGCCTGCCGGTCCGCTACAACTTCGACAACCGCTACTTCAACGACACGTACGAGGGTCTGCCCGTCGAGGGCTACACGGCGTGGCTCGAGAACATGGCAAAGGATCCGAAGATCGAGGTCCGCCTCGACACCGATTACTTCGACGTCCGCGACGAACTTCGCACCGCCAGCCCCGACGCACCTGTCATCTACACGGGCCCGCTCGACCGCTACTTCGACTACTCGGAAGGTTCGCTCGGATGGCGCACCCTCGACTTCGAGACCGAGGTTCTGCCCACCGGAGACTTCCAGGGCACCCCCGTCATGAACTACAACGACGCGGACGTCCCGTTCACCCGCATCCACGAGTTCCGTCACTTCCACCCGGAGCGCGAGTACCCGGCCGACAAGACCGTCATCATGCGTGAGTTCTCACGTGCCGCGGAGGCGAAGGACGAGCCGTACTACCCGATCAACACGCCCGAGGATCGCGAGAAGCTCTCCGCGTACCGCTCACGCGCCAAGAAGGAGACCGCGGAGAACAAGGTCCTCTTCGGCGGACGTCTCGGCACCTACCAGTACCTGGACATGCACATGGCAATCGCCAGCGCGCTGACCATGTTCGAGAACACCCTGCGCCCGCATCTCGAATCGGGTGCGGAATTGGCAGGGGAGAGCGAATGAACGCACGTCATCTACTCGAAGGCGAAGACGCCGTCACCGGCGACGAGGTGACCTACCTCGGTAAGTCCCTGCTCCAGCGGATCATCCTGCCCCGCGCGGGTGAGCCGCTCGACGTCCGCACGTTGTACTTGGAAGAGTCCTGGTCCAACAGCCGGCGGGCACACTCGACCTCGCGCACGTCGGTAGCGCTCGGCGCCGAGACCGAGGTCTCGTTCGCCACCTACTTCAACGCGTTTCCCGCCAGCTACTGGCGGCGCTGGTCCATCCTGAAATCTGTGGTCCTGCGTCTGGAACTGTCCGGACACGGCCGCGTCGACATCTACCGTTCCAAGGCGGATTCCTCGCGAATTCACGTGGAAGGCAAGGAATTTGCCGACGGTGATGCCGCGCTCGAGTTCGAGGTGGAACTGGCTCCGTTCGAGGACGGTGGCTGGATCTGGTTCGACATCACCACCGATACGGCCGTAGTCGTCGAGAGTGGCGGCTGGTACGCACCCGTCGAGGCTCCCGGCGAAGCGACTGTCGCCGTTGGTATTCCGACGTTCAACCGTCCGACCGACGCGGTCAAGGCGCTCGCAGCACTGGCATCGGATCCGCTGGTGTCGGACGTGATCAAGGCCGTCATCATGCCGGATCAGGGCACCCGCAAGGTGCGTGACGAACCCGGATTCGCCGAAGCTGCTGCAGCGCTCGGTGATCGGCTCGCCATTCACGATCAGGGCAACCTCGGTGGTTCGGGCGGATACAGCCGAATCATGTACGAGGCACTCAAGACCACGCAGTGCCAGCACATTCTGTTCATGGACGACGACATCGAGATCGAACCGGACTCGATTCTGCGTGCGCTTTCGTTCTCGCGTTTCGCGAAGTCGCCGATGCTGGTGGGTGGGCAGATGCTCAACCTGCAGGAACGAAGCCACCTCCACGTGATGGGTGAAGTGGTCAACCGCGGCATCTTCATGTGGACCGCGGCACCGAACGTCGAATACGACCACGACTTCTCGAAGAAGCCGCTGCGCGAATCGAAACTCCTGCACCGCCGCATCGACGTCGACTTCAACGGCTGGTGGATGTGCATGATCCCGCGCCAGGTCGCCGAAGAGATCAAGCAACCTCTTCCGCTGTTCATCAAGTGGGACGACTGCGAATACGGTTTGCGCGCAAAGAAAGCCGGATATCCGACCGTCACATTGCCCGGTGCCGCGATCTGGCACATGGCGTGGAGTGACAAGGACGACGCCATCGACTGGCAGGCGTACTTCCACCTCCGTAACCGTCTGGTGGTGGCCGCGCTCCACATGCCGGGCAACGGCCGCGGTCTCGTCGTCAACACGGTGAAAGCAACCCTCAAGCACCTGCTGTGCCTCGAGTACTCCACCGTCGCGATCCAGAACAAGGCCATCGCGGACTTCCTCGCCGGACCCGAGCACGTCGCGAACATGCTGCCGACAGCACTCGGTGAGGTCCACGCCCAGCGCAAGGAATTCTCCGACGCCGTCGTCCTGCCGTCGTCGACTGCGTTGCCGTTGCCCTCCGGCGCCGACGTCGGGGACGTGAGCCTGCCGCTGTCGACCGTCGCGAAGATCACCCGGGTTCTCAGGGCCGGAGTGCACAACGTGAAGCCGGCCAAGCCCGAACACCTCGAGCGTCCTCAGCTCAACGTGCCGACCATCGACGCGCGTTGGTTCCTGCTCTCACAGGTCGACGGTGTCACCGTCACCACGGCCGACGGTCGCGGCGTCGTCTACCGCAAGCGAAACCCGAAGCTTGCACTCGAACTGCTCAAGGAAGCCACACGGTTGCGCCGCGAACTCGCCGCGCGTTTCCCCGAACTCAAGAAGCAGTACCAGGACGCCGTTCCTTCACTGACCAGCACGGAAAGGTGGGAACGTGTCTTCGGCATCTCCTGAAGTACGGATTCTGGCCGGAATTCAATCGACCGTCGGGCAGCTGCCGGGCGCCGTGAAGGTCGCCCGCGGCATGTCGCACTTCGGCGAGCACTCCCTCGGGTGGATCGCGATCGCAGCCGTCGGAGCCGCCGTGGACAAGCCGCGTCGACGCGAGTGGGCCGGAGCAGCCGTCGGAGCGTTCGGCGCACACGCAGCCTCCGTGGTGATCAAACGAGTTGTCAGGCGCAAGCGGCCGTCCGACCCGTCGGTGCAGGTCAACGTCTCGACGCCGAGCAAGCTCAGCTTCCCGTCGTCACACGCGACGTCGACGACGGCGGCGGCTGTGCTGATCGGCCGACTCACCGGGCTACCCTTACCGGCGTTGCTGGTGCCCCCGATGATGCTCTCGCGTCTGGTCCTGGGAGTTCACTACCCGACCGACGTACTCGCCGGAGCGGCACTGGGAGCCGCATCCGCGGCGGTAGTTCGCCGGGTCGAAGAAGCCAGAGCCGAACAGAAATGTGGAGATAAATGAGCGAGGAACCGGCTACGGTCAGCGGACCCCCGAAGTCCCTGCCCGCCGGCATCGTCAAGGCGCTTCGCCCACGTCAGTGGGTCAAGAACGTCCTTGTGCTGGCAGCGCCCATCGCGGCCGGAACCGCCACCGAAGGCGACGTGCTCCTGCCCGTCGCGCTGGCGTTCGTCGTGTTCTGCATGGCGGCATCGGGCATCTACCTCGTCAACGACGCGATGGACGTCGAAGCCGACCGTGCTCACCCCACGAAGCGATTCCGTCCCATCGCGGCCGGAGTTCTGCCCGTCAACATCGCCTACGGCATGGCAGTCGTACTGCTGTCCGCTGCGATCGGGCTGTCGTTCCTGGCCAACTGGCAACTCGCCGTGGTCATGGGCGTGTACATCGTCATCCAGCTCGCGTACTGCTTCGGCCTCAAGCATCAGGCCGTCATCGACATCTGCATCGTCTCGTCGGGATTCCTGCTTCGGGCGATCGCCGGTGGCGTTGCCGCCGAGATCGATCTCTCGCAGTGGTTCCTGCTGATGATGGCGTTCGGTTCGCTCTTCATGGCCGCAGGCAAGCGTTACGCCGAACTGCAGTTGGCCGAGAAGACCGGCGCGAAGATCCGTAAGTCCCTCGAGAGCTACACGATGACGTACCTGCGTTTCGTGTGGACGATGGCAGCGACGACGCTGGTCCTCTGCTACGGGCTGTGGGCGTTCCAACAGGACGCCATCAAGGGCACCAACTGGTACGCCATCTCGATGGTGCCGTTCACCATCGCGGTGCTGCGATACGCGGTGGACGTCGACGGCGGCGAAGCCGGAGAGCCTGAGGAGATCGCGCTCGGTGACCGGGTGCTGCAACTCCTCGCGATTGCGTGGATCGGAGTAGTGGGTGTCGCTGTCTACCTCGTCTGAGCCACGCACCGAGGCCGACCCGCACGTCGACACTGCGGCGAACCGCACCACCCTCAGTCGAGGAGTTTTTCTCGGCGGGGTGGTGCTTGCTGCTGCCCTCATGTTCTGGGGTGCGTGGGAGCGTCGCTGGATCGCCGACGACGGACTGATCGTCTTGCGAACCGTCCGCAATCTGCTGGCGGGGAACGGCCCGGTCTTCAATGCGGGTGAGCGTGTCGAGGCGAACACGAGTACCGCGTGGACGTACATCGTCTACGCGTTCAGTTGGCTCACACAGATCCGCCTCGAATACGTCGTCCTGACGATCGCGCTCGTACTCTCGACGGCCGCCGTCGTGCTGGCGATGCTCGGCACCGGTCGTCTGTACCGCGGAGTTCGGCCGTCGGCGGGCGGAACGATCCTGCTGGTCCCGGCAGGTGTTCTCGTCTACATCGCGGTCCCGCCTGCGAGAGATTTCGCCACGTCCGGGCTCGAAACGTGCCTGGTGATCTTCTGGATCGCGCTCTTGTGGCTACTGCTCGTTCGGTGGGCGCAGGCGTCGACGCCGTCCACAGCGTCAATCCTGACTCTCTCGTTCGTGGCCGGCCTCGGACCACTGGTTCGACCCGAGATGGCGATTCCCGGTGCTGCCGCGTTGATGATGATCGTTCTCTCCGCCGGCCTGACCTGGAAGATTCGCACACTGATCGTGGTCGTCGCCGGACTTGTCCCGGTGGCCTATCAGATCTGGCGTATGGGCTACTACGCCTTGCCTTACCCGAATACCGCGGTGTCGAAGGACGCCGGTGGCGCGAAGTGGGCGCAGGGTTTTGCGTACCTGTGGAACCTCGTCGGGCCGTACCTGCTCTGGTTGCCATTGCTGTTCCTGCTCATCGGTGCGCTGCTGCTCGTGTGGCGAAGCCGAGCGGACGCACCAGCCACCGCCACCGATCAACCAGCACGTCCGCTGTGGCAGCGCTTTCAACAATTCCTGCGCACGCCGCGTGCGATTGTCACCTTCATTCTCGGCAGTGGGCTGATCCTCGGGATCTACTCGCTGCGCGTCGGCGGCGACTTCATGCACGGCCGTGTCCTGTTGCCGGTGCTGTTCTGCCTGCTCATCCCAGTCGCCGTCATTCCGTTGCGGGTGCCCGCCAGATCGGCGTTCGGCAGTAACCGCGACACCGCGATCTTCGGTGTCTCGGCGGTGCTCTGGATCGGCACGATCATCTGGGCTTTCTTCGCCGCAAACACGACGGGGATGCCGGAAGGCTCGGTGGTGGGTCGTTCGGGAATCGTCGACGAGCGCGCGTTCTACGCACTCAACACCGGTCACAAGCATCCGATCCTCGCCGAGGACTACCTCGACTATCCGCGAATGCGTGCCATGGTCGAGACCATCGCGCGGACCCCGGAGGGTGGGCTGCTGCTGCCGTCGGCGAGCTACGACTCCTGGTTCGTCGTCCCACCGCCCGGACCGCTCGAAGAGCCGGCCGAGCACGTCGTCTTCTTCCTCAACCTCGGAATGACGAGCATGAACGTCGGCCTCGACGTCCGGGTGCTTGATCAGATGGGTCTGGCGTACCCGCTGGCAGCTCACACCGAGCGACTCGAGGACGGCCGGATCGGGCACGACAAGAATCTCTATCCGGACTGGGTGGTCGCGGACACGGGAATGATCGACGTTCGCCCGTGGCTGCCGTTCTTCCTCGACGAGGACTGGGTTGCGGACGCGAAGCTGGCCATCACCTGCCCGGAAACGCAGGAGCTGCTGACGTCGTACCGCTCCGAGCTGACCTGGGCGAGATTCAAACAGAACTTCCAGCAGGCATTCGACTTCGCGAAGTACCGATTCGACCGGGTTCCGGCCTACGAATTGGAACGCTGCGGGCTCGTGCCACCCGAGCCGCCCAGGTGATGTGATCAGCATCACCGACGGTTGAGGGTTTGAATATTTCGATTCAGTAACACCGAATCGTTTGGCCACGATGTACTCGAAGACGATTCACCTAACCTGAATCGCCCCCAGGGGTGACGACGGTGTCGCTCGCGGACTGGGACGTAACGATCTGTCTATTTGTCACAGCTGAACCTGTGACATAAAGTCCAGCGAGCGCAGTGTGACTTGGAAGAGGTCCGCTGCCGACCTGAACTTGTTCGGGCTGGCAGAAAAGCCTGTTCCCCGACGGAATCCGCCGGAACCACTCACCGAGTGGGTGCCGCAGACGAAGAGAGAGAGCAGTATCCATGCGTTTTGCCAGAAAGAGGCTGACCCAGCGCCTCAAGCACCGAGCGTTGGCCATCGGTGCCGCAGCACTTGTGCTTCCCCTTGCTGCAGGTGTTGCCGGTAGTGCTGTCGCCTCTGCTGCGCCCGCGCACACTGCTCCCAGCCGCACCGTCCAGTCGGGCGGATACGACGAGCTGTGGGTGCCCTCCTCGATGGGCAACATCAAGGTCCAGGTCCAGTGGGCCGCTCGCGGCGGAAACGCTGCCCTCTACCTCCTCGACGGCCTGCGTGCGCGTAACGACGCCAACGCGTGGAGCTTCGAGACCAATGCGATGGACCAGTACCGCAACGACAACATCACCCTCGTGATGCCCGTCGGTGGCGAGTCCAGCTTCTACAGCGACTGGTATGCACCGTCGAACTTCAACGGCCAGCAGATCACGTACAAGTGGGAAACGTTCCTCACGCAGGAACTCCCCAACTTCCTCGCGAACTACGGCGTTTCGCCCACCAACAACGCGGTTCTCGGCCTCTCGATGGGTGGCAGCGCTGCTCTGACGTTGGCTGCTTACCACCGTGACCAGTTCAAGTTCGCCGGCTCGCTGTCGGGCTACCTGAACATCTCGGCTCCCGGCATGCGCGAGGCAATCCGCGTCGCAATGCTCGATGCCGGTCGCTTCAACGTCGACTCCATGTGGGGACCGCCGTGGAGCCCGTCCTGGCTGCGCAACGACCCGTTCGTCTTCGCCCCGCGTCTGCAGGGCCTGTCGATGTACATCTCGTCGGCAAGCGGCCTGCCCGGTGAATACGACCACCCGCGCGCACCGATCGACTACTACAACACGGCTAACGGCATGGGCCTCGAAGCTCTCGCCCTGGTCAACACCCGTGCATTCCAGATCCGCATGAACTCGCTGGGTATCCCGGCCACCTACAGCTTCCCGTCCAACGGCACGCACTCGTGGCCGTACTGGTCGGCAGAGCTGTGGAAGGCTCGCGGCCAGATCCTCGACACCATGAACGCTTGGTGATCGTGCGCGATCCCGTGACCTAGTCACTTCACCAGTGCCGTTCCGGACTCCTCGAAGGAGAACCGGGACGGCACTTGTGTATTCAGGTGCTGCACGAGCGCCGGATGTCAGTAACAATTGCACCACCAGTAACAGCGCGGCTACCCCAAGCGGGGATCGTTTGCGTGTAGAAATAGTTTCAACGGGGGTCTGGCTGCTCAGGCGGCTCCACGATCGACGCGCGGACCGAACGTAAGGAAAGAGAGTGAGCTCATGCGAGTAGGCCTTGCCACGGAGGACCGTCGCCGGTCCCGGGCAACCTTCCGGACAAAGGTCGTCGGCGCACTGGCAGCGATGCTGGTTCTGCCGATCGCCGCGGGCTTGACGACGGCCGGAACCGCGGCAGCCGCGCCGGCACCTGCTCAGGCCGCACCGGCCGCTACTCAGAACCCCACCGGCGCAGCGGTCACGAAGGTCGACTGGCTCAGTGAGCGTCGCGTCGCGCTGTGGGTGAACTCTCCCGCGATGGGCATCCCGATTCAGGTGCAGATTCTCTTGGCCCGCGATTGGAACGTCAATCCGTCAGCCAGCTTCCCCTCGGTCTGGATGCTCGACGGTCTTCGCGCGACCGACAACGAGAACGCCTGGACCTACGAAACCGACGCAGAGTCCTTCTACGCCGACAAGAACGTCAACGTCATTCTTCCCGTCGGCGGTCAATCCAGCTTCTACTCCGACTGGCTCGCGCCCGACAACGGCAAGAACTACCAGTGGGAGACGTTCCTGACCAAGGAACTGCCCTCCATCCTCGAAAAGGACTGGCGCACCACGCAGACGCGCGGAGTCGTCGGACTGTCGATGGGCGGAACGTCCGCGATGTTCCTCACGGCGCGTAACCCCGGCTTCTTCAAGTTCGCGGCTTCGCTGTCCGGCATCCTCACCACCACTTCGCTCGGCATGCCTCAGGCAATCCAGTTCGCGATGACCGACGCCGGTGGATACAACTCCGCCGCGATGTGGGGACCGCCGTCCAACGCGCAGTGGGCTGCACACGATCCGTACGCGCTCGCCGAGAAGCTCAAGGGCGTCAGCCTGTACGTCTCCAGCGGTAGCGGTACGACCGGCCCGTACGACCAGCCGTCGGGAATTCCCGGTGTCAGCACCAACTACGCAGGCATGGGCCTCGAGATCCTCGCTCGCCTGACCTCGCAGACCTTCGCGACCAAGTTGAACCAGTTGGGAATCCCCGCGCAGGTCAACTACCGCCCGTCCGGTACCCACTCGTGGCCGTACTGGCAGTTCGAGCTTCATCAGCTGTGGCCGCAGTTGGCCAACGCCATCGGCGTCGAGGTCGAGAAGCCGGCGTGCGGCACGTCGGGTGAAATCGGTGCGACGGCTGCAGCCAACGGTTGGATCGGCGACTGCATCACGCCCGAGTACAGCGTCGCGGGTGGCCTGGCACAGGACTTCCGCAACGGTCGCATCTACTTCACCAGTGGAACGGGCGCTCAGCCTGTCGCCGGTCGTATCGCCGGCGCGTACATGAACGCCGGAGCAGCAGCGGGACCGCTCGGCTTCCCGCGTACTCCCGAACTCGGTACGCCCGACGGACGCGGACGCTTCAACCACTTCCAGAACGGCTCCATCTACTGGACCCCGCAGACCGGCGCTCACCCCGTCAGCGGCGACATCCTCACCGAGTGGTCCGCACAGGGATGGGAAGGTGGCCCGCTCGGCTACCCGACCGCCGACGAGATCGCGACTCCCGGCAAGCCCGGCAAGGTCCAGGGATTCGAGATCGGCGCAATGTACAGCAGCGCCAACGGAACTCACGCGGTTCTCGGAATGATCATGGGCAAGTACGGCGAACTCGGCTGGGAGAACGGCTGGCTCGGATTCCCGAAGTCGAACGAGGTTCCGATCAAGGACAACGGACGCTTCACCGAGTTCGAGGGCGGCAACATCTACTGGAGCCCCGGCACCGGTGCTTGGTCCGTCGAGAACGGCCCGCTCTTCGACGGTTGGAAGAGCGTCGGATACGAAGGTGGACGACTCGGATTCCCGATCAGTGACAAATTCGACATTCCCGGTGGTGTCCAGCAGAACTTCCAGTTCGGCTACATCACGGTGATCGGTGACAAGACAGAAGTTCACTAACTCACAGTGGTGCACGACGGGCGGGCCCGATCACGGATCGGTGCCCGCCCGCGTGCGTTGCGTAACCTGTTGATGGACTTTCGACTGAAGGCAAGGACGGACATTGATGTCGCTTTTCTCGGGTAACCGAAACACTTGTGCACGCGCGATCGCGGTCGGCGCCCTGGCGCTCGCCACGGGTGGCGCACTTGTCGCGTGCGGTAGTGACGACTCCACCGCAACCTCCAATCCGGTCACCACGACGTCCGCTGCGGCTTCGTCCTCGAGCGGATCGGCGTCTGCGTCCGCCTCGGCGACCACGACGGCTTCGGCTGCGCCTACCAGTCCGGGAGCCGCGGCCACCGCGCCGCCGGAGCAGCCACAGAGCATCGAGGGCTTCCCGGGTCCCACAGTCGTCGAGGTCAGCCCCGAGGCGCAGAAGTTCCTCGACGGGCTGAAGGCGAAGGGCATCACCCCGGCCGGTGACGGAAGCATCGCCGTCAACACGGCCAATTACATCTGTGCTGCCGGTCCTCAGACCGACGACGAGGTCCTGACCTTCGTGACCGCCTTCGTCGGCCAGGAAGCGTCGGCGGAAGGCAAGCAGATCACTCCCGATCAGGCAGGTGCGAACGCTCAGATCTACATCGACGTCGCCAACGCCACCTACTGCAAGTAGGAGCGGGAAATGGCGAGGTCTGGAAAGCGTCGTGGGTGCCTGATCCCGCTGCTGATCATTCTTGTGGTCGCAGCGGTCGTGATCGGCGGTTGGTACATCCTGGCCGGGCGGGTGCCGTCGCCGACTCCGATCCCGCCGAGCCCGGAGCCGCCGGTGTCTCAGCCGGCCAGCTGCCCCGATGTCCAGGTAGTAGCCATACCGGGTACGTGGGAGTCGAGCGCTACCGACGACCCGTACAACCCGACGGCCAATCCGGCGTCGTTGATGCTGAACGTGACCCGTCCGCTGCAGGAGAAGTTCGATACTTCACGGGCCGACGTCTACACCGTTCCGTACGTCGCACAGTTTTCGAATCCAATTGCGATCCCGCCGGACGGACAGCAGTCCTACAACAACAGTCGGGCCGCGGGAACTGCTGCCACTAACGACTTTCTGATGAAGCGGCACGCCGAGTGCCCGCTCACGAGCTACGTCCTGACCGGATTCTCCCAGGGCGCGGTGATCGCGGGTGACGTCGCAGCGAGTATCGGCGACGGCAGCGGCGCGGTGCCTGCCGATCTGGTTCTGGGCGTCGGCCTGATCGCCGACGGTCGGCGTGATCCGGCGTTCGGGAACACCGTTGGCCCAAGCGTTGCCGGTGTCGGCGCCGAGTTGTCGCTGAACGGGCTGAAGCTTCCCGGTCTCACGATGACCGGCCCGAGGCCTGGCGGTTTCGGTGACCTCAACGACCGGACCTATCAGATCTGCGCGCCCAGTGACGGTATCTGCGACGCTCCGGCCGCTGCTCTCAACCCGACCAACTGGCTGAGTTCGGCTCCGCGACTGCTCGAGTACTACAACAATCCTGTGCACGCGATGTACAACTCCTTCCAGGTCGATCCGAACGGCACGACGGCCACCCAGTGGATGGCACAGTGGGCTGCGGAGAAGATCGACGCCGCGCCGACGCCGCCCCACAGTTGAGACGCCGTCGCACTGTTGATTCGTCACAATCGGGCGTCTCGGGAGTTCGCTCGCGGGTAATCTGCTCGTTTGGTCCCGGTAGAGTGCTGCACGGTCCGGGGGCTTCCTCTACAGTGCTGTCACGTAAGTGACTGGCGAGTAGGTTCGGTTTGTCCGAGTTTGTAGTTCGAGTACGACGTACGTGTCCATCACAGGAGATCGATATATGAGTTCCACCCACGGCAGCGATGCCCGACGCAAATTCCGGTTTGCGGCCGGTGGCGAGGGCAACGCCGAAGAGGGTGGTGCGCGACGCTTCGTCAAGCTTGCGCAGAAGGCCGAGGAACTCGGTTACGACTCGTTCATGATTCCGGACCACCTGGGTAATCAGGTCGGACCGATCGCCGCTCTCGGAGCGCTCGCGGTGGCCACCGACAAGATTCGTCTCGGCACCGCCGTGTTGGCCAACGGCTTCCGTCATCCCGCTGTGCTGGCGAAGGACGCGGCGACCATCGACGTACTGTCCGGCGGTCGACTCGAACTCGGAATCGGCGCAGGCTGGATGAAGGAAGAGTTCGACAAGGGCGGCATCGCCTACGAAAGCCCGGGCGTTCGCATCGAGAAACTCGAGGAATCTCTGCAGATTCTCGACGTTCTGCTGCGCGGGCAGGAATGCACTTTCGAAGGTAAGCACTATCAGGTGCGCGGCCTCAAGGGCAGTCCACGACCGCGGCAGGGCCCGCGGCCGCCGATCATCGTGGGCGGCGGCGGACCGAAGATGCTAGCTCTCGCGGCGAAGTACGCGGACATCATCTCGGTCGCCACACCGACCAACCGTGACGGGCGACTTCTGCTCTCCGGAATCACGATGGAAAAGACCATCGAACGTGTCGAGCGGATCCGCGAAGCTGCCGGCGAGCGTTTCGATGAGATCGAACTCAACTGGACCATCACCATGATCATGATCACCGACGATCGAGAGCAGGCTGCCGAGATGGCAATCGCCGCTCTGGACCAAGGTTTTCCGCCGAACATCGAAGTGGATCGTAAGCTGAGCGTGGAGGAGCTGTTGAACTCTCCCTACCTGGCTGTGGGCACTTTCGAGGAAATCGCAGACCAGATTCGACTGGTCCGCGAGAAGACGTCGATGTCGTACGTCGGGGTCTTCCCGACGCAGATGGAAGCGTTCGCCCCGATCATCCCGTTACTGGCGGGCGAGTAGGCCGGAGAATACGGACGATGCGAATCTGTAACATATCGATGGTTTGGGATCGATGAAGTGATTCAGGTGAGTTGCGCACAAAGTGCGATTCGATTGATCGAAGATGGACCCGAGAGAGCGAAGGAAGTCTGGGGCGCAGGCATGAAGGACAGTGCTTGTGTGATCGCTTCGGAGGAGATGGAATGAACGCGCTGTTCGATGGCTTTCTCGACGAGAAGGGCCAGATCCGCCTGCAACCAGGCTTCACGCTGGTCGACTACGTCGAGCAACACTCGCGTGTCAACGCGGACGAGCTCGCGTATCGGTACATCGATTACTCACGCGAGCGTGACGGTGAAGCCCTGGAGCTGACCTGGGAGCAGTTCGGTGTGCGTCTGCGGGCTGTTGCAGCCCGTCTGCAGCAGGTCACCAAGCGCGGAGACCGTGTTGCGATTCTTGCTCCGCAGGGGCTCGACTACGTCATCTCGTTCTTCGCGGCCATCCAGGCCGGTTCTATCGCGGTGCCGCTCTTCGATCCGGACGAGCCCGGTCACACCGACCGCCTGCACGCTGTTCTCGGCGACTGCAAGCCGACCGCGATTCTGACTGCCGCTTCGTCGGCAGCCGGTGTTCGTCAGTTGTTCCGCTCGCTTCCCGCTGCCGAGCGTCCGCGCATCATCGCCGTCGACGCGATTCCCGACACCGTCGGTGAAACGTGGGTTCGCCCCGACATCGAGCTCGACGACATCGCATACCTGCAGTACACCTCCGGTTCGACCCGAGTTCCCGCCGGTGTGGAGATCACCCACCGCGCTGTGGGAACGAATGCGCTCCAGATGGTCGATTCCATCGAGCTCAACGAGGACTCGCGCGGCGTCACGTGGCTGCCGCTGTTCCACGACATGGGCCTGCTGACGGTCATCCTGCCTGCTCTGGGCGGCAAGTACATCACCATCATGAGCCCGCGCGCTTTCGTGCAGCGGCCGTACCGGTGGATCAAGGAACTTGCTGCGGTGTCCGACGGCGCCGGCACCTTTGCTGCTGCTCCCAACTTCGCGTTCGAGCATGCTGCCGCGCGCGGCTTGCCGAAGGACGGCGAGACACTCGACCTGAGCAACGTCATCGGACTGATCAACGGCAGTGAGCCGGTCACGACGTCGTCGATGCGCAAGTTCAACGAGGCTTTTGCTCAGTACGGTCTGCCCAAGACTGCGATCAAGCCGTCGTACGGCATGGCCGAAGCGACGCTCTTCGTCTCCTCGACCAAGCATTCCGACGAGGCCAAGGTCATCTACGTCGACCGCACGGAACTCAACAAGGGCCGCATGGTCATCGTCGACCAGTACTCCGAGAACGCCATCGCGCAGGTCTCCTGCGGGTACGTCTCGCGCAGTCAGTGGGCGGCGATCGTCGATCCCGAGACGCTGACCGAGGTTCCCGACAATCACGTCGGCGAGATCTGGCTGCACGGCGAGAACATCGGCATCGGCTACTGGGGACGCCCCGACGAGACGGCCGAGACCTTCCACAACAAGCTGGACAACCGGCTGAGCGAAGACAGTCACACCGAGGGCACACCGGCGGATGCCAACTGGATGCGTACCGGCGACTTCGGCGTCTACGTCGACGGCGAGCTGTACATCACCGGGCGCGTCAAGGACCTCGTGATCGTCGACGGCCGCAATCACTACCCGCAGGACCTCGAGTCTTCGGCTCAGGAAGCCAGCCCGGCTCTGCGTCCCGGATTCATCGCTGCGTTTGCCGTACCGGCCAACCAGTTGCCTTCTGTCGTGTTCTCCAACACGCATTCGGGTCTGAAGTTCGACGACGACGATTCCTCGGAGCAGCTGGTCATCGTGGCCGAGCGCGCTCCCGGTGCAGGCAAGGCGGATCCGCAGCCGATCGCGGACACCGTGCGTGCGGCGATTTCTTCCCGTCACGGCGTCACGGCCCGAGACATCCTGCTCGTTCCTGCCGGTTCGATTCCGCGTACGTCCAGCGGCAAGATCGCTCGCCGCGCGTGTAAAGCGAGCTATATCGAGGGAACGTTGCGAGGCGGCTATCAGCAGACCGCATTCCCCGATAGCGTTTGAGGAGCAGTCCCTTCATGATCGGTGGCTTGGTGAGTTGATGGTTGAACAAGATGGTGCGCAGAGCAAAGACGTTGTGAGCGAGATGAGCGTTGCGCAGTTGCGTGAGTGGCTTCGCAACTGGATCGCCAACGCGACCGGTCAGCCGGTGTCGACGATCACGGACGACCGCCCGATGGAAGAGTTCGGGCTCGCTTCACGCGACGCAGTTGCGCTGAGCGGCGACATCGAGGATCTGCTCGGCGTCACGCTGACGGCCACGGTTGCTTACCAACACCCCACCATCGCTTCGCTGGCGACTCGGATCATCGAAGGTGAGCCCGAGGCGCCGGAGGAGACCATCGACGCGTCGTACTACGTCTCAGGCGCCGCGACGGACGCTCACGACATCGCCATCGTCGGACTCTCCACACGATTCCCCGGTGCCGGGCACACGCCTTCGGACATGTGGGAAATGCTGGCGGCCGGACGCGACGGCATCAGCGACCTCCCCGAGGACCGCTGGGCCGAGTTCATGTCCGACCCTGCCATCAAGGCCGCGGTCGAGAACGCCAACACCAAGGGCGGGTACCTCGACGACGTCAAGGGCTTCGACGCCGAGTTCTTCGCGATGTCTCCGCTCGAGGTCGTCAACGTCGATCCGCAGCAGCGCCTCGCTCTCGAACTCGCGTGGGAAGCACTCGAGCACGCTCGCATTCCGGCAAGTGGGCTCAAGGGCAAGCAGGTCGGTGTTTTCATCGGCAGTTCCGCCAACGACTACCAGCTGCTCGCGGTCAGTGATCCGACGACGGCGCACCCGTACGCGCTGACCGGAACGTCGACGGCCATCGTCGCGAACCGGGTCTCGTACTTCTTCGACTTCCGTGGACCGTCCATCGCTCTGGACACCGCGTGCTCGTCTTCGCTGGTTGCCGTTCACGAGGCTGTGCGCTCGCTGCGCAGCGGCGATTCCAACATCGCGCTGGCCGGTGGCGTCAACATGCTGCTGGCCCCTCCCGGAACCCTCGGTTTCGATCAGACCGGGATGCTCGCTCCCGACGGCAAACTGCGTGCCTTCTCCGCTCAGGCTCAGGGAATCGTTCGCAGCGAGGGTGGTGGACTCGTTGTGCTCAAGCGCCTCGAAGACGCCGAGCGTGACGGCGATTCCATCCTCGCGGTGATCGCCGGATCCGCGATCAACCAGGACGGCCGTTCCAACGGTCTGCTCGCGCCCAACCCGGACGCCCAGGCCGACGTGTTGCGTTTCGCGTACCGCGACGCCGGCATCGTGCCGACCACCGTCGACTATATCGAGGCCCACGGAACGGGTACCGATCTCGGTGATCCCATCGAGGCCGACGCTCTCAGCCGGGTCGTCGGTCGTGGCCGTGACGACGACAAGCCGGCACTGCTCGGTAGCGCGAAGACCAACTTCGGGCACCTGGAAGCAGCTGCAGGCGCCGCCGGCCTGATCAAGGTCGTTCTGGCGATGCAGGAAAACAAGATTCCCGCGACGATCAACTACCTGGGCCCCAACCCGCACATCGACTTCGAGAAGGCGCACCTGCAGGTGACGCCCGAGGCCACCGACTGGCCGCGTTACACCGGCAAGGCCGTCGCCGGTGTTTCCGGCTTCGGTTTCGGCGGAACCAACGCGCACGTCGTGGTCAAGGAATACGTGCCTGCCGACGCCGTAGTCGAAGAACCGGTTGTGGATGCCCCGGTCGTGGACGAACCGGCAGCAGAGGACGAGATCACGGTTGTGCTGGCCGTGTCCGGCGCGCTGCCTTCGCGTCGTCGCCGCGCAGCTGCCGATCTGGCCGACTGGCTCGAAACCGAAGAGGGAAGCAAGACGCCCCTCGCCGACGTCGCCCGCACACTTTCGCGTCGCAACCACGGACGCTCGCGCGCCGCTGTTGTGGCGACGACGCGGTCCGAGGCCATCAGCTCGCTGCGCGCCGTCGCCGCGGGCAAGCCGGCCCAGGGCGTCTTCTCGGCCGACTCGCCGTCGCCCAAGGGTGCGGTGTGGGTGTTCTCGGGCTTCGGCTCGCAGCACCGCAAGATGGCCAAGCAGTTGTACACGGAGAACACGGCCTTCAAGGCAGCCGTCGACGAGGTCGACGCGCTGATCCAGGACGAGGCCGGTTACTCGATGGTCGAGATGTTCCTCGACGATTCGATCGAGTACAACGTCGAGACCGCACAGGTGGGAATCTTCACCATCCAGGTCGGTCTGGCTGCATTGCTGCGCCACCACGGCGCCGAGGCCGAAGCCGTGGTTCCGCACTCGATGGGTGAGGCCGCTGCCGCGTACGTTTCCGGCGGTCTGAACCTGGAAGACGCTGTCCGCGTGATCTGTTCACGTTCACGGCTGATGGGTGAGGCCGAGGGCGCACTTGTCGGTGACGACATCCGTCTGATGGCACTGCTCGAGTACAGCGCATCCGAGATCGAGGCGCTGCTGCCCACGTACCCCAAGCTCGAGGTCTGCGTCTACGCAGCTCCGACGCACACGGTGATCGGTGGGCCGCAGCCGGACATCGAGGCGATCGTCGCTGCCGCCGAGGCCGACGGCAAGATGGCGCGTGTACTGCAGACCAAGGGCGCCAGCCATACTTCGCAGGTAGATCCGTTGCTCGGCGAACTCGCCGCGGAGTTGGCCGGTATCGAGCCGACCACGTTGAAGCTCGGCGTCTACTCGTCCGTCGACAAGGACACCTTCTACCGTCCCGGTCACGAGCCGATCCATCAAGAGGCGTACTGGGTCAAGGGTCTTCGCCACAGCGTGTACTTCACCAATGCGGTGCGCGGTGCAGTTGCCCACGGCCACACCACTTTTGTCGAGCTTGCACCCAACCCGGTGACGCTGATGTCGGTGGCGGCCACCGCTTTCGATTCGGGCCTGCACGACATGGAGCTCATCCAGACGCTCAAGCGTAAGGAAGACGAGTCCGCAGGTGTGCTTGCCGCTCTCGCGCAGCTGTACGTGCACGGCCATGCCGTGAATCTCGAATCTCTGCTTCCCGCAGGCGATTTCGCTTCGGTTCCGCGTACCGCGTTCGTGCGCAAGCCGTACTGGCTCGACATTCGTGTCAGTGCCGGTGGTTCGGCTCGCGTTCCCGGTTCGCACGTTGCCCTGCCCGACGGCCGCCATGTGTGGGAGGTCGACGCGTCCGCCGTCACCGACCTGGCGGTGCTGGTGAGCGCTGCCGCCGGACAGGTGCTTTCGGATGTCTCTCTGACCGCTGCTGTTCCGCACGGTGAGCTGGCCGGTGCTGCGACCCTGACCACGACACTCAACCCGCATCCGGGTGGAGCGTCGGTGCAGGTGCACGCTCGTGAGGGCGCTACGTTCCGTCTGCTCTTCGACGCCGTCGTCACGTCCGGTGAGCCGCTGCCCGAGCTGGTCGTCAGCGCGCCGGTCAAGACCAGCGCGCCGATGGAAACCCTGGCCGAGGTCGTCGAAGACGCCGGAGACAAGTGGGATCCGAACGGTTCGCAGAGCCTCGACGACCGCCTCAAGATCGTTGTCGCCGAGTCGATGGGGTACTCGCCGGAGGATCTTCCGGCCGAGGTTCCGCTCATCGAACTGGGTCTCGACTCGCTCATGGCGATGCGTATCAAGAACCGCGTCGAGTACGAGTTCGACATTCCGCAGCTCCAGCTCCAGGCAGTCAAGGACGCGAGCCTCAACGAGGTCAACAAGTACCTGCGTTACGCGATCGACAATCGCGAAGAGGTTCAGGCGATGGCCGACAAGCAGGCCGCGGAGAAGTTGGCGGCCGATGCTGCTGACGACGAGGACGTTGCTCCCGCCGAGGTGGCGGTGGAACTACCTGCCACTGCTCCCGTTGCGACGGCTGTACCGGCTGCCGCGCCCGCCGATCCTTCGCGTGCCGGAACTGCCGACGACGCCGGCTCCGACGTTCCGCCGCGAGATGCAGCCGAGCGCTTGACGTTTGCGACGTGGGCCGTCGTCACCGGGAAGTCGGCCAAGGGCATCTTCAACGATCTGCCGATCGTCGGTGACGAGGTCGCCGAGAAGCTTGCTGCTCGGCTTTCCGAGCGTGCGGGTGGCGAGATCACTCTCGACGACGTTCTCGATTCCACCACCATCGAAGAGCTTGCGGACGTCGTTCGCCAGTACCTCGAGGACGACGGCAAGATCGACGGACTCGTTCGTACTCTGCGTGCCCGTCCCGAAGGCTCCACGGCCGTACCGGTATTCGTCTTCCACGCTGCCGGTGGTTCGACGGTGACGTACGAGCCTTTGCTCAAGCGCCTGCCCGCCGGCACGCCGATGTACGGGTTCGAGCGGGTCGAGGGCTCGATCGAAACCCGTGCTGCTGCCTACGTTCCGCTGCTTCGTGAGATCCAGGGTGACGGGCCGTACGTGCTGTGCGGCTGGTCGTTCGGCGGCGTGATGTCGTATGCGGTCGCGAAGTTGCTGCGCGAGGAGGGCGCCGACGTGCGTGTGGTCGGACTTCTCGACACCGTGATGGCCGGCGAGGTCGTGCCGGACACCGAGGAGGAACGTCGCAAGCGTTGGGAGCGCTACGGCAAGTTCGCCAAGCGCACCTACAACCTGGATGTTCCGTTGCCGCTTGACGTTCTGGCCTCCACCGAAGCCGACGAGGATCAGATCCAGATCTTGATGGACATGATCAAGATGAGCGGCGCCAAGATTCCCGGCGGCATCATCGAGCATCAGCGGACGTCCTGGTTGGACAACCGCGCCATCCAGACTGCCGCGTTCAGCAGCTACGACGGAGACGTCGTGCTGTACATGGCCGACAAGTACCACGACGAGCTGATGACGCTCGAGCCTGCATTCAAGACCCGCAAGGCAGACGGTGGTTGGGGTGACTACGTGAAGAACCTCGAGGTCGTCTACATCGGCGGGGATCACCTGCAGATCGTCGACGAGCCGTACATCGCGAAGGTCGCGGCAGACCTCACCACAAAGCTGGCCCAGATCGAGACAGCCCAGACCAAAGCATCGGAAACCGGAGTTCAGAAGTGACGACAACCACCGCGGAGAAGCTCGCTGAACTCCGCGAAAAGTTGGAGAAGGCAAAGGAACCCGGCTCGGCTCGGGCCATTGCCAAGCGCGATGCAGCAGGGCACAGTACGCCGCGCCAGCGCATCGACATGTTGCTCGATCCCGGTAGCTTCGTCGAGGTCGGCGCCCTGGTGAAGATGGCGGGCGAGGACAATCCGTACAGCGACGGCGTCATGACCGGTCACGGAACCGTCGAGGGGCGGCCGGTTGCCGTGTTCGCGCACGATCAGACTGTGTTCGGCGGTGCCGCCGGAGAGATGTTCGGCCGTAAGGTCGCAGCTGTCAACGATTTTGCGCTGAAGGTTGGTTGCCCGGTCGTCGGTATCAACGATTCCGGTGGAGCTCGAATCCAGGATGCCGTTTCCTCATTGGCCTGGTACGCAAACATGGGTTCACGTCAGGAGCCCTTGTCCGGTGTCTGCCCGCAGATCTCGGTCATCCTCGGTAAGTGCGCCGGCGGTGCCGTGTACGCACCGATCAACACCGACGTCGTGGTTGCGACCGAAGAGTCGTACATGTTCGTCACCGGACCCGACGTCATCAAGTCGGTCACCGGCGAAGAGGTCAGCCTCGAGGATCTGGGCGGAGCACGCAAGCAGGCGGAGTACGGAAACATCCATCACGTCGCTCCCGACGAGAAGGCTGCATTCGACTGGGTCCGTGAGTACCTGAGCTTCATGCCGTCCTCGTGCACGGAGAAGGCGCCGCTGATCAACCCGGGCCTCGAACCCGAGATCACCGAGTCGGATCTCGAACTCAACGCCTTCATGCCGGATGCCGACAACGCCGGCTACGACATGCACGACATCATTCTGCGGATCTTCGACGACGGAACCTTCCACGAAATCGGAGCCCAGGTCGCGCACAACGTGATCACCGGGTTCTCCCGCGTCGACGGCCTGCCCGTCGGTGTCGTGGCCAACCAGCCCACGTACCTCAGTGGCGCCCTCGATGCAGACAGCTCCGACAAGGCTGCTCACTTCGTGCGCCTGTGCGACGCTTTCAGCATCCCGCTCGTTTTTGTCGTCGACACACCGGGCTTCCTTCCCGGCGTCGATCAGGAAAAGGTCGGTGTCATCAAGCGTGGCGGGCGTTTCCTGTTCGCGTACATCGAAGCCACTGTGCCGAAGGTGACGGTGGTGGTTCGTAAGGCGTACGGCGGCGGTTATGCCGTCATGGGTTGCAAGCAGCTCGGTGCCGACATCAACCTCGCGTGGCCGACGGCACGTATCGCCGTGATGGGCGCCGAGGGTGCCGTCAACATCATGGGACGTCGTCAGCTCGCCGAGGCGGGCGAGAACGCACCCGCGGTGCGTGCTCAGTTGATCAACTTCTACAACGAGTTCGTCGCGACGCCGTACATCGCGGCTGAGCGCGGATACATCGACGCGGTGATCGAGCCTTCGCAGACGCGTCTCGAAATCCGCAAGGCTCTGAAGTTGCTCAAGGACAAGACGATCTTCAAGAACCCGCGCAAGCACAACTTGATGCCGCTCTAATTCTTCTTGTCACCGAGGGCGTCGAACTGGCGGCGTAGCGCTTCTATCGTCGCCAGAACGGCGGGCCTCTCGCTGTCGGTCCGCCAGGCGAGGTAGATGTCGCGGCCGAGCGGCGGGACCGTGTCGAGCATTCGAACACCTTCCGGCGGTACAACTCTCGCCAGGCGTGGAATCAAAGCGACGGCAAGGCCCTGAGCGACGAATTCGACCTGGGTGGGAAACTCGGCGACCTCGTACTCGATTCGTGGGTCGAACCCCTGCGCGCGCAGTGTCCTGACGGTGAACGTGTGAAAGTCCGTTCCCCGCGTCCACGTCGCCCAGGCGTGCTCGGACAGCTCGCTGAGCGCGACAACCTTGTTCTCCGCCAGCGGATGTGACGCGGGGAGAGCGAGCAGCGCCACGTCGTCGTACACGGGAGTGAAGGAGAGTCCGTCGGGAAGTTCGACGGGCAGAGTGCTCCAGCTGTCGACCACCACGACGTCGAGGTCGCGGCGAATCAGTGCGGGGAGCAGTTCTTCGGATTCGCCTTCGTTGAAGGTGATTTCGAGTTGGGGGTGCGCATGCCTGATCTCGGCGATGGCTCGCGGCAGCACCGTCCTGCTGGGGGAGACCAGGGCGCCGATACGCACGCGGCCTGTCACCTCGCTCTGCAGCGACGCGATTTCCGCCTCGGCCTGGGCGAGCGTCGAGAGAACCTCTGCGGTTCGGCGAGCGAGGATTCGGCCCGCTTCGGTGAGTCGCACACCGCGGCCCTGTGGTTCGAGGAGCGGAACACCGACCTCGCGCTCGAGTTTGTTCAACTGCTGCGAAATTCCGGACGGTGTGACATGCAAGGTGCGGGCAGCTGCCGCCACTGACCCGTTCTCGGCGACAGCGTGCAGGGCGCGAAGTCTTTCGAGATTCAACACGGTAGTAATGCTACCGAATATACGGTCTGAACATTTGCTTGTGCTGAATAGTTAGCGGCAGGAACATTGTCGAGTGACCACTCTGACCTCCGCGACCGCGCAGACACCGACACCCACCCGCACTCCTCGGGGGCGCATCGACCCTCGATTGCTGGTCGTCGGAGGCGCAGCTGCGATCTCGATCAGTTCGCTTCTCATCAAGCTGGCCGATGTCGGGCCCTCGACAGCCGTTTTCTTCCGTTGTTTCCTGGCCTTGCCGCCACTGGCGTGGTTGGCGTGGCGGGAGTACCGCCGGGTGGGCAAGCCGAGCCGGCGGGCGGTCGTTCTTCAGGTGTTCGGCGGCCTGCTGCTCGGGCTGGATTTTGCGTTGTGGTCGCAGTCGATTCTCATGATCGGCGCGGGGATGGCGAGCGTCGTCGTGAACGTGCAGGTGGTTGTGGTGCCCGCACTGTCCTGGCTGGTCTTCGGCAATCGGGTTCCGATGCGCTTCGTGTTCGCCCTACCGTTCATGTTCACGGGAATTGCCTTGGCGGGCGGCGTGTTCGGGGGTGGGGAAACCGGCGACGACTTGCTGTGGGGAACTGCGCTCTCGCTCGTCTCCGGAATCGCCTACGGCGGCTACATCTTCGTGGTCGGCCGTACGGGCGAGGCGGATCGGGCAGCGAGCCAGGTGTTGATCTCGACGACGTCCGCGGGCATCGCCGGCTCTGTCATCGGATCACTGTGGGGCCGGATCGATTTCGTCCCGGGTTGGGAAGCGTTCGGCTGGCTCGCGGCACTGGCGCTGGTCGGCCAGGTGTTCGGCTGGATGCTGATGGGGCACTCGCTCCCTCGGCTTCCCGCCGAGGTGGGCGCGACGCTCCTGCTCATGCAACCGGTCCTCGCCGTACTGCTGGCGGTTGTGCTGCTCGGCGAACGGCCCGGTATCGGGCAGCTACTCGGGTGCGTCGTCGTTGTCGGAGCGGTCTCGGCCGTCTCCGTACGTCGCACCCGAGCAGTCCCGCGGGTTGGCAGTGCGGGCTAGTGCACCCGCATCTCGCCGGGCATCCACATACCCGAGCGGGTTGCGGTCCCCGTCTCCACCTCTGCCGGAACAGCATTCGGGAAGTACCGGTCGTAGCGCTCGAGTGATCCCCAGTCCCGCGCCCAGTCGTCCTTCAGGTACGTCGGAACCGTCGTAGCACCGGCGAGGACCTCGGTGAACCCGAGCGGGCCGCCGTTGTCCGCGGACTGCCAGGTGTCGGTGGAGCTGACGGCCAGGGGACGGTCCGGGAGGATACGGAAGTTCGGCATCTCGGCCACGCCGTTCTGATGTGTGAACGGACGTTGGCACGGGAACTGAAGGCCGACAGCCCAGTCCAGGAGAACCGGTTGCTCGTTGCCGATGTACGAGTTCAGGGACTCGAGCTTGGGCACGCGCGGCGGCGTGAATGCCATCCACTGATCGCCCGTGAGGTTGGGATCGAACGCGACCACGCGAACGGCGTCGGCGTCCGGCGCGAGTTCGTCGATGGGGATACGGACGTTGCGCCACGACGGTGCGGGTCCGATGTCTCGCGGCATGTACGAACCCTGAACCTGCACGGTTCCGTCAGGCTGCGTCTTGCCGTACTCGACCAGCAGCGACTGGCCGTACGTGATGGCACCGGTGTTGTCGACGGACCACACGCGCCCGGCGACGGACATGACCACCAACGGTGATTCCTCACTGCGAGTGGGCAATCCGTACCAACTCGAGATGAGGGAAGCGGGTTCCTGCACGCCGGGCTGGTAGCTGCCCATGACCGGCGTCTTCGAAGGATCGAGACCGAAGGGGAGCTTGGCCGTGCTGCCGTTGACGCCGACGTTGCCGGTGCCGCCGCTGGTTCCGGCACCGGAGCCGGTGGCGAAGCTGGGGCCGACACTCTGGTTGTCGGTATTGCCCATGCCCTGCTTGACCTCGATGTAATCCGCAGTCAGATCGCTGGGAACCCCATTGGGGGAGAAGCCCTTCGAATCAACTCCGGACAGCGGATCCTCGGCGTTGAATCCGGGAGCGGTCAGTGGCCGCAGATTCCCGGAATTGACGTCGGTCTCCACCAGTACGTCCTCGGCCATGCCGCAGGTCTTGCCCGCGAGTGCCTCGATATTGCTTCGACCCAGCGAGTACGCCGGGTACTGCGACACTGCGCCCTTGAGTAGGGAGAGCACCTCGAAGAGGACCATCAGACCGGCAATCACGGTGAGCGGGGCGGCCGCGAACTTGCGAATTCGTCTGCCCTTGGCCGTGTTCGGCTTCTCGGGCGGGGCGGCAAATCCCTCGCGCAGGTACTGCCACGCGGCAAAAGCCAAGGCGAGAGCAAAGAGTGCGAGGAACAGTGTGTTGGATTCACGGCCGTCGTAGGAGATGGTCTTGTCGAACCACGGCACGCCGTAACTCGAGACGTACCAGTAACCGTTGATGCCGGCGAACGTCAACGCCAGCATCAGGAGCAGTCCGGCCACGAACACCGATCGGTTACGACGCGAGCGTAGGGCCGACGCGGACACGGCGACGGCGGTCAGCGCGGCGAGAGAACCGGCGATGCCCGCGTACGCACCGAAGTGGTGAGTCCACTTCGTGGGGTTGAACATCATCAGGAACATCGTGCCGAAGACGACGCCGACGAGGCGCCACGACGGACCGGTTGCGGCGCCGGGGACGCGGCCGCGGCGCAGCAAGACGAAGAGTGTCGTGAAGAGGCACAGGATCATCGTCAAGAACGCGAAGCGTCGGGCAACCGAGCCGTCGACCGTCTGGACGAAGAGGTAGTAGTAGCGCAGGAAGTCCTGGTACCAATCGAGATTGGGGCCGATGATCGTTCGGACGCGGGTGGCTTCCATGACGCCGGCGAAGGTCTGATCGGCGAAGATGACCACCAGCACGATGGTTCCGGCGGCGGCGATCGGAGCGAGAAGCGGCAGTGTACCGACCAGCCGGTGACGCTTGACGACGATGCGCACCAGTGGGCGGACACCGGCGAGAAGGGCTGCGATACACATCAATCCGGTGGGCGCCGCGGCAAGCGTGAAGGCGCCGATCAAAATTGCGGTCGCCGCAGGGAAAAGGCGTCCGGTGGCGATGGCGCGCTCGATGGAGCACCAGGTGAGCAGTGCGCCGAGAGCCACGATGGGCTCGGGGCGAAGACCGTTGTTGTATGCGAGCCAGAAGGACAGGAACACCAGCCCGCCGGTCCAGAGGGCGACGTTGCTGCGGCGAACCGCCCGGCCGAGACGCGGGACGACCTCGCGGCTGATGACCATCCAGCACAGGATTCCGGCGAGCAGAGCGGGCAGACGCATGAACGGGCTCGCGGTCGAGATCTTCGCCATCACGGCCAGCACTTCGTAGTACCAACCGAACGGGGCCTCGGGAACGCCGAACCAACGGAAGTAGTTGGCCATGTATCCCGCGTCCGGCGAGACTCGGGCCATGGTGAGGAGGTAACCGTCGTCGGCGGTGTTCGCGCCGATGAAGTGCCAGACGACCAGCGTTCCGACCACAACCCCGTCGATGCCGGAGAACTTCCACCAGCGTTCGGGAAGGAATCGTCGGTGCTTGCGGCCGTCGGTGCCGTCGAGGCGGGCAAGGGCGACCAGAGCGACGATGGTGGAGAGGACGGCCACGATCATCGCGACCAACTTCAAGACGCTGGGGCTCGACGAGAAACGTGAGTCGATCGTCATCGAGAAGCCGAGGCCCTCAGGGGCAGCGCCGTCCGGCAGGTCGCTGAAGACACCGACCACCTGAGGGCGGAAGTCACCGTCGAGCTGACCACGAATCGGGTTGCCGTCGGCATAGGTCAGACCGATGAACTCTGCCGTGGTCCGGTTGACGTCAGAACTGAACGCGATGGCGCCGCAACGACTCGACTCGACGTCCTCGCGCGCCGCCGAAGCGACGACGACGTTGCGATCGAGCACGTCGACGCTGGTCGCGGACACCCGGACGAACATCGACGAGAGTGCCGCGCCGTCGCCCTGTGCCGGTGCCGTCGACAGCAGGATGCCGCCGCCCTCGGGCAGCGAGCTGACCGCGGTGCAGGGGATCGACGCGTTGACGTCGATGGGAACCTGCGCCATCAGAGGTGCCTCGACGTCACCGATCATGCCGTTCTGCGGCCAGTTGACCGACGCCGTCGTCTGCACGACGGGAAGCAGCGGAGTTGCCAGTGCGAGCACGAAGCCGAGCAAGCCGGCGATGATCGCAACCCATCGAGTGCGATGGAAACGCTCGCGGGCATCCTGACCAGCAGGAGGCGGCGAACTCGAAGTCTGAGGTGAAGCTGTCACTGCGTCGGGCACGGCTACCGATGGTATGTCAGGGCTGAGCGTGGACCTACCGTGCCCAGGTGGTTGGTAGGTCCACGCGTAACAGTTACGACTGGTAACGAATCGGGCCTGGCGTCCAGGTACCCGAACGGGTCTCGGTGGTGACGTTCATTTGCGCGGGAACTGCATCCGAATCGAGCGGTGTGTACTGCTCGAGCGAACCCCAGTCCCGATCCCAGTCGTTGTCCAGGTAGGTCGGCAATGCCCTGGCGGAGAGCAGTTCGGTGGTCCAGCCGAGCGGTCCGCCGCCGTAGTGGTCCTGCCAGGCGTTGGTGGACTCCGCGCCGATCCGGTCGGGCAGAATGCGCCACTCGGGGATCTCGGCGACGCCGTACAGGTGATCCACCGGACGTTGGCACGGGAAGGCCAGACCGACAGCCCAGTCCATCAGCACCGGATCGGTGGATCCGACGACGTCCTGCAGCGTGCGCATGGTCGGCACTCGCGGCGGTGTCACCGCCAACCACTGATCTTCACTGATGTCGGTGTCACTGGCCACCAAACGCACGGTGTCGGCGTCGGCGGGCAGTTGATCCATCGGAACACGCAGGTTGCGCCACGACGGCGACGGGCCGATGTCGATCGGATCGACACGTCCCAGCGCGTCGACGCTCCCGTCTGCCTGCTTCTTGCCGTACTCGACCTGCAGGACCGCACCGGGGGTGACGATGCCGTCGGAGTTGACGTAGCGGATGCGTCCGGCGGCCGCGACGGTCAGGAGCGGTGCGGCGTCGTTGCGCTCGGGCAGTGAGTACCAACCGGTGGTCAGCGCAGCGGCCTGCGCCGCCCCGTAACTACCGAGCACCGGGGTTTTTGCGGGGTCGAGCCCGAACGGGAGCGCGACATTGCTGCCGTTGACGCCTGCCGTCGACTGCGAGCCACCGGCGGTGCCGGATCCGGTTCCCGGCGTGGTGGTGCCGGACTGAGAGGTCGAGGTGTCGAGGCTGTTTGCACTGCCTGCCGTCGAGTCTTCTGCGTCGGCCGTGAGGTCGCCTGCAACCCCGTCCGGCGAGAATCCGGTCGACTCACTCGCGCCGAACGCACCCGCGCCGGTGAGATCGGTGGGCCGATCCGTCAATTGCAGAACGCCGGCGTTCGGATCGGACTCGACGAGTACCTCGCCCGCGAGACCGCAGCTTCCGCCGAAGACCGATTCGATGTTGGACTTGCCGATCGAATACGCGGGGTACTGAGCAACGGCTCCCTTGAGTAGGGACAGCACCTCGAACAGCACTACGGCTCCGGCGGCGATGGTCAACGGTGACGGGGCGAGAAGGCGAAGTCGCCTTGTCTTCTTGACGCTGTCTTCCGCACCGTTTCGCTCGCGCGGCTCCATGACGTGGTACCACGCGGCCAACAGGAGCGCGAGGATCGTCAGACCGAGGAAGGCCGTCGAGAATCCCTTGCCGGCGATTGACGGCGGCTTGTCCCACCACGGGACGCCGTAACTCGAGACGTACCACCAGCCGTTGGAGCTGGTGAACGCCACAGCGAGGATGAACAGGATGCCCGCGGCGAACAGTGCGCGGTTTCGTTTCGAACGCATGCTCGACGCGCTCACGCCGACGGCGGCGAGCACGGCAACCGTGGCGGCCAGACCGGCGTACACACCGAAGTGGTGGGTCCACTTGGTTGGGGTGAACTGCATCAGGAGCAGTGACGCGAACACGATGCCGAGGATCCGGCGCGACGGCCCGATCGCAGTGCCCGGGATCCGGCCCTTGCGCAGGATCATCATGACGCAGAAGACGAGTCCGACGATCATGACGAACATGCCGAAGCGCCGCGCCAGCGAACCGTCGGGGGAGATGGTCATCAGTGCGTCCCAACGCAGCCGTTCCTCGAACCACGGAACGTTCGGCCCGACTGCCGTTCGCACCCTGGTCGATTCGAGAACTGTTGCGAGGGTTTGATCTGCGAAGACCGCGACAAGCACCACGGTTCCGGCCGCGAGGATCGGCATGATCTGAGACAGGAAGCCGACGCGTTTGCCGCGGGCGATCAGGATCTGCAGGATCGGCCGGGCGCCGGCGATCAACGCTCCGATCGCGATCAGCCCGGAAGGTCCGGCGGCCAACGAGAATGCGGCGATCAGCACGGCCATCGCGGCGGGCAACAGACGTCCGGTAGCGATGGCGCGTTCGATGGAGCACCACGTGAGCAGAGCGCCGAGGGCGATGATGGGCTCGGGACGCAAGCCGTTGTTGTACGGCAACCAGAAAGCCAGGAACACGAGCCCGCCGGTCCAGATGGCAACCTTGTTGCGGCGCACCGCAACACCGAGTCGCGGTATCACCTCGCGGCTGATGACCATCCAGCACAGGATGCCGGCGATCAACGCGGGCAGGCGCATCCACATGCTCGCGGTGCTGACCTTCGCGAACAGCGCCAGCACGTCGTAGTACCAACCGAACGGCGCTTCGGGGACTCCGAACCAGCGGAAGTAGTTGGCCATGTACCCGGAGTGCTCCGAGACTCGGGCCATGCCGAGCAGGTAACCGTCGTCGGAAGTGTTGGCGCCGAACACATGCCACAGTGCCAGCGTGCCGATCACCAGGGCGTCGATGCCGGTGAACTTCCACCATCGCGCCGGCAGGAAGCGCCGCGCACGACGGCCGTCGACGCCGTCGATCCGGTGCAGTGCGTACAGCGAGACGATGGTCGAGAGTGCCGCGACGATCATCGCGAACAGTTTGAGAAGTGTGGGGCTGGACGAGAACCGGGAGTCGACGTCCATGTGGGCGGACAGTCCGGCGGGCGCTGCGCCCTGCAAGTCGGTGAAGATGCCGACAACCTGTGGGCGGTAGTCGCCGGTCAGGGTGGTGCCGACGCCGTCGATACCGGTGACGGCCGCGACGGTCTGCTCGGAGTTGGTCGTGATGGTGAGCGCGGTGCATCCGCCGAGTTGATCGAGCGGAGCCGAGATCAGAACCGAATCGCGAGTGAGTGCTTCGAGGCGGTCGGCAGTGGTGCGGACGGTGAGGCCGCGGGCGTTTCGGTCCGGCGCCCCGTTCGGCATGGTCGAGAGCAGTGTGCCGCCGCTGCCGCCCAACTGGTCGAGGGTCGAACACGGGATGGTGATGTCCAGCGACGTGGGCGAGTAGGAGATCAGCGGCGACGAAACGCTGTTGACGGTCCCACCCTGCGGCCAGTCGATGCTTGCGGCTTCCTGCTTGACGGGCAGGAACGGCGTCGCCAGTGCGAGAAGCAGGCCCAGAAGGCCGGTGACTATCGCGATGAGTCGTGCCGTCCGGACTCTCTGGGAATCCGATTCTCGGGGAGCTTCGGGGCCAGTGGGCACGGGTTTCGGGGGCACTACTACTTCAGACGGCACAAGGAACGATGTTAGGCGAGTGTGGGCCCGCACATCCTGAGAGAACTACTCAGGATGCAACTTCCTGTTCGGATTGTGGTGTTTCAAGTGTTCGGGCGATGGTGTCGAGTGAAATACCCAACACTTCCGCGACCGCGCTGATGGTGAAGAAGGCGGGTGTCGCGATGCGGCCGGTTTCGATCTTGCGCAGCGTTTCGACCGAGATGCCGGCGTCGAGCGCTACCTGAACCATGCTTCGGTCTCCCCGTGCCGATCGCAGGAGTTCACCCAGTCGTAGTCCTCGTTCGAGTTCTTCCGCCGTCAGCGGTACGCGCACCATGTGCTTATAGTAATACCGGTATAGTTATTCGACAAGGAAGGTGTTCGAGATGGTCGAAATCAAGACCACAGGCGAAATCGACGCGATGGCGGCGGCGGGAAGAATCACGGCGCAGGCTCTGGCTGCAGCGCGTGAGGCGGCGAGCGTCGGGGTGACGTTGCTCGAATTGGACGCCGTTGCCGCGGAGGTTATTTCGGCGGCCGGTGCCTCGGCACTGTTCTTGAACTACCGGCCGGCAACGGCGCCGACACCGTTCCCCGGTGCCATCTGTGCGAGCGTGAACGATGCTGTGGTGCACGGTATCCCGAATGGGTACCGACTCCGTGACGGTGACCTGGTCAGCATCGACTGCGGCGCGAGACTCGACGGATGGTGCGGTGACTCTGCCATCAGCTTCACCGTCGGGCAGGGGAGCAGTGGGGATCAGGCACTGATCGACGCGACCGATCAGGCACTTGCCCGCGGCATCGCCGCCGCCCAGCCCGGAAACCGATTGGGCGACATCGGAGCCGCGATCGGACAGTACGCGCGCGGCCTCGGATACGGCATGCTCGCCGATCACGGTGGTCACGGCATCGGCCGTGAGATGCACGAAGGGCCGGACGTGCCCAACGAAGGTCGAGCAGGCAAAGGCTTCCGGCTGCGTCCCGGCCTGGTCATCGCCATCGAACCGATGCTCATCGCCGACGGAACCGACGACTACCGGCACGACGCCGACGGGTGGACCCTTCGTACCGTTTCGGGCGCCAGGGCTGCGCACAGTGAGCACACGGTCGCGATCACCGAAGACGGTCCGGTGATCATGACCCGCTGATCAACCCTGGTTCGAGGTCTTGCCGCTCACGAGGTCTCGTACGTCCCACACCCAGACGTCGTCGACGCGCTTGGCATCGAAGCCGACCAGTTCGTCGACCGTGTGACGCAGGGCCTCGTCACCTTTGAATCGCGGAAGCACCAGTACGTCGGCGTGCCAGTACCGCAGGTCGGTCAGTGCGTTCGCCCTGGTGCCCACGTCGATCAACGGGACCTTGCCGGTTTGTTTGGTATTGACCAGCAGGGTCGAGGTGGGTCGGGACTCGGCGCCGTAGATTCCGGCGCGGGTCTTCGAATCCGGGCCGACGAAGTATCCGCCGGCAATCGGGAACCCGAAGTCGGCGTCGACCTGCCAACTCAGTGCGCGGGCGTCTTCCGCGCTCGCGACGGGGACCGTCACCAGGGTGCCGTCGCTGACGTAGTTCTCCCACGAGCCGCTGGTGATGAATTCGGGCGTCGCAGATCGTTGATCGGCGTCGATGGGTGTCGGGATGAGAGGAATCATCGCGACGGCGAGTGTTATCAGCCAGACACCGGCAGCAGTGCGGCGCGGTCCACGAAGTTCGACGAAAGCGCGGTAGGTGCCGAGGGTGAGCAGCAGTCCGATCGCCGGAATCGCGCCCATGGCGAATCGGGATTCGAGCACCGATTCGAACAGCGGCAGGTCGGCGAGAAGTTTCCACGGCAGGGTGATGCCGGTCCTGTCGCCGTCGATGATCAGTTCGGAACCGAGCGAGAGCACACCCATGACTACGATCACGGCGGCGGCAGCGCGGGTCAGACGGATGCGCCACAGCCACACCGTGGCACCGAGGAGCAGGATCACCAGCGGCCACCCGAAGTACGCGTTCTCCTCGGTCGGGTTCATCCGGAACTCGGCGCCCTCGGGATCTCCCGCAACCGACTCGGTCGGGAACGTGGTGAGGGCAGCGGTGTCGTTGCCGGCCTGACCGTGTGAGACGCCGTCGTAGCTCGCTGGGCCGAAGAACTGCGACCACAGCGGCACTGCGGTGATCAGGAGTGTGACTGCACCGCCGATCACGAGGCCGGGCATCGCACGCTTGATCGCCTGGCGTGACTTGGCCAGGTCGGGCAGGGCGTATGCGGCGCCGAACACCATGGCCGACATCGTGAAGATGAGTAGCGGCTCTTCGCCGAGGAAGATCTGCCACGCGACGAGTAGGCCGAGAACGATTCCGTCGCGAACCGGACGCTTGCCGTTCGAGATGCGCACGACCTGCAAGAAGATGAACGGAAGGACGAAGAACGCGACGAAGTTCGGATGGCCGTTGGCGTGCGAGATCATGGCCGGTGCAAATCCGCAGAACCCCGCGCCGACGGCGGCGGCGATCTTGGAGCGGACCGAGACGCCGGTCAGTACGTGCCGCGAGAATGCCCAGTACCAGGCGATAGCGGTGCCGCCGAGGCCGGCAGTCAGTCCGATCGCATACGTGGCCGTCGGTCCGAAGATCAACGTGATCGGGGCCAGCGGGATGCTGATCCCGAACATGGCGGTATTGGCCATCAGGTTCACGCCGAGCGGGTAATTCTGCAGGTCACTGAACAGCGGGCTGCGGAACTGCGCGAGAGCGTGGGCGGTATCGGCGAAGAACCATTCCCACATCGCCTGGTCGCGCCCCGCATTGAAGAGGTAGCCGGACTGCAGATCGCTCCACAGGTTCGACATCACGTAGATCGCCGCGACGGTGAACGTCACCATGATCGCGAGATCGACCAGACGACCGCGCTGGACGACCGAGCGCCGCACCGCTGAACGGACTCGCCCTGGACGTGCTTCTTCGAGCAGTTGGACGTCGGGCAAGGTCTCGGTCATGCAGTCGGTGCCTTTCGGTTCTGGCGCCCATCCCTGAAGTGGCGATCTCAGAAGTTCGGGGTGGCCTACTTAGGTCTCGATTCGATAACTTCCACTGTCAGAGTAACGAACAAAACGGTTCGCGTCCGCGAGCGGGCGCAGTCATCGGGACAAACCGGTCCGCCCGACTTGTCCGGAAAGTAATGTTTTCGTGCATCGTTTGACGGGTTCGTGACCGGGGTATCGCAACAAGGATCTTGCTCGCGTTTGTTCAGGCAGCCCCGACGAATCCCATCCTCGACGAAGAGTTGGAACCTACGTCCGGGGCCTATACCGGATGGGATGGTGCTTGTGCATGTCGAAGACAGCAGTTCGTAGTAGCGCAGTGGGAGCAGTGGCCTTGTTGGCCGTTGTCTTGGGGGGTGGGACGGCGTCGGCAGGCGTCGACAACACCAGTTCGATAACCGACGCCAAAGGAAATCGGATAGAAGTCTTTCAAGCGGACACCGCTATCCATGTCTTTCCACCGCTCGACAGCTCACCGCTGAGTGTCGAGTTCTTCCACGACGGGGTTGCCGGCGTGAAGATCGACGGGCCGGATGCAGCAAATTTCACCGGAACGAAACTGACGATCGGCTATCAGATCGGCTACCCGATCGCGTTGACCGGCGCGACGGTCGTTCTCAACAGTCCCGGTCTCGACTGGGCCGTCGAGAGTGGAACCAACCTCGGTATCGGTCTGGTTCCGGACTTCGAACTGGGACTGGATATTTCGAACGGGTTCGTCATCGGCGGGGACATCATTCCGTCGCAGGAACTCGACGTCGATCTGGCGCCGGGTGGTATCACCGACGTCGCGCTGCTCGAGGATCAGGAATTCGACGGTCCCGAAGCGGCCGTTCGACTCTCCGGAGTTCACGGATACGTGCAGGGAGCAATCGGGCCGGTGACAATCAGGCCGTACGCGAAGGCTGTCACTTCGAATGGCGATACCGTCGTCACTTACGGTGTACCGCAGAGGCTTTAGCGGAAGCGGGTGCCCCCGCCGTCACGCTGCAACAGCGTGACGGTGGGGGTTTTCCGCGTTGCGTGTGGTCGCTTCGGTGCCGCGAATAGGCGAAGCGTCTGCCCAATTGGCACTGCGGGAAACACTGACGAGTTTCGCGACCAGTCGCGCCGCGATCCACACGAGGTACACGGCGGTGATCAGAAGCAGAAGTGCCCAGTCGTGTGCGAAGAATCCGACTATCCCGCCGACCGTGAACGCGAGGGCGACAAAGACGACGCGTCCGCCCACATCTGTCTCGACCAGGTACTCAGGCTCGACCGGATCGTCGGGTTCGCTCGATTCATCGATGTCCCCACCCGATTCGGCCTTGGACTTCTCGTGGTGTTCGGTCGGGATCTCGAGTAGCTCACCCCATTCGAGCACCGCAACGGTGTGCGCGGTGTCGGTCGGGATCGTGCGGTAATCGCGAGACTCGGAAACGTCGATGAGAGCCCTTGCCAGAGTGAGGACTTCGATGCGGTTGCGAATCGCGACGCTCAACACTTCGTGAAAGGCCTGCTCGCGCCCGAACGGTTTGCCGCGTGCAATGACCAGAACATGCTCTGCGGAATCGAGAACTGCACGATGCGGTACTAGCTCGCGGCTTTGCGCAACGAGTTCGCTCACTGTCATCACCTACCCCGCCGGTGGTTGATGCGGCCGTTTGCTCGACTGCGCTTGGAGGGGCTGAGTACCCCGGCAGTTTCGGAAACAAACTCGCCGGGTGGCGTGTCAGATTTGCGCAGCCGGGGCCGAGAGTGCTCCGAGGCAACTTTCGATCAGGTCGGCGGCGATCACGTGAGCCCGATCTCGGCTGTCGACGCGCCCCTCCCACGTGGCAAACGTGACGACGGTGAGCACGGTCAGAGTTCCCGCCCGAAGTTCGGCGATGTCTGTCGGCAATGAAGATGCGGCGATGATCCGCCGCTGAACTTCGCGGAAGCTCTCGGCCTGCATGTGATCGCGGATGGTCGACGACATGGCCGGGTCGAAGATCGACTGCACCAGGAACCGTGCGTACAACGTGCCCTCGCGGTAGATGGTCTGTTCTGCCAACGGCAGGACGAGAGCCTCGACGAGGGCACGCATCGTCGGCGGATTCGGATCGAGATCGATCATGTCGAGAAACTCACGCCGACGCTCGGCAGCCGGGCGCATTCTGGACTCGACGACTGCCGCCAGCAAACCTTCACGTGAACCGAAGTGGTACTGCGCGGCCGACTTGTTGGCCTGCCCGGCTTCGGTCTGAACGTCACGAAGCGTCAGAGCGGCCAGGCCTCGTTCGGCAACCAGACGCTCGGCTGCATCGATCATTGCCGCTCGGGCATCGGTTCGGGTCACGGTATGAAGTTAGGGGTGCGTCGGGGTCGCGTCAACGACCCCGACGGTAAGCCTTTTGTGACGTATCTCCTGGTTAGTTCGCGTCAGAGCGGGTAACGACCACAAACGGACCCTGCTCTGTGACGGTGAAACGAGGATCGTCGAACAGTTCCTTGGGGAACGTGACCGTGTACCGGCGGACGTTCGGGTCATTGGGATAGACGTCCTCGGCCAACCGCAGTGTGTACCCGTCGGCGCCCTGGCGGAAGACGAAGGCGTCGGGGCTGCGCCACGGCGCCGAGTCCAGCGCAGCTATCAGTTCGTCAGGGGTCCTCAGTTCCGACCACTGCTCGATCAGCGCGGCGCGCGCACGGAAATCGGCGAGGGGATTTGCGTAGTGCGACGTCAGCCCTTGGAAACCGAAGTACGGGTAGAAACTCAGGAAGCCGATGTCGGCGGTGAGCACCACCGTGTCACGGGGTTCGCGTCCCAACTGCTCGCGGATGATCCGGTCGATGTCGGCGTAATTGGCCTCGGCGCCCGGTGGTCGCTTGTCGCCGCGCTCGCCGTTGCCGTCGGTATCGCTGTATGCCACAGCGATATCCGGCGCCAGCACCTGCGGGATGTTCTGCGCGAAAGCGATGGCTCCGATGACACCGAGTGCAACGAGTACCGCTTTGACTCGGGGATTCTCGCTGGTGGCAAGCACGATCCAGCCCGCGAACTCGAAGAAACCGAACACGCCGGCGGCCGCGAGAAGTCCGATCAGTACCGGCTCGAGCCGGAATCCGAGGAGCGTGCTGCCGGCAACGGTGAACGTCATGGACAGCAGCGCCCACAGGTACACGGCGATGACGCCGATACCGAGTGCTCGGGCGCGGCGGGAGAACAGGAACCGCGAAATCAGCCAGACCGTGCCGAGCAGGCACAAGCCGCCGACGAGCGAGAAACTCAGCATCGGGAAGGGCAGCACCGCACCGGAATCTGGGAGGTAGTGCATTGCGGTGCCGGACTCTGCAGTGGCACCGGAGAGTGCCTTCAGCAGGTACGGCGCCCAAACGGTCAGAGCAACCAGACCCGAGATGATTGCAATTGCTGCAAGTCGAATGAGGGGTCCCAGTGCGGCTTTCCACGTGTTCTGGGCGCGGGCGGCAAGTACTGCGGCAACGACGGCCATCAGAGTCACTGCGAACGCGGCGAATCCGAGATACAGCGTGTAGACGGTTGCGGCAAAACCGAGGAACAGGCCCGTCCCGAGAATCGCGCCGGCTCCGGCAAATCGAGAAGCACCCGGGCGATCGAGCGCACCCCACGCCAGGATCAGCACCGGCGGGATCAGGAGGTTGATGACGGCGCCGTACGCCTCGGGGGAGTTGTACGCCAACACGACGGCAGTGACGGCCAGTGCTGCGACGACGGCCCAATCGCGTCGAATCAGCTTGGTCCACAACACGAGTGCAACGACGGCGACGACCGCCAGGGAGCCGATCGCGTAGGGCTTGAAGGCCTCCCAACCGTCCATGCCCAGCAGGTTCGCGACACGTCCACCGACCCAGAACCAGCCGGCCGGGTAGAACGGCGGCAGATCCACGTACGTCATGTCCTGCAGCGCAGCCGAATCCGTCAGCCGGGTCAGGTACTCGGTGCGGAACTGCTGATCGACCGAGACGCCGTGCAGATACAGACTCGTCGCGGCGAGGGGAAGTCCGAGCGTCGTGGTGACGAAGCCGGAGAGCCCGGCCCACGAGAGGAGTTTTGCGACCCGCTCGGCCTTGCGGGCACGGAACATCAGAACCGCGGCACCGACCACTGCGATGCAGAGCACCTGCAGCACCGTCGTGACTGCCTGCGTGACGTTGGAAGAGGTGAACGCCGGCCACTGGACTCGGCCGAAAGCAAAGAGCCCGACAGCAGCTACAACAGCGGCGACCAGCGCTCCGAGGGCCATTTCCACCACCGTCGCCGCGGCATTACGCCACGGCGACGGGGTCGAAAAGTCTGTACTCGGAGCAGTTGTTGTTTCTGGCACGGGAGGAGCTTAAACCGGCAACTTCCGGAAGATCGGGCGCGGCACGTGGCGCAGGCCCATCATGACGAAGCGCCAGGGGCCGGGAGTCCAGACGATTTCCTTGCCCTTGTCCGAGGCGGCAACAGCGAGCTTCGCGACGATGTCCTTGTTGACCGTCAGCGGGGCTTCCTTGACGTGGGCACTGAACTGGGTGCGCACCATGCCGGGGCGAACGACGGTCACCTGCGGTCCGAATTCCGCGAGAGCCTCGCCGAGCCCGAGGTAGAAGCCGTCGAGGCCCGCCTTGGTGGAGCCGTAGACGAAGTTGGCACGCTTGACGCGCTCGCCGGCTACGGACGACATCGCGATGATCTTGCCGAAGCCCTGAGCCTTCATCTTCTCGCCGAGAAGAACGCCGACCGAGACGGACGCGGTGTAGTTCACGTTTGCGACCAGTACCGCCTTGCGCTGGTTCTGCCACAGCTCTTCGGAGTCACCGTCCAACGCGAAGGCGACGATGGCGACGTCGACGTCACCGTTCGAGAACGCCTGGTCGATCACCTTCGGGTGCGACTCGAAATCAACGGCGTCGAAGTCGATGAGTTCCACCGAGGTGGCGCCCTTGGCTTCGAGTTGCTTGACCGCAGCTTCGCGTCCCGGATCGCCGGGGAGCGCCGCCAGAATGACGCGCAACGGCGCCTTCTTCAGGTACTCCTCACAGATGGCGAGGCCGATCTCGGAGGTTCCACCGAGAAGCAAAACGGTTTGCGGGTTACCTACAGCGTTGATCACAGTTCCAGCCTTCTGGACATATCGGAGGCGAAAACGCCTGTGGGGTCGTACTTGCGGCGCGTCGCGATCCACTCGTCGATGCGCGGGTACATGGCATGGAAGGTTTCCGCGGACGTCCGCGAATCCTTGGCCGTGTACAGGCGTCCGCCGAATTCGAGGACACGCTTGTCGAGTTCGGTGACGAACTCGTTCAGGCCCGGCTTGATACGGAAGTCGACGCAGATGTTCCAGCCTGGGATCGGGAAGCTCAGCGGCGCCTGGTTGCCCTCGCCGAAGAGCTTGAACACGTTGAGGAACGAGTAGTGCCCGCTTCGCTGGATGTCGACGATGATCTTCTTGAACTCGTCGACGGCCTCCGGCGGAACCACGAACTGGTACTGCAGGAATCCGTTGGATCCGTACGCGCGGTTCCACTCACCGAACATGTCGAGCGGGTGGTAGAACTGCGTCAGATTCTGGACCTTGCCGCGGTACTTGCCGGACTTACGGAACCAGAGCTCACCGATCGCGGTGAAGTTGAACTTGTTGGCCAGCCCGTTCGGGAAGACATCGGGGAACGTCAGCAACTGCGGTGCATCGAAGGCGAGCGGATTCTTCTGCAGCTTGGCCGGAAGCTGATCGAGCTTCGCCAACGATCCGCGTGAGACTGCCGCACGACCGAGCTTCGGGGGCGCGGAAATCGCGTCGAACCAGGCGCTCGAGTACTCGTAGTTGGCTTCGCTGCCGTCGCTGTGCAGCGCGATGGTCTCGTCGAGGCTGTTGGTGACGTCGCCGTCGGCGATGAAGTACGCCGTCTCGGTCGGTGTCATCTTGATGGTTGCCCGCAAGATGATGCCCGTCAGGCCCATGCCACCGATCGTGGCCCAGAACAATGCGGCTTTGGGGTCGTTGCGTCCGCCCTTGGGGGTGAGCGTGCGAACCTTGCCGTCGGCCGTCAGCAGATCCAACGACACGACGTGGTTGCCGAAGCTGCCCGCGCTGTGGTGGTTCTTGCCGTGGATATCCGAGCCGATGGCGCCGCCGATCGTGACCTGACGAGTACCCGGCAGGACCGGAACCCACAGGCCGAACGGCAGAGCAGCCTTCATCAGCTGATCCAGATTCACGCCGGCGTCGACGTCCACCAGAGCGGTGTCGCGATCGATGCGGTGAATGCGGTCGAGTGCATTCATGTCGATGACCAGGCCGCCGGCGTTCTGCGCTGGGTCACCGTACGAGCGGCCGAGGCCGCGCGCGATGACGCCGCGTCGCAGATGCGAGGGCTTGGAATCGTTCTGTTCCGCAACCTGGGCGACCGCGTTCGCGATCACTTCCACGTCGGGGGTGGACAGCACCTGTGCAGTGGTGGCGGCGGTGCGTCCCCAACCGGTGAGGGTGCGGGCTTGGGTGTGGAGAGCCGGCTTCGGCGTCTCTTCTGCTGTCGTGGACATCAAGGTAGAGGTTACCTGGGAGTAGTGCCGACGGCTCCGACTCGAGTGGTTACTCTCGTCGTCGTGCCCGAAACACCTGCAAGTCACCAGCACGAACCCCACGTCCCGCTGCCCGTCGAGATTCCTGTCACGACGGACATCGCCGACGATGCGTTGGACCTGAAAACGCAGATCGTCCGGTTCGTCGCGACGGGTGGGCTGTCGGCGGTCGTGGACTACGGGCTGTACGCATTCCTGTTCAAGGTCGTCGGCCTCGATCTGAGCGTGGCCAAGTCGATCAGCTTTATCGCCGGCACTACGACGGCGTATCTGATCAACCGGCGGTGGACGTTCAAGGCCGAGCCTTCTCGCGCCCGCTTCATCGCTGTCGTCGTGCTGTACGCGATCACTTTTGCGGTTCAGGTCGGGCTCAATGCGCTGATGGTGCATGTGCTCGCCGACGAGTGGTGGCGCATGCCGCTGGCCTTCATCATCGCGCAGGGCACCGCGACGGTCATCAACTTCATCGTTCAGCAGGCAGTGATCTTCAAGATCAAGTAACGGTTCGGGGTGGATTAGCGCATTCGTCCGGTTTCTCGAGAGAGAATCGAGCCCATGATCATCGTTCTCGATTCTTCGGCCCTGACCAGGGGTGCACGGTTCGACACCGCAATCGCCGACGCTCGCGCACTCGGACACCGCGTCGTCGTGCCGCGATTGGTCGTACTCGAGGTTGCGAGTCGCTACCGCGAGGAATCGGCGGAGATGATCGCGGCCCTGAGCGTCCAGGCGCGCATGTACGACCGACTGGGATTGCGGCGCGACCTCACGAGGTTTGTCGACGCGGCTCACGACAAGGCCGACGGCTACGTCGACGACGTGATCGAAGACCTCGTGGCGATCGGCGTCGAAGTGGTCGATCCAGTCGACGTTTCGCATCTCGAGGTGGCCGAGAGGGCGATCTCGCTGCGTCGGCCCTATACCGACAAGAAGAAGCGAGACGGATATCCGGCGACGCTGAACTGGCTGACCGTGCTCGATCTCGCCGACCGGAACCCGGGCGTCGACGTGATCTGGGTCAGCTCCGACGCACGGGCATACGGCGACGGCGAAGACGGGGTCTGGCATGGCGATCTCGCGCGTGAACTGGCGTCGCGTGGCCTCGAGTATCGGGTCCGGTGGGCGTCGGACATCCCGGTGATCGACGGACCGGTGCAGGTGGAGGAAGTCGCTGAGCCGACCCCCGAGACCCAGGTTGTTCAAGGTTTTGTGGAGCCGGAAGCGGTGGTTCCAGCAGAGATTCCGGAAGCGGTGGTTCCCGCAGATATTCCCGAACCCGCAGCGCCTGCAGTAGCTCCCGCACCCAAGCCCGTTCAGCGCGCAGCGCGGACGAGAGTTGCGCCTCAGCGCATCGAACCCGCCCCGAAAGCTCAGTCCGGTGGACTGCGCGGTCTGGGCAAGGTCATCGGCGGGCGGAAACGAAAGGTCACGATCGTCGACGATCTCGACGAAGTCGACCTCTTCGGTGCCTGATCGCTTCTAATCTGGACAGATGTCTCTGTTGCCGACTGTCAGTCGTAGGACCGGAACTCGATACGGCAGGCCGAGTATCGAATCGCAGGTCCTCTACAACGCGTGCCGATGGATGCTTCGGCCCGTAGTCGGGATCGCCCCGCTGACGCCTGGCGCGATGCGCCGCGCCGCAGTTCTGGACTCGGCCGCAGGTGTACGCATTCCGTCCGGGATCGATCGGGAGGCCATTCGTTTTCCGGGTTTCGCCGGCGAACTCGTCCGCACGGCAGGCTCGACGGCTGATCTGCGCGACGGTGTTGTCCTCTACCTGCACGGCGGCGGGTTCATGTGCTGCGGGCTCAACACGCATCGGCCGGTGGTTGCCGGCATCGCCAAGCGAACCGGCCTTCCGGTCCTGCACGTCGCGTATCGGCAGCTGCCGAAGACAAGTATCAACGGGTCCGTCGACGACTGCCTGGATGCATACCGGTGGCTCCTCGAACAGGGGGCCTTGCCGGAAAAGGTTGTCTTCGTTGGCGATTCGGCCGGAGGTTTCCTGGTTTTCGCGACGGCGCTTGCAGCTGTTTCCGCGGGACTCGAGGTTCCCGCCGGCCTTGTCGGGCTCTCGCCGCTCCTTGATCTCGACTGCACTACCAAGTCGGTCCATGCCAACGCTCGACGCGACGTGATCGCCCCGGTGTCGGCCTTGATGGCGATCGGAAAGCTTGGCGGACAGACGAACTCACCCGTCGACGGCGATCTGGCCGCGTTGCCGCCGTCGTTGCTGATCGTCGCCGAATCCGAGGTGCTCAGAGTTGATTCGGAGGTGATGGCGCAGCGGCTCGCCGCAGCGGGAGTGTCATGCTCGCTGCAGATCTGGAACGGCCAGGTTCACGCGTTTCCTGCCGTCTGGCCTGGCTTGCCGGAGAGCCGGGCGGCGCTACGTGACGTTGCCACGTTCATTCGTGCCAGGCTCGATGCGGTCCCGCCCCAGGAGTCACGTGCGCAGTGACGCGACAACTGCCCGTGCGAGGGCGTCGGGAGATCCAGGGGCGAAGGGCAGAAAGAGTTCGGGCTCGATCAATTCCACTTCCATGAGCAGTGGTTGATCCACTGGTCCCACGACGTCCACACGCGCATAAAGCAATTCGCCGGGTCGGCACGGAGCTGCGGCCAGTGCCGCGTCCGCCAACGCGAGTTCGGCGGTGGACGGATCGTGGAGGTGGTTGGTTCCGCCGTGGTATTCCTGCACACGGAAGTCGTTGTCGGCCGGGATCTTCCGGACCGCATGGGAGTAGCATCCGCCGATGTGGATGATCGATCGCTCGCCGTCGACGACGTCCGAGATGAAGGGCTGGACCAATGCGTCGTTGCCGCTCTCGAGGATGGAGCTGAGGTGAGCGTGGGCCTGTGCGGACCCGGCGGCAAATTTTCCCACTCCGACAGCGCCGGCGGACACCGCAGGCTTGACGATGACGTCGTCACTCTCGAACGAAGGGAGGGTGAGTGTTTCGCTCTTTCCGGCAGTGATCACAGCGGTGGGGACGATGGGGACGCCGGCCGCGGCAAGTTCGGTCAGGTATCCCTTGTGGGCGTTCCACTTCACGATCGAGAGGGGATTGGCGATCGGAGCGGTCAGCTGATCGAGAACGGCGAGAAACTCCTCGAGGCGCTGCGTGTAGTCCCACGTCGACCGGATCAGAACCAGGTCGGCGTCGATGTCGTGGAGGGACGGACTCGACCACGGAGCCATTGTCGACGCAATGCCGTAGGTGGTGAGAGCTTCCATGACGAGTTTGCTTTCGACATCCGCCTCGCGGGCGGCGCCGTCACAGGTGAGCATGAGAACCGTGGTCATGCCACGATGCTTTCACGGCTAGAGCCTTTGGAGGCTAGCGAGGTGGCCCCTCGTCGAGGACCAGGGAACCGGTTCCGGGCTGCCCCGTTGCGTCCACCCACGTCAGCGCGACGGTGTCGCCGGGGCGGTGCGAGCTCATCGCCGCATTGAGGTCCGCGGACGACGCGATCCGGCTGCCCCCGAACTCCGTGATGACCGCACCTTTGGTGAGCCCCACTCGTTCGGCCGGCGAATCGAAGCTCACGGCAACAACTTCCGCGCCGGGCGGCATTTCAGCGTGGTCCTTCACCGCGACGCCCAGTACGGGTGTCGGTCCCACGCGCACGGTCTCGGACGATCGGCCACCGAGCACCTGCTCGACGATCGGTAGTGCCGTGTCGATCGGTATCGCGTAGGACTGGGGGGCCGGCGAGGTTTCGGTGCGTTCGGTGACGGCGTTGCCCGCGCTGCTGACACCGATCAGCTCGCCGACAGCGTTGACCAGCGGGCCACCGGAATCGCCCGGCCGGATATCCGCGTCCACCTCGATGAGGCCCTTCAACTGGTTTCGCGATCCGTCGGACACGTTGCGAGTGTTGACGGTGACACCGAGATTGGTGACGACGCCGGGAGCCGGGACGGGTACTCCGCCACCTTCGGCATTTCCGATAGCGGTGACGGCATCCCCACGAGCGGCTTCCGCGGACTTGCCGACCACTGCCACCGGCAGATCGGTGGCGCCCGCGAGGCGCAGGACGGCAAGGTCGCTGACGCTGTCGTAACCGAGGATCTCGGCGTCGTAGATCAGTCCGTTGGACATGCTGACGGCGGTGACGTCCGAGGCTCCGCTGATGACGTGGTGATTCGTCAGCACCACTCCGTCAGGGGAGAGCACGATCCCGGTTCCGGCGGTGGTGGTGAATCCGGCCGGCGCGGTGATGGTGACGATGGTGGGGACCACCCGGGCCGCGAGCTCCTCCGGGGAGAGCGGAACAACCGGCGCGGGTGGGGTGGTCGTGATGACCGTGACGGGGGCGGACTCGATCGTGCCTGGAGTCAGTGGTGGGGCGACCAGCGCGAGACCGCCGAGTCCGGCTGCGAGAACGACGGCCGTCCACAGGCCGCGTCTGCTCGCACGTTTGGTCATCCAGCCGTCCGTCCCGCCGGTCGTCATCCCATCGAGTGTGAAAGCTGAAGATTACCCAACCGGCAACGATCAAGACATGCGATGGCGCAACAACATGTAGACACCGCGACGCATGAACGAGGTGGCGAGTGCGCGAGCATCGCCGATTCGGACGTCCATCGCTGAGATCAGGGTCGGATCCGATTCCCGGAGATCTTTGTGGAATGCCGCTGCCTGGCGTGCCTGATCTTTGGCCAGACGAACACTCCACTGTCCGGCGTTGACCCGGAAGGACGCGAGCGGCTTGGCGATCGCATAAACGTCGCCCTGCAATGCGACTGCGGTGTAGGTGGCTTCGTCGATGACGTAGGGGTTGGTGTCGTCCCACCAACCGATTGCCTTGAGAGCGGACCGCTTCATGAGCACACATCCGGGCTCGCCGAAGATGTTCGCTCCTGCCGTCACCGTCTTGCGGGCTGCGTCGCGCCCGGTGACCAGTCCCTTCAACCCTGCAAGTCCGCGCGCGGAAAGGATGGTCTTTCCGTTCGCATCAACCAGTTTGCGTTGCGAGGCTACGAGTACAACCGATGGGTGCTCGTCGAATGCCGCGACCTGTTCCGCCAGGCACTCGGGGTAGATGGTGTCGTCACCGCATACGAGTTTCAGGAGCTCGCCGTTCGCGGCTTCGCTGACCCGGTCCCAGTTTCGCTTCGCTCCGCCGCCGGCTTCGGTCGACAAGATCTCGATTCGCGGATCGTCGGCGTACCGGGCGAGGACCTTGACGGTGTCGTCGGTCGACGAATGATCCGAGATGATCAATTCGAAGTCCTGATAGGTCTGATTCAGGATCGAGTCGATCGTCTCGGCAATGTAGTCGGCATTGTTGTAGGCCGGGACGACGACGGAAACACGCGGAGTCATGAGGTGCCTGTTCTCTTGTTTCGACTGAACGAGAAATCGCGGTAACCGAAGAAACTTGCCGTTGCGGTTACTGCTGTGATGACGAGTTGTGACGGGATGGGCGGAAAGTGCAAGACCGAGACGGCGACGGTCATCAGCGCGAGGTTGATCACGAAGGCGCCGAAGTTGACGACGACGAATCGCCAGAAGTCGCGCAGGAAGTGACCGCGAACTTCGAAGACCAGGTAGCGGTACATCGCAAAAGCACACAGCAGGTTGCAGACGTATCCGGCAACGATCGCGAAGTGGTAGCCGAACTGATCGCCGAGCGCGATCTGCCAGGCAATGAACCAGGCAGTTCCGAGAACTGTGTTGACTCCGCCGACGAGCAGAAACGCAAGGGCCTGATTCTTGACGACGCGCATCAACGGACCCGGCCTGCCGTCCATTCCGGCGGGGGGTGTTGCAGTCGAATCCGGTGAAGCCATCAGCCTTCGCCGAACGTGGGCAGCAGCCCGGCTGACACGGCATCTTGAAGCGACGGTGCTGCTGTGTCCTTTGCCGACAGCGTGATGTTCAAGGGCTCACCGCCACGACCCACGGTGGGCCAGTCGATCGCGATGTCGGGATCGAGGGGATGAACCTCGTGCTCGCGCTCGGGGGCGTATCCCGTCGAGCACAGGTAGACCACCGTCGAGTTGTCCTCGAGGGAAATGAAGGCGTGGCCCAGCCCCTCGGACAGAAAGATCGCTCTGCGGTCGACATCGTCGAGAAGGACCGAATCCCACTGGCCGAAGGTCGGCGATCCGACGCGTAGGTCGACGGCGATGTCGAGGATCGCGCCTTTGACACACGTGACGTATTTGGCCTGGCCAGGAGGGACGTCGGCAAAATGGATGCCGCGTAGGACACCGGCAGCGGAGACCGAGCAATTGGCCTGCTGAAGGTCGAGCGTGCGGCCGGTGATTTCGGAGAATCCGGGTTCGCGGAACCATTCGAGGAAGACTCCGCGGTCGTCGCCGAACTGCTTGGGCGTGAATTCCCAGGCGCCGGGAACCTTCAATTCGCGATACTGGCTCATCACGTGAGTATCTGCCATGTCACCAGTCCTTGCCGCGGTCGAGAAGTTCGAGAAGGTATTTTCCGTATCCGGATTTCAGGAGCTTTTCAGCCCGAATGCGTAGCTCGTCGTCGGTGATGAATCCGTGCCGCCAGGCAACTTCTTCGGGCGCGCCGATTTTGAGTCCCTGACGCTCCTCGATCGTGCGAACGTAGTTCGACGCGTCGAGAAGCGAATCGAAAGTTCCGGTGTCGAGCCACGCGGTGCCGCGAGGAAGTACTTCGACCTGGAGGCGACCAGCTTCGAGATATGCACGGTTGACGTCGGTGATCTCGTATTCGCCGCGTGCCGATGGTTCGAGGTCTTTGGCGATGGCGACGACGTCGTTGTCGTAAAAATACAATCCGGGCACCGAGTAATTCGAGCGCGGGTTTGTCGGCTTCTCCTCCAGCGAGACTGCTTTGCCCTCGCGGTCGAACTCGATGACTCCGTAGGCCGTGGGGTCGGAAACCCAATACGCGAAGACGGCGCCGCCGTCGATGTTCTCGAAGCGCGTGAGCTTACTGCCCAGACCCGGGCCGTAGAAGATGTTGTCACCGAGGACCAGCGCCGCGGATTCCGAGCCGATATGGCCGGCGCCGAGTACAAATGCTTGCGCGAGACCGTTCGGCTCGTGCTGGATCTGGTAGGTCAGGTCGACGCCGAACTGCGAGCCGTCGCCGAGTAACCGCTGGAACTGCGGTGCGTCGTCTTCTGTGGTGATGATCAAGATGTCGCGGATCCCGGCCAGCATCAGGGTGCTGAGCGGGTAGTAGATCATCGGTTTGTCGTAGACGGGGACCAGCTGTTTGCTCACGCCGAGCGTGATGGGGTGCAACCTCGACCCCGTGCCGCCCGCCAGAATGATTCCGCGCATGCCTCGAAGTGTTCCAGTGTTCGCTGGAGAAACAAATCTCGGGCGCACGGTATCGTGCGTGGCCGATAGGTTGATCGGTTCGATTCGGTGATCGTGGAGGCGCAAACGTGAGAGTTCTCGTGACTGGCGGGGCAGGCTTCATCGGCGCCAATTTCGTCCATCAGACGGTTGCGGAGCGTCCTGACGCCGAGGTCACGGTGCTCGACGCGCTGACCTATGCAGGCAACAAGTCTTCGCTCGATTCGATAGCCGAACGCATCACGTTTGTTCACGGCGACATCACCGACGCATCTCTCGTCGATGAACTGGTGGGCGCTGCGGACGTCGTCGTTCATTTTGCCGCCGAGTCGCACAACGACAATTCGCTCGCTGATCCGTGGCCGTTCGTGCAGACCAACATCGTGGGAACGTTCACGCTGCTGCAGGCTGTGCGCAAGCACGATGTCAGGTATCACCACATTTCCACCGACGAAGTGTACGGAGATCTCGAACTGGGCGATCCGGACCGTTTCACGGAGTCCACGGCGTACAACCCGTCGAGCCCCTACTCGTCGACCAAGGCATCGAGCGACATGTTGGTGCGCGCGTGGACGCGTTCCTTCGGCGTCCGGGCGACCCTGTCGAACTGCTCGAACAATTACGGCCCGTATCAACATGTCGAGAAGTTCATCCCGCGTCAGATCACTAATGTTCTCGCCGGATTGCGTCCCAAGTTGTACGGCGACGGTTTGAACGTCCGTGACTGGATTCATGTCGACGACCACAACAGCGCGGTCTGGGCGATCATCGACGGTGGCCGGATCGGTCAGACCTACTTGATCGGCGCCGACGGTGAGGTGAACAACCGAACCGTCATGGAGTCGATTCTGCAGATATTGGGTCGCGGCGCCGACGAGTTCGATTTTGTCACCGATCGCCCGGGTCACGACGTGAGGTACGCGATCGATTCGAGTCTGCTCCGGGAAGAACTGGGCTGGTCACCTCGCTACGAGGACTTCCGCAGTGGTCTCGAAGCAACAATCGACTGGTACCGCGACAACGAAGCGTGGTGGCGTCCGCAGAAGGACGCAACCGAGCAGGCATACGTGGCCGCGGGGGAGAAGACCACCTCCTAGCGTGCTGCCAGATTACGACGGATGGAGTCGAGGGTCGACGCTATTCCGGCAGGCAACGGGCGATGTGTGCGCTGGTCCAGATCAGTCCAGACGGTCGATCGCAGCCTTAGGTCGCGGGCTTGCGCCGAGGCGAGTGGAGAACTGGCGAGCACCACGTTCGGGCGTTTTCTGAATACCGTGTGGCAGGCGCCGAGGATCGCTCCGATGGTGACGCTGCGTCCGGACGCGTAGATCTTGGTGGTCGTTGATTCCGGCGATATTTCCGCTCGAGTGAAGCTGTCGACCACCATTTCGGCGGCATCGGAGACGTAGATGTAGTCCCGAAGCGTGTCCATGGGGACATAGATCGAAATGGGCATCGACAATAGATAGCCCCGGCACAGATGCGAAATCAGGCCTTGGGGTTTCGCGAGATTCTGACCCGGACCATACAGATTCGCGAATCTTCCTATGACAGTACGGTTTCCGCTTCTGGAGCCGAATTCGTGAACAATCGATTCGGCATCGAGCTTTGCTCGCCCGTAGTCGGCCAGTGGTCTGGTCGCGCTTGTTTCGGTGTGCGGTGCGCCAGGAGCTCCGGCGTAGACGCCGCCGGCGGAAGATGCGTGGAAGACGGTCCCGATGCCGGCACCTGCGGTCCTCAATTCGTCCAGGACGTCCTTCATGAGTTGGTTCTCGCGAGCGAACTCGTCACTGCTCGTACCGTTCACACCTGCGCCGGCGCACCACGCCATTCGCCACGGGCCACCGGCTGCGTCCGTAACTAGTTTTCTGGCATCGGCGAACAGGATTTCCCTGGCCAGAGCGGGTTCGCCCCAGGGGACGCGGCTGGTGCGAATATCGGTCCCACGGCGATCGAGTTCGCGGGCCACAGAGCTGCCGAGGAGGCCGCCGCTGCCGACTACCCACGTGGGGACATCCATTGCTACGCGGGTGGCTCGGTGGCGTTCCGGCGCCCCAATGGGCCTGCCGCGGGGTCGCTGACGATGAGATACGGCGGCTTTCCCATTGCTGTCTTGACCGCGACACCGATGTACTCGGCGATCACACCCAACGAGAAGAGCACTGCCCCGAAACCGAACAGCATCACGATCATCGTCGACGCCCATCCACGTACCTCGACGCCGGCGTCGAAGAACACGTACGACGCCAACACGTAGAGGACGATGACGAGGCCACCGACGGCAAACAGGAAACCGATCAGGCTGACCATTCGGAGGCCTTTGGTGCCGCTGGAGAGCACCATTCGCCAGAAATGCGACAGCAGGCTTCTGAGGTGGTATCCAGATGCGCGTCCGCGTTCCTCACGCAGTTGAACCGGACTGGTGGTGACCTCGCCGGCGATCCAGCCGAGCGCCACGTCGAGGTATGCCTCGGATCCGGCGTATGCGGCGACAGACCGTCCGACCTCGCCGAGGACGAGGCGGAAGCTTTGATACTTCACGGAGTTCTCGGACGAGAGAATCTTGGTGGTCAGCCATTTCGACGACTTCGACGCCGCGTTCCGTAGCGCTCCGTGGGGTGCCGCGTTCACTGGTTGCGCGTAGACGAGGGTGGCTTGTTGGTCCAGTGCAGTGTCGAGGAGTCCACCGATGTCCGCCGGGTTGTGCTGGCCGTCCTCGTCCATGGTGACGACCCATTCGCCCCCACTCGATGCCATTCCCGCCAGTGTTGCCGGGTGTTGGCCGAAGTTGCGTGAGAGCCAGATGGGTCGGATGAAGTCGTGCTGTCTCGCCAGTTCACGGATGACGGCAGCTGATCCGTCCGGACCGTGGTCGAAGACGAGAAGGACTTCTTCGACGACCAGCGGTCGCCCGCCGGGAGTGGTCTGCGTTTTCGTCAGGGGGAGTATCTCGTCGATGAGGGCATTGAGAGTGCGTTCGCCCTGGTAAACCGGCACGACGACGGAAATTCGGTGCGGTTGCACCGACTCGGGTGTGCCATCGGTCTTCACAGGCGGGGAGTGTATACGTCGCCGGGGGTCGGCTTCTCGGCGTGGGGGCGTACGTGTCGGCGAACCGTGTAGTTATGATCCGGATCACTCGACGAAAGTGAGTCCCGGTGGCCGAGTTCGAAGATCACACCAACGATCGACGCAAGAACAATCGCGAGAACACCGGCGTTCCTGGAAGAGCCGACATGGCTGACGTCGGTGACACCACCGACACCGAGTACACCGCGAGATTGCGGGAGCTACAAGGCGCCAGATGGAAGCGCGTCCTGAACGTCCAAGCGCCCTATCAGTGGAATATCAGACGATTCCTCGGTGGCCGGAGAGTCCTCGATGTCGGCTGCGGAATCGGCCGGAATCTGCGTAATCTTCCCCCTGGCAGCGTCGGAGTGGACCACAACGAACATTCGGTGGAGTTCTGCCGATCGCTCGGTTTCGAGGCGTACTCGTCGGCGGAATTTCATGCCGAAAGCGATCCGCGAACCTTCGACGGAATGCTGATGGCGCATCTCCTCGAGCACCTTCCGGCGGGCGAAGCTTCCGGCATCGTCGCCGAGTACCTTCCTTTCCTGGAACCGGGCGCGACGGTCATGCTGATCTGCCCTCAGGAGCGTGGCTTCGCCAGCGATCCCACGCATACCGTCTTTCTCGACGGCGTCGACCTCGAAAAGATATGTGCGGACAACGGTCTTGTTGTCAGGCGCTCGCTGTCGTTCCCCTTTCCGCGGTGGATGGGAAAGCCGTTCATCTACAACGAATCCGTGGTGATCGCGGAGGTTCCGTCCAGGCTCTGACGCCTGTCGCGGTAGTAGATCACGGAGAGGCCTGCGAGGAGAACGAGCCCGAAGCCCATTCCGACGTAGCCGATCCGCTGTCCCGGAGACCGGAAGTTGATCACCAGTTCGGCGTTGTCGGTGCCAGGCGGCAGATCGACGTAGAGGTACGTTCCGCCGAGACCTTTGGTGGGGATTGGTTCGCCGTCGAGGGTCGCGGTGTAGCCCGGCCATGCCAACCGTGCGAAGACGACGCTGCCACCGCCCGGTGAGCTGACTCGTACACGCTCGTTCTTGACGCTCATGTACTCGGACCGTGCGTCGGCATTGACCGTTGCGGAAACTCGGCCCGGTTGACCGGAGATCGGGCCGGCGTCGCGTTCGAGGATGTAGATCTGTTCTTGGGCAACCTCGGGCACGTCTGCCCAGTGCCATCCGGGCGGGGCGGGCTCGTTGTCGGCGCCCGGGTACTGCTTGCGCTGAAGGACGACGCGGTCGAGCAGCATCAGGTCTGCGCTGGTTCTGCCGGTGTATTCGTCCGGCCTGAACACATTTCGATGAGCGTCGTCGCAGGTCGAACCGTCGAATCCCATGCACAACAGTGATGCGAAGTCGGCGTGGCCGACAGGGGTGTACGCGTTCACGTAGTCGAGATCGAGGACCTTCGCGTAGTTTCCGTACACCTGCGAAGTCCACGGAAGTTCTGTCGTTTCGGCATCGATTCGGATCAGCGCGCGATTACCGAGCTGAAGGGTCGTGCCCGGGAAATCCGGAAAGTTCGCCTTGGCTTCGGATTGGCTGGTCGGCAGGTACCACTTGTTCAGTGCCTGCGGGTACGCGATCACTTGATACAGAGTCACCGGAGCGATGGTGAGAATCAGTAGACCCGCGATCGCCGGGGCGCCGTATCTACGACCGAGATAGATGGCGAGTGCTCCGACAGCGATGATCACGACAGCCCAGGTGAGATGTCGGATGAAGTACTGCGGACCCGAGGAACTGGCGCGAATCATCAAGACGAACACGATCAACGCTGCAGCGGTGACGCGTGATCGCAGCTTGTCCAAAGTCCCGAATCGGCTCAGCAGCACCCCGAGTAACACCAGGGAGAACACCGCGACGAAAGGAAGTAGCCGTGCCGGCCACCGAATCTGGCCGATGTCGCTGGGACCAGCGGTGAACAGCAGAATGAAAGCCAGCAGCAGTAGCGGGGTTACCAACTCTCGCAGCGACCCTTGTGCTTTCCGCCAGCCGATGAAAGCCAGTGCCGGTATCGCGAACCATGCGATGTACGTGATCGGTGCGTAGGTGGTCTCACCTGTCCAGGACTCGATGCTCGAAACCGACGACGGAATGCTCGCTGTGAGTGTTTCGGACCACGGTGCGGTCAGGAAGTTGTCGTTGAACGTGCCTTCTTCGCCGGTGCGCCAGGTGACGGCAGAGGAGAGCAGTCCGGGCAGAAATGTGATGGCTCCGCAGGCGGCGGCCGCGATGCCGACAAGTCCGAGCTTCACCGTTGTCCGCCATTGCGGACTGCGGATGTATTCGCCCACCATCAGTGCCCCGACGGTCACTCCGGCCATCAATGCCGCATGGACGTAGCCGACGCTGATCGCGAGGTAGAGGAAGACGAACACAGGTATCGGCCCCGACCGGCCGCGGGCATAGCGAATTCCGCTGGCCCACGCCTGCACCACCCATGCCATTCCGATCACCGACGTAACCCACGACGGGTACTCGAAATACAGAGTGAAACCGGCAAAGGGAACTGCGCTTCCGGCGACGGCCGCCCAGTAGGGGCGAGCTCCGTATTCGAGGCAGACTCGATAGACGCCCCACCCGAGGATGATCGCGAATGCCAACTTGACCAGCGTGGCGAGCAGAGCGAGATCGTCGACCGACGGTGCGATGTAGTTGATGAAGATCTGTACCGGGTTCCACAGCCCGCCCTGGCCTTCGACCGGATAGTTTCCCGCCATCCACTGATCCAGGACCAGAGACGGGAATTGACCCTCTCTCATCAGATGGCCCAGCTGAACCCAGTTGCCGACAGCACCGGATTCGGTGTCGTCGACGTAGAAGTAGCGAGGGTCCACCGTGACGATCGCGAAGAATGCGAGGCACACGACTGCTGGGACCACAGCGCCCCAGCTCCAGCGTTCCCGACGGGTGGGAGCGGGTAGTTCGAGTGTCAAGGGATCTCCAGGTCGCACGGGTGGATGCACCAGAGACAGTAGCCGAGGCCGTGTTTTCGAGTTTCGGGGGTAATTCCACCTCGGATACCCTGCGAGTGACAGGTACAGCTTTTCAAGAGTCACGGTAGGAGTCATATGCCCGAGCAGGTAAAGGTGGGGGTGCCGGAGAACGGGCAGGTCAAGGCTCACCGTTTGGTGGTCCAGCGCGGCGTGTTCGTCGGGATGTCGCCGATAGTCAACGACGACCTGTACGTCGAGTTCCGGAAGGGCTCCGGTGAGCGGACCCGGCACCGAGTTGCCCTGGACAAGGGTGCACGGATCAGCACCAACACCTATTTCGGGCGTTTCGCGGCCAGCTACTGGCAGCGGTGGACGACTGTCACCGAGGTCGCGGCATCGCTGCGGATCGAGAGTGAGGGCCGGTTCCGCGTCCGGATGGTTGCTTCGGATATCGCCGGCCATCGCCGCATTCTCGAAACCCGCGACGGATCGGGGTCTTCGGAGGTCACGTTGACCTCACCGTTGGACAAGTTCGTCGACGGCGGCGCCCTGTGGCTCGAAGTGGATTCACTCGACGCTCCGATGGCGATCGACCACTTGGAATGGACCGTGGCAGCTCCCGAGACGGTTCGCCCGGTCTCGGTGGCGATCTGCACCTTCAATCGGGCCGACGATTGTGCCGAGACCGTTGCTGCACTGGCTTCCGACGCCACGGTGCGTGACCTCGTCAGCTCGGTATATGTCGTCGATCAGGGTAACGACCTGGTGAAAGATCGGGCGCGCTTCGTCGAGGCGGCAGACAAGCTGGGCGACAAGCTGAAGTACCTGCAGCAGCCGAATCTCGGTGGAGCTGGCGGTTTTTCGCGTGGATTGTTCGAAGCCACATCCGACGGGGCAGATCTCGCCGACGTCATTCTGATGGACGACGACATTCTGTGTGAGCCGGAAACAGTGTTGCGCCTCAACGCTTTTGCCAACATGACGGTGGAACCGACCTTGGTGGGCGCGCAGATGATGTATCTGCTCAATCCCGATTTTCTCAATGTCGGTGCCGAAGACGTAGATCTGAAGACTCTCCATCACGGGCAGCGAGTTCCCAAGGCTCTCATCAACACGAGCATGCTCAAGAAGCGCCAAGAGCGTCGAGTCGACGCGGGATACAACGCCTGGTGGACGTGCCTGATCCCCGCCGAAGTTGTCGAAGCCATCGGATTGCCCGTTCCGATCTTCTTCCAGTGGGATGACGTGGAGTACGGAATCCGAGCTCGGAAAGCGGGATTCGTCACCGTCACGTTGCCCAACGCTGCCGTGTGGCATGCCGACTTCTACTGGAAGGACTTCGACGACTGGGCACGCTACTTCAGTACGCGCAACTCGCTCGTCGTCGGGTCATTGCACAGCGACCTTGACACCAAGGGACTCTCACGTCAGTTCTTCCGCCAGATCTCCGAATTCCTCGTCGGAATGCAATACGGCCTGGCATTCACGACGCTGAAGGGCATCGAGGACTACCTCGACGGTCCGGAGGCGTTGCGGGACGGCGGCATCGAGGCGATGGCAAGTATCCGCGCCGGCCGAGCGCAATATGCGGAGACGATCAAACACGACGCTGCCACGGCTCCGGTTCCCTCGAACGAACTCCACACCGAGCGCGCCGGCGGCGAACCGAGCCTGATGCGAGTAATCCTGGCCAAGCGTGCGGTGGACCAGTGGTTGGGGCGCACCCGCGGCGGACTGATCAATATCCCGCGCGAAGACGCACATTGGTGGCACATCTCGCGGTTCGACCATGTTGTCGTCACCGATGCTTCGCAATCGGGGGTACGTATCCGGCAGCGAGACAAAGACACGGGGCGCGCTCTCTTGATTCGAACGGTCAAGCTACTGCGTCGGTTCCAGAAGGAAGCCCCTGCCGTGTCGGCGAAGTACCGTGCTGCGATGCCGGAACTGACGAGTCGAGAGAACTGGGCGCGTCTGTACGAGAAGTGAGCGTTAGCGCACTATCTTGGCGATGACCTGCTCGTTGTCGACGGTGTACCCGAGGTATTCGAACGAGATGCCGGTGCGTGTGACGAACTCCGTCCACGCCCGGTACTCGTGCTCCTGCCACCCGGGATAGTTGAAGAACTCGTCGAAGACGACGATCGACCCGGGGACCAGTCGGTCGCCGAGGAGATCGAGCACCGTCTTGGTGGACGAGTAGAGGTCGGCGTCGAGGTGCAGGAACGCAACGGGGCCGGATTCGTCGTTCAAGAACGAGGGCAAGGTGTCCTCGAAGAGGCCCGGAACAAGTTGCGCCCCTGGGACTTCGGGGATGGATTCCTGAGCGAACTCGCCGACCGGGAACCCGGTCCGCCACGTTTCCGGAAGACCGGAGAACACGTCGAAACCCGCGACGGTCCCCTCGCGTTCGGTGAAAGCCTCCGCGACGATCCTGAGTGTGGTTCCGCTGGCAACGCCGAATTCGAGTGCCATGCCGGGTATTTCGATCAAGCTCAGTGCATGGCGCAGCGTGTCGTGTGGGTGGCCGAATGTCTCGGCGACGCGAAGGTGTTCGAGGATGAATTCGGCGGTCGACGCCGTCGCTTCCAGGTCCACGGCGTAGGCCAGATCCCGTCGCTGACGAAATTCCAGCTCGTCGATCCTGGACCGGAGGCCCGCGATGTCAGCGCGGGCTCCGGCCAGTTCGTCACGTGAGAGCGTCAGCGCATCGAGGATCTGCTGCGTGCGATCTGCGTTGCGCCGGTCGGCGTCCTCGACCACCTCGGATACCGCACGCTGAAGCTTGGTCCTGGCGCTTGAACGGAACCGCTCGAACATGGCAACCTCTCGTCGGGATCACCCCCCATGCTGCCAGGATTCGTTCGCTACCGTTCGCGCCCGCGGTAGTGACTCTTGAGTTGTCGGGAGATCACCTTGATCTCCCGCGTCCTCTCTGCCTGCAGACGTGCATCGCTTCGCGCAGCATTCCACGCGTTCTCTCGCTGTAGTTTCCGGTAGCTCGTGAGTCTTCGCTCATCTATATCGCCACGCCCGAGTGCGCCCAGCACTGCGCATCCCGGCTCGGAGTTGTGTGCGCAATCGGAGAATCGGCATTCTGCAATCAGCTCCTCGATCTCGGGGAACGCCTTGTCGATCCCCTCCTCCGCGTTCCACATGCCAACCCCTCGCAGGCCGGGTGTGTCGATCAGCGTCCGGCCGCCGGCGAAGGCGATCAACTCTCTGGTGACGGTGGTGTGGCGTCCCTTTCCGTCGCCGGCCCGAACGCGACCGGTCTCGAGTCGGTTGTTGCCGGTGGTTTCTGTGAGGAACGCTGTCCCGGCGAGGAGGGCGTTCGCGAGCGTCGACTTACCGGCGCCGGATGGACCGAGTATCGCCACGGTGCCGTCCAGAACTGCATCGAGTACATCCATTCCTTCGTTGGTCTCGGCACTGACGGCCAGCACTGTTGCGCCGGGCGCAATGGCGCAGACCTCAGCTAGAGTGTCCGAGATATAGTGAGCTGCATCCGATTTGGTGAGTGCGACGACAGGCACTGCGCCGCTCTCCCAGGCTAGCGCGAGTAGTCGCTCGATGCGCCCGAGATCGACGTCGCCGTCCGAAGCCGTGGCGATGACGACGGTGTCGACATTGGCCGCCAGAATCTGGCCTTCCGATTTTCCCGATGCCGAGGATCGAACGATGCTGCTTGATCGGGGGAGTATCGAAGTGACCGTGTGCATTTCGGGTTCGCGTGAGTCCCGTAGCTCGGCCACGGCGACCCAGTCACCCGTACAGAGCGGATCGCTGCCGCTGAGTGCGCGAACTGTGCCTTCGGCGACGGCCACGTCACACCGTCCGCGGTCGACGCGAAGAACGCGCCCGGGTGCGGAGTCCGGTGGGGCCAGGGCAGTGAATGTGTTCGAGAGTGTTGCGTTCCAACCGTATTCGGTCAGGGGCGTGCTGTTTTCCGACATGGTGAGTGTGTCCTCGAGTACGAAGAAGTGTGAATGTTGACGGTGCTGAAACTGCGGAACACGACAGTCATCGATACTCACTCCTCGAAAATCTCAGGACGCACCATGCGTCGGATCAGAATCGTCTCAGCCGCAGACGCGACTGTGCAACTGAATTAACTCGGGGCGGCCGACTTAACTCGGACGTTCGAACTTCTCTTCCCGGCCGAGCTTGCGCAATCGCATCCACTCGCGCAGTCCGGCCGGATCGCGGCGTGTGATCAGGAAGTACCAGCCGAACCGAACCCATTCCTGCGGAAGCAGTTTCCGCATTCCCGGTTGGGCGAGGATGTATCCACGGTTGCGGTACGTGAAGTAGCGCTTCGTGTCGTTGTCGGGGTACTGCGTGTGCATGCGTCCGCCGAGGATCGGCTTGAACTCGTCCGCGCCGTTGGGGTGGACGTAGGCAGTTTGCAGGCAGGTACCGAACTTCAGGCCGGAGCGCACGAGGCGACGGTGTACTTCGACCTCGTCGCCGCGGACGAACAGGCGTAGATCCGGAACTCCGACGGCATCGATCGCGTCGGCGGTGAACAGTGCGCCGTTGAAGAGGGACGCGATACTGGGCAGGAGATCCTCGTCGCCGAGTTCGGAACGCAACCGGCGCCACGACGTACCGCGGCGAAGTGGGAAAGCGAGGCGGTCGGGGTTGTCAATGTCGCAGACGACGGGGGAGACCTCGGCCAGGTCGTTCCGAATTGCACAGTCGAGCAGTGTTTCCAGGACTTCGGGGCCCTCCGGGCGCCCGTCGTCGTCGGCGAGCCAGACGCGGTCGGCACCGAGCGAAAGTGCGTAGAGAATGCCCAGAGCAAATCCTCCGGCACCGCCGAGGTTGTGCTGAGAACCGATGTAACTGGTCGGCAGTGGAGCGTTGTCGACGAGCTCTTTCACATCGGATTCGTCGGCATTGTCGACGACAACCAGATGATCGAGCGGGCGCGACTGGGTGCTGAGGACCTTCAAGGATTCGGCCAGCAGTTCACGACGCTTGTGCGTGACGACGACCCCGATGATTTTCTCGGGTGCGCTCACGGTGTGTTCTCCCGTTCCATTTCCTTGATGACGTGGCGCACGTGTTCGGCGGCGTCGTCACCTTCGTAGGCGCGCACGACGTCTTCGATGTCGCCTTGCATCCGGATCTGGCCGTGGTCGATCCACATCGCGCTGTTGCACAGCTGGGCGAGGAATTCGTTGGAGTGGCTGGCGAACACCAAGATGCCCGACCGCTCGACAAGTTTTTGCAGCCGAACTCTGGCCTTCTTCATGAACTCGGCGTCGACAGCCCCGATGCCTTCGTCGAGTAGCAGGATCTCAGGATCGATACTGGTGACGACGCCCATGGCGATGCGAACGCGCATGCCGGTGGAGTACGTGCGCAACGGCATGTCGAGGTAATCACCAAGTTCGGTGAAGTCAGCGATCTCGTCCATCTTCGCGAGCATCTGCTTGCGGGTCTGACCGAGGAACAGGCCACGGATGATGATGTTCTCGTAGCCGGAGATCTCCGGGTCCATGCCGACACCGAGGTCGAAGACGGGTGCGACGCGTCCACGAATAGTGGCTGAGCCGCGCGTCGGTTCGTAGATTCCGGAGAGCAGGCGCAGCAGCGTGGATTTCCCGGCGCCGTTGTGGCCGACCAGACCGACACGATCGCCCTCCTTGAGCGTCATCGTGATGTCTTTCAGGGCTTCCACGACCACGACGTCGGAACTGTTGCGGCCGATGGCGCCGCCCGCTTTGCCGAGGAAAGCCTTTTTCATCGATCGGGACTTCGCGTCGAAGATCGGGAAATCGACGCAGGCATCGTGCGTTGAGATGTTCACATGTTCGGTCATTGCGATGTCCCTAAACCCAGTAGGGCACGCGGGCCCGGTATTTGCGAAGCGCCAGCAAGGCGACGGCCCAGCCGGCCACCGTGATCGTGATGACGATGTACCAGTGGTACAGCTCTTGGGGCTGCCCGATCATCGGCGCGCGGACGATGTCCAGGTAGTGGAACAGCGGATTCAGTTCGGCGATCTTTGCGCGATCTCGGACCGCGCCGCCCTGAGCCTCGAGGCTTTGCGTGGTCCACATGATCGGTGTCAGCACAAAAAGGAGCAGCGTCAGCGAAGACAGAATCGGTGCGATGTCACGGTATCGAGTGGCGAAGATGCCGAACACGATCGAGACCCACAGTGCGTTGAGCACGATCAGTCCCAACGCCGGGATCGCAGCCAACGACGCCCAACTCAGGTTCCGCCAGACCCCGAACGCCACCACCATGATCACGTAGATCAGGAGGTTGTGCGCGAAGAACAACATCTGCCGCCACACCAGTCGATAGATGTGCACGCTCAAGGCCGACGGCAGCTGTTTGATCAGGCCTTCGTTGGCGACGAAGACTTCGGAGCCCTCGATGATCGAGGCATTGATGAGGTTCCAGACGATCAGGCCCACCGTCACGTACGGCAGGAACTCCTGGAGTGGCATGTCCAGCAGGGCCGCGTACAGAATGCCGATGGCGGTGGCCTGCACGCCGGTGGCGATCGTGATCCAGAACGGTCCGATCACCGACCGGCGGTAGCGCTGCTTGATGTCCTGCCAGCCGAGGCTGAGCCACAACTCACGCTGATTCAGACCGTCGCGAAGGTCTTTGAATGCACGACGGAACGTCTGGGAGTCGGACACGGGCGCAGGTGCGTCCGGCGTCTCGGATTCGATTGCGGATGCTGACACGGAGGTCGAGCCTACCGGCCTGGCGTCGGCGCCGGATTTCCCTCGGGCCTAGTGGTGGTCCGGGTTACAGATACTGGCCGGTTCCCGGGCTCTGTTGGTCCGGATGTGCAGGTGAATGCGGAGCCCCGATGCTCATGCCGGGAGGCAGTGCGCCCTGCCGCATTTGTTCGAGCTGAGCGCGCGCTGCCATCTGCTGGGCGAACAGCGCGGTCTGAATTCCGTGGAACAGTCCTTCGAGCCAGCCGACGAGTTGGGCCTGTGCGATGCGCAGTTCGGCGTCCGAGGGAATGGAGTCGTCGGTGAACGGGAGGCTCAGTCGCTCGAGTTCCTCACGGAGTTCGGGTGCGAGGCCCTGTTCCAGTTCTCGGATGGACGACGTGTGGATGTCCTTGAGGCGCTTACGGCTGGCGTCGTCGAGCGGCGCGGCGCGCACTTCCTCCAAGAGTTGTTTGATCATCGTGCCGATTCGCATGACCTTCGCCGGCTGCTCGACCATCTCGGCGACGGACTCGGCTTCTGTTTCCGCGCCTTCGGCCGTGTCGGAGGCGGCGGCCTCTGCCTCGGCCGCCGGCATCGCGACGGGTCGACCGTCGGGTCCGATAACGAGTACCTGCTCTTTGTCGGGGTTCGTCATGCTTCCATCTTGTCGTGTGTGGGCGACAAACGCCGCTTAACCCCCAAAAAGTTAGCTATCGAATAACTGTACTGACGGGTAATTGGGTGACTGCCTTCGACTAAGCGGGCGTCTGCACCTAGAGTGTCGAGCATGGCTTACGACGTTGCCCGCGTACGGGGGTTGATTCCCTCACTCGGTGACGGCTGGATCCACCTCGATCCGCAGGCCGGAATGCAGATCCCGGACGCCGTCTCGCGGACGGTCTCCACCGCGTTCCGTGCCTCTGCATCTTCTTCCTCCGGTCGCCACGTCTCGAACCGTCGTAGTGCTGCCATCCTCGAGAGTGCGCGCACCGCGGTCGCCGATCTGGTCGGCGGAGATCCTGCGGGAGTCGTTCTCGGATCAGACCGAGCGGTGTTGTTGGCATGGCTCGCCGAGTCGCTCAGTTCGCGGTTGGGCCTCGGAACCGGTCTCGTACTCTCTCGCCTCGACGAAGAGGCGAACGTCGCGCCCTGGCTTCGCGTGGCCAGTCGCTACGGCGCTCAGGTGCGATGGGCCGAGGTCGAAATCGAAACGTGCGAACTCCCGAGTTGGCAGTTCAACGATCTCATCACCTCGACGACTCGCTTGGTGGCCTTGACGGCCGCATCACCGGTCGTCGGTTCGGCTCCGAACGTCCGCGCCGCAGCTGATCGTCTGCACGAATTCGGCGGACTGATGGTGGTCGACGCCGTCGGTGCAGCGCCATATGCGCATGTGGACATGGCTGATCTCGGAGCGGACATCGTCGCCGTCAGTGCGCCGTCGTGGGGTGGTCCACAGGTCGGTGCGCTCGTTTTCCGAGATCCCGGATTGCTCGACCGAATTCCTGCCGTGTCTCTCAATCCGTATGCCCGTGGCGCCGAGCGGCTCGAGGTGGGCGGTCATCAGTTCGCGCTGCTGTCCGGGCTCACGTCGTCGATCGATTTCCTGGCCGGGTTGGACGAATCGGCAACCGGAACTCGGCGCGAGCGACTGGAAACCTCGATCAGCTCGCTGCAGGACTACCAGGACGGTCTGTTCGATCACCTCATGCGTTCGCTCGCAGCCCTACCCAACGTGATGGTGATCGGCGGCGCACCCACGCGGGTGCCGACGCTCAGCTTCACGCTCGAGGGCATGGCTGCAGACAAGGTCGCCGCGCATCTGGCCGACAAGCGCATCGCGACGGTCAGCGGTACGCACGGCGGTTCCAGGCTGCTCGACGCACTCGGAGTCAACGACGAAGGTGGCGCGGTCACCGTCGGCCTTGCGCCGTACACGACGCGGTACGAGATCAATCAGCTGGTCGCCGAACTCGGCGCCCTGGGCTGATCGACCCCGCTCGGCTCACTTCACGGTGAGGATGACCTTGCCTACGGTTTCCGGCGAATCCAGCAATTGATGGGCTAATGGCGCCTCGGTGATCGGAAGTTCGGTCGACACGATCGGTTGAACCGATCCGTCTGCGATCAGCGGCCACAGCTTCGCGCGGACGTCGGCGACGATGTCCGCTTTACCGCCGGGGCCGGTGAGCGGACGCCCGCGCAGGCCCGTCGACGTGATGTTTCCGCGCTTGCCCATCAGCTTGGCGATGTCGACCTCGCCCTTGCGGCCACCCTGCATTCCGATGATCACGACGTGGCCGTCCATGGCGAGTGCGTCGACGTTGCGTCCGAGATACGACGCTCCCATGTTGTCTAGAACCACGTCGGCGCCGTGGTTGTCGGTGGCTTCGGCGAGTGATGCTACGAAGTCGCTGTCGCGGTAGTTGATCAGAATGTCCGCGCCCAATTCGCGGCAGCGGTTCAATTTTTCCTCCGAACCCGCGGTAACTGCGACGCGGGCGCCGAGGGCTTTGCCGACCTGGATGGCGTGGGTGCCGATTCCGCCGCCACCGCCATGGACGAGGAGAACATGTCCGCGTCGGAGACCTCCGCGCATCACGACGTTGGACCACACCGTGCACGCAACTTCCGGCAGGGACGCGGCGACCCGGAGATCGACGCCCGCGGGAACCGGGAGAAGTTGTGTTGCAGGCACCGCGACCTTCTCGGCGTAGCCGCCGCCGGCCAGCAATGCGCAGACTTCGTCGCCGACGGACCAACCCGTGACGTCTTCGCCGAGTTCGACGATTACGCCCGAGCATTCGAGGCCGAGGATGTCACTCGCGCCGGGCGGCGGCGGGTAGAAGCCTTGGCGTTGGAGCAGGTCGGCGCGGTTGACCGCGGTCGCGGCGACCTCGACGAGTACGTGCCCGCGAGGCAGTTCGGGATCGGGCTGCTGCGCCCATTTCATGACCTCGGGACCGCCGGGCTGATCGATCGTTATGGCGTACATGGATACGACGCTAGCGAATCTCCCCGCTGACGGGTGTTTTGCCGCTACCGTCGCGGACGTGACTTACTTCGGGAACATGCAGAACGAGATCTATCTGACGGGACTGAGCGGCGCGAAGCCGGCTTTGCCGATGACTGCGGCAGGCTTGGAAGATGCCGCGCGCGAGCAACTCTCACCGGAGGCCTTCGGGTACATCGCCGGTAGCGCGTCGACCGAACGGACCGCGGTGTCGAATCTGCGGGCGTTCGACAAGCATGCGATCGTGCCGCGGATGTTGCGGGGGACTGCGGCGCCCGACGCACGCGACCTGAGCGTCGAGGTGTTGGGGACGAGGTTGGCTGCACCGATCCTGACGGCTCCGGTGGGCGTGCTCGGCTTGGTCCACGACGACGCCGAGGTTGCGGTCGGTTCGGTCACCGCCGAGTTGGGGATCGGATCGATTCTCTCGACGGCGGCATCCTCGACCATCGAAGACGTAGCGGCGGCCTCCGGCGAGAACTGGTGGTACCAGCTGTACTGGCCTGCCGACGACGAACTTGCCGAGTCGTTTGTCCGCCGAGCGGAGACGGCGGGCGCGAAGGCTATCGTCCTGACTGCCGACACTCCCGGTATGGGTTGGCGTCCAAGGGATCTCGAACTCGGTCACCTTCCGTTCCTGCAGGCGAAGGGTATTGCCAACTACCTGTCGGATCCGGTGTTCCGCGCCAAACTGGCGACGCCGCCCGAGGAGAGCGCAGAAGCGCTGCAGATCGCGGTTCTCACGTGGGTGTCGTTGTTCGGCAATCATGCGGTGCGGATCGCGGATATCGCGAAACTTCGCCAGTGGACGACACTTCCGATCGCGGTGAAGGGAATTGTCCATCCCGACGACGCACGTGAGGCCGTCGCGGCCGGGGCCAACGGCATTGTCGTGAGCAACCATGGTGGGCGTCAGGTCGACGGGTCGATTTCGGCACTCGATGCTCTCGGTCCTGTCGCTGATGCGGTAGGGCATGAGGTGGACATCCTAATGGACTCCGGAATTCGTTGTGGCGCAGACGTAATCAAGGCTCTGGCCTTGGGTGCCGACGCAGTGCTGTACGGGCGGCCGTGGGTGTACGGGTTGGGATTGGCCGGAGCGGACGGAGTGCGTCATGCGCTCCGGAGTCTCCTGGCCGACCTGGATCTCACCATGGGACTGGCGGGGCTGGCATCGGTCGCGGAAATCGATCGCTCGATCCTCATGTCCAATTCGTGACTTTAGGGTGAGTCTTACTGTGACGGGCGGACACAGGTCTAAACTTGGAACCTGTGACAGCTGAAGCGACAACCGAGGAGACATCGCAGGCGGCGCACGGTGAGACACCGTGGCTGACGCCATGCGAGATGCGTGCATGGCGCGGCTACATGGACGGTAATCAGCGCCTCATGGAGGTTCTCAACCGCGAACTGCAGGATTCACACGACCTGTCGTTGGCCGATTACCGCATTCTGGTCATGCTCTCGGAGTCAGCTGACGGGTCGTTGCGGATGAGTGACCTGGCAGACGGCGTGCTGTCTTCGCGGAGTCGCCTCACGCACCAGATCAGGCGGATGGAATCTCAGGGCATCGTCGTGCGAGACACCTGCGTCGAAGATGGTCGCGGCGTGCTCGCGCGGATCACGGAAGAGGGTAGGCGTCGCCTCGCCGAGGCAGCGCCTACTCACGTGGCCGGAGTGCGGAACAATCTGGTCGATCTGCTGACTCCCCAGGAACTGGACGTGCTGGCAGACGTCTTCGAGAAGGTCGACAAAGCCATCGGCGAGCGCTGACTCCGGAGCCGTTTTCGCGGTCCGTGGGGACACCCGATAGGATCGCCCACGGAAGCGTGGCAGAGCGGCCGAATGCACTCGCCTTGAAAGCGAGCGTGGCGTTAAACCCACCGGGGGTTCAAATCCCTCCGCTTCCGCCGAGAGAAAAGGCTCTGATTTTGGCTTAATCGCCAGGTCAGGGCCTTTTTGGTGTGGGGGTCAAGAAATGCGGGTGTGACCCGTCTGCCTACATTTTGTCCACACTCTGCGCTAAAGCAGCACGATGTGACGCATCGCCCACCTCCAGATCTTCATCGAACAGGTCCGGTAGACGTCGAGAGTCATTGCAGCGAAATGCGTGACCGAGCATCCGCTTGAGTGCCTGTACGTTGACACCAGCGCTGATGGAGAGGCTAGCCGCCGCGTGGCGAAGGTCGTGCGGGGTCAGCCGGGTACACCAGATTTCTCCACGGCTCGCTCGAACAATCCAGTCGTGCTCACGGGACGGCGGAGGTAGTCGCATTCGCGCCCGCCGAACACGAGATCATCGCGGTTCTTTCCTTCGCAACTACGGGCGAGTTCGGCGAGTAGGAACGAGGGAACAGGCACGGCCCTGCTTTTGCCGGACCTGGGACTGCCGACGTGGATTTTGATGTCGACCTGGACGGCGTTTTCGTAGACGTTGAGACGTTTCCGGAGTAGATCGAGATGACGTACACGTAGGCCTATTGCCTCGCCCCATCGAATCCCACAATAGGAAGGTACGAGCACCAGGATGCGATGCTGACCAGCTGCCCGTGCACGGTCGGACACCTCTGAGTGTGTGAGATACACATGAGGTTTTCGCTCCTTCTCGTGGATACCTTGGCCCGCCTTCATTGTTGGTATGCGTCGAGATTGCGGCCTCGGGGTCAGGTGTCCGAGAAGCGGACGGCAAGTACTTCCTTGGCGCAGATGGCATCAAAGTATCCGGTCGATCCGAAATACCACCTCGGGCATCAGCCGGGTCACGAGTGGTGGCGCATCAAAGAGCAAGCGATAGAACAAGGTTGGACGCGCAAAGAGCTTAACGATTACGCGAACTCTGAGCCGCTCGAGTTCTATAGGGTCGAGGACGGCCCCGGCAACCTCAGTCACGCCCACGAACTGCCCAGGGAAGGAAACTAGACATGCCAGAAGTTGATCGCGGAGGGCGTATCCCACTGCACTACGCTGCGCTCGAGGGAACCGCCGATGACGTCACTCGACTTCTCCAAGACGGACAAGACGTTCACGCGGTTGATCATGCCGGATTCACGCCGCTGCATTTCGCAGCACAATCCGGTCGCGTCGACAACGTCAGAGTGCTGATTGCAGCGGGAGCGGAAGTCGACGCCCTGGACGCCACCGGCAATTCCGCCCTCAAAAAGGCAGTCACGGGTACAGCTGGCGACCCGGTCGGTGTCATCAAGGTTCTGCGCGAAAACGGTGCTGACCCCACGATCAAAGCGCAGAACGGTCGAAGCGCGCTCGACACCATCAAGGTCATGGGTAACGAGCTCAAACGTGCCGAGTTCAGTGACCTGCTCGACGACAAATAACTGACACTCGAAGACGAACCATCGGGGGCGCTGGGTGAAATATTTCGATGAGGTACACAAGATTTGGACGACGCTGGTACCTCCATACGGTCCTGCAGAGACTGTGCAGGGCGAATTGCTTCGGGCTCTCGAACAACTACGAGCCGAAGCGCAGCGCAACGGCAACATCAACTATGAAGTGGGCGACTACGCGGACTATGTCACCTATCTTCGAACCAGGCTGATCGACTCCCGAGTCTTCAACAAGGAAGCGCTCACCGAAATCGAGATCGACCTCAACCGACTCGCTGACTTCGAATTCCCCGAAACCGACGACGAACCGTACGACCGACTGAGCGACCGCATCGTCGAGTGGGTACGCGTCCATCCCGAAATGATTCCGAATACGGTTGCGCCGCGATGAATCCGAATCGCTCGATCAACGCCGACATCGAGGCGCTGCAGCGGCGAGCACGGCAAGTTCAGGCCGACATAGGCAAGCTCAGAGGTAACGGCAACGACCGCTCAGGCACCGTGAGCGCCGAAGTCGACGCCGCCGGACGCCTCCAACATCTGACGATTCCGCCGCAAGCCCTACGACACGGTGCGGATCGACTCGCAGCCATGGTGATCGAAGCATCGAGAAACGCTGAACGCGACGCGCAAGCTCGAGCCGTGGAAATGGCGCGGCCGCTGACCGAGGATCCCCGAGTAGTGGAATCCATCAACGTCATCCGAAAGTTCACCGGTACGGACCTACCTGCCGACCCGCGACAGGCAACTCCGGTGGTTGGCGAATCGAATGGGGAGAATTTCTCCGTACTTCAGCCCGTGGAGACTCCCCGTAGGTAGTCGGCTAGCTCCGATACCGAGGGAAAACGGAAGGGACGCTAGCCTTCTGTTGCGGATTGACGAACTCGGGCGCGCGAATGACGATCTGGCCAAGCGGTGCGGTGTGCGACGACCACGCGGTCCCGTTCCACCATCTGAGCACTCCGGTGGTGTTGTCGACGTACCACCCTGGATTCGCGTTGGAATCGGTCTGCTCTGGTGGCACAGAGTCGGCTGGCGCTGTCCATAGGTGCTGGAAGTTGCTGTTGCTAGTCAGGCCTCGGGTGGGAGGCAGAAATCGTGCGTCGTTGGAATCGGAGCTCCCAGACGCCAACCGATCAGGTTGGGGATTCATAGGTTCTCGCCTTTTGGTTCGAGGATTGATGGCGAACAAGGCTGCTTCGGCAGTGGGCTCTCGACTGTCAGAACCGCACGGTGAATACCACGTGGCGACGCTCGCGGGCCGCGCGCTGGAAAAAGTCCGCCACTTCCTGAAGCCAGCCCCAGGCGTACCCGCGCTCGTCGGAGCCGTACTCCGGGTTGCGGTCGTCGAGCGGCATCGCGTCGTAGCGCACGCCGAACTCGGATTCGGTGACTTCCGCCAGGTACGAGGAGACTTCGGCGACCCGATCGGGTGCCAGGTAGGTGACGAGTTGGTCGTCGGTGTCGGTGTTGAGGTCTTCGTCCCCCAAGATCACGCCGTAGGCCGGCCAGTTCTCGGACACGCGCTCGTACCCCGTGCTGGAGAGGGCGCACAGGATCGGATCCCACGCCTTGTCCGTGTCGCACGAGAATTCGGATCGGCCCGTCTCCTCGATGTCCTCGACCACAGCGCCGAGTTTGTCGTCGTCGCCGCGCACGTCCAGAAGTTCCGCTGCCACGCTGTCTGACAGCGCGAAATGCACCCCAAGTTCCATGGCGTGATGCTAACGGCCGACCTTGCCGCCGTCCCGCCGTCACTACAAGACGAATCGACTTAGGTAACGATCCTGCTCTGCCTCCGACCGAAGTTACCCATGGTGGGCCTGCTGTCATACATACTTCATCGGTGATTCCGACAAAACGGACCGGCCTTTCTGTTGTATCGCTGGTGATCCTCGTCGTCGCGGGGTTGCTGGTCGCAGCCCCTGCCAGCAGCGCCGCGCCGCCGCCTGACTGGAAATACACAATGGTGGCGTTCAGCAATGCCAGCGATCGCGACATGGATGTCTACGAGTCGGCCGACGGCACCGGCTTTCAGCTCGTCCAGCAGTCGGCGTACAGGCCGCCGTCTGGGCTCGTGCGTGATCCGAGCATCTTCCGGAACACGGACGGGTTGTACTACCTCACCTACACGACGGGTGGTGGGGCGAACATCGGGTTCGCACGCAGCAGTGACCGCATCAACTGGACGCCGCTGGGGAACTATCCGGTTCCGTTTTGCTGCGCCTTGATGCCTGGCACGGGAGATGGCACCGGTTCTGCGAGCCCCCCGGGCTTCTCGGGTTCGGCCGGATTCAGCGACGGACCGTCGCTGTCACCATTCGTCACCAAGGCCTGGGCGCCTGAATGGTTTGTGGACGGCGATCGCGTCAACGTCATCCTGTCGATGTCGACCGGTGGAGGATTTGTGCCGTATCTGATGACGGCGTTGGAACCGTCGCTCCGGTTGTGGAGCCCGCCTGTTCCGCTCGCCGGGATCGGTGCGGACCACATCGACACCACCGTGGTCAAAGTCGGATCGACCTATCATGCGTTCACCAAGAACGAGACGAAGAAGGTCGTCGAGCATGCGGTCGCTCCTTCGGTGACGGGACCTTATTCGTTTGTCCCGCCCGGAAATTGGGGTTCGCTTGTCGAAGGTCCGGCCGTGGTCCAGTTGCCGAGCGGCGACTGGCGGATCTATCTCGACGCCTATACCGAAGGAAAGTATCTCTACTCCGACAGCACTGACGGGCTGAACACCTGGTCTCCTGTGCAAGAGGTTCCTGGGGTGTCCGGGACTGCACGGCATCTCGGCATCATGAGAGAACCGGCATAACTTTCGACCCCGAGTTGGTAAGGCTCTGATCAAGGACTCCGGTCTTGGTCAGAGCCTTTTCTCGTACTTGCGTACTACTTGTGTGCGTCGCCTGCGCTAATCAGTGATTGACAAGCTAACGATGCGATGCCAGTGGGTCCGACGAGTTCGCGCCGACCACGAAGTGAGTATCTCCGCGTGAGCTGTGCAGAGTTGCGCTCCCAGGCCCCGCTCGGGCGCCGTACTTCACGATTGATTGCCAAGTAATGCCTGTTAGTTTCATATTCAAGTACGCGCACTGGCTTGATGCCCGCACTTTCGGTCTCCAACTGCCCTGAGGCCCGCGAAATGCGGATTCAATTCGATTTGCCGCACTGTTTCTGAGGGATCTTCTCGTCCGTAAACGGTGACCTTGCTCATAGTAGGACCTAGGTCCTTTTCGCTGCTGATAAGCCTGTCGATATATATCTGTTACCGAAAGTTCACCCTAAATCCAAGATGGGGGAGATGGCGCGCTGGCGGGCAAACAGGACGATTGGTACCGTCCGGTAACTAATTCAGTTAGTTGTCGGCTACCGCTCTGGTTGCTGTGTCACGTGGAGGAGCAGTTCATGTCGATCGAATCGCAAAACGGCGTATCCCACCGTCGATCGAGGGCCGCGGTAGGGCTCGCGGCGTGTGCGGTTGCCGCGCTGTCGTCGGGTGTGGTCTTCGCAGGGAGCGCATCGGCAACGCCGACGGCGTTGGCGGACAAATTCGCGAGTACGGTCACCGATGACGGTTGGTCGTTGGATCTTGCCGCCACGAAACTGTCGGCGAACCCGGTGCCGAATCTGGCGACGACGGCGTTCACCCGTGAGGGGTTCGTGTCGGCGAAGGTGACCGGCACGATCGGTGGTGCGGGCGATTCGGCGGTGAATACCGGATATGTCGAGCAGGGATTGCAGATCGGCTGCCAGATCGATGTCTCCTCCGGACTTGGCTTGGGGCTTGGCTTTTCGCTCGGCCCGTCTGTCGGTGTGAGTATTTCGGGTGTCCCGTCGGCGAACGTGGGTGTGAATGCGTCGGTGAATCCGAGTATTCAGTCGACGATTGCGCCGGGCACGATCACGACGATTCCGTTGGGGAAGAAGGATCTCGAGTCGTCGAAGGCGTCGATCACGGCAGAGAACGTGCACGTGAAGGTTGATGCGTGCATGGGGCCGGTGACGATCCGCTCGTACGCACAACTCTCGGTGTCGACGGCGACGTCCGACAACACGTTGTTCGTGTACTCCGATCCCACCTGGCTCTAACCCACGCAGCCGTCGTCAGCGCTGCTGGCGACTATTCCCGATCCGCCCCGTCCAGGGGTGGTTACTCATCACGCCCACAAAGGAGAAATCATGAAGATTCGTACCTTGGCCACTGCCGGAACTCTCACCGCAGGTATCGCCCTGTTCGGTGTTCTCGGCGCCGGCGTGGCATCTGCCGCAACTCCGATCGTCGAACCTGAGCAGGGTCGGATCGGTCTGTCGCTCTCGAATGCGGAAACCGCGGCGTTGGCGGCGAGCCCGATCCCGGACGCCATCTCCGACATCGTTCCAGGCTCGCAGCGGTGGATTGAGCTCGCACCGGGCTCGGCGCTCACCGTCGGCCCCGATGGCAAGCTCAGCGCCCCCGACCGCGTAGTGATCGGCGAAGCCGCTGCCCATGCTGGTGGCTACGTCGATGTCTACCTGGCTGATCCGAACAACCCGGCCAACGCCGGGTACGTCACCCTGGCCTACCAGTACTGGAACTGATACCGCGCCCAGTACCGGCGACTCGTTGTCCCCGCTCTCCCTTCCTGTTTGGAGTTCCAGCCATGACCGTCAACAACGCCGAACGTCGCAGTGTGCAAACGGAACCCGCTGCCGTCGACAGCAAAGACGTTGCAGACGTTGATGACTGGGATCCGGACAGCGAACTCAGTCCACTTTCCAAGGCTGTGATCGCCACCGCAGTCGGACTGGGGTTGCTGATCGCGGCATTCGCGGTGATCGGGAAGCTCGCCGGCTGGGCGAACGACTACGGGACGATCCTGGTTTACCTGGCATTCTTCTTGTGGATGTCGATCTCCGGACGGTTGTTCTGGTGGGGCGCAGACAAACTCATCGCGCTACTCCGAACGAAGAAGAGTGACAATCGTGGTGCGCACCGGTGAAGTCCGGTAGACGACTTCGCCGGACTCTCGCGGGAGTGCTTGCCGCCGGGGCGCTGTTGACCGGAGCGGCCGGAGTGATCGGTGCGGGAATCGCACTCTCCGCCGCTCCGGCGAACGCGACGCCGGAAGAAGACTGCGCGGCGGTGCGGGCACGTGATCATCAGATCTACCTGAATCTCATTGCGTCGCTGCCACCTGGTGCGCCCATCCCGCCAGAGATCATCAACCCGTGCCTGAGTGCGCCGTCCACGACGTCGACAGCTGCGCCGACGACCACTGTCGGGCTCCCCGGTGCGCAGGCTCCAGGCGGTGGCCCGAATGTCGGGGCCAATGCTCCGACGAACTTTCCCACCTACAACGGCACCCCCATCGTCCCTGTGCCGACGATCGAGGTTCCGCCCATTACTTCCGAGTCCCCGGCCTCGGAAACTGGTGTCGGTGCATTCCCCAATGCATCGGCATCAGCGGTTCCCTCACCCACACCCACCCCGGGTGAGGGAACCACCACCGATCGCGGTCCAGGACCGATCCCCGCGGATTCGGATTCGGATTCGAATATCGCACCGGCCCAAACGGTTCCGGATCCGGCAGCAGATGTTTCCACAACCGGGGAGGGCTCGGGCCGTGACAGGTATCTCGAACTGGTCCTCGTCGGGGCCGCGGCGTTCACCGCTGCGGGTATCGGAGTGCGCGGGCGGCCGGGACCTTTCAGCCCCCGCACGCCCGAATCAGTACTCTCCCAGGCGGTCGGGACTGTCGCGTCGCCGTTGACTGCGTACGCACCTGGCGGGCAGTCCTCGTTGCGGGTGTTCGATCCGATCACCGGCGGAAGCCGGTTCTTCTTCCTGATCCACGACGAAACGTCGTCGCACGAATCCGTGATTCCGGTGACGGTGCCGCCCGGCGGTCACATGAGTGTCAACCCCGATGGCACGGTCACCGTCTTCGACGCCGACGGGAATCCGGTCTCGACAATCGATGCCCCGTGGGCGTACGACGCCAACGGCACTCCTGTTCCGACGCATTACGAGATCCGGGACGGGCAACTCGTTCAGGTCGTCGACACCGCCGGTATCGAGAACCTGCTCTACCCGATCCTCGCCGACCCGGAGCTGACACCGGAAGAACGTGCTGCGCTCGAAGCGCAGGCGAACTTCATCGGCCCGATGACCCCGGAGGGCGAACAAGCACGCAGGGACGCACAAAACGTCCTCGCCGCCAACCCCCCGGAGCCGGCAGATTCAGGCCTCGAGCAGCTCATGCTCGGTGACCCTAACTCCGAGGTCTCCGAACCGCCGATCACCGAAACAGGAACCGGAAACCCTGTCGGCGACGCGATACTCGCCGATCAAACCCAGGAGCCGATCACTTCGAACATCGGCGGGCAGGACTACACCACCGAACCTGCGGACCCGGCAGATTCAGACCTCGGCCAGCTCATGTCCGGTGACCCTAACTCCGAGGTCTCCGAACCGCCGATCACCGAAACAGGAACCGGAAACCCTGTCGGCGACGCGATACTCGCCGATCAAACCCAGGAG
>NZ_JBHUUU010000001.1:383065-631257 GCF_042670865.1 Rhodococcus sp. NPDC057135
AGCCGATCACTTCGAACATCGGCGGGCAGGACTACACCACCGAACCTGTCGTCACTGACACCTCCTTCACGGACGAAAACGGAACCAGCTGGTCTGGCACAGCCTCGAAGGTGCCGAACGTATGGAGTTGGACGTACACCGACGCACAGGGAGAAGAGCACGACCTGCAGGTCACCTACGACGAGCAGGGTCGCCCGCATCGGGTTTTCGACAACTACACCTCCACTCTGTACCTGTACGACTGGAGCACCGGCGAACCCGTTCTGATCGGCGACCCGCACTATCTGGACCCGGGCGTTGCTTTCGATCAGCCTTACACCGGCGAGATCATGAGCTTCGTTCTCCCACCATTGCGTGGGGGGCGTCTGATTGCTGGCGCAGTCCGGGCCGAAGACCTGATCGTCTCGAACCGGACAGCACCGACCCGCCCCCCGGTTACTTCACCAGCTGTTCCTGCGCAGAGTGTTCCCCGTCCGGGTGCAGTGCTACCGCGCGGGATACCCATCATCGACGGTACCGTTCCACCTGCCGAGCATGATCAACCCTCTGTTCCGTCCGTGAATGAACCTGCACGCCCGGATCCCACGATTCCGGAACCCTCGCAACCCACTTCGCCCGGCGATCCCGATCGTGGCGAGTGGGAATCACCCTCGCCCGGTGAGATTGCTGATCCGGGGTCGAACCCAGCACCGAAGGCTCCCTCGCCAGGTCACGTCGAGGAACCGAGTGTGCCGACTCTGCCCGATGTCGGTCAGGTGCCGGTGAATCCGGATGCTCCCGGCGCTCCGCAGCAACCTGGACCACCGGAATTCGACCCCTTCGCCACCGATCCGAGCACGATCCCCCAACCAGGGGTCATCGATGATCCGACCGAGCGGCCGTCGACCAGCGTAGTTACACCGCCACAAAACGAGCACGAGCCAATCCAGCCGGGGGCCACGTTTGCTGGTCCGCCCGGAAGTGAAGGCGATCGGACGCCAGGCACCAGCCCAACTGTGGAGCAACCTCTCGACAGTACGTGGCCTTTGGGCACCGACTTCCCGTCTGGCGATACAAGTGACAGTCCGGGACCGACCGAACATGTTGACATGCCAGACTTTCCATGGCCACCTGCAAATACTTGGGGTCAAGTATATCCAGCTATTCTTGACCCCAGGACGTTCGAGACGATCCGACCGTTCCCATACGGAATGCCCAGCGTCCCACCAGCGGACCGAGTAACCTGGTCCTCGAGTGCACGTCAAATATTCTTGGCCGAATGGGAGGAAAGAGGTTTTCCTGTTCCGGAGCCGGCCGCCCCCGGAGCGGACCCCTGGGCAGGATGGGAGGTGCATCACATACTTCCCCGGAAGTACGGAGGCACGAATGACTTCTGGAATCTAGTTCCCCTGCCCACTTCTATACATGCACTCTTCACTCGATGGTGGGAATTTTATGCCGATATCTATAACTGATGCGCTGGAGTCCTATCCCGACATCCAGCGGGTCCTAGTCCCGACGCATCCAGGCCGATCATTCGACGTCTACAACACCTACGACCCGCCGGCAGAGGCTGAAGAGGTGTCTCAGTATTGGAACCTAGATACCCTGCCGAGAGATCTCTTCGATTTATGGAGAAGCGCGAGAGAATGCAGACTTCACCACGATAGGGGCTCAGGAAAGGACGGAATAACACTCCTTTCTCCGCCGAAAGCTCGAGAAGTTACGGAACGCGAGCTGGAATTCTGGGATGACGAGGATGGGCGCTTCTTGAAGAGTGACATAATAATCGGCACAATGGTGGTCGAGCCAGATTTCATTGTATTCGACACAAGAAAAAACGACTTCAATGTTCTGTTAGCTTCAACTCTCGACGGACGTGAGGACTGGCCTATCGTGGGGCGGAACATTTCCGACTTCTTGCTGCGTTATCGTGATTTACCTGGAGAAAGCCACTGGCAGCGCTCGATCGTTTGATGCACCGGAGAGCGAAGTTGGCTTCCATCCTCGAGGGAATCGATGGCTTGGCCATGGCGACCCCGAGGAAGGTGCGCGGTTCTGCATGGGAGCGGGTGTTGAAGGCTGCGGCGAGCAACCTTGGCCCAGAGTGGGTTGTGGCACGATCTGGCACCCAGGGGGAGTTGATCCATCTACCAGTGCGATGGTGGTTCAATTCCATTGGGTTGGATCCCAAACCGAACCGGGAAGAGTTGACCTTCAGTCATGTGCCCCTGATGAGAGAATTCACGCCGGGCACTATCACCTTTCGACAGAGTTCATATCAACCTGGTCCCACAGATTCTGGACCACCGAACATGCAGATGGACATCTTCGATACCCGCGGTGCTGCGGAGATCGTGCGCTGGTGGGCGCTCGGTCCGTCCACCAAGTTCTTTGCTGCACCGCCGCTTCCCGACTCGGTAGCTGCAGCCGAGCAGGCTTATGCCGACCGCAAGGAAGAGCCTTGCCGGGATTGGATGATTTCGGCTGGCCTGCGGGTGATAGCTGACACCGGTTCGCCAATCGAGGTCATCGACAGCGTCCTCTGGGAGTTGGCTCGCCGTGACGTCGGTGGCCACGTCCAAAGTTTCTGACGAGAATTTCGCGCGGTCGCGGAAAACAGAGACCGACTAGCGACATTGCAGTGGCTGGACGAAGAACGACGTCGTTCTGTAAAGGATGCATACGGGCTTCGGGATTCTGCGTTTGCAGATGTGATTTTCCGTACTGAGGACTCGTAGCCGAGGGAAGTAGGCGTGAGGGAGTGGAGTCGGATGGATCGCGCGCCGCGTCGGAGAAACCGCTGTCGGTGCGCACAGTCGCTCCTTTTCGTCTACCAAATAATATGAATGGTCCTTTATGGCAAGCATGCACATGAGCGATGACAAGCCTAAGCCACCGAAATCGGTCACTGAGGTCCTTGAGTCCCTGGGAATGGACCGGGATCAGTTGCGGGAGATGGCGAAAGATGCGATCGCAGACTTGACTCCGAAAAAGGGGAGAGGCGCTGCGTGGGAGAAGGTGTTGGGAGCGGCGGTTGAGAAGCTCGGGCCGAACTGGACGATCATCGGGAGCGGGTTGCGAGCCAAGCTGCTGCACACTCCGGTGCGATGGTTTTTCGACACCGTCGGGATCGATCCGATTCCCAACCGTGAGAAACTGACGATTACTCACCTACCACTCATCGAACCCCTCGATCCCGGAACACTCACTGAGTGGCAGGACCACTACGACAGCAGGCATAGCGGACACGACTACCATGGCCGCCAGATTGATATCTTTGATACCGTCTCCGCTGCCGAGCTAGTGATCTGGTGGGCTGAGGGGCCAGCATCCGACCTGTTCGACGCACGATCGGTGGAGGCACTCACCCCACTCCGTGAGAAGCAGTACCTTGAGCGCAGTCAGTCGGGTCCAGCACGCTGGACAATCTTGGCGGGGCTGCGTGTGATCACTGACACCGGTTCACCGCTCGAGGTTATCGACAACGCAATTGAATACTTCCGCGGCCGGGTTGCCGACCCGAAAGCTCCACTTGTGATGTTCTGGACGCAGTTTCGTGAGGTCGCTGCTGCCGGTGATCGAGAGAGGACACTGCGGTGGCTCGACGAGCATCGACGTGCCACGGTGCGTGAGCACTACCCGTTACCGGATTCGGTGTTCGCCGACGTTCTCGAAGACCTGGGCGACGGCTAGCCATGTGAGTACAAGAATCTCGAATTTACTTCGACCACAACACTTCAAGAGGAGAAATCAATGGACCACTGGGTCGTCGTCCCGGAACAGCCAGGGTTTGTCGGGGATCGCACAGTTGTCGACACCGCAACCTCGCCGCCGACGGTAGAGAGGGCGCACTTCGTGTTCACCCGGCAACCTACCGACGGACTGATCGGCGCCGGACCGCTGGTGTTGGCGGACCGTGAGACCGCGGAAGCGCTCGAGGACAACGTCTTCGGCGAAGTGTCCTTTCATCCGGCGTACCTCGATACGGACCCGGCGTCGGGGTTGTTGCGGGTTCCCGACTTTGTGTGGTGTCAGGTGCATGGGCAAGCGGGGATGCTCGATATCGGCCTCACCGAGGACGGTCGCCTGGTGATGTCGGGGCAAGCGTTGCTGGTGTTCCACTCTTTCGGTGGCGGTATCGACAACGCCACCATCTCCGAATGGCTCGGCTGAACCAACTTGCCCTACATATGCTTTGCTGTGGTGAAACTATGTGATGGCATGCCTTGAGCGCAGCGCGCTCCCCCAAGCCGCCGTGATCGAGGAACTACCCACTGACACGTTGATCCGGTTGGGAGACAAGCCTATGCACGTCGGTGCCGCCGACATCGTGGCAGTGCGCGCAGTGTCGGGCTATGGAGATCAGGTCGGATTGGAAAGGACGGGGCGATGAGCTTTTTCGGGCGGCGGCCGACGGTAGCCGGATATTGGGGCACGCGGGTGCAGTCGAGTCAGGAAGTGGCGCAGACGATGCGCGCTTTCCTCGACGACCTGGAAGCGATCGACCCGGAGTTGGCGTTGTCGTTGGTCTCGACTGCCGAGTTCGCCAAGGTGCCAGCAGATCTCAGTGTGGACGGGTTGGTGCGAATCTTCGAGCATTCCCGCTCGAAGGAGATGGGGTATTCGGACACCCCGGGACCGGGCTACGACATCGACTTGTCGCCCGAGGACGGGACCGCGCGCCGGGTCGGTGCCTGGGTCGGCGGGCTGGAAACCAGTGCTCCCAACAGTGTCCGGGTGTCGTTGCCGACGGAGACGCAGCTCACCGACAGTACCCGGCAGCTGCTCGACCCGGATATCGGAGACGCGATCGTGAGAGTGATCGTCAAGCATTGGGAACCGGATCGGGCTCGGTGGAGCATCGGCGACTACCGGCACCTTCAGAATCGGTCGAAAGGTGAGGTGGAGGTGGGATGGGAAACATACTTCCATTCCGGAGTTACGTTCGATCGCAGCGCGCTGCCCCAATCTGCGGTGGTGGAGGAACTGCCCATTGGCACGTTGGTTCGGTTGGGGGACAAGCCAATGGAGGTCGCTGCCGCCGACATCGTGGCGGTGCGGGCGGCGTTGGGTTACCCGGTGTAGCGCCAGAGCCTGTTCCAATTGGTCGATCGTCTTCGAGCAGGAGTGACGTTGTCTGCTTTATCTTTACGTCGTGATCCGACGTCCGGATTGACCTTGAAAGTCATGGCGCGAAAGGGACCGCCGGAAGCCGAATCGGTCACCGCGGCGCTGGCAGCGCGGTCACTGCAGTTCCTTCGAGAGCTTGACCCAGTCTTTGACGTCGACATGTATCGCGCCGTGAGGAATGACCTTCCCGACGGCGTTACGGTCGAGCAGGCTCTGGCATCGAATGGTGGACGGATCCTCACGCTTCAGGCAGAGGACTCCCTCGAGGCCGCAATGATCGAGGGCAGAAAGTCTCCTTATGCCGCAGGCGGGATTTACCCACTCTCATTCGGGCATCAACTCAGGTTGTTCACCGACAACGGAAACATCGAAATTCTCATCGGATTCGGGGGTACGGCAGGAGCAGGTTCCTTACTTTGCACCTTCATCTGGCCGTACCCAGGGGGCTTCGCCGATGAATCTCTGATCTCACTGTCATTGAAACTCGTCCAGGGCATGGCCGATATCTGGGACGCTCCCACGGCCGTGCTCTACCGGGATGCGGAGCTCACACCTCAGTACAACGTGCCCGGCGACGCAACGGTGGGCAGTTGCACCTACTTCGGCCCTGAGATGCCGATCAACGAAACGCAGATCCCACCCACTGTCGAAGCGTTTCCGTACAAGAAAGGAACGATCGTCATCCAGCGTGATCCACGCGCCCCGTTGGTTGCCGACGATATCCGAAGCATCCGTGCAGCAGTCGGCCTGCTGACCGAACGACCGGAGGTTCGCCTACCGAAAGGCTCGCGCCGGCTGTGACACCAGAAGTTACGGCCAAGCTCACGTCCGCAGGTGATGGTGTTCTTAAGAACAAGCTGCGCAGATAATGGAGGATGCGTTCGACGAGGTCATCGGGCTGGAGAACATCAACATCATCGTATTTGGAGGGGAGTGAAGAGTGCCTACATCATCACTGCGCCGCAATCCCATGGCAGGCTTGACGGTGAACGTCATTGCACGCAGCGGCGTACCTGCGGGCGAAGCTGTCACGGCCGCGCTCGCAGCGCGCTCGCTGCGGGTTCTTCGAGAGATCGATCCTGTCTTCGACGTCGACTTGTACCAAACAGTAGGCGATGCCCTCCCCGACGGTGCCGGAGTCGAGCAAGCCTTGGCGTCGAATATCCGTCAGATCCTTGTGCCTCCGACGGAAAAATCGATCGAAGCCGCATTGATCGATTGCAGACGATCCCCCGATGCCACTGGCGGTGTGTATCCACTCTCACTTCCGCAGCAGATAACCCTGTACTCAGATGCCGGGGATCTCAAGGTCATGATCGGTTTCGGGGGCACCTCACGCACCGGCTCGTTCTCGTGCACCTTTGCCGACGAATCACTGATTTCGCTGGCATTGAAGCTCGTACAGGGACTAGCCGACATCTGGGACTCGCGTGTCACCGTGCTCTACCGCCGAACCGAATCATCGCCTCAGCGCAACGTACCGGGTGACGCAATCGTGGGCAGTTGCACCTACTTCGGTCCTGAGTTGCCGATCAAGGAAACGCAGCTCCCGCCCAGCGTGGAGGCATTTCCCTACCAGGACGGCACAATCGTCATCCAGAAGAATCTGTCCACGCCGTTAACCGTCGAGGACATCCGAAGCATCCGCGCAGCAGCAGGACTGCCGACCGAACGACCGGAGATTCCTCTACCCAAAGGTTTCAGACGGCTGTGAGCCCTACGTTGGGCGCACTCGGGGCTGCCTGCAGGTAGGGATGGCGCGGACCGACCAGCCTGCCCGCAATTACCGCGCCGCGATCCCGATCCGGCTACGCACCAGCTGATCGACGCTCCGGGTGGAGTGCCACCGCGCGGCATACCCGCCATCGACGGCACAGTTCCACCTGCCGAGCATGATCAACCCTCTGTTCCGTCCGTGAATGAACCTGCACGCCCGGATCCCGCGATTCCGGAACCCTCGCAACCCACTTTCCCGGCGATCCCGATCGTGGCGAGTGGGAATCACTCTCGCCCGGTGGGATTGGCGATCCGGGGTCGAACCCGAGACCCGAGAACTCCACCCCGGAGGCTCCCTCGCCAGGTCGCACCGAGGAACCAAGTGTGCCGACTCTGCCTGATGTCGGTCAGGTGCCGGTGAATCCGGATGCCCCCGGCGCTCCGCAGCAACCCGGACCACAACTGTTCAATGACAATGATTTGCCGAGAACGACTATGACGATCGCAGAGTGGCTGGAAAGGAAAGGTCGATGAATTCGGATCGTGGCGCGACAGTGATCGGGTATTGGGGCCCTCGGACGCAACCGGTAGAAGGCATTGCAGCGGAGGTGTTCTCGTTTCTTCATAGTCTGAGGAACATTGATCCAGCACTTGGACAAGCTTGGGTGTTTTCGCCCGAGACTGCCTTCGAGTCGACCGATCTAAGCGTGGAAGGCCTAGCGAAAATCTTCCGGGCAGCGAAGGATGTCGAAGGGCAATCCGTTGCTGCCTTCGACCTTGGCTACATCGTGAGTTTGTTGCACCCGGACAGATATCAGTTCTTGAGAATCCAATTCTCTCTCGGCCGGAATGTTCCGAGGGTTCCGAATCTCGTCAACGTCACCCTCCCTCCGGAGAAACAAGCAATTGGGGAGGCATCGCGGTTGCTAACCGCAGGCGTCGGTGACGCCATCATGAAAGCGATCATCGAACAGTGGTCTCCAGACAAAGCCCGTTGGGGAACGCCGGTATACCAGAAAGCCCAAGGGAAAAAGGCTGGAGAGGTGGAAGTCGGGTGGGAGACATACATTCGGTCCGGGATCGATCTCGATCACAGCAAACTGCCCGTCGTCGCCGCACTGGAGGAACTCCCCAACGGAACGCTGATTCGGTTGGGCGAGAAACCGTTAGACGTCGATATTGCCGACATCCTGGCGGTGCGGGAAGCACTGGGTTACCCGGTCTAAGACGCCGCGTGACCGCCGACCCTTGCTCATGTCGCGACACGTAGTCGGACGGAGACTATTACGCAGTGGTTGGAAAGGACGGGGCGATGAGCATAGTCGGGCGATGGCCGACCGTGATCGGATATTGGGGCACGCGGGTGCAGTCGAGTCAGGAGGTGGCGCAGACGATGCGGGCTTTCCTCGACGATCTGGCGGCGATCGACCCGGAGTTGGCATTGGGTGAATACGAAGCAACGAAGTCGAGGCATTGCGGATCTCAGTGTGGACGGGTTGGTGCGAATCTTCGAGCACTCCCGCTCGGGGGAGATGGGGTACTCGGACACCCCCGGACCGGGGTACAGCATCAGTTTGTCACCGGAAGACGGAACCGCGCGCGCAATCATTGGCTGGGTCGGAGGCTTGGAAACCAGTGCACCCAACAGTGTTCGGGTGGCGTTGCCGACGGAGACGCAGCTCACCGACAGTACCCGGCGGTTGCTCGACCCGGATATCGGAGACGCGATCGTGAGAGTGATCGTCAAGCATTGGGAACCGGATCGGGCTCGGTGGAGCATCGGCGACTACCGGCACCTTCAGAAGCGGTCGAAAGGTGAGGTGGAGGTGGGATGGGAAACATACTTCCATTCCGGAGTTACGTTCGATCGCAGCGCGCTGCCCCAATCTGCGGTTGTAGAGGAGCTGCCCACTGGCGCGTTGATTCGGTTGGGGGACAGTTTAATGGAGGTTGCTGCCGCCGACATCGTGGCGGTGCGGGCGGCGTTGGGTTACCCGGTGTAGGCCCCGCAACGGGTCTGGAATTCACCATTGCATCAGATGGCGAGAAATGTGTTAACCGGATGGCCTGCTTCGCCTTTCGATAGTATTGCCAGATGGCATCCCGAACCGACTTGCTCGCGTGGCTCCTCGATTCGGATCCAGCGATTCGGTGGCAGGTGGAGCGCGACCTGCTGAACGAAGCGCCCACTGTGTGGGCGGCGACGCGCGCGTCGATCGCTACCAAAGGATTTGGCGCACGCCTGCTTTCATTGCAGGGTCGAGACGGTCAATGGGCGGGCGGGGCGTTCTTCCCGGCAGAATTCGACTTTGCGGGACCCGAAGCAGCAGAACAAGGTTCGCAACCCTGGACGGCAACAACCTGGACGCTCAACTCATTGCGTGAGTGGGGCCTCGACGCCGGTGTTCTGCGAAAGCGTCGTACCGCAGAACTGCTCGCGGAGAACTGTCGCTGGGAGTACGAGGGCCGGCCGTACTGGGACGGTGAGGTCGATTGCTGCATCAACGCCTGGACGGTGGCAAACGGTGTGTGGCTCGACATGCGTGTTGATGAACTGGCTGATTGGTTTGTGCAGCATCAACTTCCGGATGGTGGGTGGAACTGCGAGTGGATCGAAGGTTCGACGCGATCGTCGTTCCATTCGACGCTCAATTCACTCAAAGGGCTTCTCGCGTACGAGATCGCGACCGGGGGAACAAATGAGACGTGCGCGGCTCGACGATCCGGTGAGGAATTCTTGCTGCAGCGCGGTCTGTTCCGGAGACTCTCGACCGGGGAACCGGTGGGGGACTGGATCGGCCGGTTCGCGTACCCGTTCCGGTGGCGTTTCAACGTGCTCAACGCAGCCGACTACTTCCGCGAAGCGTCGTTGTCGGATGAAAATGAGCCTGATCCGCGAATGGCGGACGCGATCGAGATGATCCGGGCCGCTCGAGCCTCGGATGGGACGTGGCTCCAGGCCGGTCGCCAACCGGGGCGGGTGTGGTTCGAGGCCGACGCAGAGGTGGGGGAGCCGTCGAAGTGGCTGACTTTATCCGGCATCCGAGTGCTCGCCTGGTGGGATCAATCCTCCCCTCTAGGTTCTGCATAACAAAAGAGTTACAGCGAAAGTCATTTCACCTTTAAAGGTTATCGAAAGGTGATCTTCGGCCTTCCAGTCGAAATATCCAGTACGGATGAAGAACATATTAACGACAGGATTGCCCTCAGTGCGGTGAAGGTTAATCATCTGAACAGGTGAGAAGATGTTCGGTGAAATTACCTACCCGATTGGATAGGCGGGTCACCGACGTTGGTAATCAAATAAGGTACTCGCAGCTGTCTTGGTTAGGGAGCTAAGTCCCGAGCTGGAAACGGTATTTCTGCTCCAAAATGGCGCTCACCTGCGGCTACCTTCCCCATTTTGCAAGACTTAAACCACTTTCGGCGAGAATTAGTCCCGGAATTCTAGGTTGTGGAGCGTCCGCAATGTTTAGGCAAAGTCCCATCTTTTCCCAGAACAATGCTCTACTAAACGTGAAAACCGGATGTTCCCCCGATTTTGCTGAGAAGGTGCAACTATGGGGCGTAGCGTAACTGTCGCAGCGAACCGGAACATCGCGAATTGCTGCTCTAACCAATGACTTTGTTCAGGTCCGAATAATGCTCGGAGGTCGTCGATGTCGATGGAAATGGTGTTAGCCGAAGCAGTGATAGACAGTGGGGACACGGCGTGGGTGCTGATCTCCGCCGGCCTGGTTCTCTTCATGGTTCCCGGACTCGCCTTCTTCTACGCCGGTCTGGTGCGTGGTAGCAGTGCGCTCGTCATGTTGCAGCAGAACCTCGTCCCACTCGGACTCGTCTCGATTACCTGGGTCGTGTTCGGATACAGCTTCGCGTTCAGTGGAGACTGGGGTTCCGGCTTCCTCGGTGACCTCAAATTGTTCGGCTTGCAGGACATACACACTGCCGCCGCCCCGGGCTTCCACCTGATCGAGGGTGCAGTCGCGGTACCGACTCTGGCGTTCGTGGTCTATCAGATGATGTTCGCGATCATCACGCCCGCGCTGATCACCGGTGCGACCGCAAACCGGCTCAAGCCCTTGGGCTGGGCCGTTCTGCTCGTGCTGTGGTCGATCATCGTCTACCCCCCGATTGCGCACTGGCTCTTCAATCCCGAAGGCTGGTTGGCGCTCCGCGGAGCTCAGGACTGGGCCGGCGGAATTGTCGTCCACGCATCCGCCGGTGCCGCCGCCCTGGCAATCTTGCTGGTGGTCGGTAAACGTCCGGGATGGCCCAACGCCGAGGCAGTCCCGCACTCGGTGCCTCTGGCGTTGATCGGCGCAGGCATCCTGTGGTTCGGCTGGTTCGGATTCAACGCAGGCGACGGATTGGCCGCCGATGGTGTTGCGGCACAAGCCTTGATGAACACTCACATCGCCGCAGCGGGTGGCATGGTCGTCTGGCTCGTCATCGAAAGGTATACCGAGGGCAAGGCCACGGCGATCGGTGGAATCACCGGCGCGGTAGCCGGTCTCGCGACCGTCACCCCCTGCGCCGGCTTCGTCAGCACCTTCTCCGCGTTGGCGATCGGCGCGCTTGCCGGACTGGTCTGCCACTTCGCGCTCGCGCTCAAGTCGATCTTCAAGTTCGACGACGCGCTCGACGTCATCGCGGTCCACTTCATCGGCGGCATTCTCGGTTCACTCCTTCTCGGTTTGTTCGGCGAAAAGGCGATCAATTCGATCGGCCGCGATGGACTCTTCTTCGGCGGCGGCGCAGGACTACTCGGCGAGCAGGCGCTGGCGTTGATCGTCGTCATCGCTTTCTCGTTCGTGGTGACCTGGCTGATCGCCACGGGCATCGAGAAGACCATCGGTCTCAAGCTGGCCCCGAAAGACCAGGTGGACATCGACCGTCGTCAGCAAGGCATGGACGCATACCGCTACAACGCCGCATTCGTCGACGCAGGTGGTGCGCCGCAGACCAGCGGGTTCGACTCGGGGGTCCTGGTCGAGGGGGCAAAACTTGTTCCGAACCTCGGCGCCCCGAAGCACGAACTCATCACCGCGGTATTGCAGACCATCGAGTCCGAGAAGCTACGGGAGGCGCTGCTGGCCGCCGGAGCGGAGTCGATAGTCGTATCGGAAGCGCATGTCTCCGCGAGTGACTCGGCCTCGCTCAAGTTCCGCGGACAACGCAACGACGTCGTGTTCACCGAGCGGTTGCGTGTCGAGGTGCTGGTCGCCGCGGAACATGCCCAGGCAGTTCTGGACGCGATCAACGAGTACTCGGGCGGCAGGAGGAGCGGTTTCGTCCAGGAGGCGGCCGAACCTCTCACCGAAGCGACGGAACAGGGGAGCTGACATGTATTCGACGACAGGGAGTTACCGCATGATCGACAAGGAGCGTTCGGAATGCATCTGACACCGCGAGAACTCGACAAGCTGACAATCCTCATGTTGGCGGATGTCGCACTGAGGCGAAAGGCCAAGGGGCTCAAACTCAACCATCCGGAGTCCGTCGCAGTCATCACTGCAGCCGCTCTGGAGGGAGCTCGGGAGGGCAAGACTCTCGAGGAGGTCATGGCCGACGCATCGCACGCCTTGACGGTCGACGACGTGATGGACGGTGTCGCGGAGATGATTCCGCGTGTGCAGGTCGAGGCGGTGTTCCTCGACGGTAGCCGGCTCGTCACCGTGCACTCTCCGATCCAGTAGCCCGACCGAGATGTCAGGAGCACTCCAAGATGGCAAGCAAATCGACGAAGAAGGATTCCGGCGGCGAGAAGAAAGTACCGGTCGGCGGATACGTGTTGCGGGACGAGCCGATCGAACTCAACGAGGGCCGTCCACGTTTGAAGCTGCGAGTCCGAAACACCGGTGATCGTCCCATCCAGGTGGGTTCGCACTACCACTTCATGGAAGTCAATCGCGCGTTGTCCTTCGATCGTGAACAGTCCTTCGGCTGGCGCCTCGACATTCCCGCGGGCACGGCGGTCAGGTTCGAGCCGGGCGACGAGAAGGAAGTGACGTTGGTGCCGTTCGGCGGCAAGCAACGAGTGCAAGGCTTCAACGGACTTGTCGACGGTTGGGCGCCGACCCACGCCGCCTACCGGCCTCGGTTACCCGGAGCCGTCCAGCGTGCCGAAGAACTCGGCTTCCTGTCCGAACCTCAAACCGACTGATTCTCGTTCACGGCGGACGAAGGAGAGCAACACCCATGACAAGCATTTCGAGACAAGAGTATTCGGGTCTGTTCGGGGTCACCACGGGTGACCAGATCAGGCTCGGCAACACCGACCTGTACATCGAGGTGGAGGAAGATCTTCGAACGATCGGCGACGAGTCGATCTACGGCGGCGGCAAGACGCTGCGCGACGGCATGGGCCAGGATCCGGAGTCGTGCAGCATCGACGGTGCCCTCGACCTCGTGATCACCAACGTGGTCATCGTCGATGCAACCATCGGCGTCGTCAAGGCAGACGTGGGAATCAAGGACGGCAAGATCGTCGGCTGGGGCAAGGCGGGAAACTCCAGCACGATGGAAGGCGTCACCCCGGGGCTGACCACCGGTCCGGCGACCGACGCGATTTCCGGTGAGCAGATGATCCTCACTGCCGCCGGCATCGATCCACACGTTCACCTCGTGTCACCACAGCAGGCGTACCACGCACTCAGTGGGGGAGTGACGACGCTGATCGGTGGCGGCATCGGCCCGACCGACGGAACCAACGGCACCACCATCACTTCCGGTATCTGGAACATGGAGATGATGCTCAAGGCCAACGAGGGTTTGCCGGTCAACGTCTGCATGTTGGGCAAGGGGAACTCGTCCGGGCATCAGTCGCTGGTCGAACAGATCAAGGCCGGTGCGGCCGGTCTGAAGGTCCACGAGGACTGGGGCGCGACACCGGCCACAATTCGTGAGTCTCTGCGGGTGGCAGACGAAATGGACGTTCAGGTCGCCATTCACACGGATACCCTCAACGAGGCCGGATACGTCGAGGACACCATCGCGGCCTTCGAAGGCCGTACGATTCACACCTATCACAGCGAGGGTGCGGGTGGCGGTCACGCACCCGACATTCTGCGAGTGACGGGCGAGGACAACGTACTTCCGGCGTCGACCAATCCGACGTTGCCGTACGGCATCAACACTCAGGCCGAGCTCTTCGACATGATCATGGTCTGTCACAACCTCAATCCCAAAGTGCCCTCGGATGTTTCGTTTGCCGAGTCCCGCGTTCGCGCCGAGACGATCGGTGCCGAGAACGTACTGCAGGACATGGGCGTCATCTCGATGTTCTCGAGTGACTCACAGGCGATGGGCCGGGTTGGAGAAAACTGGCTACGCGCGATCCAAACGGCGGACTGCATGAAGCGGTCCCGCGGCAAGCTGCCCGAGGATTCGCCGACACACGACAACTTCCGCGTGTTGCGCTACGTCGCGAAGGTCACGATCAATCCAGCGTTGACGTTCGGTCTTTCGCATGTGGTCGGGTCGATCGGTGTCGGGAAGATGGCGGATCTTGTTCTCTGGGAGCCCGCATTCTTCGGCGCGAAGCCGAAGACGATCATCAAGAACGGTCTGATCAGCTGGCACGCCATGGGAGATCCGAATGCGTCGCTCCCGACACCACAACCGGTGATCTACCGGCCGATGTTCGGTGGATTCGGCAAGGCGTTGCCGCAGAGTTCGGTCTCGTTCGTCTCGCGAGCGGCGCTCGACGACGGCATCAAGGATCGACTCGGACTCGAACGTCAGGTTGTCGCCGTCGAGGGCACGAGGACGGTCACCAAGCGTGATCTGGTTCGTAACTCGGCTACTCCGGAAATCAAGGTGGACCCGGAGACCTTCGCGGTGACTGCGGACGGCGTCCATGCGTACGTCGAACCCGCCGAATCCATTCGCTTGAACCAACTTTACTTCTTCAGTTAGGGGTCTCCAGTGTCGGGAACTATCACACACACGCACGGCGCCGATGCGGCGCCACACACGCACGGCGAGATGACAGCGCCGAGCGGCAAGCCGACGCGAGTCGACGCGCTTCTCGGGAAGGAGACCGACGAGGAGTGGGCCGGTCGACTCGAAAAGGCTGTAGTGGACGTCTTGTCGCTCGATCAGTGGGAAGCGCAGAAGAGTCGATTGCGACGCACCACGATCGGTGGCCGTGAACTGGCCGTCTCGCTCGACCGTGGTATTCAGTTGCAGGACGGCGACATTCTGCTGTGGGACGAGCCGGCGAACACCGTCGTCGTGGCGAGGATCAACCTCAAGGACGTGTTGGAGATCGACCTGAGCGCACTGGTCGACGTCACGCCCGAGAAGATGATTCAGACGTGTTTGGAGTTGGGACATGCCGTGGGTAACCAGCACTGGCCTGCGGTGGTGAAGGGAATGAAGGTCTACGTTCCGTTGACCGTCGACAAGGCAGTCATGGGCTCGGTGATGCGGACACATGCTTTCGAGGGCATCGAGTACACCTTCATCCCGGGCGCCGAGGTCATTCCCTACATCGCTCCACACGAGGCACGCCGTTTGTTCGGTGCGGCCGCGCGTGAGGGCGAGGGGCATACCCATGACCCTCTCGTCTGAGGGATCTGGGCTCAGCATCAACCGCGCGATGCGGATGATGCAGTTTTCCGATTCCATGTTCCCGGTCGGTTCCTTCTCGTTCTCCAACGGTTTGGAATCGGCCGTGGCGCAAGGAATTGTCACGGGTGGTCCGTCGCTACGGGAGTTTGTGCTCTCGGCCACCCATCAGGGCGCGACGTGTGACGGTATCGCCGTACTCGCGGCGCACCGGGGTGCGGCAGCCGGTGATTTCTCGGCGATCCTCGCGGCCGATCATGCAGTGATCGAACGCAAACTCAACGAAGAAGCACGCACGATGAGTACCCGCATGGGTAAGAAATTGGCCGAACTCGGTGGGCGCTTGGCCGGTGAGACCCTGTTCAACAAGTGGTTGGCCGCGATCGCATCGGGGGAGACGCCGGGTACCTACCCCGTCGGCCTCGGAATTGCGTTCGCGGAGATGGGTTCTCCGGAAGAGGACGCTTTCACGGTCAATCAGTACGGTGTCGCGATGACGTTGCTCGGCGCTGCCCTTCGCATCGTCCGAGTCGATCACCTCGCGACACAGGAGATTCTGTTCGAGGTCAATCAGACCGCCGGCCGTGAGTACGACGCAGTGCGTGACTACGGACTCGGCGACATGTCCAATTTCGCCCCGATGATCGACATTCTGGCTGCGGTGCACGTCAAGGCGCACGTCCGAATGTTCATGAACTAGAAGGAGAACGATGAAGAAGACAACGCGCATCGGAATCGGCGGACCCGTGGGTTCGGGTAAGACCGCGCTCATCGAGGCGATCACACCGGAGTTCATCAAGCGGGGCACCAGCGTTCTGATCATCACCAACGACGTGGTCACCACCGAAGATGCCAAGCATGTGCGCAAGGCTCTCAAAGGTGTTCTCGTGGAAGAACGTATCGTCGGCGTCGAGACGGGGGCTTGTCCACACACAGCCGTCCGCGAAGACCCGAGTATGAATCTCGCGGCCGTCGAGGACATGGAGAAGACGTTCCCCGACACCGACGTAGTGTTCATCGAAAGTGGTGGTGACAATCTGACTCTGACATTCAGTCCGGCTCTCGTCGACTTCTTCATCTACGTCATCGACGTGGCCGCAGGGGACAAGATTCCGCGCAAGAACGGTCCGGGAATCTCGCAGTCCGACATCCTGGTCATCAACAAGACCGACCTCGCACCGTACGTCAACGCCGATCTCGGCGTCATGGATCGCGACTCCAAGGGAATGCGCGGCGACAAGCCGTTTGTCTTCACCAATTGCATGACCGGGGAAGGCATCAAGGAAGTGGTGGACCTCATCGTGCACGGAGTCCTCTTCGACGAAGAGGAAGTGGGAGCGAGCGTACCGTGAGTGCACCGCCCGTCCCGGGAGCATCGCGGTCGCTCCCGGGGCCGATCCCGACCATCCCGGAACTCGATCAGTACCAGGATCAGCCGAAGCAGGCGCCGGCCGGCAAGGTCGGTAAGACCGGCGTTCTCGAGATGCGATTTGTCGACCGCGGCGACAAGACGATTCTGCGGGACATGTACCGCAAGACACCGCTGCTGGTTCAGCAGGCGCTGTACTGGGACGAGGCTTTGCCGACCATGCCGTGCGTCTACATGATCTCGACGTCCGGCAGTGTGCTGCAGGGCGATCGGTTGTTCCTGACGATCGAAATGGAGCCAGGTTCCCTCGCACACGTGACCACCCAGTCGGCCACCAAAGTCCACCGGATGGATGCCAATCACGCGTCACAACTCCAGAAAGTGGTGCTGGCCGAGAATTCGTATCTCGAACTGATGCCGGGAGTGACGATCCCACACCGCAACGCGAGGTACTACGCGCGCACCGACGTCACGGTGGATCCGACTGCAACGCTATTGTTCTCGGAGATCGTGATGCCGGGTCGCAAGTATCACGACGGCGGAGAGATGTTCGTCTACGACCTGTACTCCACATTGATCAAGGCGAAGCGTCCGGACGGGAAGAATCTCTTCACCGAGAAGTTGGTGATCGAACCGGCACGCTTCCCCGTGCGATACGGCGGAATCATGGGTGACCACGACGTGTTCGGCAATGTCATCCTGCTGACGCCGAAGGAGCACGCCGACGCCATTCTCGAGGAGATAGTTCCGGGCCGTGACGGCAAGGTCGTTTCCGGAGCTAGTCGGCTACCGAACGACGCCGGTCTCATCTTCAAAGTCCTCGGCCCCGAGAGCGAACCCGTCAAGGCGAAGGTTCGTGATTTCTGGGCTCTGGTACGAAAGGCAGTTCTGGACACCACCATTCCGCCCGTCCCGCTCTGGGGATGACGCGGATCGCCGGATATGGATCGAGGGACGTGCGATGACCACCATCACCAAACCCTGGGACGACGTCGCGGACAAAAACGTCGTGCTCAGATTCATCGACACGAATCTCAAAGGCTCCGGGCAGGTGATGTTCCAGGGCAATGCGCTGACCGGCCTGCTGTTTCTGGTCGGCATCTTCTGGGGCGCGATAGCCGCGGACACGATCACCGTCGCAATCGGTGCCGTGGTGGGTCTGGTGGTATCTACCGTCACGGGCATGATGCTGCACTCCGACGACGGTTCGATGCGCATCGGCCTGTATGGATACAACGGAGTTCTTGTGGGAGCAGCCTTTCCGACGTTCCTTGCCGGTGGCGTGATGCTGTGGATCTACCTCGTGGTGGGAGCTGCTGCGTCGACCATCGCGTTCCTGGCTGTTGCCAATGTCTTCAAGACCTGGGGCGTACCGGCGCTGACCTTTCCGTTCAACCTCGTCAACTGGTTCTTCCTTCTTGCGGCGTTCCAGTTCCTGCGGATCGAAACATCGGACCTCAGCGCGGGCCAGTTTCCTCAGCACATCGGGGACGCGTCGGCCCATGCCGACATCACCTTCAGCTTCCTGTGGGACACGCTGTTCCGCAACGTGTCCCAGATATTCCTGATCAACAACACCATTACCGGAATCATCTTCGTGATCGCGCTGCTGGTCGCGTCGCGTTGGGCGGCGGTGTTCGCGCTCATCGGTTCGGCGATAGCAATGGGTTCGGTGCTCGCGCTCGGCGCCAACACCGTCGACATCGGCAATGGTCTGTACGGGCTCAGTTCGGTGCTGACGGCAATCGCCCTCGGTTCGGTGTTCTACAACCCGTCGTGGCGCGTGTTCGTCTACACAGTCTTCGGAGTGCTGGTGACTGTTGTCATCCACGGCACCCTGGTGTCTGCCTTCGCTCCGATCGGTCTGCCGGCGGGCACCGGTCCGTTCGTCTTCGCGACGTGGCTGTTCCTGCTGCCGAAGAAGAAGTTCGTTCCTGTCCAGCACGACACCATCGAGGGTGGAGCGGCCGAGGGCAAGGACTCGATCGCGAAGGCGAACGGATAGAAACGTGATTGGCGAGGCGCCCGTACGCTGGGGCATGCGATGAGTTCATCTATTCGTCCTGCCGCCACCGTCGAACAGAAAGCATCCACATGACAGACGCCAGCACCCCTCGCATCCATCTCGGTCCTGTCGACGATCCTCACCTTGCCGACGGGATTCGCCGAGCCGGTGGAGTTCTCGTTCCACTCGCAGAGGCGGAGGGTGTCGTGTGGGCAGACGGGCCGGACACGTTCCCGTCGTCGCTACCCGATTCGGTTCGCTGGGTACAGTTGCCGTTCGCCGGGATCGAGCCATGGTTCGACGCCGGCGTGATCGACGAGAAGCGGGTCTGGACTTCCGCTGCCGGAGCGTATGCGGGCAACGTGGCCGAACATACGATGATGCTCCTGCTCGCCGGAGTACGCTCTCTCCCCGAACAATTGGCGGCACAGTCGTGGCGCAAGGAAGAGTTCGACCCGCGAGTGGGCACCCTGCAGGGCTCGAGCGTGGCGATCATCGGTTGCGGCGGAATCGGCCGGGCATTGATCCCGTACCTCGCCGCCTCCAAGGTCAAGGTCATCGCAATCACCCGCTCGGGCACTCCCGTCGAAGGTGCTGCCGAAACGCTCTCGGCCGACCGTACCGGTGAAATTTGGTCCACGGCAGATCACTTCGTGATCGCAGCACCGTCGACATCCGCGACGCGGCATCTGGTCGGCAAGGCAGAACTGGACCAGATGTCGGAGTCGAGCTGGATCGTGAACATCGCACGCGGCAACCTCGTCGACACGGACGCGCTGGTCGATGCTCTCGAAGCGGGTTCGATCGGCGGTGCGGCACTGGACGTCACCGACCCCGAGCCGCTGCCGGACGGGCACCGGTTGTGGAAGCTCCCCAACGCGATCATCACTCCGCACGTCGCTAACCCGGCTACGTCGCTCACTCGTGTGCTGGCAGATCACGTGGCTGCCAACGTCGCTCGATTCGCTGCGGGTGAGGGTCTTGCTGCGGTAATCGACCCGTCGGCGGGCTACTGAACCGACAGAACGCGCAGATCCTCGAGACCGTCCACGACGGGAACTCGCCACGACGCAAGCTCTTCCGGTCCCTGCTCGTCCCACAGCTCGAACAGTTCCGAATCGGTCGATGCGATGGTGCGCTCCACCATTTCGATCAGCCAGGTGAGCCGTTCACTGGTCAGGGCCGAGGTGAAGGAGTCGAGATCGAGGTCTTGGGTGGCAGGGTCACGCTTGCGGTCGGCACGCACGATCAGTACCAATTCGAGCAAGGCGACGGCGATTTGACCGCCGTCGACCTCGAGGTAGTCGTCTTCGAATGCCCACTTCACCGATTCGAAGGTGAAATCACCGTGCCCGATGGACGCGATCAAATCCCCTGCACCGTCGTTCTCGAACGGTCCCGATCCCCACGCGCCCACTGTCTGCTCTTTTCCGATTGCCGTCTCAGCGCGCTTCGAGCGCGATCTTCGCTCCGAATCCTAGAAGAACTGTTCCGGTTATGCGCTCCAGTGCCTGTCGCACTCGGGGCTTCTCGAAGGTGCTACGTGCCCGCGAGAGAAGGACCACGTAGCCGCTGAGCCACACGATGGTGATGGCTGCGTGGATGAGCACCAGCAGTGCAAGCGACGGTCCCGTGGGCCACCCGGCCGGAACCAACTGTGGCAACAGTCCGGTGTAGAAGACGGCGATCTTGGGGTTGAGCAGGTTGGTGGTGAAGCCCGTCTTCCACGTTCCGGCCTTCTGCGACCGTGGAGTGCCGACATTGTGTTGCATGCGCGAAGACCGGCTCTCCCACAGTGCTCGTACCCCGAGATAGATCAGATAGGCGGCGCCAGCGAGCTTGACGACGGTGTAAGCCTCTGCGGATGCGGCCAGGATCGCTGAGAGCCCGAGAACGGTCAGCAGCCCCCACACGAGGAGGCCGGAGACTATGCCGGCCGCAACCCGGAATCCGGCGGATCTTCCGGCGCCGAGCGCAGCCTGCGTCACGACGGCCATGTCCGGCCCGGGGACCAGAGTCAGTAGGGCGAGCACAGCTGTGGCAGCGAGCAGAGCGGTCAGCATGCAACAAGTATGAAGTCGGGGTGGGGAGCGTTGTCGGCCGGTGGTGTCGTGCCTGTGAACAAAGAATGGCGCGGTGGTGTGAACTGCGTGGACACGCCCGGAAACCGGCGTCTCGCGAGCCCTGTTCGACAAAGTTATACACACTGTGGGGAAACGGATCGTTGCAGGTAGGAGGAATAACTCTGTTGTAATTCATCCTTTTGTCCACAGGTTATGCACAACTGGGAAGTGGATGTGAATGAAGTTATCCACACCTGTGTGTGCATCGGTGGAGAACTGTCCAACTCCATTGGATACCCGCGAGTAATAAATCCCAACCAGTGGGTTGACCCCGGGACGTTCGTCCTGTCCAATCGAGGGTTAGCGATAGTCGTGCGATGCTCAGGGGGCGCTTGACGGATGCGGAGATTTGGGTTTGTCGGAATTGTGTTGGTCGTGCTCGCGCTTGTTGTGGGCGGAGTGGCGTATGCCGAACCGGCGCCTGAAAATCCACCAGGAGATCCGGCCGGTCAGACCGGCGCCCACATCAATCGCATAGAGCGGTTGTCGCCCACTCGCAGTGCCGTGTTCGTCGATTCGCCGGCGATGCGACGCGAGGTGCAAGTGCAGGTTCTGCATCCCGCGACCGACGCCGGCACGCGTCCGTCCTTTTATCTGCTCGACGGCGTCAGCGCCGGATCGGAATCCGGATACTCCGAGAGCACTTGGACCCAGAAGACCGACATCGAAACATTCTTTGCCGACAAGAACGTCAACGTCGTTCTCCCCGTAGGCGGTACCGGCAGTTTCTACACCAACTGGAAGAACGACGATCCGAATCTCGGCGTGAACAAGTGGGAATCGTTTCTCGCCGAGGAGCTTCCGGCATTGATCGATTCGGCGTTCTCCGGAAACGGGACGAACGTGGTCGGTGGGGTGTCCATGGGTGCGCTCGGCGCGGCCAACCTCATCACTCATCATCCGAAGCTTTACACCGGATTAGCCTCGTACAGTGGCTGTCTCGACAACTCCGAGTCGTCCTCGCAGGATTCCGTGCGGCTCACCGTGGCCAGCAAGGCCGGCGATGCCACCAACATGTGGGGCCCGGCATCGGACCCCGACTGGCAAAAGCACGACCCGTCCACCAACGCGGAAATGCTGCGCGGGAAAACGATCTATGTTTCCTCGGGCACGGGTGCGCCCGGAGAATACGACAATATCTTCACCCTGAGCGGCCTGCAGACTGCCATCGAAGGCGGACCGCTCGAGGCGCTCGCGAACACCTGCACACAGCTGTTCGAAGCGACGTTGGGGGAACTGTCGATTCCCGCAGTGTTCGCCTATCGGAACGACGGCACCCATTCATGGCCGTACTGGCAAGACGCGCTTCACGATTCCTGGCCGACGGTGAAGACGGCGCTGGGAATGTGAACTGAGAGTTACTCGGCCAGTGCCAGTTCGAGCAACTGGAGTGCGCCGTCACGGGTCTGTGCAGCTGCGATGAACCCGGCCTTGTGGCAGAACACCGAACTGTCGACGCCCGTCTCGGCGGCAAGATCCGAGCCGTTGAGGCCGCGCCACTGCTCCGGCAACAGCTTTCGTGAACCGAATTTGGAGTCGGCGGGCTTCACTGTCTGAATCGACCAGCCGCCGTTGGTGTTCGGGAAGATCGTGAACAGCAGTTCCGGTTGGGCCGATGCGGCGCGGCCGTGGGGAACGAAACGTTCCAACACGACGAAGCGCGGATCCGTTGCCTTCTCGTAGGTCTCGGTGAACTCGCGTTCGGCGGCCGCGTCGCCGGCGTACTTGGCGCGCAGGCGAATCAAGACCTGAGTTGCGAGAACGACGGCCAGCTCGAACTGGGTGTCGAACTCCTCGTCGGTGGACGAGATGGGGTTGAACAGGTCCAGCACGGACGACAGATCAAAAGGCTTGGTGCCGAAATCGTTGAGGGTGTAGATCTCCTGGCCGTTGTCGACGGCGTCGATGCCCTCGACCAGTCGGCTGTCGATCCGTCGGAAGACGGACGCGTCGCCTTCGCAGAACTTCAAGCCGTATTCCTGCCAGAGCAGGCCGAAGGCGGAGTACAGAATGCCGTTGCTGCGCTCGCCGGCATCACGCTGGTGATGGTCGAAGCGGCCTTCGGCCGGGTTGTAGCGACCGCCGACGTCGAGCACGATGTCCGCGCTGTCGAGGACGTCCTCGTCACGGCTGCGAACGACGGTGGCGTCGGGGTACAGCTGCTTGAGCAGCGATACGCCGAAGACGTCGTCTGCGTGGAACTTGCCGTTATGGGTCGCGATGATCACTCGTCGAGACTAGGCAATCGAGCGCGGGGATGCCTATTCAGCCGATGGTGCGGATGCGGTCGGTGGCAGGTGGCGAGACCGGTGACCCGGCTGCGAACAGGGCGGTCAAGGCGTCGAGGTCGTTGCCCGCGCCGGTCATCTGGGTGGAGTTCTTCAGTGCGGTGAAGCCGTCCCCGCCCTCGGCGAGGAACTTGTTCACCACGACGCTGTAGACGGCGTCGGGTGCGATGTCCTGCCCGTTCAGGCGCATTTCCGAGATTCGCGTACCCGGCGCTGCCCGTCGGTCCAGGGTGTAGGTGAAGCCCGCGGACGGTGAGAGGATGCGCTCGGTAGCGGTGCCGTCGAGGTCGATCTGGAATTGCTGTTCGAGAGCGTCCTTCAGTACCGCTCCTGTGACGGAGAGCACCTCGAGGCTGTTTCCGAAGGGTTGCACACCGTAGGCCTGGCGGTAGGTGATCTGGCCGGAAGTGCCGAAGTCCAAGTCCTCGCGCATGCCGCCGGGGTTCGTCAACGCGAGTTGAGCGCCTCGTGTCGATCCGGCTGCGAGTTGAGCGTCGGCGACCAGGTTGCCGAGTGTGGATTCACCGCTGGGTACCCGGTCCCGGGTCAGGTCGGCGGTGATGGTCCCCACCGGCCGCTGCGCGCTTTCCGACGCCTCCGACCAGGCGCGGTCGGCGAGAGCCTGAATATCGGGATCCGGCGAAATATCGTGTGTCACTATCTGATTGAAAGCGGACGTCTGATCTCGAACGACCTCGCGGGTGTTGCGATCGATCGTCACATCTGCGACGGACACGATCCGGCCGTGCGAAGCGCCCTGCATCACGACTCTGGGATTGCCTGCGGGATCAGGGAATTCGCAGTTGTACTGCTGGTGGCTGTCGGCGGTGAAGATGACGTCCACCTTCGGTGATGCGCGTAAGGCGATGTCGCGGGCCGGCCCGGACTCGACGTTGCAGTCGTTCGGCCCGCCCTCGACGGCAGGTTCGTCCCCACGGTGCAGGAGGACGGTGATGGCTTTGACACCGAAGAAGTCGAGGACGTCGGCGGTGCGGTTGATCGCTTCGACCTCGTCGCCGAACTGCAGATCGGCGATCCCGCCAGGGGTGACGATCTGCGACGTGTTGGCGGGGGAAATCGCGATGACTCCGAGCGGAATGCCGTCGACCATGTTCACGGTGAACGGCAGCGTGGCCGGAGCGCCGTTGGTGTACGTCATGTTCGCGGCCATCAGTGGGAAGTTGGCGCCGCCGAAGGACGGGCTGAACGTGCATGCGTCGACGGCGGAGCAACCACCGGACTGCATGCGGCGGAACTCGGCGAGCCCTTTGTCCAGCTCGTGGTTGCCGATCGCGGAAGCGTCGATCTTCATCCGGTTCAGGAGTTCGACCGTCGGTTCGTCGTTGAACATCGCCGACTCGAGCGCCGACGATCCCCAGTTGTCACCGACCGAATACAGCAGCGAGTTGGTGGCTTGGCTGCGAAGTTGTGTCACGTAGGCCGCGAGATACGCCGCGCCACCTGCGGGAGTGAGCGAGCCGTCGGACTGCCTGATCTCGCTGCGAACACCTTCCGGCGGGCGGAGGCTGCCGTGCAGATCGTTGAAGGCCAACAAGCGGACCGACACCGTGTCCTGCGACTGGGCAGTGGCGACGCCACTCAGGGAGGTCGCGGTGGTGGCGAGAAGGGTCGTTGCGAGCACGGCACACGTTCGTGTCATGCGTCGCGTCATGCGTCGTGCTCCCTCACTCGGACCGGCCTCGAACCTCCCTGAGTGTGCCCGTCCGCCGAAACGAATTCCAGTCCTCGGCGTAACAGTTATGTATCGAGTGTCACGCGGTGACGCCGATGCCCGCCGCCTGCTTCGCGACGGCAGTGTTCGCGAAAGCGAGGAACGCGTCGTTCTCGTGTGGGTCGCCGATGGTCATCCGGACGCCCTCGACGCCGTACTGACGGATCAGAATGCCCGCTTCGGTACTTGCCTCGGCGAAACCGGGCGAGAGCTCTCCGAGGGGGAGATAGACGAAGTTCGCCGACGACTCGGGGACGGTGTAGCCGGCTTCGATCAGAGCGGTCCGAACTCGGGTCCGCTCGGCAATGACGCCCTCCGTGCGCGCAAGCAGTTCGTCTGCGGCAGCCAGGGAAGCGATCGCGGCGGCCTGGGCAACGGCGCTCACGGTGAACGGGGTGTGCACCTTGCCGAGGGCCACGATGATCTCCGGATCCGCGACGGCGTAACCGACGCGGATGCCGGCGAGGCCGTACGCCTTCGAGAAGGTGCGCAGAACAACGACGTTGGGGCGGGTGCGGAACAGTTCGATGCCGTCGGCGTCCGAGCGTGAGTATTCGAAGTACGCCTCGTCGAGTGCGACGACGACGTGTGCCGGGACCGCGTCGAGGAAGCTTTCGAGTTCCGCCTTCGACAGCGCATTGCCGGTCGGGTTGTTGGGGTTGCACACGAAGATCAACCGCGTGCGATCGGTGATCGCGGCCAGCATCGCGTCGAGGTCGTGGCCGAAGTCCTCGGTCAGCGGAACCTTGACCGAGACGGCGTGGCCGACCTGGGTGACCACGGGGTACGCCTCGAACGAACGCCATGCGTAGATGACCTCGTCACCCTGATCGCACGTGATCTGCACGAGTTCCTGGCACAGCGTCACGGAGCCACAACCAGCGGCGACGTTGGCAGGCTCGACTTTCAAGAAGGTGGCCAGCGCCTCGATGAGGGCGACCGCAGCGTTGTCCGGGTAGCGATTGGCATTCGCGGCGGCGTCGGCGACGGCATCACGCACACCGGGCAACAGGCCCACCGTTGTTTCGTTGCTCGCCAGCTTGATCGCACCCGGAAAATTGCGTCCGGGAACGTAGGCGGGAATGGAGGCGAGGTCGGGGCGAATGTGTGCGGTCACGAGTCGATTATGCGCGCACTGATTTGGTGCGATGCGGCCGTCTGCGTGTCACAGTTGGAAGATGTCGGAAATCTTCCGGGCCACCGCATATCTGCGCGGAGCCGAAGGGGAGGTCGCCACGGCTGTTCCACTGACGGTGGTGGAGCCGGACGGCCCGACACGAGGCGGAATCGTCGTGCTGCACGAAGCCCGGCAGTTCAGCCCGGCTCTGCTGAATCTGATGTGCGCACTCGCCGGCGAAGGGTGGGTGAGCGTCGCACCGCACCTGTTCCATCGCGAACCCGAACACATGCAGGGCGAGGTGTTCGGTGACAACCTCTTCGCCGACTTCGACGCGACCCTCGATTGGCTCGTCGCGCGCGAAGTTCTCGCTGACACCATCGGGGTGCTCGGGTTCGACGACGCCGGTACCGCCGCGATGCTCGTGGCCACCAGCCGTCCCGTCGGCGCCGCGGTGAGTGTCGCCGCGCGAGGAATCGTCGAAGCCTTGTCGGTGGACGCTCAGGCGCTTGTCGATGCGGCCACGTTCCTGCAGGCGCCGTGGCTGGCTCTGTACGGGGAGGACGATCCCAGCACGCCTCGCGAACACGTGACGCTGCTCCGGGAAGCGACCGCGAAGGCCGACGTCGCGACGCTGGTGGTCAGTTACGCCGGACTGGCTCACCGGGCCGACGAACCGCCACAGCTGTCCGAGGACGCCGACCTCGACGACCCGGGTTCGGCCTCGATCATCGAAGCTCAGACCCGGATCTTCGACTGGTTCGACAGCCACCTGCGATAAGTCGACAAAACAGGGCGCTGACCACACGTTTTGCCTTTGGTGGCGAAGGGTGTGTAATCTTTCGATCCGGCGGTCCGAAAGGATCGGAACCCCCAGGGAGGCGTGCCAGAGCGGCCGAATGGGACTCACTGCTAATGAGTTGTCCCTTTTACGAGGGACCGGAGGTTCAAATCCTCTCGCCTCCGCCAAGCCGGTGATTTTGACCGGCGGGTTAGAAATGATAGAAATTACGACGGCAAGACACGCAAGACCAGCAAGACAACAGAACATGCGCCCGTAGCTCAACGGATAGAGCACTTGACTACGGATCAAGAGGTTAGGGGTTCGAATCCCTTCGGGCGCACAACAGAAAGCCCCTCACCCGCAGAGATGCCGGTGAGGGGCTTTCTTGTTCTTTCGTGGCGACGTTGGTCACATCTTGACCTGGTTGGCGGCTGACCAACCTGACCTCCGAATTGACGTTCTCGATCCTCGTATCGCGCCGCGGCGTCTCGGGCGGGCGGGCTCGCGACTCTCGGGACTTCGCCAAATCGCCATTTAGCGGTCCGATCGGTCTGGTATGCATTGCTGATGAATCGGACTATCTCGGTTGTGCTCGTGAGTGGTGTTGCGGTGGGAGCTCTTGTTGGGTGCTCGAGTCAGTCCGACACCGTTGTAGTTTCATCGACGCAGTCGCCCTCGTCATCCGCAGCGACAACGATTGAGGCCGCACCGCAGCGTGGCGATCAAACGCAGGAGGGCTTGGAGGCCGCGCTGGACGAGCAGTGGGCACTCGCGCAGAATGCGGACTGGGCTGGGATCTATGAATTCAGTTCGCCTCGTTGCCAGGTTCAATACTCGGTCGAAGAGTTTGTGGCAGCGCTCGACGATGCGTACGCGGATCGGGACTTCAGCGGGACGCCCGAGTATCTGATCAACATGAACGGTGACTCGGTAGCGACCGTTGTCATCAAGGCTCCGGACGGCAAGAGTCCGATGACGCCGGGGACATGGAGTTACATCAACGGTTCTTGGTACGACGACGACTGCTAGGCCGATCCTGCGAGCGAAGTTGTGGCGTCCGTCGAAGCGGCCTGCTCCCGAGGACGCACTGAGCTTGCGGGACATGACCGCCGAGCAGCACAGCGTGCGCGTCGAGGACCTCGAACCAGCCAGACAAGAGGCATACCGCAAGCACCTGTACTGAGCGCAGATTTGTCACCTATGTCCGATAATGATCCGTGCCTTCAATTGCCTCCTCGCTGTTCTGGATTGCGCTGATCGCGGCCATCGCGCCGATAGTCGCGGGCCTGATCCCGCGTCGGCTGGTTCCCGAAGTGGTGTTGCTGCTCGTCGCGGGCGCAGTGGTCGGGCCGTTTGCCCTCAACATCGCAGCTGACAGCGAAGCGATCGGCATCCTTCGCGAACTCGGCCTCGGCATGCTGTTCCTCCTCGCAGGCTACGAGATCGACCGACAAGAACTCAGTGGGCGCGGAGGACGTCGAGCGCTCTATACGTGGCTGTTCTGCCTCGCCCTGGCATTTGCGGTGGTCGCGCTGCTGGGCATGAGAAACGTGATCTCCGCGGAAGCCGCTGTTGCCATCGCGATGACGTCGACGGCTCTGGGCACGCTGCTGCCGATCCTCAAGGACAACAAACTCCTCGACACGCGCTTGGGTAAGACCGTCCTCAACCACGGGGCCGTCGGCGAGCTCGGGCCGGTCGTCGCGATGGCTGTGCTGCTGAGCGCTCGTGGTGCCGTTCTGTCACTGGTCGTGCTTGCCGTCTTCGCCTTGATCGCCGTCATCGTGGCGGTGCTGCCCGGCAAGCTGATTCACGAAGGTTCGTGGACACATCGGCTGGTGCGGGCAGGGGCGGACACCACCGCGCAGACGACAGTCCGCCTCACAGTGCTGTTGTTGGTCAGCCTCGGTGTGCTGTCGGCAGTGTTCTCGCTCGACGTCATTCTGGGCGCGTTTGCCGCCGGCTTCATCCTGCGTCGACTCATGCCCGAAGGCGACGAGCGCCTCGAGATCAAGCTCGACGGAATCGCCTTCGGGTTCCTCATCCCGATTTTCTTCATCACCTCCGGCATGGCGATCGACGTCTCGGCAGTCGCCGCGAGTCCCGGCATACTGATTGCGTTTCTGATCCTGATCGTTGTGGTCCGCGGCGTGCCGGTGTTCTTCGTGACGAAATTCGAGAAGGTCGAGCCACCCTTCACCACGCGTGAGAGTGCGCAAGTCGCGCTGTACGGAGCTACCGGGCTACCGATGATCGTGGCTGTCACGGGCGCCGCCGTCGACGCCCATCAGATGTCGTCGGACAATGCGTCGATTCTTGTCGCGGCCGGTGCGATCACCGTTCTACTGCTGCCGATGCTCGCCACTCTGTTGACGAAAAAAGAGAAAGTGTCTTGATTCAGATATCCAACTGCTCGTCGAGCCAGTCGAACATCCGCTGATCCGTCAGGCGCCTGGCCATGGGCTGGCAGTGAAAGTTCGCGCCCTCGGCAGCGGTGAAGGGGACAACTGTCGTCGGTCCGCCGGAGAGGGCGGCAAGGCGCTTGGATTGACCCGGCCAGAACTGCTCGCCCTCCGGATCGGTGATCAGCAGGGGAGTGGAGATCGAGCCGGCGACGTGTTCGAGGTGATACTTCCGAACTGCGGTGAGGGTGTTGTAGTAGCCGTCGGCGAGGTACGGACGCGCTCGGAAACGCCAGATCCGGGCGCTGTCCTTGGAGAATTTCATCCCCAGCCCTATCGCCATGTCGCGGTCGAAGGCCTCCGACTTCTCCTCGTCGAGCAGCTTCTGCATGTTCTTGGGCATATGGGCGAGCCACGACGCGGCCACGTCCACGACTCCAGGATCGGCGATCGCTGCCGCGATCCGATGCTCGAACGCCAACGACTGCGGCACCCAGTAACCGCCCTGACTGATCCCGTACATCGCCAGCTTCGACGCATCGACGTCCGGCCGGTCCACCAGATAGTCGACGACGGGCGTGATGACGGCTTCCCAGTCGTGACGGAACGGGATGTTGCGCTCGAAGAGCATCGACTGCTGACCGGGACCGTCGAACATCAACACGTTGTAGCCCCGCTCGAGGGCTCCGGCGCCGCCGCTGCCCCACAACCCGCTGATCGGGCCGTCGCTGCCGTTCACCATGATCAGCGTCGGCCGACGTACATCTCCGGGCGGCCGGAAGAAGTACCCGGGCAGGTCGGTGTCCTCGTAGGGGATCCGGACGCGCTCGACGGGCTGGGCAGTGGTGTCGACAAAGCGATCCCACGCTTGTCGGTGGCGTTTGAAAGTGGGGACCAGAACGGAGTCGTCACTGAGACCGTCGACGGCGTTGATCGCCACACCGAAGTACGATGCTGCCCGCAGATACGCGTTGGACGCGCTTCGTGAATGCCCGGCCTCGGCTGACCCTTCGGCCTGCCCGAATACCCGTGTGCCGAGGTCGAACCAGGCCTCGTACCAGCCTTCGAGGTCCTTCTCGCCGACGTGAGCGATGGCCGAGAGCACTTCGCCGGTGTCTGCCGCGCCGTAAGTGGCTTGCCCGAGAACGACTCGTAGCTCGAAGTCGAAAGATTCGTTGCGATAGAAACCAGCGGTGAACGCCTGGTGCGGATGGGCGAAGAACGACGACGCGAGAGACATGGGCACACCTTCGCTAGTTCGGGGCAGCCATTTTCAGTTGTAGTTCCAGGATCGCCCGAATCGCTTGCCGGAAAACCTGTCAGCGCGGCGACGCCGGGAGCCCGGTGGACGGCGGCCTCGACATCGCAAATGCCAGGGTGCACAACCACAACGACATTCCCAGCACCTGCGCACGTTGAGCGATACCCAGTCCGAGATTACCGCCGCCCGAGACCTCAATGCTGTTTGTCGTCAACATCCACACCGTCGCAAGGGAAGTCAGGATCAAAATGGTCAGGCCGGTCGTGCGCAACGACCGGTGTTCGCGATACCTGAACGCCCCCACGGTGAATGCGATCATGGCGGTGAAGATCGCGAACACCGCCACGCTGCTCGTCAATGCGTGAACATGGTGAAGCTGCGGAAGCAGGCCGTCGGGTGCGCTCGACGGGCAGCCCTCGCCCGAGCATTCGAGAGGGAACGACGCGTCGGCGATTGTGGCGACGCCGAACACTGCAAGTGCAATCCAGCCCGTGACGTAGAGCCTGCGCCTAGGCGTGATCAGCAGACCAAGCGCTCCCGAGATCAACATCAAGATCGCGGACAGGACGTCGGCATTGCCGAAGACATCACGGTATTTCTGGTTCTCGGCATCGAGTTCGCTGAGGAACGATGTCACCGGGTCGAGGCCGGTGTCGAGGAAGAATTCGAGAATCCACGACGAGTAGACAATTCCGCCCAGAGCCAGCGCAGCCACCAAACCCCACCGCGCAACATTGCGTTCCTTCACGGAATCGAGCTTACGGACCGAGCAGGGCTTTCTGGACGCGTTCGGCTGCTACCAGCGGATCTTCGTGCTCCCAGATGCGGATGACGGTCCAACCCTGCTCTGCCAGACGTGCATCGGTGTCACGGTCGCGAACCACGTTGGCCGCCAACTTGTCCGTCCACCACTGAGCGTTGTTCTTGGGGAAGGTCGCATGCTGCGGGCAGCTGTGCCAGAAGCATCCGTCCACGAACACCGCGACTTTGCGGCGTGGAAATACCAGATCAGCGCGTCGGCGAACACCTTTGACCGGCGCCCGGTCCACGAAGTATCGCAGCCCGCGCCGATGAAGCTCGCGTCGAAGTGCGATTTCGGGTTTGGTGTCGCGCCGACGCTGAGCGCTCATCCGAGCGCTGGTGGCAGGATCCGTCGCAGGCACTGTGGTTCTCTCAGCCGTCGGAATCGTCGCTGTCTTCGGGATCGGACCAGGTAGGCGCAAACCTGTTGCGACGCTCCACTTCACCGTGCACGACGGTCACGAAGTCGGTGAACGAGAGCGTCTGGCTCTCGGTGGGGCGGCCGTTGCGCGGCGGCGGTTCGTCGACATCGAAGAACCGAACCGCACCATCGGGTTCGTAGAGTCCGATGTAGACCTTCTCGAAGAGGTCGTAGCGGGTGTCCTCGGCGCCGAGATCCACCCAGGCCTTTCCCGGAACGCCGACCACCGCGCGCTTGCCCCGACCCGAGCGCTTCGAGAGTGTCGTGACGTGGTGTGCAAAAGAGGATTTGCCGGTGTCGCTGGTCTTGGTCGGGTCGCCGTCGTCGCAGGTGGCGTACGGCTCGAACATGACGGCGACCAACACGCTGTAGGGCTGGCGCTGATGCAGAACCATTGCCTCGCCGCGTAATTCGTGGTCGTTGCGGACGATGTTCTTGGTCCACCGTCCCAGCTTGCCGCTGCGCGGACTGTAGTCCTGGAAGTTGTACGTCTTGATGGAGACACAGAGAATCAGGCCGAGGGTGGGGTCGAGTGCCTTGACGTCCAAGCGCTTTCGGCCCTTGGCGACATCGACCGTTGCCTCCTGGCCTTCGCCGGATGCCGTCGGGGTGATGTTGGGATACAGCGGACGCAGAGCATCGGCCACCGTCTGTGCCAGTTGATTGGACAGTCGCTGCGCGTAGTTCTTCTTCTCGCCGCGATCGGCGTCGGCCGGGGGTTTGTCACCCGCGAGTTGCAGTGCGCTCCAGAGTGGTTCGTGGTCCGGCTCGGAAAACAGTGTCTCCGGAAACAGGGGTTCGGGAAACAGTGAGTCCGTCATGCCGCGGCCTCGGGATATCCGCCCATCCGCTCGAGATGGCTTTCGACGTCCTCGATGAAACCGGGGATGAACCGAAGATTGCCCATGCGTGCGCGCTTGAGGAAGCCGGCCGTCGCCCGCGCCGACAGCAACCGCGTGTCTTCGAGGAAACCGCTCAGATCTTCGTAGTCGTACTGCACCGGCCACGTCGACGTGTGTACGCGGAAAGCCTGACGATTACGACCCCAGGCCGCGCTCGGCCACGCGTCGCCGGGCTCGAGGGGCGTCTCGCCGGCGGCGTCGTATTCGATGGGATCGCTCAACCGGCCGCCGACCCACGACGCCATTCGCACGCTCACGGCATTGCCGACGAGCTTCCAGCGATGGCTGTGGCGAAGGCCGGGGACCTCGACGGACGGCAGCGTCCAGTCGGGATCGAAACCCTGTAAGCGTTCGGCGTCGACGAGGCCGGGGGTGACGATCTCGCCGGACGGCAACCGGACTGCCGGTTGGCTGGGGATGCCGACGGACGAGCCGCCCTTGAGCGTCGGCACGGCGTTGACGGCCCATCCGAGTCCGCGTGTGCCTTCGGTCCAGTAGAAGCCGCACGGGTAGTCCGCGGGATCGCCGCCCAGGCGCTCGCCGGCGTCCTGGCCGAACAGGATTTCGCGGGGATCATCTGTGCGCGAGGCGAGCATGATGACCCGCTGGCGACGCTGGGGGAGTCCGAAGGCGCGGGCGTCGACCACCCGGTACGCCCACGTGTATCCGAGGTCTTCGAGCGCGTCGGTGATGTGCCGCATGGCAGCGCCCTTGCCGAGCTGCAGCATGAACGGAACGTTCTCGATCAACAGCCAGCGCGGGCCCTTCTTGCGCTTGACCAAACGGAACACCTCGTCCACCAGGCCCGAACGTGCGCCGGTGATGCCTGCGGTCTTGCCGGCCTGCGAGAGGTCCTGGCAGGGGAAACCGGCGGCAACCAATTCGATGTCACTGGGCAGCGCACGCAGTTTGGTGACGTCACCGTGCAACGGCACGTCAGCGAAACGCGAGCGGAGAACTGCCTGGGCGCCGGGATCGATTTCACACAGCAGTTCGGTGTTCCACCCATGCTCCGAGAGCCCCAACTCGAGCCCACCGATACCGGCAAACAAACCCACCATGCTCCGCGACGACGTCACAGCACCCTTCCTCACGAACCGACCTAGAAGCACGGTACTCGAGAACTCCGACACCATTTGCCAACTATTCGGTCCGCGGCGTGCTCCTTACGGAAGAACCGTTGTGAAACGCCTTACATCGAGATCTTCGGGGCCGATCGAAGTCCCTGAAAGGTCCCTGATCCGGCCAATAACCCGAACCAGCGGTGCTCCGCGCCCGTTCGTCCATTACCGTGGTCGGGTGAGCATCCAACCTTCCGGTGACGCGTCCTGGCCCGCGGTATTGACCTGGCAGGCCCACAACGCTCCTCGTATGGAGTCTGTTCGTGTGCAGCTGAACGGAAATCGCATCAAGGCTTCCGGCCGAATCATCGGTGGAGCCTGCAGCGAGCACCCGGCATTCAGCGCGTCATACGACCTGGTCACCGACGAGGCCGGCATCACCCGCAGGCTCTCCGTGCGGACCGCCTTGGCCGCCGGTGAGCGTCAGATGTCGATCAGCCGGGACGAAGAGGGCACCTGGATGGTCGAGAACGGCGCCAGCCATCAGCGCTCGGCGTTCGACGGTGCACTCGACGTCGACGTGATCCTCAGCCCGTTCTTCAACACGCTGCCCATCCGCCGCGTCGGTTTGCAGAACGACATCGAAGACGCCGAGGTTCCGGTCGTCTACGTCAACCTTCTCGACCTGCGCGTCGAGGGTGCGACCATCACGTACAGCAGCGGCACCGACGGAATCAGTGTGTTGTCCCCGGTGTCCAGCTCGACGCTGTCCGTCGACACCGAAGGCTTTGTCCTCGACTACCCGGGTCTGGCAACTCGTATCTAGGTTTCGTAGTTCTAGGTTTCGTAGTTCTAGATTTCGGATCGCCGGATGACGCCACCGCGTCGACCGGCGTCTCGCATTCGGTCGATCCAGTCGGGTTCACCGACCTGAACGTCTTCGATGTCCCAACGCTCGTGCGACTCGTAGGCGCCGCGCGCCGCGAACCCTGCGTCCACCAATCGTGCCGTCGAGCCGTTGTCGAGCAGATCGGTACGTGCGCCCTGCAGAAGGTCGAGCGCTTCGTCCAGCGCGACCAGCAGGGCGTCGCGGTTGCCCTCGCACATCGCCCGCACCAGGCCGGGTGCGCTTCCCGCCACGCGAGTGCCGTCGCGAAATGATCCGGCAGCCAGCCCGAGTGCCAGTTCGCCGCCGGCCGCTCCCGTGATCGCAAGTGTTTCCGCCAGCAGGTGAGGCAAGTGCGAGATACGCGCGACTGCTCGATCGTGCTCCAGAGATTCGGCAGGCACGACCACCGAGCCGCAGTCCAGCGCGAGATCGGCGACCTGCTTCCACACGTCTGCGTCGACGCCCTCGTCGGTGGCAACGACCCACACCGCGTCGACGAACAGATCGGCATCTCCGACCGCCCAACCTGACGCCGACGTCCCTGCCATCGGATGTCCGCCCACGAACTTGGCGCTCAGACCCGCTCGTTCGACAGCGGCCTTCACTTCACCCTTGACGCTGACGACGTCGGTGATCGGATTGTTCGGCGCATGCGCGGCGATGACCGCCAAGGTGGCGTCGACGGCGGGCATGGGCACGGCGATCACGATGACGGCACCGCTCTCGTTCGCCCTGCGCAGTGTGGAAACCAGGTCGGTGTCGGCGTCGAAACCGTCGGCTCGGGCTGCCTCGGCGGACTCGATGGAACGGTTGTAACCCCATGCTCGACGGCCGGATCGGACGGCGGCGCGAAGTAGCGAACCGCCGATCAATCCGAGGCCGAGAACGCAGACTGGTGGGGCGGAATCGATCGCAGACACGAGTTCAGGTTGGCACATCGATGCTCGGACTTCACTCACTGGCACCAGGCGGGCTACCGTTGCGCCATGGGTGCACAGCGCGCGGGTAACAAGAGCGCCTCTTCGAACCAGTCGGAGGAGCTTGAAGGCTTCGGTGTCGCGGTGGTCCGTGAAGAGGGGCGTTGGACGGTCAAGGCACTGACGCCCGACGCGTTGACCTCGCTCTCGGCCGCCGAAACGCAGCTGCGTGAGCTGCGAAGTTCGGGTGCCGTCTTCGGTCTTCTCGACGTCGACGACGAGTTCTTCATCGTGTTGCGTCCGGCTCCGTCGGGCACGCAGTTGTTGATTTCCGACGCGACCGCCGCCATCGACTACGACATCGCCGCTGACGTCCTCGACGCCTTGCACATCGAGATCCCCGACATCGACCCGGACGACCTCGATGATGTCGAACCCTGGGAAGAGGGCGATCTGTCCGTCCTCGCCGATCTGGGCCTGCCGGAACCCGTCCTCGCCGTCATCGCGGCCGAGACCGATCTCTATCCGGACGAGCAGTTGGGGATGATCGCGCAGCGACTCGGGTTCGCGTCCGAGTTCGGCGCAGCGCTCGACAAGCTCCCGCGCTAGATGACTCTCGCTGACGATCAGCGCATGATCCGTGCGGCCATCGTGGCTGCGCGCTCTGCTTCCGACGCAGACGTCCCGGTCGGGGCCGTCGTGTTCGACGGCGACGGCGTCGAAGTTGCTCGCGCTGCCAATGCCAGGGAAGCGTCGTCCGATCCGACTGCGCACGCCGAGATCGTCGCGTTGCGTGCTGCCGCAAGAATCTACGGCGACGGTTGGCGACTGGAAGGTGCGACGCTGGCCGTCACCCTCGAGCCCTGCACGATGTGCGCAGGCGCTCTGGTCCTCGCCCGGGTCTCCCGAGTCGTTTTCGGGGCGTGGGAGCCGAAAACCGGTGCCGTCGGATCTTTATGGGACGTAGTTCGAGATAAAAGATTGACCTACCGGCCGCAGGTGCGCGGCGGGGTCCTCGAGGACGAATGCGCTGGGCTTTTGGAAGATTTCTTCCGCGAGCAGCGAGCCTGAAATCGCTATTCCCCATCGAGAGTGATCGCACACTCGGGTAGCCGGAACCGGTAAACGAGGGCATGGTGGAGGCAGATGCCGTCAGGGTATCGGCGGATCGTCGGAAGGCGATTCGTTCGCGTTCACGGAGGAGAACTCATGGGAATCGCAGACAAGGCTCAGAACAAGGCCGAAGACCTCGGGGGCAAGGCCAAGGAAGCTGCTGGCAGCGCTACCGGTGACCGGGACCTCGAAAACGAAGGCAAGGGCGACCAGGTGAAATCGGCCGTCAAGGATGCAGGCGAGAAGGTCAAAGACGCCGCGTCCAGCATCAAGGACAAGCTCACGTAATACCGCTCCACCTGGCGATTTCAGCCACGGGCACTCCATCCGGTAAAGTCACCAGCGGTGGCGTGTCCGAGCGGCCTAAGGAGCACGCCTCGAAAGCGTGTGACGGGTAACCCCCGTCCGAGGGTTCAAATCCCTCCGCCACCGCCAAAGCTCCCCACCTGTTCACACAGGTGGGGAGCTTTTTTTGTGCGTAGATCTCGACTGCGAGCGCTGCCGACTGTCGGGGACGGACACGCTCCGGCTGGACTGTCGGGCGACCGGCCAGGTCGAAGCCCGTGTCCATTCATCCGGGGCGGATCCGTCGTTCCGAACGTAATCCGTAGTCAAGGAACAAATATTCGGATTGGGTGGAAATCCGTCGTTGGGACGAGAGCGGCTCCCGACCTCGGGGGAGATCGGGAGCCACACTCGTTCTTATAGGGGAGGCCCGCCCCAGTCGCGGTGTAAAACCCGTTCAACGACAAAGCCGTTCGTTACTTCGAAGGTCGGGCTGTTGTCGTTCCTCTGGGACCTGTTTCTGCCGGGCGGCCCAACCTCTCTTTGTGTGGCGGATTGAAACGTTCTGCCGGACGAGCACTACTGACCGTCGGCGAGTTCCCTCAGTTTTGCGCGAGATACTTTGCCGGCGGCCGATCGCGGAAAGTCCTCGACGAAGATGTATTCGCGCGGGCGTTTGAATCCGGCGATCTGTTCACGTACGTGCTGCTCTAGCGCCGTGCGAAGGTCGTCGTCGCCGTTGAATCCAGATGCCAACTGGACAACCGCCACAACTTTCTGGCCCCACTCGGGGTCGGCCACACCGACAACTCCGACATCGTTGACGCCGGGATGTTGGAGCAGTGCGCCCTCGACCTCCGCCGGGTACACGTTCACGCCGCCGGTGAGAATCAAGTCCGCACGGCGATCCAGTACGTACAGGTAGCCGTCGTCGTCGAAGCGTCCGACGTCTCCTGACGTGGTGAAGTCACCCCAACGCGCAGCAGCGGTCTTCTCCGGGTCGCCCAGGTATTCGAAAGGGCTGGCCTTGAAGTAGATAGTGCCCTCTTCGCCCGGAGCGGCCTGTTCTCCGTCCAGTCCCCGGAGCACCAGGGCACCTGGATCCGGTCGCCCGACAGTGCCCGGATGTTCGAGCCACTCTTGCGAGGAGCACGTGGCCGCGCGGCCCTCCGTGGAGCCGAGATACTCCCACAGGACCGGCCCGAACCAATCGATCATCGCGCGCTTGGTCGCCGGAGGACACGGAGCGCCGGCGTGCAGCAGAACCTGCATGCTCGAGACATCGGCACCAACTCGAACGCCTGCCGGCAAATCGAGGAGTCGTTGAAAGTGCGTCGGAACCATGTGGGAGGAAGTGATTGCGTTGTCGCTGATCGACCGAAGAACATCTTCGGCATTGAAGCTCGGCAGGATGTAGATCGTGTGCCCAGAGTGCAAAATCAACAGTGAAGTGGCACCGGGTGCAGCGTGGTACACGGGCGAACAAACCAAATGACGTCCAGGCTGCCCTGGTGGAATCCCTATCGTCGCCAAAAGCTGCCCGCCCGGCCCGAGCGAACTCTCGGGCGTTGCGTCGGGGAGCGGTCGGCGTACGCCCTTCGGCCGTCCAGTGGTCCCGGAGGTGTACATCATGAGCGAACCGAGTGAACGTGTCGCAGGAGTGTCGTCCGAGACGTCGGTAAAGGATTCGTAGCTGGACCAGCCGGCCGGCGAGCTACCGATAGTCACGAGATGTTGCACTGCGTCGTCGACCCTGCCGATGACCTTGTCGGCGAGTTCGGCGTGCGCGATGAGAACTGACGCATTGGAATTGCGCACTATGTATTCAACTTCGGGCGCAGCCAGATGGGTATTGATCGGAACGAAATACAAACCACTCTGCGTGCATGCCAGGGCAATTTCGTAGTACTCGGAACCGTTCAACAGCAGACCCGCGACGACGTCGCCTCGGCTTAGACCCAACTCCATGAACTTGTTGCTTAGCTGGTTGACCTTGCTGATGAGCTCGCCGAAAGTCTTTGTCTTGCCGTCGATAACGATCGCGGGACGGGTGGGGTCGCGTTGGCCAAGCAGCCAGGCTCCAGGCGTCGAAGGAACAGACGGGTGTTGGGGATCCGCGCGCTCGCTGTTGACCACGGTAGACATGAGAGTCCTCTTTCTGGAGGGATTTTGGTGACTATTGCGAAGTATTCGTAGTTTTCGGGTTTGTGCGTTGTCGGGAACGCAAACGGGTTCTGATCACCCTCACCACTGGAAATTCGACGGCAACCAACGTCCAACTTTCTGGACATTGGTTGCCACGGGTCGACCGCACCGTTGTGTCGATGCGGCGTGGCCGCCAGCCGCTTCTCTGTCGAGCGCGCATCCAGTCGACGATCAGACTTCGATCTTGTCCCGCAGACGCTTGACTGCCTTCGGGGTGAACCCGGAGCTGATGATCTGGTGGAATCGCGTGTGATCAGGCGGATCCATCATCACGAAATTCGGGGCCCGGACATTTCTGGATCGCTCGGCGGACGGAAGTGAGGTGGTCATGCAGATACCTTTCTGTGGCTCCAGCGGTGCGGGTTGTTCGGTCGACGAAGTTCCCAGGCTTTACGGGCGCCGGTTCGACAGGACCAAACTGCCGGCGGCACCGAAGAAGAACCCGACTCCTTGGACGAAGCTGATCTCGACTCCGGGAACCTGCTCGCACGCTTCCCCACGTAGTTGGCGCACAGCCTCTTGAATGGCGAACATCCCGTACATTCCGCTGTGTGTGTACGACATTCCACCGCCGTTAGTGTTCATCGGAAGTCGACCACCCTTGGACGTATGTCCCTCGGCGACAAAGTCTCCCGATTCGCCGAAGCCGACAAACCCGAGGTCCTCGAGCATGTAGAGCGGGACGTGGGCGAAGGCGTCGTATGCCATCAGATGGTCGACGTCGGCATGAGTGATTCCCGCGGTGGCGAAGGCCTCGGCGCCGGCGCGACGGAAGGCACCGAACGATCCGGGGTCCTGCATCTGGGAAACCAATGGAGCTTCGGCAGATTCACCGGATCCGAGAAGGTAGAGATGTCGATCGGACCCCGGCATATCTGCTGCTCGTTCTGCGCTGGTCAGGATCACGGCGCCGCCGCCGTCGGTGAGCACACAACACATGTCGCGGGTAAACGGGTAAGCCACGCGTGGTCCAGCCAGCACTTCGTCTACCGTGGTCGGCTTGCGGCGGAAAGCGCGAGGATTGTCGAGTGCCCAGTTACGCTGCGAGACAACGAGCTCGGCCATGTGTTCGACGGTCATTCCGCGCTCGTGCAAAAAGCGCAAGGCGGGAAGTGTGAAGGTCGAATACGGCATGGTTGCGCCGTACACAGTCTCGAACTGACCCGTCATGGAGTCCAAACTCCGCGGATACGGTGGGGCGCCGACGCGGGACCTACCCGACTCTCCGTGGGTCACGAGGACAACGTCAGCGGCACCAGAAGCAATGGCGGCTGCCGCATGGCGCACATGCAGCATGAAACTGCATCCGCCGACGCCTGTCCCGTCCAGCCAGCGAGGTGTTATTCCCAGGTGGTGAGAGACCTCGAGGGAAAGCGGTCCGGTGGTAGCGACGCCGTCGATGTCCGCCGGTGTGAGACCGGCGTCGGCCATCGCGTTGCGGGCGGCATTGGCATGTAGATCGAGGACCGACGTGTCCGGCAATACGCCGATTTCCGTTGTCTCCGAAGCACCGATGATCGCGATGTTTCCGTTGTGTATTGATGTCATCGGGCCGACTCCTGCAATGGCGTGAACATCGGGAGCTTCATTTCGCCACGCTCGATGAACGTGACTTCGAGCTCTAGGTCGAGTGGCAGGTGCTCGGGTTCTGGATCCACCCCGATCACGTTGCTCATCAGACGGGGTCCCTCTTCGAGTTCGACCAGGGCGACGACGATGGGAGTCGTGGGGTCGAATGGTGGAGTCGGTCGGTAGTTGATCACGTAGGACACCAGTCGGCCTCGGCCGCTGACAGGGGTCCACACCACGTCGTCGGAGTTGCAATTGGGGCAGAAAGGGCGAGGGTAAAAGTAGTGCTGTGTGCACGACTTGCATTGTTGAATGGTCAGTTCCTCCCGCTGTGCACCTTCCCAATAGGGAGCGGTCGCTGGCGTCGGAACCGGTACAGGCCCTGTCAAGGGACAGTCCTTTCGTCGCGTGTTTCTACGATGGGTTATCAAGACATTCAACGGATTACGTTCCGCGAAGTCCTCTAAGTAGAACGCGTTCCGCTGTGCTCGTTGGTCGGAACACCTTCCGTTACATTTCTTTCAGCGGGGCGAAGTATGTGTCGCTCTCCTAAACGGAACGCGTTCTGTCACGATCAGATTGATCCAGTTCATGTCGGATGTCAAGACTTGGGTGTGAAGTCCGAAAAATCAGGTTGCAAGCGCGCGAATGGGACTTGCCAAGAACATACGTAACGTGTTCTCTTTAAGGGGAGTGAGTTGTCGGACAACACTTTCGGTGCACAGGCTGATTGGTGTCACATATACCGTCCGGTAACCCCGCTTCACTCCCGCAAATATCTACTTGGATGAAATTGAGGTCCTTCATGCCTATCGATAGCTCACTCGTCGGACTTACCGGCAAGCCTGTCTGGAAGACGTGGACGTCGACAGATGCACTGCTGTACGCCCTGGGCGTCGGGGCTGGTCAGGCTGACCCGCTCGACGAGTTGGAGTTCACGACGGAAAACAGTGACGGCATCGCGCAGAAGGTTCTCCCGACGTTCGCCAATGTCGCATTCTCCGGCGGCGGAGACGGACCCTCGCTACCCGACGACATCGACTACAGCAAGCTCTTGCATGCGTCGCAAGCGTTCAGCCTGACGGGCCCTCTCCCGACCGCCGGTCGCGTGGAAACTACCCGCACGATCACCGGCGTGTACGACAAGGGATCCGGCGCCTTGGTCACGACGGAAATCGTCGCCCGCGACTCTGTCGGTCAGGTCGTGGGAACCATCGAGTCCGGGGCGTTCTTCCGTGGCTACGGAGGGTTCGGCGGCGAGCGCGGGCCGGCAACCTCATGGGAAAAGCCGACTCACAAGCCGGATTACGTGGTCACGTACACAACTCGACCGGATCAAGCGCTTCTCTACCGACTCACTGGTGATCGGAATCCACTGCATTCGGACCCCGTATTCAGCGCCCGCGGCGGGTTTTCCACTCCAATTCTGCACGGCATGTGCACCTACGGCTACGTCGGCCGGGCGCTCCTGCATGCTCTCGCCGATTCGGATCCGACACGTTTCACCGGTATGTCGGGGCGGTTCACAAAGCCCCTGTTGCCCGGACAGGCCATCACTACCTCGATCTGGGTTGACGGCACGGGTGCTCGGTTCCAGACGGTCGATGATGTCGGTGACGTGGTCATCGACTGCGGCACCGCCACGATCCGCTGACGGTGCCGCCGAAATCCACTGACACCCAACCCCATTACAGACTCGTTGCGAAGTTTTCGCGACATGAACAAAGGAAAGATTCATGGGTTCACTCGAAGGTCGCGTAGCGATCGTGACCGGCGGCGGTCGCGGCATCGGCGCGTCGATCAGCAGATTGCTCGCCGCCGAAGGCGCCAAACTTGTCATCAACGACCTCGGCTCGTCCACGGACGGTCAGGGCGGGGACCAAGGACCGGCGCGTGACATCGCTGCCGAAATCGTTGCCGGTGGCGGTGAAGCCATTGCCGACGGAGGCGACATCGCCGATGTCGCGACCGGTCAGCGCCTGGTCGATCTCGCCCTGGAGCACTACGGCAAGCTGGATATTCTCGTCAACGTCGCCGGCATTCTGCGTGACAAGATGATCTTCAACCTCCCGGAAGAAGACTGGGATGCGGTCATTCGAGTCCATCTACGTGGCCACTTCAGCACGATCAAGCCGGCGGCGGCCTATTGGCGAGCGCAGCGAAACCCGGACGGTCACTACCGCATCATCAACTTCACTTCCGATTCCGCGTTGCAGGGGTCGCCGGGCCAACCGAACTACGCCGCAGCCAAGATGGGCATTGTCGGTTTGACTGCGTCCACGGCCAATGCACTAGGGCGATACGGCGTCACTGCCAACGCAATCGCTCCGGGCGCCGTCACGCGTCTGACGCAAACCGTGCCCGAAGAGAAGAGCATGGGAGGTGGCCTCGACGGCTCCGTCTCGCCGGACAACATCGCGCCCATCGTCGCGTACCTTGCCGGTACGAGTTCCGATTGGCTGTCTGGCCGCACCATCGGCGCCGCGGGCTATGCGGTAAAACTGTGGAACAGCCCTGAGGTCGTCTCCACGGTCACATCGGACGGGCCGTGGAACCTCGAAGACCTGGCCGCAAAGGTCGAGCAGGACTTCCGTCCATTGGCTGACGGTCTGCACCCGTCCATCTTCATGGCCCAGGTTCCGTCCTGACCGTGGTGAAAGCCGGATGAAAGGGGAGGCGCTGCCCTGAGGGCGTGCGCTGGTGTCGGGATGGGGGCGATATCGTGGTGGCTGACGCGACGGTGTCTTTTTGGTTCACGATGGGGGAAGGCTGGATGGCCGCAGCGAAGGTGAATGGCCGCACGGCTGAGGCCAAGGCATTCCGTGTCGAGCGAGTCGTCAGAGCGACCCATGAGCTGGCATCCGCAGGAGGCTATGAAGCCGTGCAGATGCGTGAAGTCGCACGCGTTGCCCAAACTGCCTTGTCAACCCTGTACAAGTACTACGCATCCAAAGATGACCTCATCTCAGCAGCTGTTTGGTCGGAACTGGATTCCCTGGCTGACGACCTACTCCGCCGTCCGCCGCGGCAGCGGACGGAGGAGGGCCGGGCTGGAGAGGTCTTCGTCCGGGCATTTCTGGGGATGGTTCGAGATCCGGGGTTTGCTCACGCTGCGATGTCCGCGCGCAAAACGTTGCGTGAGTTCAGTCCCGATCTCGGTGAGCGTCCTGATGAAAGCAACGAGATAGCGGCCTGGTCCACTCCGTTTGGTTTGATTGCCTCCACTCAAGCGTGGGGCCCGGACCATCGTTGCACTCTGATGCAGTCCCGCACATTGGCCATGCTGGAGACCCTGTGGGTCGCCAGCGTGGTCGGGTGGCTGAATGGTGACATGTCGGTCGACGAGGTGAAACGGCGTCTCCGGCTGGCTGCGAAGCGTTTGCTGGCCTCCGACCCTGCTGTCCTGGACGGCAAGTCGGTAGACGACAGCTGACGCTATCAGTCGCCGTGATGCGAGTTCCAAATCGGCTCTGCGAGTGAGCTTTCAAGACTTACCGTTGAAATACGTGCGGGCTTGACGACGCTCAGGAGTGTCGCGCGATCCATTCTGCAGCGGCGGCATCGATGTCCTGCTTCAGCTTTTCGAAGAACGACGGTGACGGGGTAGGGATCAAATCGGCTGCGGTCGTAAGAGATTGACTGAGGGCGATTCGACGCTCACGCAACTCGTCGTCGCTCAGGAGGCTCAGGTCCGGCATCGCGAGCCCCCTCTTCCAGTGCGATTCGTATTTGGGCAGACCGTGCGCATCGGGATCGATGCATGATTCGATGCGCACGGCCAGTGCACTCCAGGCTGGGGGCCGGAATGCAAAATCTACTTTACCAAATGATTACTAATCGTTGTGGACGGCCTCCTCGTCTTCAATTGCCATGGAGAGCTTTCACAGCGTTCTCCCAGGTGTTAAGTCCTGACAACCGTTGAAGCTGCAACTATCGTCGAATCCATGAAAAAGATCTGGTGGATCGGTGGAGCAGTAGTTGTGGTCGTACTCGCCCTGCTCGTGGGGCCGTGGGCGTACGGGAAGTTCATCGCTGAGGACGATGCACCGGCGGCCGTGGTGTCCACTCAGGGCGCAGAGGCGGCGTCCGGATCCATCGACGGACAGTGGACCGTCGTTGCCGGGCAGGGAGACAACCAGACGGCAGCCGGATACACCGTGCACGAGATTCTCAACGGATCGAGTGTGACCGTCGTCGGAACCACCGGCGAGGTGAGCGGAAACGCGGTTGTCGAGGGCGAAAAGCTCACGGCCGGCGAAGTTGCCGTGCAGGTGGCGAGCATCAAGACCGACTCGGATCGGCGCGATGGCCAGTTCACCGGCAATGTGATGGATACCAGCACGTACCCGACGGCGACGTTCACGATCGACTCGCCGGTGGACCTGTCGGCTGTACCGACCGATGGCACAACCGCAACGGTCACGGTCTCGGGAACATTGACCCTCAAAGGTCAGTCCAAGCCGGTATCGGTCGACATGACTGTGCTGCATTCGGGTGATTCGCTGATTGCTTCGGGCTCGATTCCGGTCACCTGGACCGATTTCGGTGTCGAACCCCCGTCGCTCGGCTTTGTCACCGTTGACGGCAGCGGCTCGGTGGACTTCCTGGTCTCGCTCGCCGCGAACTGAATTACGTCCACCCGATTCGCACTGCTTCGGGGCGGGCAGGGAAGATTAAGGACATGACCTTCCTTTCTTCTTGTCCGTTCCGAAGGCAGCAGGCGAAGTCTGCCGGGACGGAATGAACAGGTGATGCCCCGGTGGAGACCGTTCCGAACGGGTGAAGACCCCGATCCACGGTTCACTCTCGCCAACGAGCGGACATATCTGGCCTGGATCCGCACAGCGACGGCCTTTGTCGCGTCGGGCGTCGGACTCGAGGCCTTCGGCGGCGACATCCTCAACCCGACGGTTCGCGCCGGCTTGGCCGCGTTGCTGCTCGTCGGCGGCGCTCTGATCGCCATCACTTCTTTTGTCCACTGGATCAGCGCCGAGAGAGCGCTCCGTGCCGAGCGCTCGTTGCCGGTGCCGCTGATGGCGCCGGTGGTCGGCATCGTGCTGGTGATCTGCGCGACTGTCCTGGTGGTCGAGGTTGTGAACTGATTGACCGCGCTGGAACCTTCGGAAGGACTCACGCCGCCAGACAGGGGCCTGCAGTCCGAGCGCACATCGCTCTCGCTCGTGCGGACGAGTCTGTCGATCCTCGGCTTGTCCGCCGCCTGCCTGAGATGGTTGCCGCCGTTCGGTTCGGTGGCACTGATCGGGCCGTCCCTCGCTGCGGTGCTTGTCGTTGCGGTCACGGTTCACGAACGTCGGTCGCGGCCCAGACGGTTGGCCCAGTTCTCAGCTGAAAAGGCAACGCCTGCTTTGGGTATGGGAGCAGCGCTCGCGCTGAGTCTTCTGTTGCTCAGTGCGACGGGGCTGTGGATTCTGTTGACGTGACTGCAGCTTTCGGCGCCCAGCCCGGCGGGCCGAACGCGTAGCCGGCTCGCTGCCGCCACGAGGTCGACGCCTTCCAATCGCGAGCGATGGCAGCGTATTCGCGCGTTTGGAGCTTCCAGATGTTGTACGTTCCCACCGGTGTCGTGAGTCCGTAGGTGGGCCTGTGGGTTTCGGCCGCAAAGGTGCCGAATATCCGGTCCCAGATGATAAGGATCCCGGCGTAGTTTCGGTCGAGGTACTCGGCGTCGGAACCGTGATGGACGCGATGGTGCGAAGGCGTATTGAAGATGAATTCGATGGGGCTCCAAAGTTTTCCGACACGCTCGGTGTGGACGAAGAACTGGTAGACGAGGCTGACGGAGAAGCCCACGAACACCATCCACGGCGGAATCCCGAGGAACGGCAGTGGCAGCCACATGATGATCTCGCCGCTGTTGTTCCACTTCTGCCGCAGTGCGGTGCTGAAATTGAAGTACTCGCTCGAATGGTGAGCCTGGTGCGTAGCCCAGATGACTCGAACTCGGTGCGCGATGCGGTGATACGCGTAGTAGAGGACGTCGATTCCGAGCAGCAGGATCACCCAGGTGTACCAGGCTGTGGGCGACAGATGCCACGGCGCGAGGTACACCCAGATTGCCGAATAGCCGATCAGCGCCAGCACTTTCCAGAATGTGCTGGTGCCGATCGACACCAGTCCGAGGAGGATGCTGGTCCGAGCGTCGATGCGGCGGTATCCACCCTGCGCGGGCCGTGCGCGTCCGTCGGCGTCGTCCGGATGATCTTCGAGCGCACGGGCGGCGAACCACTCGATGCCGAGGAAGATGACAAACGCGGGGATTGCGAGAGTGACCGGGTCATGGAGTGGTTCGAGCAGTGACCGCCATGATTGGAGGAGGGTATCCCACACGCGATTTGTCCTATTCTCTCGCTTTAATCGTTACATCATGCATTAATATGTAACGTCGCGGAACCCTTTGGGGCAAGAATCTTGCGGGTTTGTTGCGACTTTTCATAGAACAATGGTAGGAATTGCCGGTGCATATCACCGCGAAGGTGGACTACGCCGTGCGGACTCTGGTCGAGCTTGCGGCAGTCGGTCCGGACCCGGCCAAGGCCGAGTTTCTCGCCAAATCCCAGGTCATACCCCACAAGTTCCTGGAAGCGGTGCTCTCTGACTTGCGGCGCGGCGGCCTCGTCAACAGCCGTAGGGGTCCGGACGGCGGGTACTGGCTCGCTCGGTCCGCGGACGAGATCACGATTGCCGACGTCATCCGCGCCGTCGAAGGACCGCTTGCGTCGATTCGGGGACAGCGACCGGAAGACGTCGACTACGGGGGACCGGCAACACCCCTCAAAGAGGTGTGGATTGCAGTGCGCGTCAATCTTCGCGCAGTGCTCGAAAACGTCACGCTCACCGATGTCGCAGGCGGTGAACTGCCCGAGTTCGTTCACGAACTGACGGCAGATCCCGAAGCGTGGAATCGGCGCTGATACAGCTGCGATTTCAGACTGTCCGTCGGGGACGCGGAACAGTCAGAGGCGCAGTGTTGGCCGAGTTGCCGCCCGCGGATTTTGCGTCGTACATCAGATGATCGGCCGCAACGATCGCTCGGGAGAACTCGTTGTAGTCGAACTCCTCCTGGTGAGGGATGAAAGGTAGCGTCGCTGCTCCGACGCTGACCGTGGACAGCGGACTGTCGGAGGCGCTCACCACTGCTTTGGGCAGTGTCGCGATTCGTTTGCGCAATCCGTACGGGGTGCCGATCATTACGACGGTGAATTCCTCGCCGCCGGTGCGGGCGGCGTAACCGAAACCGTTCACATGCTCCTGCAGGCGCGTTCCGGTCCGGATGATGACTGCGTCACCGACTTCATGGCCGTAGGTGTCGTTCACCGCTTTGAACTTGTCGATGTCGACGACGACAACAGCGATGTCGGCACGATTCGCCGACGCGACCGACCAGATGCGCTCCGACATGTCCCAGAGCCCTCGTCGATTCAGGAGACCGGTGAGTGCGTCCACTTTGGATCCCGTTGCGCGCGCGAGTAATTGCCGCCAAGTGAACTGAATCGTGGCTGGAATGAAAATCACGGCGCACAGTACGACGTCCGTGCGCGCAATCACGCTGGTTGCCGAGTAGTCGCCGTTCGTCAGGCCGAGCACGGTCAGGGCGATGACAAATGTCGTGGCAAAGGCGAGGTGGAAGGCCAGCCAGCGGTAGTCGAGAAAATACGTGAAGTAAGCACCGGTGGCGACGAAAAGGACCGCGCCGAACAGTGCGGCGTTGTGGTTGGTGAACGTGATGAGAATCGAGGCAGTTCCGAGATCGGCCCAGAGTCCGTAGAGCTTGAGCGTGCGCGCCCCTCTGATGCGGCCGACAAACCAGAGAAAAGTCGGGATCAGGTTGATCGTCGCGACACCGATGACCCAGGCGCGCGCGAATGGGCCGTCGGGGCCCTCGGTGCTGAATAGAAACAGGTAGGCCACGAGCGAGAAATTGAGCGAACAGAATCCGATGGTGAGGTACACGAGGCGCAAGACCGAACCTCGTCCGGCCTTCGATCCCCACAGCATGACCGAGGATGAAACCGGCCAAGTGTGCAGGAGCGGGTCCATCGAATTCCTTCGTCGAACTACTTGCGGTTAATGAATAGCAAAGTATGTCAGGCCATGTTGATTTACGCGTCAACTTGGCCGGGGCTGCCAATGGGGGGTGATGCTCGCGACCCCTTCTGTTGCCTCTGTTCAGGCATTTAGCGTGCACATGTGTGAGCCACGCCTCGAGAATCCTGGCTGTGTGTTGGATCGCACAAGTTTGCAGATCTCTGCAAACTTGCAGAGGTCTGCAAGTTCGGTACGGTGGTGGAGTGATGACCGAGCCAAGCCTTCGTGACCGCAAGAAGGCAGCAACCCGCAACGCACTCAGTGGCGCGGCGGCACGACTGGCTCGTGCTCTCGGGATCGAATGCGTCACCGCTGACGCGATCGCATCCGAGGCGGGAGTGTCGACGAGGACCTTCCACAATTACTTCTCCAGCAAGGAGGAGGCAGTCCTCGCCAGCTTCGAGGAGTCGATCGCCTCGTGGATCGAGGCGCTTGCGGCCCGACCCGCGGACGAACCCATTCTCGACGTGCTCGAGAACCTTGTGGTCGAAATCGTGAGCGATTCCGGCCCGGGTGTGGAAGAAAAAGTAAACATCTGGATGTTGTCGGACTCGAGTCCTGCTCTCTATCGGGATGCGGCAGACATGCACCAGCGAATAAACCGTGCAGTCACTCGGGCATTGGCCGAACGCACCGGCACGGACGCCGAACGGGACCTGTATCCGACCCTCCTTCTCGGGGTTGTGGCCGGAGCCTGCAAATCGGTGATCGACATCTGGACCGGAGGAAAGTCGGAGGCTTCCGGTCCAGAAGAACTGGTCCATGACGCTTTTCGTCAAATTCGAGCGGGAATGCCGGCACCGGCACCGCGTCTCTGAGACCTACACGTAATACCTGTCCACGTACACGCACCGAAACAGCAAGGAGCCCGTCGTGGCCACCTATCTCTATCGGATCGGCAAGTTCGCCTACCGGCGAAAAGGTGCGGTCCTCAGTGTTTGGCTGATAATCCTGGTCCTGATGGGCGTCGGGGCAGCCACCCTGTCCGGCCCCACCAAGGATTCGTTCTCCATCCCGGGAACCCCGGCGCAGCAAGCGCAGGACTTGATGGCTGAGCGATTCCCCGATGCTCCCAATCCGATGGATTCGCTGAGCGCCCGATACGTCGTCCAAGCTCCGGCAGGCACAACGCTGGCTGATCCGGCGAACGTCAAGGCAATGGACGCCATGCTCGCGAGTATCCGCGGCATCGACAAGGTCGCCGATTCTGCCAAGGTAGACCCGGCAACTGCCACTCCGGAACAGGCCGCGAAGGCACTGGTCAATCCGGTTACCGGCAACGACTCCATGGTTGCGATGTTCAAGGAAAAGGCAGCTGCGGCTGGAACTTCCGAGGCACAGGCCGTGGACGACGCGCGTGCGTTGTCGCCGCTCAGTGCCGACGGCACAGTCGGTTACGTCGAGGTTCCGTTTGCCGGTGACTTCGCCGATCTCGACCAGGCGTTGCGCGATTCGATCAACTCCGCAGCCGATGTCGGGCGAGCTGAGGGACTCAACGTCCAGGTCAGTGGTTCGGCCGCTCAGGAAGCTGAGATGCCCGGTGGCGTCACCGAGCTGATCGGCATCGCCGTTGCCGCAGTCGTTCTGGCCATCACCTTCGGTTCGCTTGTAGCCGCAGGACTTCCGCTGCTCACCGCGATCATCGGTATCGCTATCGGCAGCCTCGGAATCACTGTCGCCACCGGATTCATGGATCTCAGCTCCATGACTCCGACGCTGGCGATCATGATCGGCCTGGCGGTGGCGATCGACTACTCGCTGTTCATCATGTCCAGGTTCAGGCATGAGCTCACGCTCACCGACAACCGTGCCGAAGCAGCAGGCCGCGCTGTCGGAACTGCCGGTTCCGCAGTGGTATTCGCCGGATTGACAGTGATCATCGCGCTGGTTGCATTGCGCGTCGTCGGTATCCCCTTCCTCTCGGACATGGGTGCGGCAGCAGCCTTCACCGTGCTGATCGCGGTCCTGATCGCTCTGACCTTGCTGCCTGCGATCCTGGGTATGTTCGGGCGCAAGGCTTTTGCCGGCAAGATTCCCTTCCTCAGCAAGCGTGCGGAGGAGTCCGAAGACGAGGATTCGGGCAAGCCGAAGTTGGCTCTGCGCTTCATCAACGCCGTCGTCCGTCGCCCGCTCGTTCCGCTGATCGGTGGTGTAGTCCTACTGGGCGCATTGGCCCTACCCGCAACGGGATTGAGTCTGGCATTGCCGTCGGAGGCCACCGGTGACCCGGCGACCAGTGCGCGTCAGGCATACGACCTCATCGACGAGGGCTTCGGTGACGGCCGAAACGGACCGCTGATCGCCGTCGTCGACGCCAAGGACGCCAGTGTTTCTGCCGAAGAGGCGTTCGCGGAGGTCGTCTCGACCATCTCGGGCTTCGATGACGTCCAGAACGCACAGGTCGTCGGGGTCAACGAGGCCGGCGACACCGCGCAGGTACTGATCACTCCGAAGAGTGGTCCGACCGACCCCGCCACGATGGATCTGGTGTCCAGCCTTCGTGGAGCCGAAGGCGGACTCAACGATTCGATCGGCGTCAGCTACGGCATCACCGGTCAGACCGCACTCGAAGGCGACGTCTCGGACACGCTGAAGGATGCATTGGTGCCCTACCTGGCCGTCGTCGTCGGCCTTGCATTCATCTTGCTGCTCTTGGTGTTCCGTTCGATCTTGGTTCCACTGACCGCGACGCTCGGCTTCCTGCTCAGTGTGCTCGCGACATTCGGTGCGACGGTGGCGATCTTCCAGCACGGTTGGTTGGGCATCATCTCGAACCCGCAACCGCTCGTGAGTTTCATGCCGATCTTCCTGATCGGCGTGGTCTTCGGACTGGCGATGGACTACCAGGTGTTCCTCGTGACGCGTATGCGTGAGGAGTACGTCCACGGTGCAACCGCGAAGGAGGCCGTGACCATCGGCTTCAATCACGGTGCCCGGGTGGTCAGTGCGGCCGCCGTCATCATGATCTCCGTGTTCGGTGCCTTCATGGCAGAACCCAACTCGTTCATCAAGTCGATCGGATTCGCGCTCGCTGCGGCAGTGTTCTTCGACGCCTTCATCGTGCGCATGGTGATCATCCCGTCCGTCATGGCACTGCTCGGCGACAAGGCGTGGTGGCTGCCGAAGTGGCTGGACAAGATTCTGCCGAACGTCGACATCGAGGGCGAGAAGCTCAGCAAGGCCCTCCGTGACGAGAAGGAAGCGGATCTGCAGTCCACTTCCGCTTAGTCTCTGCTGTGCGCCTTTATTAACCCCCCGCGGTTAATAAAGGCGCACAGCTGTTTTCCGGGTATCGAAATATCCAGCGGCACATGTCGGCCAGGATTGGTAACCTTCGCTCACTATGCTGATCAGGCTGCTGCGCACTTATCTGACGCCGTACCGGGGTGAACTCACGGGCGTTGTCGTCCTGCAGTTTATTTCGACTATGGCGGCCCTTTACCTTCCGAGTCTCAACGCCGACATCATCGACAACGGCGTGACCAAAGGCGACACCGGCTACATCCTCTCCACCGGCGGGATGATGCTCATGGTCACGCTGACGCAGATCTTGTGCTCGGTGGGCGCCGTCTTCTTCGGTGCGCGAGTCGCCATGGGCGTCGGACGCGACCTCCGGGCGTCAGTGCTGCATCAGGTCGGGACGTTCTCGGCCAGGGAGGTCGGCCACTTCGGTGCGCCTTCGCTGATCACCCGTAACACCAACGACGTCCAGCAAGTGCAGATGATGGTCGTGATGAGTTGCACCATCCTCGTCATGGCGCCGATCATGTGCGTCGGCGGCATCATCATGGCTCTGCGTCAGGACCTGAACCTGTCGTGGATCCTCGGCGTCAGTGTCCCGCTCCTGGTCGTCTCGATGGGTTTCCTGATTGCCCGTATGGTCCCTGGATTCCGGGTCATGCAGGGCCGCCTCGACGCCGTCAACCGTGTTCTTCGCGAACAGATCACGGGCATCCGTGTCGTCCGAGCGTTTGTACGGGAACCGTACGAGGTAGAGCGTTTCGGGGACGCCAACCGCGAGCTGACGGAGACTGCACTCGGCGTCGGCCGCCTCATGGCGCTGATGTTCCCGCTCGTGATGCTGATCAGCAACGTCACCAGCGTCGCGGTGATCTGGTTCGGTGGCCATCAGATCAACGAGGGCTCGATGCAGATCGGCTCGCTCACGGCGATGCTCAGCTACATCATGCAGATCCTGATGGCAGTCATGATGGCCACCTTCATGGCGGTGATGCTGCCGCGTGCGTCGGTGTGCGCCGAACGTATCTCCGAGGTCCTCGACACGGATTCGTCGGTGATCCCGCCCGAGAATCCTGTCCTGGAGTTGAAGGACCCGGGCGTCGTCGAACTTCGTGGCGCCCAGTTCCAGTTCCCCGGAGCCGAAGAACCCGTATTGCGCGACATCACTTTCCGCGCCGAACCAGGTAAGACGACAGCGATCATCGGCGGTACGGGATCGGGAAAGACCACTCTGCTCAACCTCATTCCGCGATTGATCGACTCTACTTCCGGATCTGTATCGGTGGGTGGCGTCGACGTCCGCGACATCGACACGGAGTTGCTCTGTTCGGTGATCGGTCTGGTCCCGCAGAAGCCGTATCTGTTCTCGGGCACCGTCGCCACCAATCTTCGCTACGGAAACCCCGAGGCAACCGACGAATGGCTGTGGGAGTGCCTCGAGATCGCCCAAGCTGCCGACTTCGTCCGCGCCATGCCCGAAGGCCTGGACACACCGGTGGCGCAAGGCGGTACGACGGTATCGGGCGGTCAGCGTCAGCGACTCGCCATCGCCAGAGCGTTGGTGCGTAAGCCGCAGATCTATCTGTTCGACGATTCGTTCTCGGCACTCGACCTCACTACTGACGCGAGGCTGCGTGCGGCGCTTCGGCCGGTGACCCAGGATGCATGCATCGTCGTTGTCGCGCAGCGCATTTCCACCATCGTGGAAGCCGATCAGATCATCGTGCTCGACGACGGCGCCATCGTGGGCATCGGCACGCACGACGAGCTCGTGGTCAGTTGTCCCACTTACGGCGAAATCGTCGCCTCTCAGCTAGCCGTACAGGACGCATCATGAGCAATCGACCGACTTCCTCGCCTCCCATCGGCCCGCCCGGTGGCGGCGATCCCACCAAGAAGGCCATGAACTTCGGCCCTTCTCTCAAGCGTCTCCTCGGACGCTTGAGCCCGGACAAGCCGATCGTCGTCCTGATCTTCGCTCTGGTGACCGTAAGCGTCGTACTTTCCTCGATCGCTCCGAAGATCCTGGGAAATGCCACCAACCTGATCTTCGACGGCATCGTCAGCAAGCAACTCCAGCCGGGGACTACAAAGGAACAGGCTGTCGAGGGGTTGCGTGCCTCGGGGCAAGGTCAGCTCGCGGACATGGTGTCCGGCATGGCCGTTGTGCCCGGAACCGGAATCGATTTCGACGCCGTCGGCAAGGTCTTGATGATCGTGCTGCTGCTGTTCGTCTGTGCGTCGCTGTTCAGTTGGCTGCAGGCGTATCTGCTCAACATCGTGGTCCAGCGGACCGTTCGCCGGTTGCGTGAGGATGTCGAGCAGAAGATTCACCGACTTCCCTTGCGGTACTTCGATACCCATGCCCGCGGCGATGTTCTCTCGCGCGTGACCAATGACATCGACAACGTCGCGCAGAGCTTGCAGCAGACGCTCAGCCAGTTGGTCATGTCGGTGATGACCGTCCTGGGCATTCTGGTGATGATGCTGTGGATCTCACCGTTGCTCGCCTTGATCGCGGTGGCAACTGTTCCGCTGTCGATCATGGTCACGGCGTTCATCGCGAAGCGTTCGCAGAAGCACTTCGTCGCGCAGTGGAAGAGCACCGGCGGAATCAACGCACAGGTCGAGGAAGCGTTCAGCGGCCACGAGTTGGTCAAGGTGTTCGGCCGCCAGCAGGAGGTCGAGGAGCGCTTCCGCAAGCAGAACGAGGATCTGTACGAGTCCAGCTTCAAGGCGCAGTTCATCTCCGGTCTGGTCATGCCGGCCGTGATGTTCCTCGGCAACCTCAACTACGTTGCCATCGCAGTCGTGGGTGGCATGCGCGTCGCATCCGGAACGATGACGCTCGGCGACGTGCAGGCGTTCATCCAGTACTCGCGGCAGTTCACACAGCCGCTCACGCAGATCGCGTCGATGACCAATCTGCTGCAGTCCGGCGTCGCTTCGGCAGAGCGTGTGTTTGCGCTGCTCGACCAAGAGGAGCAGTCGGAGGACCCGAAGGGCGCGAAGTCGCCGACGGTCGACAAGGGTCGCGTCAAGTTCGATAACGTCACGTTCAGTTACCAGCCGGAACAGCCGCTGATCGAGGACTTGTCCTTGACCGCCGAGCCGGGTCAGATGGTGGCGATCGTCGGCCCCACCGGCGCCGGCAAGACCACCCTCGTCAACCTCATCCTGCGGTTCTACGAACTCAATTCGGGCCGAATCACCTTGGACGGCGTCGACATCGCCGACATGACGCGAGACGATCTGCGTTCACGCATCGGAATGGTTCTGCAGGACGCGTGGCTGTTCGGTGGAACAATCCGCGAGAACATCGCGTACGGCAAGCCCGGTGCCACCGACGAGGAAATTCGTCGCGCTGCCGAGATGAGCTACGTCGACAAGTTCGTGCACTCCCTGCCCGAGGGTTACGACACGGTCATCGACGAGGAAGGCAGCAACGTCAGTGCCGGCGAGAAGCAGCTCATCACCATTGCCCGCGCCTTCATCTCGCAGCCGTCCATCCTGATCCTCGACGAGGCGACCAGTTCGGTGGACACGCGCACTGAACTACTGGTTCAGAGCGCCACCGCGGTCCTGCGCAACGACCGCACCAGTTTTGTCATCGCACACCGTCTTTCGACAATTCGTGATGCAAACCTGATCGTGGTGATGGAGGACGGCCGGATCGTGGAGCAGGGGAGCCATGAAGCTCTGCTCGAATCCCGCGGCGCGTACTTCCGTCTGTACAACAGCCAATTCGTGGGCGCGGAGATCTAGTACCACGTTAAATTCAGAGGTCGAGGGACGGCCGGCGTCACAGATACGCCGGCGGTCCCTCGATCGTCTTCAGACGGAGTGAGACTCACTGAGTTTGTGGTACTCGGGCCACGGAATTAGGGGACTGGATGGAGCCGTGGGCCTGCTTGCGCAGCTTGCGGGTGCGGGTTCCGGCCCTCATCTCTTCGCAGAGCTGTTCGTAACCCTTGGTTACTTCGTCCCACCTGTACGTGGCAGCCGCACGCGACTGTGCCCGGAGACCACGTCCCGCGGCGGCAATCGGATCGGATTCAGTTGCTTCGAGTGCTGCGCTGAGTTGTGTCACTTCGTTGAAGAAGGTTCCGTTGTCTCCCAGTACTTCACGGTTGAAGTTCACGTCCCAGGCGATGACATTTGCGCCTGCCCCCATCGCACGCAGTAACGACGGATTAGTGCCGCCGACTGTGTGCCCGTGCAGGTAACTTGCCGCTCCCGCGTACAGAGTATCGAGGAGGTCTTGGTCCCAGACGCCACCGAGTTGGCGGATGCGGGAATCCGAAGCGGCGAGCTCGTTGACTCGTTTCTCGTGTTCGCTTTCGTACGGAACGGAGCCGACAACGATCAAGGGCAGCTGTGCGTCGCTTTGCAGATAGCCCTCGATGATCTTGTCCACTTGGTTCTCGGGCTCGAGGCGGGCAACGATCAGATGGTAGCCGTGTTCGGTCAGATCGAGCTCCGTCAGACGACTCAAATCTGTGGTGTCGCGGATTGGCGCACCGTATGGCAGGAACATGCTCGAGGTGTTGTACCGCTCGCGGTAGTAGTCCGCGATTCCTTCGGCATCGGAGATCAATTCGTCTGCAAGCCAGACGGATACACGCTCATTTGCCAGGTAGTATCGGCGGCCGACAGGGCCCCACTTTCCGCGCTTCCACTCCAACCCGTCGACGTGCACGGCCACTGGGATGCGAGCTGCGCGGATTGCGGGCAGCAGTGGTGCATTGGCAGCGTTGAAAACGATCGCCGCATCGCATCGGTGACGCAGGAGATGTCCGACTGATAATGCGGTGTGGCTCAACGTCTCCAGGATAGGGTGCTTCAAAGCGGGTAGTGGCACCCGTTCCATGCCGCGGTAGTTCGGCGACCTGTCTTTGCCGCGGCAATAGACCACTACTTCATGGCCGCCTTCGACCAGTCGTGAGCCGATTTCTTCAACTGCAGTTTCGAATCCGCCGTAGCGTGCGGGCACTCCCCGTGTCCCGATCATTGCGATTCGCATGAGCGAACCCCCCCTTGTTGATTTGTGCTCGGGATTAGTCGGATTCGGCGTCCGATGCGTATGGGTCAGGCCGTGCGGTGACCGTTCCGATATTTCCGAGATTTGGAAAAGGTTACCAAAAATCGAACCCGCATCCAAGCAATAGACAACGCTCAGCAAATAAATAACAGCAGTTAAAAAGTATTAAATATACTAATTGAGACAAATGGTTACCTGGCGGCAAATAGTCTGTTTAGTCCCCAAAGTTTCGAATCTCCCGGTACCACTTCGGTAGCGCGGCGCACAGAAACAGAGCCGTGCCGATCAGAAGCAAAGCGTACGCAACGGCGAAGATCGACTGCCAGGCGAAGAGAACGAAGATCCCGCACAGCACGCCGTAATCGGTAGGGATGACCAGAATTGATCGGAGAGTGGCGCTGGCGCTGGAATCTGCCGGTGCCGGTGCGCGATCCGGGTGTGCGCGCCGCAACTGGTCGGTCAGAATCTGGACGAAGAAAAAGACGGATGCCACCAGCGTGAAACCGATTGGAAGCAAGAATAATCCGACATCCGTGACGTCGGAGTGGCGATACCAGCCGATCAGGACTGCGAGATGCAGTGCAGTGGTCTTGATGCTGTCGACCACATGATCGAGCCACTCGCCGGCAGGCGTGCCACCCCCGCGCAGGCGTGCGAGTTGGCCGTCGGCCGAATCGAAAGCGTACCCGACAAGTAAGCCAATGGCGATGAGGATGCCGACCCACCAATGTGGCTGTGCCAGTGCAATAGCCGCGATAGAGGCAGCGCTGAAACCGGCGCTGATGTACGTCACTTGGTTGGGTGTGAGACCGACTTGGTACGCGGCTGCCGCGATGACGCGTCCGATCTTCCTGTTGACGAACCGGGAATAGGCGGGCGAACCCTTGGCCGGTGGCTTCTGCGCTCCGGCCAATCGTCGCACGGTATCGGCAAACGACTCTTCCGGTAGCGAACTATTATGGTGGACGGTCATTTTCGAATGCTCCCGATTGATGCGGTAAAGGTCTCGGCGATGTCGGTGTGATACCGCTCCGGCGAGAATCTGGTCAAGGCCTCGGTGCGCGCACCGATTGCCTGCTCACGCGTGGAGTCCCAACTCTCGATCGCCGTTTGGATTGCGTTCGCCAGTGCAACAGCGTCTCCTGGCTCGACAAGGCGACCGTTTCTGCCGTCTTCGATGATTTCGGTGAGGCCCTGAACTGCAGAGGCCAACACAGGTCTTGCAAAAAGTTGGGCTTCGACCGCAACATTGCCGAACGGTTCGGCTCTCGACGGCACCAGGGCAATATCTGCGGAATCCAGTGTTCCCCATACCTGCTCGATTACGCCGAGGTATCGGATGCGGTCGCTGACATCCGAGGCAGCAGCGATACGCCTGAGATCGTCTTCGAACCATTCGTAGCCGGCAAAGACACCGCCGACCAGATCGAGTGTCACATCCACCCCGCGTCGGACGAGGATTGCGAGTGCTTCGACCGCGACGTCTGTGCCCTTCCGTGGGGCAATGCGCCCGACCAACACGAGGCGAATCGGCCCGGTGAGGCTCTGTCTGGGTGCCTTCGGTTCGGTACTCGGACCGGCGACACCGTTGTAGATCACACGGATCCGGCGCCTCAGTATCGGGATGTCGCGCAGGATCAGTTCACGGCAGGCATTGCTGTTCGCGATGACCCGTTGCGACAACAACAGTTGGGCACTCAGCCCTATTCGGATCGGCTTGGATGCAGTGTCTTCAGCTTCGTGCACATGGAAGATCACCGGGTAGCCGAGGAGCTTCGCGACCACGGCCAACCAGGGGATGGTCACGGTGCTGATGTACACGACGTCAGGTGAGAAACGTCGAAGCGCCCGCACGATGGACGGCGTTGAGCGGGCTGCCTCCAGCGCGAGCGAGAGCAAACCGCTTGCCGACATCTTCGATTTGCGCAGAATCGGCATCGGCATGATCACGGCATCGGCACCGGATTCCTCCACGCGGGCCGCCAACGGTCCTTCGGACCCCAATATCACGGTCACGTCCCAGCCCGTAGTTGTCAGAGCAGATACCGATTCCAGCACTATTCGGTCCGAGCCGTACAGTTCGGCACCCGGATGAGCTACTAGCGCGCGGCGGGCAGGCGCCCCGATGTAATTCAAGTATTCCCCCCGGAATGTCCAACTCGGTGTCAATCGTCAGCGCCGTCTGCTCTGAAGCGAGGGGCAATCGGATGTAACCGTATAGTTGCAGAGAGGCTAGTCTTCGGCGGGGGGCAATGTCCACTTGGTCTCCGGAACTCGAAAGAAAGCGAAGAATGAGTGGAAAACATTTGGAATCTCGCTCGTGCGAGGTGGATTCTGCTGATTGCGGGCGTGTTGCTCGGGGTGATCGGTGGTGCGGTGTATGCGGAAACGATCGCCGTTGAGCACCGCTCGACGGCGGTAGTCTATTTTGCTGTCGACCGGGCCAAGACGGCGAGCGACTACACTGCAGGCAGTTCGTTCGCGCAGAGTGTCATGCCTTCGTTCGCTCAGATCGTGAAGTCGCCGGTCGTTCTCGATCCGGTGATCGAAGAACTTGACCTCCAGACAATGCCCCGGAACCTCGCCGGTCGGATACAGGTGGATGTGCCGTCGAATACGACGGTGATGAACGTGACGGTCACCGACACGACCAGTCTTCGCGCGGCGATGACGGCCAATGCGGTGGTCCGACGTCTCGACGAAGCGGTCCGCACGCTCTCGCCACGCGGTGAAGAGGACAATCCCGCAATGAGAATGTCGTCGGTATCTCCCGCGGTTGTCTCAGAGAAGCAGTCGACTGTCAATCGGGTGACATTCGAATTGCTCGGCGCGCTGGGCGGTTTGCTTGTGGCAGTGGCGGTTGTGGGAATCTGGGAATCGGTGACCAGACCTGTTCGGTCGGTCTCGGACGTCGAGAACGCGTCGTTGACTCCGGTACTTGCCGCCATCACATTCGACGGAAAGCGGGCGGTGGCGCCCGTCGACCCTCATGGATCGGAGAGTGCTACCGGGACCTTGGTTCTGCACACGAATATCGCAGCGGCATGTGGGAAACGCGGAGGTGTGAAGTCCGTTGCCGTGGTTCCGGTGACTGCGAGCGACGACGCGAGGGCGGTTGCCGTCGACCTCGCGTCGGTCATGGCTCGGGCTCGGGACCGAATTCTGTTGGTCGACGCTGATTTACGATCGGCCTCCGTCGCGGGCATGCTCGGCGTCGAATCGGCTCCCGGCCTCGCGGAGATCCTGGTCGGGTCAGCAGAGTTCGGGCAGACACTCCAGGCGAGGTTAGGGCTGGATTTCGTCGCCGCAGGCAGAGCTGAGGGAAATGCCCCGGAGTTGTTGGTAAGTTCGCGGCTGAAACCCTTTCTCAAGGTCGAGTCGACGCGCTACAAGATGCTCCTCGCGGTTGGTGGCGCGGCAATACCCGTAGCGGACGGTGCAACGTTGGCCGCCGCTGCCGAGGTCACGGTTTTGGTGGCGCGGCGTGGGCGGACCACGCGTCGTGACCTTGTTGCGGCTGTCGACCGGCTGTCATCGGCGGGAGGGATTCTCGCTGGTGTCGTTCTTGTACAACGGCGCTCGGGACTTGCGCGAGTTCTGATGCGAAGAAGGAAGCGAATTCAGGACGGTAGAAGTTGATCGCCGTATGGCGGAGGTGTTCTTCGGCCGGCGTCTCGGTAGGCGCGGATATGCGCGCGGCCGAGTTGCGGCCATTTCCTGGCCGACAGGTCAGGGGATCTGGCAGGCGAAGGAGCGGCGAGCGCAGTATCGAGTGTCGCCGTCGTGAGTGTGCCCTGATAGAGGTGGACCCAGCCGGGCCCGACCTCGTCGGCCAGCGCCCGGGTTATTTCGGTATCCGGAACCAGCACGGGGCGTTCGAGTGAAAGCGCGAGCAGCAGGGCGCCGGAGTTGTGCATGTTTTGATACGGGAGGACAACCAATTGCGCTGCGGTGATTTCCAGCGCCAAGGTGCTGTCCTCGACGTAATCGAGGACAGCACTGATTCGGCTGCTGTTGCGCACCGCAGATTCGACGACGGCGCGGAGTTCGTCGGTGCTCGGCTTGCCGACGATACGCAGGCTTGCGCCGGTAGTCGTGACATGCGCGAAGGACTCGAGCAGCAACTCGGTTCCTTTGTAGGGTCGGATCAATCCGAACGAAATGACCCGGCCGGCCGTGGGTTCAGATTTCGGGTATCCCGCAAACCAGTCGGCGTAGTCGCCGTGAGGAATGAGTACCCGTTCGGTTCCTATTGGTACAGTGGACAATTCGTTGAGCACGATCCAGGTTCGGGTCTGTCGATCGCACCACCGCAAGAGGGCGGCCTCCGTGCGGCTACCGGTTTCGTGTGCTCGAACATTGTGTGCCGTACGGACGATAGGTGTGCCGGTGAACCGCAGGCGCAGCATCAACATCATGAATCGGACTTGGGCGGCTGCCCGCGCGAGGGCACCGTCACGGCGGATCATTACCTCGGGCCAATGGATGTGCAAGACGTCGTAGCGGCCGAAAAGAGCTGTTTGCCAACTGAAGTACCGGACACTTGCACCGCAAGTTCGAATCGAGTCCGCGAGTTGTACGACGTAAGGGTTGGTCGTCTTGGATGGCCCGCGAGTGGACAACAAGACTCTCAACGCGTCTTCGCCGGACTGGCTGCCGTTGCCGATTCGAGGTGTCATGCGACCGTATCCTAAACGTATTCAATCCCTGGGCGCACTGGTGGTTCGCTGCGAACAAATCCGGGAGTACTCGTGACCTTCAGGCATTTTCGGCCGGACGTCACGGTCACGCTGATCGTTCTGGTGTGGGCGATGTACGCGATGCCACGGCTGCTGCAGTCGCTGACAGGAGTGAAACGGCGGGCGACGGTGGGCGACGCGGTGCCGATGAACCCGTTGGCAGTCAAGCTGGAATTGCTGTTACTGCTGCTCGTATTTGCCCTGTGCGCGTTTGTCATTCTCCGTGGCACAGCGACGTTGCCCACCGATAGGCGCCTGCCGTTGGTCCTCATGCTTGCCCCCTGGGTGTACGTGGTGATCAGAGACCTGTACATCGATCAGGTCCCGACGCGCGGCGGAATGCTCTATCCAGTGCTGGTGGTCGCGATCTGGATCCTGCGGCCACAGTTGAGGAAGCTCGCCGTGCTCGGGTACCTCGTTGTCCTCACCGCAGTGATGTGCATTGCGTTGGGGGTCTTCCTGCCGGAAAGTGGAATATTCATTTCGAGTGCCGGTACCGCAGTGGCACCACCGAAAGAGATTCTGCCGTTCGGCATTTTGATCGGAATATTCACCGACGGTAACAATCTCGGGCAGTACCTGGTTCTCGGTCTGCCGACAGTGATGCTGATTCCACGTCGCATGGTGCGTGCGGCGGGCATCGCCGTCGTCCTGTTTGCGATCGTGTGGACGTCCTCGAGATCGTCGTTGGCCGCAGCTGCACTCGCATGCGGCATGTGGGTGCTGATGGCCGTCACGCCGTCTGTACTCCGCCGACCCATGTCCTGGGGGCTGGTGGGAGCGGCCGGGGCGGTGATGATCTGGTGGCCGCTGTCCACTCCGGCAGACGACGCGTTGACCAACCGCGGTGCAATCTGGCGTAATAGTCTCGATGCCTGGCGGAACACGCCCTGGTTCGGTTCCGGCTCGAATTGGTATTCGGTTCTGCCGCAACACGTCGGAAGCCTCGGCGGCTTTGCGTTCCACGGGCACAACCAGTTCGTGCAGACACTCGCAACAGGCGGATTGATCTTCCTGTTCCTCGTGGTGGCGATGTTCGTGACTATCGCTTGGGCGGCTTCGCAGTGGAGTGCGCGCGGCATTTTCCAGCCGGCAACGCTGTTGGTGGCTCTATTCGCTTCATCCACATTGGAAGTTTCGTTCGGGTTCGTCGACCGAGCATTCCTCCTTGCTGTGACCGTACTTCCGTTGATGTTCGCCGTGTTTGCCCCTCTTCCCGAGCGTGGGCACGCGATGCCGGAGAGCAAGTCAGTTGCCAGGCTGTAGGTGCCTCCGGTCGGCACGGGTGCGTCGGCGGCTCAACTGCCAATCCCAGGAGACGGCGGCGATCACCGCGAGCATCAGCCCGGTGGCGGCGCCGGTCAGCAGGATCAAGCCGCGGCGCGGTGTTGACGCGAATTCAGGTACGGGTGCCCGCGTGACGGTGAACCCCAGCATGTCCGACTGTTCTATTTGAATCATCCGACCGGCGAGGTCGGCCAGCTGCTCGGCGACGGCGTCGGCGATCTGTGCCGCGCCGTCGGCCGTGTTTGCCCGGACGGTGAATTGCATGGTGATGGTGTCGGTGGGAATGGTGACTTCGATGTCGCGGGCCAGGGATTCGGCGGAGGTGTCGAGCCCTAAGCGGCCGATCACCGGTTCGAGGACGGCGGTGGACGTGGCGAGCGCGGCAAATGATCGGGTGAGCGACAGCGCTTGGGGATAGCGCTCACTTATCTGGCGCGGAGTACCGACTACGCCGAGTTGCAGGGCGGCCTCAGATCGGGCGATGTAGGTATGTGGTGTCAAGGCGATAGTGGAAAGGGCAACTGCCAGTGTCATCACCAAGACCGTCAGAAAGATGCGCCATCGGTTCTTGACGATGGTCAGGTAGTTCCACAGCGTCATAGTGCTCGCCGTTTCCGTGGACGCGAGCCCGCGGTGGTCTCGTCGGTCGGAGTGGAGAAGAGAATTGCGGTCGCCAGCTTCCTTCGGAGGACGGGGAGGACGGCCGAAGGCTCGTCTCGCGAAGTCGAGCATGGTCGTCAAATCGTTTCGTACAGTGGGAAAGACCGCTGCGGAGAAGGTGGCTCCGGCCAGGGCGGAGAATATGCCCGCTGCCAAGGACGCGGATGGTGCGACAAACAGGTGAGATCCAGCAAACGCGAGCAGTCCGGCCGGTGCGCCGAACAGAAGGATCGCACGCAAGGAGTTCCGCAGCAACATCATGCTGTCTACGCCGGCCACGCGGTGTACGTGCCACAGCGTGACCAGCCAGTCCACGAGAAAGCCGATCGACGATGCTGCTGCTACTCCGACGGCGCCCCACGGAAGACCTGCAAGCGTGATCACGATGACCGCAGGCCGGAGAAACAGGTACAGGCGCAACTGCGCGCCGGTCAGTCCATGAGACAGATAGACCCAGTAGCAGATTTGGGCGACCGAGCGGAATACGCCACCGATTGCCAGGAGCGCGAAAATCGGGGCAACGGCAGGCCACTGTTCACCGAAGGCGACGGTGATCAGCGGCTCTGCGACGCCGGCGCTGACCGCGAGGACCGAAGCGGTGAAGTACCCGCCGATCAATTGGGCTTTGGCCAGGTACCGCCCATAGATCACCGGGTTGTCCTGAACTTTGGACAGGACTGGGAGTGCGACGTTGGTGAGTGGGGCGTTGATCTGGTTGAGCGGAGTCATCAGCAATTGGTATGCGCGGTTGTACAACCCGAGCGTGGTTGACCCGTACATCGCGCCGATGGCGATGCTGTCGATGTTCTTGGTGGCATACCCGAGCAGTTGGGTGCCGAGTAGTCCACCACCGAAACGGAAGAACCGTTTGATCGACACATTTCGGTGTGGGAGCCCTGGCCGCCACCGACACATCAAGGCGCTGAGCACCAGAGTGGCAGCAGCCACCATGACCAACTGCGCGACAATGGCCCAGTATCCGACACCCGAAAGCGCAAGCAGCACTGCCGTGCCGACCCCGATGGCATTTGCCAGTACATCGGTGGTGGAGAGTGCGGTGAAGCGAAGACTGCGCATGAGTTCGGCGCGGAACTGGGTGGCCGCGCCGCTGAGGACGAACACGCCGGCCACGGCAAAAACGATGGGCAATAGTTCGGGCTTGTCGTAGATCCACACGATCAGTGGCGCCGCTGCCGAGACGACCACGCAACAGACGAACCCGATGCCGGTGTTAGCCCAGAACAGGTTGGTCCGTTCGGCGTCGCTCAACTGCTTGGCCTGCACGGCGGCGAGTGAGAGGCCGAAGTCGCGGATCAGATCTGCAGCGCCCGTGATGGCGACGACCATGGCGACGATACCGAAGTCTTCCGGCGTCAGCAGCCTGGCCAACAGGATCAACGACGCGGTCTGAACGATGAATTTCACGGCCTGGAACGCAAGCGTGACACCGCCGCCCCGTGCAGCCTTGTCCGCGAGGTTCATTGGTACTCAAGCACCGGTGGGGCGGCTGTACTCGAGGTAAGTCCGGCCAAAGGCGCCCGCGACGATTCCCGCTCCGCGAGCGACAATTCGGACGCCGTTTGCGCGATGGCGAGGACTGCGACCCAATACCCCGAGCGCGGCACGCGCTGTTCCCCCGATTACTCGGACCGATCCGGCCAGCAGCAGCGCTGCGCGAAGCCGAAGGGTGTGTGAATGTGCCGGTATCAATGCCAATTCCGTACGAGCCCAGGAGTTCCCGATTCGATAGCGCCGACGTATTACCCAGTCGCGGGTGGCTCGTTCGGCCGGAACGACATCGGTCACCACCGCCTCGTCACACCAGACCAACGTGAAACCGGCTCCGGTGTACTGGCGGGTGAACAGACTGTCGGATCCGCCACTTGCACTGAAGCTCTCGTCGAACTGCAACGACAGGGAGCGGACGAGACGCAGATCGAGGAGCAGATTGTTTGTCGCAGCCACACGCACTTCGGTGCCGGTAGGTAGGCGTCGACGGTCGAAGAAACCGCCGTCGGCGATCCAGGGGTCGAGTGGTGCCGCAAATGCCGACACGACCGGGCCGACAACTCCGTCGGCGCCGGTGCGCATGCGGGTTGCGAGCAGTGACGTCAGCCAGCCGGATGTCGGACGTTCGTCGTCGTCGATGAACACGAGGAGATCGACGTCGACGGATTCGGCAAGAGCTCGGTTGCGGGCGGCAGCGATGCCTGGAGTCGGTTCGTGTACGTAGGTGACGCCCGGGCCGAACCGGGTTACGGTCTCGCGCGCCCCACCGTCTGGGTCGTTGTCGACGACAAGCACGGTTGGTTGTCGAATACCGTACCCAACGGACGCCTGAAGGCTATGTTTCAGCAATTCGGGAAGCAATTCCATCAGATCATCGGGGCGCCGGAACGTCAAAACGGCCACAACAGCCGATAGGTTGGTCAGGTGTTTTCCGGAAACCGAATCGATGGTCGAATTGTTACGTTCGCTGCTGATCACCAGGAATATGATAGCGCTACATGTTTGCTGAAACGCGCCAATGGCGCAGCCTTGGGGGAGAATGGAAGTTTCCAGATGCTGTGGTCTACACGCCCTAAACGGTCCCTTCGTGCGATGGGTCTTGCATTTGCCGCATTGCTCGCGGTCGGTGGCTTGAACGTAGGTATGCCGGCGGTAGTCGAGGCTGCGGTGCCGACGACATTCGGGCTACCTGCAGGAACGCCGCTACGAGTGCACAACGGGGACCTGACGGTGCGGACCCCCGGAGCGGTGATCGAGAACCTGGATATTCGTGGCTTCGTCAGGATCGAGGCCAGCAACGTGACGATCCGACGGTCGATTATCCGGGGGCGCAATCCGGGGCAGATCAATGAATCGCTGGTCGCGGCCTACGGTGACCATCGAAATTTCAGGATCGAGGACACGACACTGCGGCCCTCGACGCTGTCACCGTACGTCGACGGAATCAAGGGTCGGAACTTCTACGCCAGGCGGCTCGACATCTCGGGTGTCGTCGACTCGGTGGTGATTTTCGGGGACAACGTCGATTTCGGTTACAGCTGGTTGCACGACAATTTGCACTATTCGCCCTGGCCGAAGCAATGGGACAACCAAACCCACGACGACAATGTGCAAATCGAGGGTGGCAGCAATATCTCCGTGCACAACAGTCGTCTGGAGGGTGCGCACAACGCCGCGGCGATGATCACGCAAAACTATGCGCGCGGTGTGAACATCCAGATCAACGACAACATTCTGTCCGGTGGTCAGTGCACGATCAACGTCGACGAAAAGGGGCGAGGGCCGGTCGGCTTGACGATCAAGAACAACAGATTCGGGACATCGGGAATCCGAGATTGTGGGATTCTCGCGCCCAAGACGACGGTAGGTGATTGGCCGAGGAATGTCTGGCTTGCTACCGGCGCTCTCGTTCGGGTTCGCAATCCTCGAAAAGGTAAGTAGCCTCTAGATTGCTGACGGCGGTTTCGTCGGCGAATTCAGCGCATAACGGGGGGGAAGATTCCGGGTGCGTTCCTTATCGCAACCAGGAGTACGAATGGTCGACATCGCCGGTATGCGCGCCGACGGATATCAGGATCGCCGGAAGAAATTTCGCGGTTTGGTGAACGCGTTCGTTTCGCTGGGGACAATTCTAGCGGTGGTGGGTTCGCTGGGCATCGGTGCAGCAACTGCTGACACCGCCCCAGTGGACCCTGCGATCCCCGGGACGGTGTCCGCGGATCCGTTGCCCACCGTTCAGGTGGACGGCGTGGTCTGGGCACAGATCGTTGTCGGCAACAAGGTGTACGTGACGGGCAAATTCGCCAATGCCAGACCTGCTGGGGCAGCGCCGGGCACCAACCTTGTTCCGAGGTCGAACGCGCTTGCATACGACCTCGAAACCGGCGAACTCGCGCCGTGGGCTCCGGCGCTGAACGGTCAGGGGCGCGCTCTCGAAGCGTCTGCGGACGGCAAAACCGTCTTCATCGGCGGCGATTTCACCAATGTCGGTGGCGTCAACCGGTACCGGTTGGCCGCCGTCGACGCGGAAAGTGGCACGGTACTCAACACTTTCAAGGCGCCGCTTGATGCGGGTGTGCGCGCTCTCGAAGTTCGGGGCGACACGCTGTATGTCGGCGGGATCTTCAACAGCGTCGGCGGACAGGCGCGCCAGCGATTGGCGGCGTTCAACGTAGTAACCGGCGAAGCTCTGCCGTGGGCGCCGAAGGCCAATGCCGAGGTGATGGCCATCACGGCGCCTCCTGGGAGCACCAAGGTCGTGGTCGGCGGTCGCTTCACGACGCTCAACGGTACGAACAACGTCGGCGTCGGCTCTCTCGACGGCACAACTGCTGCAACTATCTCGTTTCCCACCAACACAATTGTGCGCAACTCGGGTGTCAACTCCGCGATCTACAGCCTGAGCAGCGACGCCGGCACCGTGTACGGCACCGGTTACTCGTACGGGTCGGGAAACCTGGAGAGCGTTTTCGCCTCCGATGTGGCGACCGGAAATCTGCGGTGGGTCAGCGGCTGCCGGGGTGACACGTACTCCAACATCACGATCGGCGACGTGATGTACGTGGCCGGGCATCCGCACGACTGCAGTCAAATCGGCGGTCTCCCGCAGACGGAACCGTGGAGTTACCAGTGGACGCTGGCATTTCGCACGAATGCGTCCAGCCCGGTCAACTCGAGTGGCAACTTCCTCGGAAAGCCTGCACCAGAGTTGTTGCACTGGTTACCGACATTGGCTCCCGGAACATTCACGGGCCAGAAGCAGGCTGGTTGGTCGATCGCCGGAAACGATCGCTACATCGTCGTCGGTGGCGAGTTTCCCAAGGTCAACGGCGTGCCGCAGGAGGGGCTCGTACGGTTCGCGATCAAGGACCAGTCGCCGAACAAGGAATCGCCGAACGGTTACAACGAGTTGTTGCCTGCGATGACCGGAATGGGTCCCGGCGCGGTCCGCGCAACGTGGACGGCGGCTTGGGACCGTGACAACAGCCACTTGACCTACGAACTGCTTCGCGGCGCTCAGCTGTCGACTGCCACGGTGGCGGCTACCACCGCCAACGATGCACAGTGGTGGAACCGGGGGCGGATGGGTGCCACGGATACTTCGGCGCCGCCGGGATCGACCCAGACGTACCGGGTTCGGGTCTCGGACGCATTCGGCAACAGCATGGTCGGACCGACGGCGACGGCCACAGTGCCGGCCGGAAGCGCGTCGCCGAGCGCGTACCAGGAGTTGGTCGCCCGCGACGGTGCCGTCCATTACTGGCGACTGGGGGAGGTGTCGGGGACTCTCGCATCCGATTGGGCCGGCGATTCCGATCTGACTCTCAAATCGGCCCAGCGAAATGTCGGGGGTGCGATAGTCGGTGACCAGAACACCTCGACGACGTTCTCAGCCGGATCGAAGACCGGTGGGGCAGCGCAGTTCGGACCGCAGTCGTTCAGTGCCGAAGCATGGTTCAACACGACCACCCGTTCGGGAGGGAAGATCGTCGGTTTCGGAAGCGTGAACACCAACAACAGTAGTTCCAGCGATCGTCATGTGTATATGAGTAATTCGGGTCAGTTGTTGCTGGGTGCGAACGCGAATGGATTCCGGACGGTGGCCAGTCCGCGGTCGTACAACGACGGCAAGTGGCATCATGTCGTCGGTGTTCTGGGATCTACCGGGATGCGACTGTATGTCGACGGTGAGCAGGTGGCCGAACGTGCCGATACCGTTCAGGCCGAGTACCGCACTGCAGGATATTGGCGGGTCGGCGGTGACAGTCTGGGAGGTTGGCCATCGGCGCCGAGCAGCACCAACTTCTCGGGTGCGCTCGACGAGGTGGCAGTCTACAACTCGGTTTTGAGTTCGGCTGCGGTGCAGGCGCATTGGCAGCGAGGACAGGGCGTGGTGGCGAACCGGCCGCCGGTGGCGGCGTTCACGGAAACCGTGACGGATCTGGCAGTCGCCTTCGACGGCAGCACTTCCACAGATCCGGACGGGACAGTCGTTTCGTACGAGTGGAACTTCGGTGACGATGCGACGGGAGCCACGATTACGAGTGCCGACGCGAGGCTGGACCATAGATATGCTGCCGCCGGTACGTATGCCGTGACCTTGACCGTCGTGGACAATGCCGGTGCGAAAAGTACTGCAACACATTCGGTTACCGTCAAGGATGTGGTTGTTCCGGTTGACGGCGAGGTGGCCAAAGACAATTTCGACCGGGAAACGGTCTCGGGTCTCGGCGAAGCGGAGGTCGGTGGCGTCTGGTCGGTGACCGGTGGCGGAGCCAAAGCTTCAGTGGAATCGGGTTCGGCCAAAGTGACGGTACCCGCGGGCCGTTCGGCGACGATGTTGTTGCCCGCGGTTGCTCCCGGTGACGTAGACGTGTCGCATTCGATGTGGCTCGAGGCGATGCCGACCGGTGGCGGCGCCTACCTGTCGACAGTGCTCAGGAGTGGAGCTTCCGGCGATTACCGTTCGCGGGTAAGGATTCTCGCTGACGGCTCGGTGCAGGTGTCGTTGACCAAAGTTGTGGCAGGTGCCGAAACGGTACTCGGTTCGGTCGTGACATTGCCGGGCCTGACGTACACGGCTGGTAAGCATCTGCGAGTCCGCGCTCAGGTCCTCGGTGTGTCACCGTCGACCCTGCAGGTAAAAGTGTGGGACGAGGAAATGCCCGAGCCCGCGCAGTGGACCAGATCCGTCACCGATTCGACTCCAGAACTGCAAGCCCTGGGTTCGACGGGGTTGGCGGTGTACATCTCGGGATCGTCCACCGAGCCGGTAGTGGCCCGGTTCGACAACTTCGAGGTCGCTCGACCGGAGTAGACGTGCATACAACACCGCCCGCCCCTGTACGAGGAGGCGGGCGGTGTTGTATCTCGGGGAGGTGTGTCAGCGATATGCGACGCTGGCGTTGCGAAATGACGCCTGGGCGTTGTCGCCGGAATAGTTGCGCGCCAATGTGAAGTAGCCCCCGAAAGCCGTGCGGGCTGGGTTCGGAGGGCCCGGCCAGATAACTTCAGGATGAGCACATGAACCCTCGAACCCCAGCTTCAGCAAGGTAGGGGAGTTGAGTCTTTCGAGCACCTCTGAGAATGTGGGAATCGGGTGCCGCCCCAGCCCGGACCCACCCAACGGGTGAGATCCACGGGATGCGTGCTCAGCTCGTCGTGAGTGAGGTCCGCAAGGCCCAATCCGAGGAGCGTCGCAGTACGGAGCACGCTGCGCCTGGACGGCGCGGCATGCGCGACCACCTCGGCCGGTATCAGCGAGCGACGGCGATGACGTTCTGGGAATCGCTGTGGCCCACTTCGAATATGGCGGTGTCGATCCCGTCATCCGGTATCTGGAACACGTACACACCCTGTTGGTGGTCGCCAGGCGGAAGCAGTCCGCTGACTGCGGTGGCCGTGTCGGTCGCGCCGGGCGCCGCCGGCAGTCTGTCGCCGTAGTAGGCGTTGACGGTCAGACTGTCCAACGAAATGTCCGTGGCGGACTTGTTCACGAAGTCGAGCGTCACGCTCAAGCCGCTGCCCGCTATCTCACCTGGACCGTTGGCAGTGAGTTCGAGCGGTTCGGTAGCCACCGCGGTGACTTCCAGACCGTTGGACAGCGGGCTCGGGTGGTCGACCGGCACTGGCGGCAGCGTGGAGATGTTCTCGGCACGGTCGCCGGTGATGCCCGGCGGCGGTGGTGCGTCCACGGTGACGCCTGGCGGTGTGGTGCTGTCACCGTTCGATGTATCGGAAACTGGGCTGGAACACCCCGTGAGCGCAGCTATCACCAGTAGAACGGACGCTCCGACCATCCGAGTCGCCGAGGCGGACTTGTGAATCACTTGTGCTGTTCTCATCGGTTGCTGCCCGTTTCGTGCTGATTTCTGTGATGCATGCGCTAGCGGGTCCCGGTTTGTCGCGATTCGACGGACTTTTCCAGAGCTGCGCGCAGCAGGGTACTGGAGGTGTCGAGCGTGTAGGGAAAATAGACCACCTCGACGCCGACGGCGGCAAATTCCTTCTCCAGTGCAAGGCCTTTCGGTGTTCCTCGCCAGTCGTCGCCTTTGAAGATCGCATCGAATCCCACGTCGCGCCAGGTGTCGATCTTGTGCGGCTTGGTTTCGGCGACAGCCTCGTCGACGCAATTGATGCTTGCGACGATCGCGATCCGCTCGGCTAGCGGAATCACCGGGTCACGACCTTTGGCCAGGCGCGCCATCTCATCGGACACAACCCCGGCAATCAGGTAGTCACATTGGCTTGCTGCGTGACTGAGGATGTTGAGGTGCCCGATGTGGAACATGTCGTATACGCCGGGTGCATAACCGATACGACGTGTCATGGAAACCTCCTTGCCTGAAGTTTGCTATGAGTGTCAGCTAGCCGCTTTTTCATGTATGTCCGGTTTCGGTGTTGTGATCACTGCCTGATTGCTGGATTGAGTATGCTCGATTCGTCTACCAGGGTGGACGCCGAACTTCTCGCTGTATGATAGAGAATAGCGTCAGTGCAGCCCGTCTGGGCAATTTAGCCGCAACATGTGTGCGGCTCGGGGGATGGCCGAATTCAATGGAGGCTCAGTGTTTGCACGACGGATAGTTGTCGTCGGTACGGGGTACGTGGGACTGACGACGGGTGCGTGCTTGGCGTCACTCGGACATCATGTGATCTGCGCCGATGTCGACGAGGAGAAGATTCGACGGCTACGGGACGGGAAAGTCGACATCCTCGAGCCGGGCCTGTCGGAACTGGTCGTGGAAGGACTTGCTGCCGGCCGCCTTTCGTTCATCGTCGGCGCTGCGGTCGCGCTCGAACAACACACTGCGGGCGTCGAGGTGGTATTCCTCTGTGTGCCAACGCCGATGGGCGTCGGCGGGGTTGCTGATCTGCGGGCCGTGGAGGCGGTACTGGACGAAATCCGCGATAGGCTCCCGGCCGGTTGTGTGATCGTGAACAAATCCACTGTCCCCGTCGGCACCGCCACCCGAACTGCGGAGTTGTTGGGGCGATCCGACGTCGCGGTCACCAGTAATCCAGAGTTTCTGCGAGAAGGTACTGCAGTTCGCGACTTCCTCAACCCCGATCGGATCGTGGTGGGTGGGGAGGCGCAGGATGCCGCAGAACGTGTGGCGGCGCTGTACTCCAGGCTCGGGGCGCCGACAGTGCTCACCGACTCGGCCAGTGCCGAACTGGTGAAGTACGCGGCCAATGGATTTCTGGCCATGAAGTTGTCGTACGTCAACGCGGTAGCTGAACTGTGTGAGCGACTGGGCGCCGACATTCTGGATGTGACCGAAGGTATGAGCTACGACCGCAGGATCGGTCGTGAGTTTCTCGATCCGGGCCCGGGTTGGGGTGGTTCGTGTCTCCCGAAGGACACTCAGGCATTGCTTCAGGTAGCGGACGCTGCTGATTTCGAGTTCCGTCTCATGCGGGCGTCGATCGATACCAACACCCGCCAACGACAGCGGATGGTGGACAAAATTCGCCTGGCAGTCACGGGCAATCGAAACGGTTCGCTCACTCACACCCGCGTGGCACTGCTCGGTTTGACCTTCAAAGCGGGAACCAATGACCTTCGCGATTCCCCTGCCCTGATGATCGCCGCTCTGCTGCGGCAGGCAGGCGCTGAGTTGGTCGGGTTCGATCCCGCACTCCCCGTGTCGACGTCGCACCAGGATTTGGAGGGCATCGAACTGGCCGCTGACGCGTATTCCGCCGTCGCACAAGCCGACGCCGCCGTGGTGCTCACAGAGTGGCCGGAGTTCCGCACGCTCGATTGGCCGCGGATCGCCGCAGTGATGGGCACTCCTCGAGTGATCGACACCCGAAATCTGCTCGACCGAGACGTCCTGACTCGAGCGGGTCTTACATGGACCGGAGTGGGTCGACGCCAAGCTTCGGACGCCACTGTTCTGGCTGCGCAGTAGAACTGTCGCAGGTGCTCGTCGCGAGCATGCCGCCGCGGCAGTATTCGCAGTTATGACAGGATTGGCACGTGAATTCTGCAGTACAGCCTCAGTCCGGCGCGTCTCCTTCGAAGCGTCCCGAGTCGATTTTCACGATAGGGACCAGGCTCGAGGACAGGCTAGGACGAACCGGCACCATCCACACACCGCACGGCGACATCGCGACGCCGTCGTTCGTGGCCGTCGGAACCAAGGCCACGGTCAAGGCCGTGCTGCCCGAGTCCATGAAGGAACTCGGTGCGCAGTCGTTGCTCGCCAATGCGTACCACCTGTACCTGCAGCCGGGACCCGACATCGTCGACGAGGCCGGCGGGCTGGGCAAGTTCATGAACTGGGACGGGCCCACCTTCACCGACAGCGGTGGCTTCCAGGTCATGTCGCTTGGTGTCGGGTTCAAGAAGGTGCTCGCGATGGAGGCCGTCGGTGTCCAGTCCGACGACGTCATCGCGAAGGGCAAAGAGCGTCTCGCGACGGTCGACGACGAGGGCGTGACGTTCAAATCGCACCTCGACGGCAGTAAGCATCGCTTCACTCCCGAGGTGTCGATGCAGATCCAGCATCAGCTCGGCGCCGACATCATGTTCGCGTTCGACGAGCTCACTACGCTGCTCAACACCCGCGGCTACCAGGAGCGATCGGTCGAGCGCACGCAGGCGTGGGCGATCCGCTGTATCAACGAGCACGAGAAGCTCACCGCTGAACGCGCCGACAAGCCCTACCAGGCACTCTTCGGCGTGATCCAAGGCGCGCAGTACGAGGATCTGCGTCGTCAGGCCTGCCGTGGCCTCGAGTCGATCGAAGGCGAGAACGGATACGGATTCGACGGTTACGGCATCGGCGGTGCCTTGGAGAAGCAGAACCTCGGAACGATCGTGCGCTGGTGCAACGAGGAACTACCCGAGAACAAGCCGCGTCATATGCTCGGCATCAGCGAACCGGACGACTTCTTCGTCGCAATCGAGAACGGTGCGGACACCTTCGACTGCGTCAACCCGTCGCGTGTTGCTCGCAATGCTGCGATTTACGTCCGTTCCGGCAGGTTCAACATCAACACCAGCCGATTCCGCCGCGACTTCACACCTATCGACGACGAGTGTGACTGCTACACCTGCGCCAACTACACCCGCGCGTACATTCATCACCTCTTCAAAGCGAAGGAAATGCTCGCGTCGACGCTCTGCACCATCCACAACGAGCGATTCACCGTGAAGTTGGTCGATGACATCCGAGCCAGCATCGAAGGCGGGTACTTCCACGACTTCAAAGCGGACATGCTCGGAAAGTTCTACGCGGCGAAGACGCCTGCACCTCAGGCGTAGGTCGGTTCGCGCTTCTTCACGTAGGCGATGACGCGGTAGGTGATCGGCATGACCAGTACCTCGACAAGGGTCTTCCACAAGAAGCCGACCAGCACGTAGTTGATGAAGTCTTCCCACGTGCTGATGCCGATGACACCGGCCGCGATGGAACAGAAGATGAGGGTATCGGCGAATTCGCCGACGACGGTCGAGCCGATCAGGCGCGCCCACAGGTGCTTCTCCTGCATGCGCTTCTTCATCATGACCAGCACCAGGGAGTTCAGGAGCTGGCCGACGAGGTAGGCGGCCAAGCCTGCGACCAGTAGCCGGGGAATGACGCCCACTACGGTTTCGAGGGCGGCCTGGTTCTCGTAGAACGCCGCCGACGGGAGCTGAACGGCAATCCAGAAGCACGCGGCAGCAAGGATCAGCGCGCCGAAGCCCAGGTAGATCGCGCGTCGGGTCGCTTTGAAGCCGTAGACCTCGCTGAGCACGTCACCGAGGACGTATGCGAGCGGGAACAAGAAGAAGCCGCCGTCGGTGATGATGGGCAGAATCTGCAAGGGGCCGAGCGAGAAGTCGGAATCCGCAAAGAAGGCGACCCCTTTGGTCGCCGCAACGTTCGAGATCAGCAGCGTCGCGGTGAAGAGCGCGACGATCGTCGGGTAATAACCCCTGCTGACGTGCGCAAATTTGGTTTCGTGGGTCGATTCGTCTTGCTGATCCTGAGCTGTCACGTCCGTCATCCAAGCACCACAAGGCGCTCGGATGCGAGTTGGCGACCGTCCAGTTGCGCAGAACACACCGAAGGCCCTGCGGTTTCACGTGGAACCGCAGGGCCTTCGGATTCAGAACATCAGGCTACGGAGCTACCTGACGACCGGTGAGAACTCGATACGCGTACGTGCTCGCGATCAGGGTCACCGGAATGGTCACGAACCATCCAAGGAAGCAAGGGATCGCACCGAGAATGTTGATGCCGATGAGAGCCAAGGCCAGCACGATGAGGCTACTGAAGTTTTTCGTGGTCAGCGAGAAGCTCGATTTGATTGCGGCAATCGGATCTTTGTCCTGGTCGACCACGAAGGTCAGTACGTAGTACAGCAAGTAGGCGACGATGAGAGCAGGAAAGAAGCACAGAACGAGTCCGATCGACGTTGCGAGACCCACGAGGAATCCTGCGACGATGACGGCAACGATATTCGAAAACTGGAAGAACGTACCGAACGCGGGCTTGACCCCGTCGACCTCACTGAGAGCGCCTCGAATAAGAGCAGCTTGAATGATGTATCCGACGATAGTTGCGACAAGGACACCAATTGATCCGATCGCGCTGTAGGCGATCTCGTTGTCGGAATTCAGCGAGGCTGGATTTCCGAAGATGAAGCTGATGAGGGCGGGGATTGCTGCGGCCAGAAGCGCCATCACCAACCAGACAACGGCATTGTCTTTGAACTTGTTCCAACCGTAGGTAATTGCCGCACCCACCGAGAGTTGCGGTCCACCGAACCCTGAGCCGTAGTCATTGGCGGGCGGCGGCGGGAAGTTGCCGCCCCCGGGAGGAGGCGGGTACCCACCAGGCGGCGGGTAGTTGCCACCGGGAGGGGGATAGCTTCCACCCTGCGGAGGTGGTGGGTAGTTGCCCTGCGGAGGTGGTGGGTAGCTGCCACCCTGTGGAGGAGGCGGATAGCTTCCGCCCTGCGGAGGACCGGCGGGAGGTGGGTAACTTCCGGGAGGAGGTGTTCCCTGCTGGCCATATGGATCCTGGGGTGGGAATTGCTTCCCGTCCTCTGGATTCTGGTTGGGGTCGTACCCGCCGGTTGTCATGTGTTCCCCTCAGTCGTAAATATCGCGCTCGAGTGTGACAGTGGATATGACCCTACTGGGATCAAAGAGCGATGTGGATGACATCTGCTCACTTGGATTCGGAGGTCACCTGTGGTTTAGGCTGCGTTGTATGACGAGTTCCGGGGGCAACAACGACGATTCTTCGAGCGATTACCAGGCAAAACCTGGATACGGAGAATTTCCGAGCCTGCCTCCCGAGGGGTACGGCGTGTCCCCGTCCGAAACGCAGTCTTCACCTGAAGTTCCCGGATATACCACTCCCAACGAGCAGTACCCGGGTTATCCGCCGCCGTCGTACAACCCGCCCGGTGATAACCCCCAGCCGGGTGGAATTGGTGAACCCAACCCGTACCTACCGCCGCAGAATTTCGGACCGCAGAATCAATACCAGCCGAATCAATATCAGCAACCCGGACAATACGGACAATCTCAGTACGGACAAGCTCAGTACGGACAACCTCCGAACCCGTACGGTCAACCGAATCAATTCGCGGGTGGGTACGCACCGCCGATGCGGCCGGTCGGCACCAATGGTCTCGCAATTGCATCGCTGGTTGTATCGCTGGTAGGTGGCTGCGCCTGGAGCATCGGCGGAATAGTTGGGATTATCCTGGGAATTGTCGCTCTGAATCAGATCAAGCAGACAGGTCAGGAAGGCCGCGGACTTGCTATCGCCGGTATTGCGATCGGAGCGGTTTTCCTTGCGTTCTTCTTGGTGATACTTGGGTTTGGGATCTTCGGTTCCTATCGATACTGACCATCGCAATCGCGCTCACACGGGAGTGACGATGGACGACGCAGGAAGTGGCTTCCCGAAGTAATAGCCCTGGCCCATGTCGCAGCCGGCTCGCAGGACGTTGGCTGCGTGTTCGGCGGTTTCGACGCCCTCGGCTATCGAATCAAGCCCGAGTTTCCGAGCGATGTCGGCGATGGACTCCATGACCATGAAGGCGCGATCTCCAGCACGATCCGCTGCGCTGACGGCCCAGGTCAACGATTGGTCGATCTTGAGAATGTCGAGCGGCAATTCCGATAACGCGGAGAACGATGCGAAGCCCGCCCCGAAATCATCGAGGGCAATTCGAATTCCTTCGTTGTGCAGGATGTGAAGGGTCTCGGCGGCATGCCGACCTACGACGCCGAGTTCGGTGACTTCCACGATGATTCTGCTCAGTGGGGTTTCAGAACTGTCGAGCGCTCCGAGGATTTCGTGAGCGGCGTGCGGGGTAGCGAGTTGGCGAGGCGAAAAGTTGACCGCGACCATCATGTGCTCAGGCCACGACGCTGTTTGAGCGCAAATCATGTCCAGAGCTTGTAATCCGATGGGAATGATGAGTCCGGAAGACTCGGCGGAGCGCATGAAATCTTGAGGCTCGATCAACCCTCGAAGTGGATGGCGCCACCGCAGAAGGGCTTCATAGCTGATAATTGCTGACGAGCTCAGATTGACCTGGGGTTGATACAACACCTCGAATTGATGGTCGTCGAGTGCCTCGCGAAGCTCGCGGACCATGCGTATTCCTTTTCGTCCTGAGTCGCCCGTGCCGCACGTGCGTGTCAGCGTGGATGCTGCAAGTGGGTACTGCGGTCGGATTCCAGGTTCAGATCCCGGGCGTCGTTTTGCAGGGACCACTCGCCCTGAATTGCCTTCGCCAGTCTCGACCGTACTTCACTATTCGAGAATTGCCAACGAATAGCTATTGCGGACGGCTTTGTCATATCGGACAATCGACCCTTTGTTCCGTCGAGGTGCCAATTGATCCTTCGCTTACTTCGCCGGGAAAATCCACGGGGTCCGGGGGACCTTCCGAGAATCGAATCGATCCGCCAATAGTGGTGGTGTGACAACTTCGCCGGGTTCGGCGAGGCCGATGCTCGACGCGATCATCGTCAGAACCTGTGCGGCACTGCGTCCGGCCTGGAGTTGATCTGCAAGAGTCACTGCGCCGTCGCGCTTCGCGAGGCGTTTGCCTTCACTGTTCAAAGCGAGAGGAACGTGGGCGTACGACGGTGGTTCGATGTCGAGCAGTCGAGCGAGGTAGGCCTGGCGTGGAGCCGAGGTCAGAAGGTCGTCGCCGCGGACCACTTGGTCGATGTTCTGGGCGCCGTCGTCGACGACAACGGCGAGGTTATAGGCGGGTACGCCGTCACCGCGGAGCAGGACGACGTCGTCGACTTGGCCCGTCACCTCGCCGAACAGTTCGTCGTGCACGGTGAACGAGTCGATGCCGGCCCGTAGCCTCAGCGCGGGGGATCGGCCGCTCGCCGCTTTCTCGACGCGTTCGGGCTCCGACAGGTTTCGGCACGTGCCGGGGTAGGCACCGTCGGGAGCATGGGGAGCGGACGGCGCCTGCAGGATTTCCTTGCGTGTGCAGAAGCAAGGATAAGTCAGGTCACGCTCGCGTAATAGTTCGATAGCCTTGTGGTACAAGGGAAGACGGTGTGACTGTAAGACGACGGGGCCGTCCCAGGTGAGGCCGAGCCCCCGCAGATCGTCGAGTTGCCGTTCCATTGCGCCGGGGCGGACACGGTCGAGATCCTCGACCCGAATGAGGAAGTCGCGCCCGCTGGTGCGGGCGAACAGCCAGGCCAAGAGGGCAGTCCGGAGGTTTCCCAGATGGAGATCGCCGGACGGGCTCGGCGCGAAGCGCCCTGCTCCTGCCACGTCAGCTGGCGAGCCCGACGGAGGCCAGCGGATTCTCGGCGTCGTGCAGGGTGAGGCGGATCGCGGTTTCCAAAGCGTGATCGAGGTACTGCGGCGGATACATGGCGGGACTTCCGAGTGCGTCGAGTGCTAATCCGTTGACGGTTGAAAGCAGAAGTGCCGCTCTGGTTTCCGCTTCCGGAGTTCCGATCCCGATCAAAACCGTCGAGATGCCGGTGCGGATTGTGAACAGAGTTGTCCGGCGGATTTCGGAGAGTGACTCACTGGTTGCGGCACGCACGGCAAAGGCGGCGAGCACATGAGCTTCGCGCGTGCGTTGTTCGTCGAGGGGCAGCAGTTGCGAGAGTGCCTGGAACAGAGAGGCATGCGGGTCCGCGTCGGCGGACGACTCGGCCAGTCTCGTCAACAATCGATCGACGAGTGTTCGCAGTGCAAATGCGAACATCTCGTCCTTGGTCGAAAAATGATGCTGCACTGCGCCGATCGAGACGCCCGCCCGTTTTGCGACCTCGCGGACGCTGGCATTTTCCAGTCCGGATTCCGCGGCGACGTCGAACAATGCCGCCGCAAGCAGGTCTGGACTCGTGGAGGATTTTCGACGCTCTGGCATACCGCGACATTACATGTGTATGGAAGTAATGCCCACGTCAGGGGTGCTTTTTCATGCCTTCCTACCGAGGAAGGCAAGGAGTTTCGTTGCTTTGTCAGCGTTGTCCGGAACCTGTATTTCCGGGCCGCATACGCCGCTCATGCGGATCGAGTCGCCCAGGCCCGCGGCGATCTCCGACACCCAGTCCACGTCCGCGTCTCGCATCGCCGTATCGGTGCCGGTTGCGGCCGCGAGGTCCCAACCGTGGATGACCAGATCGAAACACAAAAACCCTTCGACCGTGGCCCCGAGGTTGGTCCTGCCGAAGTGCCCGTCGTATTCGAGGGTGGACTTTGCCGGATCGTCCAGGATTTCCTGCATCGAATCGCGGACGGCCGCCCAGGCTGCGGACGGGTCGTCGTCAACCGACGGGCCCGACGCCAATTCCAGGCCGACTACCTTGACCATGTCTCGTTCGCTGTCGAGCACGTGTCTCACCACGTCGCGGGCGGTCCAGCCCTCGCAGGGGGAATCGTTGTCCCAGCGATCTGCGGGTACGGCGTCGATCCGCGCCGTGAATTCGGCGGCCAGATCCCGGTAGCGTCGGGCGGGGGAGATCTCTGTTGAAGTCATGCGTCGATCCTTCTCCACCGCGGAGCGTTGTGATTGATTATTTCGGACATTCATTCGATTTCCGGAGCGTCCGCCCAGATATCCATCGGTACGACGCCGGCACTCTTGCCTTCGTCATCGAGAAGACGGCCGACCCTTTTCATGGATCTGAGCACCACCGATCTGTTCAACACCACCAGACCCGGCGCTTCTTGGGCGAGTTGCACCTCGGTAATGGGGGTTTCGCGCAGGGAATGGGCGGCGATCGCGAGCAATGTGTTGGCGCGGCCTCCGGATATCCGCATGCACACGCGCATGCCCGGCACTCGATCCACCAGTGCACGGATCGTCGACCGGTCCGTGGGATCGACATATCCCCACACCCAGGTCACGAAAGGCCAGCCGGACAGCGGCAGTGACACGTCGCAGCGGAACACGATCTGGTTGCGCGACGTCAGTTCGGCAAGGCGCCGCCTGACCGTACTTTCGCTGAGGCCGGTACCGACCGTGAGTTCTGCAATCGATGATCGACCGTCCTCGCCCAGCTTCAAGATCAATTGGCGATCGACCGCGTCGAACGTCTTCCCGTGATGGCGCTGATCCGTCGGTGCATATCTGTAGCGCACAGGCCGGTCTGTCATCACCGCCCGCTGCGTGGCATCGAGTACCTGCAACTTCCAGTCGTCTCCGATCGCGAAGACTTCGGTGACGAGATGTGCACGCGAACTGATGATTCCGGGCACTGACGCGAGCGAACGAAGCATGAAGCGCGACAGGAAAGCCATGTCTCTGACTTCGACGAGAAGAGTCAAGTCGCCTGGGCCGCTTGTGTGTTCGACGCTCAGCACCTGCGGCCAGAGGGCGAGCCGCTCGGCAATCGCCAAGGCGTGCGAAGTCGTGCAGTCGACTTCCACGAATGCCAGACACGATTCCGGGCGGCCGTGGCCGGTTGCCCGCGCGGAGACCCAGGCTGTGCCGGAGTCCTGTAGTCGCTGCCAGCGGCGCGCGACGGTGACCGGATCGACTTTGAGTGCGTCACCAACCGTGCGCCACGACGTTCGCGGGTCGAGTTGCAGGCAATTGATCAGGGCGAGGTCGACGTCGTCGAGTACGGCGGAATCCTGCGTTTGTTCGATCACGATGCAAGTATCGTGCATCTTCGTTGTGTCTGGGATCACTTCATTCATGCTCGAAGCGCAGAACGCGGTGGCGAGTGCCCACCGCGTTCCTGCTGTGAGAGGAGAATCCTGATGCCGTCCACCACGTTGTCCGCCGTTCCGACCGAGAGAAGCCTCGAGTGGGTGAAGCGCCTCATCGGTATCGATACGACGAGTGCCCTGAGCAATCGGCCGTTGATCGATCTCGTTGCTGCGGAACTACGTCGCCACGGCGTTGAGCCGATACTTGTTCCCGATGACGGGGGAACGAAGCTCAACTTGTTGGCCACGTTCACGCCTCCTGACGGAAGTACTTCCGGTGGGGTGATGTTCTCCGGCCACACAGACGTCGTGCCCGTCGACGATCAAGACTGGAGCAGCGACCCTTTCACCCCCGAAATTCGCGACGGAAGTCTGTACGGACGTGGCACGTGCGACATGAAGTCGTTCATCGGGATTGTCGTCGCCTCGATCCCCGACATCGTTGCTCGGCCACTGGCGAAGCCGATTCACTTTGCGTTCTCCTACGACGAAGAAGTCGGCTGCATCGGTGCCGCGGGGTTGGTCGAGGAGATCGGCACCCGGAACCTGCGACCTGAAGTGTGCATTGTCGGAGAGCCGTCGGAGATGCGAGTCATTCGCGCACACAAGTCGATGAATGTCATACGTGTTGACCTGCAGGGCATTTCGGCCCACTCGTCGCTCACTCCACAAGGAGTCAACGCGATCGAATACGGCGCCGAGTTGATTCGATTCGTCAGAAGCGTGGCCGACGAGCTCCGCGCGTCCGGCCCGTACGACGACGCATTCGACGTGGCCTGGACAACATGCTCGGTCAATTTCGTATCCGGCGGAATAGCAGTCAACACAGTGCCCGAGGATTGCTCCGTCACTTTCGAGTTCAGGAGTATCAGCACAGCAGGCGCCGAGGATCTGCTCGAACGCTTTGCCGCCGAGGCGAATCGGATCGAAAAGCTGATGCGGGAAGAGAATCCGTCGGCCTCCGTGACGATGCACGTCTCGGCCTCGGTTCCTCCGCTTGAGACGGATGCGAATGCTTCGGCGGCTGCACTGGTCGAACAATGGGGCGGTCTGCCCACGGACGAAAAGGTCGCCTACGCCACCGAGGCCGGGATGTTCGCGAGTATCGGTGTCCCCACTGTTGTGTGCGGTCCGGGAAGCATCACTCAGGCGCATGCACCTGACGAGTACGTGACACTTGACCAATTGGCACAGTGCGAGCAGTTCGTTCGGAACGTCATCGCTCACGCTCGCGCCTGACCCACCCTCACCCCCCTAAGGAAAACCATGTCCACGGCAACTACGCCAACCTCCGGAACTGTCACCCCGGAACGCCTGGCCGCTGCTCGCAAGGCGGTGATCAGCAGTTCGCTCGGCGCTGCACTCGAATGGTTCGACGTCATCGTCTACGCATCATTTGCAGTGGTCATCGCCCATAACTTCTTTCCCGGCGGCGACAACACTCTCGGCTTGATACTGACGTTCGCGACGTTCGCGATCTCGTACGTCATCCGGCCACTGGGCGGGATGGTTCTCGGCAGCTACGCCGACCGTCGCGGGCGCAAGAACGCCTTGACGTTGACGATGATGCTCATGATGATCGGCACGCTCATCATGGCTGTGGCACCGACGACCTCGATGATCGGTCCGTGGGCCGGCGTCGTCATCCTGGTTTCGCGGCTCATTCAAGGATTCTCCGCAGGTGGTGAATTCGGTACTGCCACAACATTCCTCGTGGAAACTGCGCCACACAAGAAGGCGTTCTACTCGTCCTGGCAGGTAGCGAGCCAAGGTGCCTCGGTGTTCCTGGCGTCGTTGTTCGGTTACGTGCTCAACACCCATCTTTCGCATGAAGCGCTCTACTCGTGGGGCTGGCGCGTTCCGTTCTTCTTCGGCATCATCGTCGGCCCGGTCGGTCTCTACATCCGTGCCAAGCTCGATGAAACGGATGATTTCAAGACGAGCGTCCCGGAAAAGGCCCCGCTGAAGACGACGCTGACCAGGCATCTCGGCCGGGTGCTGACCGGTGCCGCAGTAGTGGGCGTCGCGACGATCTCGATCTACCTCATCTTGTACATGCCGACGTTTGCCGTGAAGAACCTCGGAATATCCGCCTCTGCCGGCTATCTCGGCGGCATCGTCGCCGGACTGGTCACCTTGATCACCGTGCCGTTGATCGGTCACCTTGCCGACCGGGTCGGACCGGCGAGAGTTATGACCTGGGCCGCCGTTGCGGCAATCGTCTTGGCCTGGCCGCTCTTCAAATTGATGGTCGATCACCCGTCGACTCTGACGCTCGTCCTGGTTGTTTCTGTCCTGGGTGTCATCATGGCGTTTGCCTTCGGTCCCTTGCCTGCCTTGATGAGTTCGCTGTTCCCGGCGGAGATCCGGGCTACCGGGATGTCCTTGTCGTACAACCTCGGAGTGACTTTGCTCGGCGGAATCGCGCCGTTGGTCTTGACCTGGTTGATCAGTACAACAGGCTCGCTCGACGCCCCGAGTTACTACTACATGACGGTCGCAGTTCTTTCCCTCGGCGGCCTGTGGTCTGCCAGGACGCTTTTCAGTCAAAAGTGACGGCCAGGGGACGACGGTCGCGACTATGCGACCGCGTCTCCCTCGGTCAGAGCGACGACGGTATCCGACCCGTGCCAGTCGGGGGCTTGGGTTCGGAGTAGAGCCGCCGGGGTCAGCGACGAGATTCGGCGGCATTCACGCGTCAAGTGGGCCTGATCGCTGAATCCGCAGTGGGCAGCGGATTCAGCGAGTCCCAACGCGGGTCGACTGCGAGCGAGTGCCATGAAGCGCTGGAGACGCAAGATTGCGCGCAGCGTTGCAGGACCGTACCCGAAGGCGTCGTTGCAACGACGCTGGAGTTGGCGCGAAGTCAGGGCCGCCGCGTCGGCGAGAGAGCTGACATTCCACGCATGTTCGGACAGTGCGGTGCGAACATGGTTGATCACCGGATCGTGACGGAAACTCGAACGTGCCCAACTTCGGACAGCGTCTTCGAGGATGGAGACCTGTTCGTGGTCTTCGGAATTCTCCAAGCGGTTCAACAGTATTCGTGCTGTACGTGCGTCGGTTACATCGCTGAGGTCAGCGCGAGAATCCCGAAGCTCGGACGCCGAAGTTCGCAGCATGGGCGAGGCTGATCCAGGGCGGAATCGAACACCCACGGAGCGTGTTCCTGGCGGAAGAGTGAAGGACCACGCAGCGGTTTCCGGGCCGCAGACGCGGATGCCGACGCCACGTATCCACAGCACGTCCATGCAGGCATCGGGCACGAGGAGGTGCTCGCCTTCTGCACACGCCGTCCAGCCGCACACCAGGATGTCGGAGAGATCCGGGGCGACCGATTGTGGTGTGTACCAACCCATGGCAGAAGCTTATCGAGCGGCACCGACACGAAGGTGAGTTCAGTCGACCGGGCCGAAGCGGTATCCGAACCCCCGAATGGTTTTGATGTATTTCGGTTTCGCGGGATCGGATTCGAGTTTGGACCGCAGGCTGAGAATGGTCGCGTCGACTACTCGCGTCTTTTCGTGGGCGGAACCCCAGACGTTTCGGATCAGGTGATCACGCGAGTACACACGCCCCGGCTCGGTCGACAGTTCCAGGAGTACTCGCCATTCGGTCCGACTGAGGACCAGCAGCTTTCCGCCCATCGTCGCCGTCATCGCACGTCGATCGAGGAGCAAATCACCGTGACGTTGATGTTTGCCGGCAGCGGGATGTGCGGTTTCACGAAGGATCGCGGTTACCCGAAGATCGAGCGCGTGAGAATCGATCGGGTTCAGTACAAAGTCCGAGACAGCGCGATGTGGTGCTTCGTCGATGTCCTCGTGGGTGTCCACCAACATCATGATCGGCATCGAACTGCGTAAGCGGATCTGTCGTGCGATCTCGTAGCCGTCGATGTCCGGCAGCAGAAGGTCGATCACCGCAATATCGAAACTATCGGTGTCCAGGTCGTCGAGTAGTCGACGCCCGGTGCGGACGAGCTGTATCTGGTGCCCGAAATGTATTAATTCGGTACCAAGTGTCTGGACAAGCTCCGAACGATCGGTAGCTGCAAGTATCAAGCTCACGTGAAATCCTCCCCCCGAAGGTGTTACTAGTCGTAACAGCTTGCATTGTGGCAGACCATCGACCGCGGGACCAGACATAGGGCGGCCGATCGGAAGTTTGGCGGAACCGGGGGCGTTCGTCGCTAGACTTCTTTCATGGGCACTCTGTTCGCGTTGACGCTGCCAGGCTTGCTCGTGCTTCTGGTCCTGTTCGCTTTCGCCGAGACTCTCTGGAACCGGCTCACCGGCGGCCGGGCACTGCCGTGGACTCGGGGACGCACGACTCGTCCGGTCTCGGCGGCAGGCTTCGAAGAGGTTGCTGCCCTGTTTCAAGGATCGAAGCATCATGAATTCGAACAGCGGCAGAGCGCATTGATGCATCGTGAGGACGGAACCGACGGTGACCCGCCGTGGGTGTCCGTCGATCCCGAAGCCAACAAGGTGGTTCTCCGTCGACGGAGTTGACAGTCGCCAACAGTCGCCAACAGTCGTCTGGCTCAGGCCCAGCTGCTGGGGCGGGTCAGCGAATCGGGAAGCGTGGTAGCCGAATCGCCGATCGCCGCGTTGATCTGGAACTGAGTGAGAAAGATGCTGCCGCGGAGTTTTGCACCGCGAATGTCGGTGCCGCGTAGGTCTGCACCGATCAGGTCGGCTCGATCGAGATCGCAGCCGCGGAGATCTGCCCCGATCAGATAGGTCCCGCGAAAGTTGGCCCCGCGCAAATCGGAGCCACGAAATTTGGCGCCGATGAGGTCTGCGCCGCGGTGGTCGAGTTTGCGACCCTTCTTGCCCGAGACCGGTGAGCGCACAAGGTCACTCGTCTGCACGAGCAGGGTGTTGACTGCCGCTCGGTGTGCTGAGACGTCGACGGCTCGAATCTGCGAAGGCGTGCCGTGGGTCAGGCTTTCCGTCTCGGCGAGTACTGCGTCGAGTTCCTTCCGAATCGAGTGGGTCTGCTTCAGCGAGCGGGCTTCGGCGAGATACCAGAGCAGTTCGTGCAATTGGCGTACGACAGGGAAGGTTTCGTACATGTCCGACGCGGTCTCAGTGGCGTCACGCCAGCTGACGCCGCGGTAGGTCTGCTGTGAAACCTTCTGTCCCGCACCGAAACAGTCGTAGACGGTGCAACCGGTGAAGCCCTTCTTTCGCAATCCGGTGTGAATGCCGCAACCGAAATCCTCCTGCAGGTTCTTGCAGGGGTCGCCGGCATTCTTGTTGGTCGCGAAGTCGGAAGACTTGGAAAAGGGGAGTGCGACGCAGCACAGACCGAAGCAACTGCTGCAATCTGCGAGCAGATTGGTCTGGCCGGCAATCACGCGTACTCCCGATTGTTGGGTTGGACCGAAAGTGTGTCTTCGGGTTCGTGAGTCTGTCAAACGAAATTGCGCGGTTCTAAAGCAGTCGATGCGCTGTTACGCTGCTTTTTCGCATGTCGATTCGAAGCCGGGGGGCTTGGGTGGGGAACGAAGTACTGCAAGCGGGCGGCGGTCGGATTCGGGACAAAAGGCGTTGGAAAAGGCCGGAATTTTCGGGTCGACTTCGGTGGCGACTTGGTACGGATACGATGCGCCGCAAACGATTCGACAAGCCGGGCTCGACGGGTATGCCGACGGCGGCGCCGGATCGCTCGGCCGGTTCCAAGACGGACTGCGTGCATCCCACGACGGCACGCATTCATGTAACACGGTCATCGGACACATTTGCGGATCGACCGTGATCGGCGCTGCGGCCTCGGACGGACGATCAATGGACGCGAATGATCTGTTCTTCGTGGGAAGCCCCCGAACATGTCGGTGGCAATGTGTACGCCACTGCCGCGGCCAACGATCCGGTTCCGATGATCGGTGACGTGTTCGGTGGTCTGTCGCATGGCGCGAATCCCGCGAACGATCTTCCGTTGATCGGATTCGGTGCCACTGTCGTCGATTCCGCTCGCGGGACCGGGATCGACGCGGGTCTGCTCGGTGAGCTCCCCAGCCCAGCCGCGCACAGTGAGTACTGGGAAATCAACAATCCGGCTCTTGCCGGTATGGGCCACGTGATCGCCGGACTAGGAGCGCCATGACCAACGCAACTCGACGCCGTAAAGCATTCGGCGTGAGCAGTATCGCGGTGGCAGTGCTGCTGTCTGCGTGTACGACGACGGAGAACGGAAAAGTGATGGAAGCCAACGTGAATCTGACCCGCGTGCAGGCACAGGCCAAGGTGATCGAGTACCTGACGGACACGATCGCGATACTGCCGCCGGGCGCCTATCTGACGCGGTATTCCGAACTGAACCAGAAGGTCACCCTCGATCCGGGTGGCACCGTCCCGTGCAACGACAGCAATCTGTCGAAAAACACATCCGTGGACTACGGCGTGATGTATTTCCTCGAGTCTTCTGACGCTGCGAGCATTCCAGGGTTCGGCGATACGATTCGCAATCTGTGGACTGAGCGCGGCTGGAAGTTTCGAACGTACGACTCCGCTGGGGACACGACGAGCACCGAAACTGTTTTGCCGGATGGATATCGAATGGTCTTCGACGAGCATCCACGCGGAGCGGGCCTGACCGGGTCGTCGCCGTGTTTCCCCCGACCTGCCGCGTCGGATCATCCGGACGCGCCCGTGCAGATCGATCAGTCTTGAGCGGGCCCGCATCCTCGTTTCCCGAGTTGACTGTCCTCGCTCGCCAAGCCGACGCCGAGGTCGGGAAAGTTCGCGCGCGCGCTGAAGCGGGAGGTGGTGCCGTCAGCGTCGAGGTTGATGCGTACGGCGCGATCACTGACTTGCAACTGACCGATAGTTGTCTCAGGGGCGGGGCGGCTGCGCTCGCCGCCTCGATCACAGCGGCCCATCGAACCGCTTCTGCGGCAGCAGCGTCTGCCGCGCAGGAACTACGCGCCCCACTCCTCCGTGACCCTCGCGTCGCCGGGGCAATGAATGCTTTCAATGCAGTGGACGCGTTCGATCAGACACCTGCCGCACCTGAAACTCACGTGTTGAAACGAGCCGACCGCGGGTCAGTCGATGACGACCTACCCTGCGACGGCGGTTCGTTTATGCGACGTGCCTGAACCCGGGCAAGAAAGAACCCCTATATTCAGCTCCAGTTCTTTCATGAGTCTGCTTACCGATCGGCCGATACGACGACTACGCGGGAAGAAACGCTTCAAGGGCTGGACGACATTCGCCATACCCACATCAGGTGCGATGGCATCAGCTTCACCAACCGCGTTCAACAAGGGCACGGTCGTTACTCCGGGGCAGGGATTCGAACTCAATTACAAACTGCCGCTCACAGGATCCCTGACTTGGGATCTCGTGGGCGGCAGTTTGTGCCCGTGCGCTCTTTTGTTGCCCATCGCATCGCCGCGGGGATCACCGCGACGCCATGATCCTGGGACCAGACGGATAGGAGAGATCAGCTCATTTCTTCAGCACCCATGAAGCTACCCAGGAACGGTAGCTGCAGTACGGTGCCGAAAAGGATGACGATCTGGGGCCAGTATTTTGTCAGCATAGTGATTCCGTTTCAGTTCGGAGGGAAGACGAGAGCCATTAAGAAAGTAACCAGTGCGCCGACTGTGGCGATTCCTGATCCCGATACAAGAAGTGTGAGGTCTTTGCTCATTCTGATGCTTCTTTCTACAGCTCGATGCCGAAGGAAATATTGAGAGGCATTCTGACGAGTATGTTGAAAAGCATGTCAGAAGCCAACGGTAGGTAGTCTGCCAGCGATAACATTTGTGCTCCTTATACCTGGGCGGGTTGTTCTGCAGAGAATGTGGTGATGAGGGTCGCTAGAGACCCGAACCCGGTGCTGAACAGGGTCTTCAGGAGCTCTCCGAAGGCCGTCCCAAAATCGATCGACACAATGGTTCCTTTCCATGTAGCTGTGGGATTTCAGATCGAGGAATAGATCGGTACGATCTGGAATTGTTCGAGATGGGTCGCATATCAATCGAGAGCGACTCTGACTAGCGCGACGGCAATTGCAGTCATCGACACTGAATTCGCAAGAATTCGCACTGGCCGAGACGAGGTAATGATATTCGATTCGTTTCGCGGTGTCATGGGTTTCGAAATATACTCAAGAAGAGTTTTGGTGGACTACTGCGGAAGTTCACTCATCTCAGCGACAGAGTTTGACGCAGGTCCAGCTGTCGCGGACGGGCTCGAGGGGATACTCCGCTTTGACCGCGAGAATCCCTGCCGACACTGACTTCGACCGCCACCTGTAGGCGTAAATTAACGCCTACAGGCGGCTTCGTCCTGGACCAGCTAGCTAGAACGCGACGTGGAAATTGGTTGCACTCGTTGTGCCGACGGCGTGAGTGGCAAAGTCGCTCTGCGTGACCGGATTATGGAAGACCGTTCCTCCAGGCGAACTGATTTCGACGACGCCACCCAGGGCCACGGTGCCCACCATGCCGGCGTTGCCCTGGAAGCAGTAACCGCCGTTGGCGTCGGAGGTTGCAGTGTAGGTCGCGACGGTCGACCCGCCCAGCTTGAGCTTGCCGGTGACAACCTTGCCCGACAGCTTGGTGACCGTAGCTGGAGGATCGACATTGTCGACGATCGCGCCCTGGTAGGTGTAACCACACATCTGGTAATTGCCGGTGGGTGCGGGGCCGGCCTGAGCTACACCAGATCCGATAAGTCCCGCCGATGCTACTACTGCAGCGATGGCGAATCCGATACCTGATTTCCGCATGTGCATTCCTTTCGTTAATGGGGGTATCCCTGAAGGACCCCGAATTTCGAACTCCGACGGCGATGCCGCGGAGGGAAGCTTTCTTGCAGATCACGGTTTGGCGTCCCAGTCCATGATGCAGGTCACGATAGAGCAAAATTTGTTGCGGGGAGCGATTTTGAGCTCTTTTGTTGGAACGCGTTATAGTTTTTCAATCTTTAGTGCGAGCTGACATAATGTCAGGTCAGGGCACTTTATGTGGCTGGCGGTAGCGGTATAATTGCCTACTACGGAAACGTGTTCATTTTTCAAAACTCGCTTCCGGCTATGTCGTGACTATCTAGTACTAAAGCATTAAGAGTGAAGTATGAAACTGATAAACGTCGAAGGATGTTCGATGAAAAATTGCCCAGGTTTACTACTTTGGTTTTAGCACCAAAGTGGTAGTCCGTTCTTCTTGAAGTTTTTCTGGCGGCCAGCTTCGTGGGGGTCTAATTCGGCGAGCTCGGGTTCGCGGTTGCGTCGCTGTCGAAAATTGTCACAGCCTGCCGTCCGTGCGGTGTCATCCGTCCCAAATCAGATCAGTGGCAGCTCCGCAGAATACCCGCCATGATGTTTCTCTGGTAGGATTTTTTATGTCATTCTGTGGTTAAAAAGTGTTGAGCTGCAACGAAATACGTTCACGGTGAATGTGCATCGTCAGTGTCGAGTGGCAGCGTCGCTACCAGAGTGCGAGCGGACATTCTGCAGCGGCGGCCGCAGCGATGCGCTCTTCGACCGTGGCGCCCTCTAGGTCCTGCTCGATCCCGATACGGATCGCGGCGGCGATGGCCGAGCGCGACCCGCGGGTCCTCGAACGTCGACAAGTGGGCTGGCGATGTTGTGTCGCCGAAGCTCGTATTCGCTGCGTTTGCTGCGGTTGGTTCCAAACTGCATGTTTGCTGGGTTGGTGCAGCCGGCGAAATCGCATTGATGGCACGGCACCGCGTCGTCAGTGTTGGACAAGCCCAACCTCGAGATGGCACCGTATTCGAGCTGGTACGCGAACAAATGCGCTGGCACGGCCCCGCGCCGGGACGGCCGGGCAGACTCGCCGCCCGGAACGAACCATGCCCGGTCGACGACACCCCGCCGATCCAGAGACCAACTCAACCAGTTCGGAGTGTGCGGTCAAGGGTTGCCGACAGCGTGAATGAAGTCGGACTTAAGTTCTGCGACCACCTGCTCCGGTGAAGCGGCATCGTCGACGTCGACATCTACCAACCCGATCCCTGCGGTGTTCAATACAGCTTCCAGACCGTCGATCCTCGGGCGGAACTTAGAAAGATCTGACGCATCCGTGGCGGCACGGATCGCAAGGACTGCTGGCTGCACCGCGGACGCGAACGGTCCGCCGGCTGGAACCAGTCCTGCCGTCTCCGCATTGAGGAGAGTCGCCAGCGCTGGCATGGAACTGAACTCTCGGAAGAAGTTGTTCGGCATGTTGATTGGCGATCCGGCGTCTTCGGCCTGCTTCAACATCGCCGCCAGGTGTCGTGCGCAGATCGACGCTTCTTGGAGCGCCTGCAGGAGCCGAACTTTCGGGTTGATCAGTGATATGCAAAGAAACTACATGCGTGGGAATGACGCCCGGAGTCCCTTCTCGCGGGGGGAAGAGGAAGCCAGTTCCGCCGCCGGGAGATCGAGCTTATGCCTGCGGTGCGAGAACCGGTACAGGGATCGTGACGACAGAAGTTGCCTGCTGCACGACGTACGAGCTGTCGGGAAGATCGGTAACGACTTGAGTTGCCGTGCCCGGGGCGACCCACACCTTGATCGTAGAAGGATTGACCTCCATTGAGAATGACTTCGACAGGCGGCAATACACCACCAGGCGCAAGGCCCAACGAAGTCGCACAGGTCAGAGGCGTTTCCGAATTGTTGGTAATCGTGATGGTCACTGTCGACCCATCTACCGCGACGTGAACGACACATCGTCGGCGTCGGCCGCTGACCCCCAGCAGCAGCCGAGTCCATACGCACCCGACTCGAAGGCGACGACCCCGCCGCGATCTATACCCGCATCGCGGGCGATAACCGAGCCGGGATGGACCGTCACCCGCGAACACATCGACGGTGAAACGTACGGCCGCACCAGCCTCGACGGATCACGCCGCATCATCGTTGACGACACGATCAGCGACGCCCAAGTCGCGAAAACGATCGACTAATAGACCTGGCAACTGCAGCAGGCTGCGCCTGCGCAAGCTCTAGGAAGATATGGTCGGACGGGTGAAGGTTGTGGCGTCCGAGTCGCGTGACGTCTTGAACTACTTCGGTAGCTGCCCTGTATGTGATCACCCGGCTCGGGCGGTAAGCATCACCGCTGAGTGCAACGACGGACGAATCGAGAGCGAAGTCGTAGCGTCCTGCGGAGGAGGGTGCAGATGGAAGCGGCCTGTCGAGCCCACCACAATGACAGGTTCCATTCCCGTGATGAGGCCAAGTCAGGGGATGGTGCCAACCGCTGGTGCCCACTCGTCCCACGCAGCGCTGCGCCACTGAAATGGACTTATAGACTCAATACCTCTCAAGTCAGTCGACGACATCTCTCAAACAAAGTCGACCAGGCGATCAAAAGGACAGCCGGATCCGAGCAGGGCGCACCGAGACCACCGAACACCGACGGCCCGCCGCGACCGGAGCGCAGGTGTTGACCCGACGCATCAACGATGCGGGCTGTGCGAACAAATGCCGCACCTGTAGCGGCGTCGGTGGTCAGTTCGAGGCGGCTGGCGCCATCGGCGTCAACGAGGCAGAAAAGAACCCCTGCGAACCGCTTCTCAGCAGTTCACAGGGGGTCCCTTTGGCGGAGGATAGGGGATTTGAACCCCTGAGGGCGTTAACCCAACCCGCGTTCCAGGCGAGCGCCATAGGCCACTAGGCGAATCCTCCGTGGAGCAGCATACCCAATCACGAGCGTGAAGCGTTAAACGGGTACCTGACCTGCGAAGAGCCGGTGGATCTCAGGGTTTGCATCTCCACCCCGGTAGGTGGTGTGCAGCGGCCGGCGAAAGCCGTCTACACTGTTCATTGGATCCCGCGCGGCGCGCATCCTGTGAACTCCCCCAGGGCCGGAAGGCAGCAAGGGTCAACGGGCTCTGCCGGGTGCGCGGGGTCCTCTATTTTTTTCACATACCCGACCCCGCCTCGTCGGTGAAAGGCCGCTCCGGATGCCTATCCAAACCCAGATCGGGTTGATGAGCCATGAAGAACTCACCTCCGAGCATGAGAGCCAGAGCGCGAAGTACACGCAGCTCCAGGCGCAGAAGCTCGCACTCGATCTGACCCGCGGTAAGCCTTCCCCGGAACAACTCGACCTTTCCGCAGAGCTGCTGACGCTGCCCGGCGACGGTGATTTCCGAGACGGAAGCGGAACCGACTGCCGTAACTACGGTGGACTCACCGGTCTGCCGGAACTGCGCGCCATCTTCGGCGAGCTGCTGGGTATCCCGGTTGCGAACCTTCTCGCCGGCAACAACGCGAGCCTCGAGATCATGCACGACAACGTCGTGTTCTCACTGCTGCACGGCACACCGGATTCAGCTCAGCCATGGGCGCGTGAAGAGAAGATCAAGTTCCTCTGCCCCGCACCGGGCTATGACCGCCACTTCGCGATCACCGAGTCCCTCGGCATCGAGATGATCGCGGTGCCGATGAACCACGACGGCCCGGATGTCGTCAAGATCGCCGAACTTGTTGCGTCAGATCCGCAGATCAAGGGCATGTGGGCTGTTCCGGTTTACGCGAACCCCACCGGTGCCGTGTACTCCGAAGAAATTGTCCGGACGCTTGCATCGATGCCGACAGCCGCGCCTGACTTCCGCCTGTACTGGGACAATGCGTATGCCGTGCATCCGCTTGTCGGCGAGACTGCACCTTCCTACGACATTCTGTCGATGGCAGCGGAGGCCGGACACCCCAACCGTCCGCTCGTGTTCGCGTCGACGTCCAAGATCACTTTTGCCGGCGCCGGTGTGAGCTTCTTCGGTAGCTCGGCGGAAAACCTTGCCTGGTACCAGAAGTTCCTGGGTAAGAAGAGCATCGGACCTGACAAGGTCAATCAGCTTCGCCACCTGCGTTTCTTCGGCAATGCCGACGGCGTTCGTGCGCACATGGAGAAGCATCGCGCGTTCCTGGCGCCCAAGTTCGAGCTCGTACTGCGGATCCTCGAGGATCGTCTCGGTGCGTCGAAGGTCGCGTCCTGGACCGAGCCGAAGGGCGGATACTTCATCAGCCTCGACGTGGTCGACGGCACAGCCAAGCGAGTCATCGAACTGGCGAAGAACGCGGGTATCGCGCTCACTGCGGCAGGTTCGGCTTTCCCGTACAGCACGGATCCGGATGACCGGAACATCCGGTTGGCCCCGAGTTTCCCGTCCACAGCTGAACTCGAAGTTGCCATGGACGGCGTGGCTACGTGTGTCCTGCTCGCGGCCACGGAATCGCGTCTCTCCGAGATCTGAGCGCTCGAAGCGGCGTGCCTGGTCGGTACTTTTCGGTGTCGTCTTGTACCGTTCGGAACATCAATTCCCGACGTAGGGTGTAATTCCCGGAGGTTGTAGTGACGGGCGCGATCAACGCTTCGGATGGGCCCTCTTTCGAGGCACACACCGTGAATTCAGAGTCGTTCCCCGAAGCTGAGGTACCGCAACGTCGACTACGCGTCGGGGTCCTCGGATTCGTCGTTCTGGGCGTTCTGGCCATCGCGTCCGTACTGATGGTCTTGTTCGCGGTTCCGATGAATACGCGGTACTGGGGGATCTTCGAAAACTTTCTCGACCTCGACGTGTATCGCCACGGAGGCAGCGTCGTGGTTCAGGGCCTTCCGTTGTACGACGGACCGGTTCTGCAAGGAATGATGTTCACGTACACACCGTTTGCGGCTTTGCTGTTCACGGTGTGGGCGGTGCTCTCGTTCAAACAGGCGATTGTCGTGTGGACGGGTTTGAACATCGCAGCCTTGTTCGCAGTGATCGTGTTGTGCTGGAAGTACCTCGGTTATCGGCTCGACGCGAAGACGTACGCCGTGAGTGCGTTGGCGACCACGATCTTCCTGTTCATGGAACCGATACGTACGACGCTCTGGCTCGGGCAGATCAACATCTTCCTGCTGCTCCTGATCGTGTGGGATCTAGGCCGGGACGAGAAGAGTCGCCTCCGAGGAATCGGAGCCGGCATTGCCGCCGGGGTGAAGCTGACGCCGGCCTTCTTCTGGGCATACCTGTTCATCACACGCCAATGGCGCGCGTTGGTGACTGCCGTCGTGACGTTCGCAGTGACCGTAGCGATCGGCTTCGTCGTGATCTACAACGACGCGTACAAGTACTGGACCGGCACTCTTGTCGACAGCGAACGCGTCGGACCGACGGATGCTCCGAGCAACCAGTCCGTGTCCGGTTTGATCGCTCAGCTCACTCACACTCCGACGCCGTCGCGGATTCTGGTCCTCGTTTTCAGTGCGCTGGCGGCATGCCTCGGACTCGGCGCGGCGTGGGTTGCTCACCGGCACGGCCAGAAATTGCTCGGCCTCACCATGACGGGTTTGACGGCGACCACTGTCTCGCCGTTCTCGTGGGGACATCACTGGGTGTGGTTCGTGCCGTTGGTCGTTCTCGCAGCGCACTACGCGATCGTGTCGCAGAAGCGTTGGGCGTGGGTAGCGCCTTTCGTGTTCCTGCTTCCCGTACTGAACTGGTCTCACACCTGGTGGGATCCGTCGGTCATTCCGGGTACGGATCGCTTTGTCGGCATGGGCTTGTTCATGTTCGTGCCGCCTGAATATCTGCGGATCCCGACCGTCGGCGTCTACCTCTGGGTCTTCACGCTTGCCGCGGTCTCCACCTTGGTTCTGTTCGGCTGGAGGAAGTGGAAGATTCCGGTGCCGGATGCACCGGCGCCGGTCACAACTGCTGCCTGACGTGGCAGTATCGGACTCATGGCACTTCATCTGAACCTTGTCGGTGACCCCGAAGCTGATGCCCTCCTCGCCGAAGACCCGTTGGCGTTGTTGATCGGAATGCTTCTCGATCAACAGGTTCCGATGGAAACGGCCTTCCGCGGTCCGAAGAAGCTGGCGGATCGGCTCGGCGGCATCGATGTCAGGCGAATCGCCGACATGGACACCGACGAGTTCATCGCGATCTGTGCCGAGCCCCCGGCTGTGCACCGATTCCCCAAGTCGATGGGCGAGCGCATCCAGCTCATGTGCCAGTTCATCGTCGAGAACTACGACGGCGACACCGCGGCGATCTGGACTTCGGACAACCCCGATGGCAAGGAAGTGCTGAAGCGGCTCAAGGCTCTGCCCGGTTACGGCGACCAGAAAGCCCGGATCTTCCTTGCATTGCTCGGCAAGCAGATCGGCGTCGAGCCGAAGGGCTGGCGCCAAGCGGCCGGCGACTACGGCCTCGAAGGTTCGAGGCGTTCGATTGCCGACGTGGTCGACGAGCAGTCTTTGCTCGAGGTCCGTGAGTTCAAGAAGGCAGCAAAGGCCGCGGCGAAGGCGAAATAGGTCACTGGTCTTCGCGTTCGTGCCTTTCGCGATCCTCACGCTGACGCTGGAGGAACGGGCTCGGGTTCTGTCCACCGATCGGACCGTGGCCGAGGACCCCGTGCTCGTAGGCGGACTCCGCGTGCAGGGCAACGTCGATGCCGCGGGCCTCGTCTTCACGTGAAATGCGGAAGCCGAAGGTCTTGTCGATGAGCTTTCCCAGACCGTAGGTCACTCCGAAGGCATAGAGCGCGACCACGACGACACCGACGAACTGCTTGCCCAACTGAGCGAACCCACCGCCGAAGAACAAACCTTCCGGACCGCCCGTCATCACGGCCGTCGCGAGAAGTCCGATCAGCAACGAGCCGACGATTCCACCGACGAGGTGCACGCCGACGACGTCGAGGGAGTCGTCGTAGCCGAGCTTGTGCTTCCATCCCACGGCGTACGAGCAGACGATGCCCGCGATCAGACCGATGACGAGCGCGCCGAACATGTTCACCGTTCCGCACGACGGGGTGATCGCGACCAACCCGGCGACGACGCCCGAGGCCGCGCCGAACGTGGTGGGGTGACCGTCACGGTTCTGTTCGACGAACAGCCAGCCGAGTAGTCCGGTGCAACCGGCGACGAGGGTGTTGAGGAAGATCTGCGAGGCCATACCGTCGGCAGCAAGGGCCGAACCGGCATTGAAGCCGAACCAACCGAACCAGAGCAGGCCGACGCCGAGCAGGACGAACGGCAGATTGTGTGGACGCATCGACTCGGCCTTGAAACCCATCCGCTGGCCGAGGACCAGGGCCAATGCCAGACCCGACGCTCCGGACACGATCTCGACCACGAGGCCACCGGCGTAGTCGAGTGCTCCCATCTGGGCGAGCCATCCCTGCGGATTCCACACCCAGTGAGCGACGGGGACGTAGACGAGCAAGGACCAGATGGGGACGAAGATCATCCAGGCGGAGAACTTCGCTCGGTCGGCGATCGCACCACTGATGAGTGCTGCAGTAAGGATCGCGAACGTCAATTGGAAGGTTGCGAACAACACTTCCGGAACGTTCCCGTGCACGGTCGACGGGTCTATGCCCGCCATTCCGACGTGCTCGAGCCCACCGATGATGCCGCCGTGATCGTCGCCGAAGACGAGGCTGTAACCCACGAACAACCAGGCAACGGTAACGAGCGCGATCGAGACGAAGCTCATCATGATCATGTTGAGGACGCCGGTCGAGCGGACCATGCCGCCGTAGAACAGTGCGAGTCCTGGCGTCATCAGAAGTACCAGTGCAGTACTGACGAGCAACCAGGCAGTTGCTCCGGCATCGATGGTGGCGGGCACAGTTTTCTCCTCACGCACACGGACCAGCCCGCATGCACGGAACCCACGATGCGTGCGTGCGGTTTCCTACGCACTGCGATTGTGTTGCGAACATGTTTCGGGAGAAGTCGGCGTTGCACCCGCACCGGACCACCTGTCGTGGGTCGCCGGTAGTCTTTGCGCGTGGCCCTGTACCGGAAGTATCGACCCGCGTCCTTCGCCGAGGTGGTGGGGCAGGAGCATGTCACCGCACCGCTCAGCACGGCCCTCGACACCGGACGCATCAACCATGCCTATCTCTTTTCCGGCCCACGCGGCTGTGGAAAGACGTCGTCGGCGCGCATCCTTGCGCGTTCACTGAACTGTGAGAAGGGTCCGACGTCGACGCCGTGCGACGTGTGCGACTCGTGCGTTTCGCTGGGCCCGGGCGGCACAGGCAACCTGGACGTGACCGAACTCGACGCCGCAAGTCACGGTGGCGTCGACGACACGCGAGAACTCCGAGACAAGGCATTCCACGCACCGGCCGCTTCTCGTTATCGCGTCTTCATCATCGACGAGGCACACATGGTGACGGCGGCGGGCTTCAACGCGCTGCTCAAGATCGTCGAAGAGCCGCCGGAACACCTCATCTTCATCTTTGCGACGACGGAACCCGAAAAGGTTCTCCCCACCATTCGCTCGCGTACACACCATTACCCGTTCCGCCTGTTGGCGCCGTCGACCATGCGCGGACTCCTGGAAAAGATCTGCGCCCAAGAGGGCGTACCGGTCGAGCCTGCCGTATATCCGCTGGTCATCAAGGCCGGCGGCGGTTCGCCTCGTGACTCGTTGAGTGTCCTCGATCAGCTGCTCGCGGGAGCCGGCGAAGAAGGCGTCACGTACCCGCGCGCGCTCTCCCTTCTCGGAGTCACCGACGTCGCGCTCATCGACGAAGCCGTCGATGCTCTCTCCGCCAGTGACGGAGCCGCCTTGTTCGGCACCGTCGATCGCGTGATGGACGCCGGTCACGACCCACGCCGCTTCGCGCTGGATCTCCTCGAACGTCTGCGTGATCTCATTTTGATGCAGGCTGTCTCCGACGCCAGCGAACGAGGGTTGGTCGACGCACCCGAGGCGGAGCTGGTCACGATGCGTGAGCAGATTCAGCGAGTCGGTCCGGCCACGCTCACCCGTTTTGCCGAGACCGTCCATGCCGGGCTCAGCGAAATGCGTGGGGCGACGGCGCCGCGGCTGCTGCTCGAAGTGATGTGCGCGCGAATGCTGCTCCCCTCTGCCTCGGACGCCGAGTCGGCCGTATTGCAACGGCTCGAGCGCCTGGAACAAGGTATTCCGGCTGCTGGAGTCGCGGCTGCCGCTGCCCCTCGCGCAGCAGCAACGCCGGCACCGACCGTGCCGCCGCTCGAACCGGAGATTGCTTCCAAGTTCCAACGGCCCTCCCAACGTAAGGCCGAGCCCGAGGCACATCCGGAACCAGCCGCCACTGCTCCCGCGGCGGTGCCTCCGGTTGTCGAGGCTCCTGTCGTCGAACCTCCGGTGGCGGCAGTTCCAGTCGTCGAGCCTCCCGCCGTCGAGATCGTGGCGCCGCCCGTTGCCGAACCCACCGTTGCCGAACCCGCCGTTGCCGAACCGCCGGTTGTCGAAGCTCCAGTGGTTGAAGCTCCCGTGGTGGAACTACCGGCTCCAGCTCCTGTCGAAGCGGAAGAGCTGATCGGACTTTCCGAGCCGGAACCCGACTACGAGCCCGAGGCCGAGCCCGAGTTCGAGGAGCCGGCGGCTGCAGAAGTTGCGCCGGTCTCGGCCGGCCCCACGGTCGAGACACTTCGTGAATCGTGGAACACCTTGCGCAACAAGGTCGGTGAACGAAACAAGGTTCTGCCGGCCATGCTGTCCGCTGCTACGGTTCACGACGTGCGTGGTCACGTCGTGGTCATTGCTCACGGCTCGCCGGTTCTGGGTGCTCGTGTGACGCAACCGCATAACGCAGCGGTCATCTGCGAGGTCCTTACCGAGATGTTCGGTGGCACTTGGCAAGTCGAGTACCAGGAAGGTGCGCCGCCCGCGCCTGCCGGGTCGAGCGCGCCCAAGGCGGCAGAGGCTCCGACTCGCCCGGCCGCTGCGCCGCGATTCTCGCGCCCCAGTCAGGAACGCGCAGCGCAGCAGCCCAAGGCTCCGCAGTCCCAGCGCGGAGATTCGGACGACATTCCGCCGCCCGAGGCTCCTGACTACCCGGAAGACCCTGGACCGGCCCCTGCTCCCGAGGTCGATTACGAGGCAACTCCTCCGCCTGCGACACGTGAAGACGAGGACGAAATGTTCGCGGAGGCGGCTGAACCCGCCGATCCGACGGCCAGGCGTGATCCCGAGGACGTTGCAAAGGAACTGCTCAAGGACGTCCTTGGAGCCCGCAGACTCGAAAGTTGAGTCGTTGTCACCTCGAGCGCGGGTGGAGCAGCAGCCAGAACGCCCCGGGACCGGCTGCTGCGGAATCCGCCGGCTCAGATGACGCTGAACAACCTGACGTTCAGCACCACCGACGTCGAGAGACCGCGGCAGGGCACCGTCGAGCAGTGGAACATCGTCAACACCACACCCGACCCGCATCCGATTCACCTGCACCTGGTGAACTTCCGAATTCTCGGCAGAACGCCGATGCGGACGCTGGATTACCTGATCCGTCATCCGCAGCCGGTGATCGGCAACAAGTGGACTCCGTCGCCCGACGGGTTCGAGGCGGGACCGACGATTGCGCAGGCGCCGTGGGAAGCCGGGATGAAGGACACCGTCAGGGTGGACGGTGGCACGGTCACGCGGATCATCGTGCGATTCCCGACCGCGGACGAGCTGGGTTTCGATCCCGACGCGATGTTCGATCGTCTTCCGAGCGCTGTGATGCCGGGCGGTGGAATGCCGGGCGGTGGGCGCCACGGTATGAGTAACACCGGTCAACTCCAGGGATACGTGTGGCATTGCCACCTACTCGACCACGAAGATCACGACATGATGCTGCCCTATCGAATCGTGCCGTGAGCGCCGCCGGAAGCGCACTCGAAATGAACCGGAGCGGGCAGGCGCACGCACGTCGGATCACCTCGGTCACCTAGCAGGATCGCTTCGGTCCTTCCCATGAATTTGGAACACGTTCTACAGTGAAAGGGCTGAGGTCTGTACCTCGGCCATGCGCCACCACCGAAGGCGGCGCGGACGATCTGCAGACCGGTTCGACGAATTACACGGAAGGAACACCTCACAGTGACCACAGAGGCATTCATTTATGAAGCCATCCGTACCCCGCGAGGCCGCGGCAAGAAGACCGGGTCGTTGCACTCGGTCAAGCCGATCTCGCTGGTCACGGGTCTGATCCAGGAACTGCGCGTGCGCTTTCCCGACCTCGACGAGGATCGGATCTCCGACCTCATCCTGGGCGTCGTCACCCCCGTTGGCGATCAGGGAATGGACATCGCCCGCGTTGCAGTCAACGATGCGGGACTGCCCGACACCGTCGGCGGCGTTCAGCTCAACCGTTTCTGCGCTTCCGGTCTCGAAGCCGTGAACATGGCTGCTCAGAAGGTCCGGTCCGGCTGGGACGAACTGGTGATCGCCGGTGGCGTCGAGTCGATGTCCCGCGTTCCGATGGGATCCGACGGTGGACCGTGGGCGCTCGACCCCGCCACCAACTACGACAACTACTTCGTCCCGCAGGGCGTCGGCGCAGACCTCATCGCCACCATCGAGGGCTTCTCGCGTGACGACGTCGACGCATACGCCGTGCGCTCGCAGGACCTCGCCGCCAAGGCGTGGACCGGCGGATACTTCGCCAAGTCGGTAGTGCCGGTCAAGGACATCAACGGCATCACCATCCTCGACAACGACGAGCACATGCGTCCGGGCACCACGGCCGAGAACCTCGCCGGCCTGGCTTCCGCATTCGGTGTGATCGGTGAAATCGGCGGATTCGACGCCGTGTCGCTGCAGAAGTACCACTGGGTCGAGAAGATCAACCACGTTCACCACGGCGGCAACAGCTCGGGAATCGTCGACGGCGCTGCACTCGTGCTCGTCGGCAGCGAGCAGGCCGGTAAGGACATGGGCCTGACGCCGCGCGCTCGCGTCGTCGCCACCGCCACCAGCGGAGCCGACTCCACCATCATGCTCACCGGCCCGACGCCGGCGTCGAAGAAGGTTCTGGCTGCTGCCGGCCTGACCGTCGACGACATCGACCTCTTCGAGATCAACGAGGCGTTCGCCTCCGTCGTCCTGAAGTTCCAGAAGGACCTGAACATCCCGGACGAGAAGCTCAACGTCAACGGCGGCGCCATCGCCATGGGCCACCCGCTCGGAGCAACCGGCGCGATGATCACCGGAACGATGGTCGACGAGCTCGAGCGTCGTGGCGGCAAGCGCGCCCTCATCACCCTGTGCATCGGCGGCGGTATGGGCGTTGCCACCATCATCGAGCGCGTCTGACGCGGCGTCCGTCCTTCCAACGAGGCTTACCAGGAGTCAATCAAAGTGACTGATCAGAACATCATCAACTGGGACCAGGACGCCGACGGCATCGTCGTGCTCACCATCAACGATCCCAACCAGGGCGCTAACACCATGAACGACGCGTACATCGCGTCGATGAAGGCCACCGTCGACCGTCTGGTCGCCGAGAAGGACTCCATCACCGGTGCCGTCATCACCTCCGGCAAGAAGACCTTCTTCGCGGGTGGTGACCTCAAGAACATGATCAAGGTCGGCCCCGAGCAGGCCGAGGAGATCTACAACCACAGCGTCGAGATCAAGGCAGACCTGCGTCGCCTCGAGACTCTCGGCAAGCCGGTAGTCGCAGCCATCAACGGCGCGGCACTCGGCGGCGGCCTCGAGATCGCTCTGGCGACCCACCACCGCATCGCGGCGGACGTCAAGGGCGTCAAGATCGGCCTGCCCGAGGTCACCCTCGGCCTGCTGCCCGGCGGCGGCGGCGTCGTTCGCACCGTGCGGATGCTCGGCCTGCAGAACGCGCTCATGGGCGTCCTGCTTCAGGGGCAGCAGCGTGGACCCGTTCAGGCCAAGGAAGTCGGCCTCGTCGACGAGGTCGTCGGCTCGGTCGAGGAACTGGTTCCGGCCGCGAAGGCATGGATCAAGGCCAACCCCGAAGGCGGCGTTCAGCCGTGGGATGTCAAGGGCTACAAGATCCCTGGCGGAACCCCGTCCACTCCGGCATTCGCTGCCAACCTTCCGGCGTTCCCCGCGAACCTGCGTAAGCAGCTCAAGGGTGCTCCGATGCCGGCTCCGCGCGCCATCATGGCCGCAGCCGTCGAGGGCTCGCAGGTCGACATCGACAACGCGCTGCTCATCGAGGCGCGCTACTTCACCTCCCTGGTGACCGGCCGCGTCGCGAAGAACATGATTCAGGCGTTCTTCTTCGATCTGCAGTCGATCAACGGCGGCGGTTCACGTCCGGCAGGCATCGAGAAGTCCACCATCAAGAAGGTCGGCGTCATCGGCGCAGGCATGATGGGCGCGGGCATCGCGTACGTCTCCGCCAAGGCAGGCTTCGACGTCGTCCTCAAGGACGTCACCATCGAGGCTGCGAACAAGGGCAAGGCGTACTCCGAAGGCATTGAGGCCAAGGCACTCTCGCGCGGCAAGACCACGCAGGAGAAGTCCGACGCACTCCTCGCCAAGATCACCCCGACGGCTGACCCGGCCGATTTCGCCGGCGTCGACTTCGTCATCGAAGCCGTCTTCGAGAGCCAGGAACTCAAGCACAAGGTGTTCCAGGAGATCGAGGACATCGTCGATCCCAAGGCACTGCTGGGCTCGAACACCTCGACGCTGCCCATCACGGGTCTCGCCACCGGCGTGAAGCGTCAGGAAGACTTCATCGGCATCCACTTCTTCTCGCCCGTCGACAAGATGCCGCTGGTGGAGATCATCCGCGGTGAGAAGACCTCCGACGAGACTCTGGCCCGCGTGTTCGACTACGTCCAGGCAATCCGCAAGACGCCGATCGTGGTCAACGACTCGCGTGGCTTCTTCACCTCACGTGTCATCGGAACCTTCATCAACGAGGCCATCGGCATGCTCGCCGAGGGCGTCGAGCCGGCCACCATCGAGCAGGCAGGTATGCAGGCCGGTTACCCGGCTGCGCCGCTTCAGCTTTCGGACGAGCTCAACCTCACCCTCATGCAGAAGATCCGCAAGGAATCTGCCGAGGCAGCCAAGGCCGAAGGCAAGGAATTGCCGGCAGATCCGGCCGGCGAGGTCATCAACACCCTCGTCGAGAAGTTCGATCGTAAGGGCAAGCTCGGTGGAGCAGGCTTCTACGATTACGCAGAGGGCAAGCGCACCGGCCTGTGGTCCGGACTCCGCGAGAACTTCAACTCCGGAACCTCCGACGCCCCGATCCAGGACCTCATCGACCGCATGCTGTTCATCGAGGCGATCGAGACGCAGAAGTGCTTCGACGAGAACGTCCTGATCACCACGGCGGACGCCAACATCGGCTCCATCATGGGCATCGGATTCCCGGCCTGGACCGGTGGCGTTCACCAGTTCATCGTCGGCTACGAGGGCGGCACTGCCGGCTTCGTCGCTCGCGCAAAGGAACTCGCTGCGCAGTACGGCCCGCGGTTCAACCCGCCGGCGTCGCTAGAGGCATAGCCCCCGTGCGCCTTTTTGGTAGTTGTCGCTACCAAAAAGGCGCACAGGGGTTTATCCCCAATTTGTGAGTTATCCACAGACGAACTTCGACAGCGAATTTCACGTCAGTCCTGTCGGAGTTCGGCCTGACGCTTGGCGCCATGACTACATCTCATGGTGGAAGCGAGTTTCTCCGTATTCTCGATGCGCAATCCGGTCTGATACGGCAACAGCAACTCTCGTCATTCGGGTACAACCGAGGCACGCTGCGGAACTTCCTGGACCGCGGCGAATGGCAGCGCGTTCTACAAGGCGTGTATGCAGTGACCGCTGGCCCGCTGACCAGAGAAATGATCCTGAACGCCGCTTGGCTTTACGGTGGCCCGCAGGCGATTCTGAGCCACGACACTGCAGCTGAGGAATGGGGAATGCGTCGCATCGACGCAGACAAGCCAGTCCATGTCACCGTGCCCTACGGCAAGTCCGCTCGCTGTCAGTCCGCGACAATCCGCCGAGTTCCAGCGCGAACGTCAGGAGCGCTTGTCAGAGTGGGCGGCGTGGTTCACCCCGGGGTAGTCGTCCACCGATCCCGAGCTCACCGATTCATCGGCGTGCCGTCAGTCATACCTCGCACGTCGCGGGCTGATACCGCGATTGATCTTGCGACTGCCGAATCCACAGCGCGAAGCGCCTATGTTTCACTCATCACCACAGTGACAAATGCGCGAATCCCGTTGAACGATGTGCGCCGTCGGATAGACGAACGAACGCCACATCGATTCAAGGGTGCGCTTTCCGATGCGGTACGACTTCTGGCAGACGGGGTGCAGTCATCGCTCGAATACCACTATGCGGTCGACGTGGAGCAGGCGCACGGGTTGCCGCCGGCCAGACGCCAATCACCGGTGCGCGTCGACGGCCGCACGCTGTACGAGGATTGTGATTACAGCGAAGTCGGTGTGCCGCTGATCGTGCGTCTCGACGGCCGGTGGGCGCATTCCATGGCCGAAGTGGCATTTCGTGATCGCCGCCGCGACAATGCGGCAGAGTTGGCAGGTCGTCCGCGGTTGGTCTACGGATTCGACGAGGTGATGAAGACTCCGTGCCAGGTTGCGCACGAAGTGGAGACCGTCTTGCGGCGGGGAGGCTGGGTGAGGACGCAGTCGGGTGCCTGCGGCACCTGTGCGCCTTTTTGGTAGTGCCGACTACCAAAAAGGCGCACGGGGAGCGGAGCTCCCTAGGCCTTCCACCACGGGCGAAGCGGCACATGCGCCTCACCCTTGGGGCCGAGCTTGACGGCCAGAACCTGGTGCAGCTGAACGACATTGCGCTCGAATCCGAGCCGTGAACCCGCCATGTACAGGCCCCAGACGCGTGCGGTTCCTTCGCCGACCTCGGCGACGCAGGCGTCCCAGTTGTCGACGAGGTTCTGGCACCATCCGGCGAGCGTCAGTGCGTAGTGCTCGCGCAGGTTCTCCTCGTGCCGCACCTCGAGGCCGACGTTCTGGATCTCGGAGATGATGCGACCCGATCCGGTGAGCTCCCCGTCGGGGAAGACGTACCGGTCGATGAATCCGCCTGCCTTGGCGCCGCTTCGGTTGTCCGGACGGGTGATGCAGTGGTTGAGCAGACGCCCACCCTCGCGCAACTTGCCCTTGAGGAACTCGAAGTACGCCGGGTAGTTTCCGACGCCGATGTGTTCGGTCAGACCGATCGAGGACACTGCGTCGAACCCGGTCTCCGCGACGTCGCGGTAGTCGGAGAAGCGGACCTGCGCGAGATCGGCAAGCCCCTCGTCTTCGATGGCCTTCTGTGCCCAATCTGCCTGTTCGCGTGAGAGAGTCACGCCGATCACCTTGACGCCGCGCCTGGCCGCGTAGCGAACCATCGAGCCCCAGCCGCAGCCGATGTCGAGAAGTCGATCACCCTTCTGAAGTCCGAGCTTCTCGAACACCAGGCGGTACTTGTTCTCCTGGGCTTCTTCGAGGGTCTGCTCCGCATTGTCGTAGGCGGCGCAGGTGTACGTCATGGACGGGCCCAGGACGTACTCGTAGAAGGTGTTGGAGACGTCGTAGTGATGGTGGATGACCTCGGCGTCACGAGTTTTGGAGTGACGCAGTCCTTCTGCGACGCGACGCCAGCGAGGGAGATGTTCCTGGGGCGGCGGGGCGATGGGCCGCAACAGATCCCAGCCCAGCGAGCGCGTGATGCTGGCGAGAGTCAGTGCTGACGGGCGCTTGAGGTGGAGTTCGTCGCCCATGATGCGCAGAATCTCGTACGGATCACCGGGGTGGACACCCTCGGCTTCGAGATCGCCGGAGACGTACGCGCGGGCCATGCCCAGGTCGCCGGGAGCTGTTGCGAGATAAGTGGTTCCGCGAGTCGACTTGAGGTGCAGTCCGTAGTCGGCATCTTCGGGGCCGGCGGTGCTGCCGTCGTACGCGGTGAATCGAAGCGGCAGCATGCCGTCGGAAAGCGTCTCGAGAATCTCTGCGATGGAGAGCTTGTCCTGGCTTTTGGAGTCTTTGAACGTGGTCATTTACGTTGCACCGCCTTAGAGAATAGATCCAATAAACGGGATTTCGGGTCGTAGCGTTCCTTGAGTCCGATGTACCGGTCGCCGCCGTAGTACAGCTCCTCGAAGTCTTCCTTCGAGTAGTAGGAGTCGGAGTAGAGCGATTTGTGTCCGTCGAAATCGCTGACCTTTTCTTCGATCAGTCGATTTGCTGCCCCCTCGCGCTCGCCGGGAACGATCGGCACCGAAGACCAGAAGCCGATGTTGACGTAGGTGCGCTTGGGTTCGAGGGGGTAGAGGGGCCACGGCCGCGATGTGGCCAATTGATCCAGCCGCGATGCGGAGGCAGCAGCCGGGCTGGGCTCACGAAGGCGTAACGGGCACAACCACAGTGGTTCGATCGGAATTTCCTCGAGGAACCACGAGACGAAGTCCGCGGTTCGTTCGATGGGTACCTCGACGTCCTGGACGACGCGTTCGCGCGGGGGCTTGCCCTTGCGCTTTTCGAGGCGATCTCCGATGTCGTACTTGTGGTCGAGGGCAATCAGCTTCCAGTAGAAGCTGCTCCGCAGGTACTGCTTGGGCCAGAAGCGCCGGATCTTCGGGTTCTGTGCACCGAAAGCCCGTGAGCACCAGAACCAGTCGGTGTCCCAGCGCCACAGGTAGTCCCGAATGGTCAAGCGGTCCGTCTTGGGCTGTGTGAGTGACGGATGCTGGATCGACCGGTAGAAGATGTCCTGGTCGGTGTAGTCGCTGACCGGGCCTTCCTCGTCGGTTTGCACGCCGAGTGTGAGGTAGCTCTCGGAATCGGTGAAGACCACCCCGTCGAGGTAGTCGACGGCGATCCCGTCGTACTCGCGCTCGGTGACGATGCGATCCATCGTTTCTTCGAGCTTCTTCAGCGAATCGAAGCGCACATGACGCAAGGCGACGTACTTCTCGACCGGTTCGAGTGCGATCTTCAATCGCGTCGAATAGCCAAGGGTGCCGTAGGAATTGGGGAAACCGAAGAACAGTTCGGCGTGTTCACCGTCCGGCGTTGCGGTGATGATCTCGCCGCTTCCGGTCAGTACGTCGATTTCGAGTACCGACTCGTGCGGTAAGCCGTTGCGGAACGAGGTGGACTCGATGCCCAGCCCGGTCACCGCACCGCCCAGGGTGATGGTCTTGAGCTGAGGCACGACCAATGGCGCCAACCCGTAGGGCAGCGTCGCGTCGACGAGGTCTTCGTAGGTGCACATGCCGGCGACGTCGGCGGTGCGCGCCTGCGCATCGACGGCGATGACACCGGCCAGACCGCTGACGTCGAGGCCGGGGGCCGACGTCTTGGCGCGAGCGCGGAACAGATTGGATGTCTTCTTTGCCAGGCGTACAGAAGCATCGGCGGGAATGGCGCGGTATGACGCGAGTAGGCGTTCGACGCCTTCTCTGTGCTGCTCGAACCCCATTTCACGCGCAGCATCGGAACCCGGGCCTTGCTTTGTCCGGATTCGATCGAACTTCTGAACTACCCCATTGAACGAGAGAGTCACACCCTGACGCTATCGGTAGTTGCGCGTGCAAGCTATCTGGAGGGGTCTTAATGCCCGAATTTGATCGAGTTGTTGCAAACGAACTCGATAAATGCGCCAACAGGTGAACCAGCTCACAGGACAGGGCAGATTGTCGAGATACCGGGGCGGGACAGGCAATATGGAAAGGAATGTCTGCGCAGTTCGAGGTGCGGATTCGAGAGTCATTCGCGGTATCGAGCCGCGTTGGTCGAACAAGGAGACGTAGGGCATATGGGTCAGGTCAATGCAATGAGTTCGATAGTCGTCACAGCAGCACCCGACAAGGTGCTCGCGGCGCTCTCGGACTACGAGACGGTTCGCCCGCGAATCCTCTCCGAGCAGTACCTCGACTACAAGGTCGTCGAAGGCGGTCAGGGTGACGGAACCGTCGCGCAGTGGACGCTCAAGGCGACGGAAAAGCGTTCGCGCAACGTCAAGGCCACAGTGACGGTCGACGGCAACGTCATCACCGAGAAGGACGCCAACTCCAGTCTCGTCACCACCTGGACCGTTGCCCCCAACGGCACCGGAACGACGGTTACGACGCTCACCCAGTGGCAGGGTGCCACCGGAATCGGCGGCTTCTTCGAGCGCACCTTCGCTCCGAAGGGTCTGCAGCGCATCCAGGCCCAGGTCCTGGACAACCTCAAGCGCGAACTGGTCTAACTGATTCTGCATCACTGAAAGATGGCGTCGTACCTTCACCGGTACGGCGCCATCTTTCATGCGCCGGTAATGATCCGCCCCAACTCGGCGAGTGCGGGGTTTCCGCTTTCCCAGTAATTGCTGTGAACTCCGAACCCCGGCTCCCCGGGTGATCCGTCGAATACCTGCGCGCCGAATTCCGGATCCGACGGGTCGAATCCGTGGACTCCGAGGATCTTGGGTATTAATTGGACCGGATCCCAGAAGGCCGTCGTCGAATGAACACGACGCGACATCTCGGAGGAGTCGACGCCGTCCAGGCTCAGTTCGCTCACACGCTCGGCATCGACTCCCGGGCTTGCGACAAATACCAGTTCGTCGACGTCGAGAGAAGCGCCACGGGTAGTCGCGGCACCGATGACGGTGCTGCCGTAGGAGTGTCCGATCACGACGTTGTGCGACGGCGGACCGTCATGTGAGGTGCGTAGCCCGCCCTGGAAAGTGTCCAGCCCGGGCGCCGCGGAGTCTGCGTAGCGATCCGAACCGGCGTCGGGAATGCCTGGGGGAGCGTCGTACCCGGACCACAGGATCACTGACGTGGCTTCCGTCGGTGCCGCGCTGACGGCTGCGTCGTACATGGCTCTGGTTCGTTGTAGATCTCCGCCGACGCCCGAGAGTCCGGAGCCGGTTCCGGGAATCAACGTTGCGACGTTGTCGGCGGCATCGGGATTACCGACAGCGACGACGGCGTGCCCACCAGTGACCGAGAGAAGGAAGGTATCCGGTCGAAGTTCGCCGCGCACAGCCGCGTATCCGGCCGCTACCGTGCGATCCGGCGAGGACTCGGGTGCAGTTTCCAGCGCAGTGAGGTACCGCCGGTTGTAGTAGTCCCGGTCGAGAGCGGGAAGGCCGTCGCGACTTCCGATGGACGGATCCCACCTCGCCAATGCGTCTTTCTCGCTGGGAGTGAGCGATTCCCACAGTCGGTGTAGCTCCGCGGGTGTTCCGGGGAGTGCCGACCTCCCGTCGAGAATGTCGACGACAGTGCGGCTGAGGCGATCAGGCTGATTACCCAGGAGTGATCCGATCTCCCGGAATGCCTGACGTAGAGCAGTCGCGGCCCGGTTGTCTTCATAGTCCAGCGCCGACAAAGAGTCGAAGATTCGCTGCTGAAAACTCCGTGCAGCCGTAGCGTTTTCGGAAGCCTGCATAATGTCGGCCAGATTCCACGGCTGCGTCGACGCAGGCGCCGATACAGCTCCACTGTCCGACACCGTCAAGCCGTGTTCGAGAGTCGCCTCCTCGACCAGGTCCAGAACTGTTCTTCGCGCGGTGCCAATCGTATTGGCCGCTCCGGCATACAGATCCGCGACCACGCGAATTCCAATCGACAGGTGAGAAGCGGTAAGCGAGATGCCCGACCACTGCACTGCCGCCGCGCTCGACGCTTCGCCCCGCCAGAACTCGCGGACGGCGTCGATGCTGCGACCGGCGTCGCCACTGAGAAATTCGACTTTTCGATCGATTTCGACGAGTTCCGCAGCGCAAGTGCGCAGTTGCTCCGGTGACCACGCGCGAAGCTGAGAGATGTTGGGCCGCATCAGTGTTCTCCGCGCAGTTCGGACACCACGTCGGCCTCGGTAGCGTCGTACAGGCGTGCTGCAGCAGCGGTTCCGGACGCCACGAGCCCCAATTGCGTAGCCAGGTACCGGTAGGCGTCGGCGATCACGCCGGCATGCTCCGTCGATACAGCCATGACAGCGGACGAATCCAGGCTCGTCGCGGCTTCGAAAATCGGGCTAGCGGAGTCGATCCCCGAGATCTGATCCGCAAGTCGAGACAGATCAGCCGAAAGTTGCTGCAACGCAGCGATGTCTACCTGAAGTATCGGCCCCATGGCTGAACCGTAGCCAGGCGAACTGGCTATCGGGGCCGTGCCGGCTTTCCTGTGGACAAGCGGGTTTTCTCCACAGAAGCCGGATCAGGGGGTTGTCAGGAAGGCCGTGACTCCACTGGTGACGGCGGCTGCATAGTCCTGCTGACCGTCCGGGCTCGTCATGCGCGCTGCCTCGTCGGCATTACGCATGTTGCCGAGTTCGACCAGAATCGACGGCCGCTGCGACAGATTGAGTCCCGTCAGATCGGCACGTGGCGCCAACCCGTCGTCACCGATGTAGGTCGACGGGGTGAGGCCGGCGGTGACGAGTGAGTCGCGCATGGTTTCCGCAAAAGCCACGGACGGGCCGGCCTGAACCGAGTTCAGTGGGGGAGCGGAGTAGCAGACGTGGAAGCCTTCGGCCCCGGCCGCTGCGCCGTCCGCATGAATACTCACCACGACGTCGGCGCCGGAGGAATTGGCGGCTTCGGCGCGTGCGTCGACGCAAGACCCGACGCTGACGTCGTCCGGTCGACTCAGGACGACTGTGGCGCCTTGGCCTTCGAGTTCGCTCTTGACCAGGCTCGCGACTTCCCAGTTGAAGGTGTGTTCGGGGAACCCGGCGTCGGTGTTGGTGCCGGTGGTCTGGCAGTTCTTGGTGCCGCCGCGGCCGGTGGGGACCTGGGTGTTGATGCTGTCGTCGTTCGCACCACTGTGCCCGGGATCGAGGAAGACGACCTTGCCGGTGAGGGCTGCGGGGATGTCAGCGGCAACAGTGCTGAGCGGAGACACCTCGACCGAAGTCGTGGCCTCGGGCGCCGTGGCGTCGGCAGTCTCGGTCGGAATAGTGCACGCGGCGCTCAGAAGCCCGGCCCCGACTACGGCAATGAGCGCGGTGGAGCGGAACACACGTGATGCCATGTTTGACCCTCTTGACGGTTTTACGGTGTCTGACTGGTTCCGGCGCACCCGCTCACGGTAGCGCGCACCGACTACGCTGGTGGGGATAACTCTGTAGAAAGGACCGCTCGTGCAACCAGGTGGAGCACCCGACATGTCTGCTCTGTTGGCTCAGGCTCAGCAGATGCAGCAGCAATTGATGGCGGCGCAGCAGGAAATGGCGCAGGCCGAAGTGACCGGTCAGGCCGGCGGCGGGCTGGTTGTCGCCACGGTCAAGGGCACCGGTGAGGTTGTCGGTCTGCAGATCGATCCCAAGGTCGTCGACCCCGAAGACGTCGAGACGCTGCAGGATCTGGTGATCGGCGCGATCGAGGATGCTTCGCGCAAGGCACAGGAAGTCGCTGCTGAGAAGCTCGGCCCGTTGGCCGGCGGACTCGGCGGAGGCCTTCCCGGTCTCCCCGGCTTCTAGAAACGAGAACGCGTGTACGAAGGTCCGGTTCAGGATCTGATCGACGAACTCGGGAAGCTTCCCGGAGTCGGGCCGAAGAGCGCTCAACGCATCGCTTTTCACCTGCTCTCCGTGGAGCCTCCCGAGATCGACCGTTTGAAAAATGCATTGCAGCGCATCCGTGACGGCGTTCAATTCTGCACGGTGTGCGGAACTGTGTCCGATCAGGAGAAGTGCCGCATCTGCGCCGACGCACGTCGCGATCGCACGGTGATCTGCGTCGTGGAGGAGCCGAAGGACGTCCAGGCCGTCGAGCGCACCCGGGAGTTCAAGGGTCGCTATCACGTGCTCGGCGGTGCGCTCAATCCGCTCTCGGGTATCGGCCCGGACCAGTTGCGCATCCGGGAGTTGTTGGCTCGCATCGCAAATCAGGAGGACGGCGTCGACGTGTCCGAGGTCATCATTGCCACCGACCCCAATACCGAGGGTGAGGCGACAGCTACCTACCTCGTCCGAATGATGCGAGACATCCCGGGGTTGACGGTGTCTCGGTTGGCTTCGGGCCTTCCGATGGGCGGCGACCTCGAATTTGCCGACGAGTTGACGCTGGGGCGGGCATTGTCCGGCCGTCGTGAATTGTCGCGGAACGCTTGATGAGCGGCACGGAGCAAGGTCAGCAAGTGCGTCGTACGTCCGAGCAGACCCGCGCGCAGATCATCGCGTCGGCCGGGAAAGCATTCGCGACTCGGCCGTACCGCGAAATCACGCTCAAGGACATCGCCGAAGACGCAGGCGTCAGCGCTCCGCTGATCATCAAGTACTTCGGTTCCAAGGAGCAGTTGTACGACGAGTTGGTCGACTTCCGTGCAGCGGCGGTCACGGTGTTCGACGCACCCGACGACTCGCTCGGCGAGCGCATGGTCTCGCTGTTCACCAAGCCGCTGGAGTCGTACAAGCCGCTGTCCATGAGCTTGTTGTTCATGAGCGGTGTCAGTGAAGAAAGCAACCGCAAACTGCGCGAGAACTATTCGACGCAGATGATCGACACCCTCGCCGCTCGTCTGTCCGGCCCCGACGCCAGATTGCGCGCGGAACTGGCGATGTCGATGGTGGTCGGAGTGGCGATCATGCGCCGACGGATGATGGCCGGCCATGCCACCGGCACCCAGGACGAGGTGGTCGCGCTGTACGCACCACTGGTGCAAAAGCTCCTCGACGGGTGAGCGGCGTCACAATTCTTGCTAGGTAAATATCCGTTCACCTAATGTAGGTGAACGGATATTTACCTAGTGAGAACAGGCGGTGTGGGGTGACGACGCTCGACCGTCCGCCGGGTACTCCGACAGTCCCCACCCCCGACGCGAGTCTTGCGCAGCCGCGTTCCCGCTTCCTCTTTCCCATCGTTGTCGCGGCCGCCGTGTTCCAAGCAGTCCTGCAAACCGTCATCGTTCCGCTGCTGCCGGAGCTGCCCCACTTCACGGGCGCCGGACGCACAGCAGTGTCCTGGCTGGTGACCGTCACACTGCTGGTCGGCGCCGTGGTCACCCCCATCTTCGGCCGTCTTGCCGACATGTTCGGCAAGAAGAAGATGCTTCTGGTCGCTTTCTCCATGATGACTCTCGGCTCCATGTTGTGTGCGCTGTCCTCGGACATCGCGGTCCTCATCTTCGCGAGAGCGCTGCAAGGTGCCGGGTCGGCCGTCATCCCCATCGGAATCTCCATGCTGCGTGACGAATTGCCGCGCAACAAGGTCAACGGCGCAGTGGCCATGATGAGTTCGACGCTCGGCGTCGGAACGGCTTTGGGGATACCGTTTTCCGCGATGATCGCGCAGTACTCGAACTGGCACGTCCTGTTCTGGGTAACCACGGCTATCGGACTGTCGGTGACTCTTGCTGCGGTGCTGTTCATTCGGGAATCGGAGCCGAATCCGTCGGGGAGATTCGACGGCGTCGGCGCGGTCGGTCTGAGCGCCGCGATGATCGCTCTGCTTGTGCCGATCACGCAGGGGTCGAGTTGGGGGTGGACCAGCGGCGCGGTGATCTCGATGCTGGCCGCGTCGGCGGTGCTGTTCACGTTCTGGGTAATTCAGCAGCGGCGCAACGTCAATCCGCTGGTCGACGTCCGTGCTCTCGTCAAGCGTGCGGTGTTGATCCCGCATCTGGCCGCGCTGCTGGTCGGGTTCGCATTCTTCGGGAACACGCTGATCACCACGCAACTGCTGCAGGGGGTGAAGGGTCCGGGCGCCGGGTACGGCCTGTCGATCATCGCGGCGGCGCTCTGCCAGATTCCGGCCAGTATCGCGATGGTGCTGTTCTCTCCGGTTGCGGTGCGGATCACCGATCGCTTCGGTTCACGGACCGCGATGTTGACCGGTGCCGTATTCCTCGCCGGGGGCTACGGGATTCACGCCGTTGCGGGTAAGCCATTGTGGGGAGTGGTTGCGGCGCTCGGTATTACGGCAGTCGGGACCGCGATCGTGTACAGCACGCTCTCACTGCTGATCCTGGTTGCCGTGCCACGTCAGCGACTGGCAGCAGCCAACGGCGTGAACTCGCTCCTACGGACGTCCGGAAGCACGATCTGCAGTGCGACGGTGGCGACCGTCCTCGCCGCGTTCGTGATCAGCGGTTCGGAACATTCCACGTCGTGGACCGGATTCTCCGTCGCCTACCTGGTGTGCGCGGGTTGCGCGGTGGTCGTGTTCGCGGTGTCGATCCTGTTGCCGCAGGGACGAACCCCGAAACATCTGGATCTGCCGGATCTCGTCAGGCGACCCTGAATCCCGAGAGGAAGAGCGTGATCATCAGATCCGCGAACTCGTCGGTGGTGTATTTCTGGCGGTCCGGCCAATGCGTTGTCGACCACAGGGTGTCTCGTACCGATCGATAGAAAATCTCCGGGGCCACGTCTTGGCGGAAGATTCCCTGATCGACGCCTTCGGCAATCGCTTTCATCCAATGCTCGCGGACTTGGCGAGAAGGCCCGTCGACGGATTGCAGGAGATCGTTGTCGCGTAGATACGCCCGATCGTTCTGATAGATCGCAGTCGGGTGCGGGTGCAGTTCGATCACGATCAGCGTCTCGCGGATCAGGCCGCGTAGGACTTCCTCGGGGCCGGTTGCCGTTTTCTCGACCTGATCGAAGCGGAGCTGAATATCGGTGATGAAGCCGTGCATGAGCTCGGCCACGATCGCATTCTTCGACTTGAAGTAGTGGTAAAGGCTGCCCGAGAACACGCCGGCGGCGTCGCCGATTTCGCGAACGGTCGTGGTCGCGACACCCTTCCTGGCAAACAGCTCGGCTGAGCTCTCCAGGATTTTCTCCCGACGATCTGGTGATGCCACTGAAATCTCCGCTGGTTGTCGGTCCTGCTCAGGGCAGGGTTTCACGGGTGCCGGGCTTCCGGCGTCGAACGTAGCGCAATCCTGCCTGATGGCTCCGGCTCGAACCAATTCGTCGGTGAGATCGCGTGTTTCAACTTCCGGTTTCCTATGCTAGCTTCAAAATCAAGCGCTTGCTCAACTTTCGTTTACGGAGGATTTCAGTGCAGAGCCTGCAGACGCAGTTTCCGAACTTCATCGGCGCAGAGGCCGAACCACCCCGGGTCGCCCGCTACGCCGTCAACGAGGCGATGATCCGCAACTGGGTCGAGGCGCACGACGACCGCAACCCCATCTACGTCGACGCCGAAGCCGCCCGTAGCGTGGGTCGTCGAGATGTCGTCTGCCCACCCGCCATGATCTCGACCTGGGTGATGGCGGGCTACCGACGCTATCGCCAGGTCCAACAGCTTCGTGCCGACGGAGCCTCCGAGGACTTCGCCTATTCACGACTGCTCGCGTTGTTGGACGAGGCCGGATACACCTCGGTCGTCGCGACCAACGTCGAGCAGGAGTATTTCGCGGAGCTGAGTCCCGGAGACCACGTCACCGCACATTTCACCATCGAATCGATCTCGCCGTTCAAACAAACTGCCCTCGGTCACGGGTGCTTCATCACTCTGTTCAAGAAGTACGCCGACCAGGACGGAAAGACACTGGTCGAAGAGCGTTTTCGATTGCTCAGGTTCAAACCAGATGCCCAGACAGATACCCAGCTCGAAGTCCAGGAGGTAATCGCATGAGCGAGACTGGCTCCCGCAACACCGCTGTTCCGAGACTCACCGTCACCGACGACAACGATTTCTTCTTCTCCGCGGCCAAAGAGGGTCGCCTCGAGATCCAACGGTGTGCGGATTGCAAGACACTGCGCCACCCACCCGCGCCCGCGTGCCCGGAATGCCGCTCGTTCAGTTGGGACACAGTCGAATCCACGCGGCGATGCACGTTGCACAGCTTCACGGTCATCCATCACCCGAAGGATCCTGCTTTCGAGTACCCACTCGCCGTCGGGCTTGTCGATCTCGAAGAAGGCACGCGTCTGGTTGCCGACATCGCGGGGATCGATCACGAGGAACTCGAATTCGGCATGGAACTCGAAGTGACCTTCTCCGAGCACGCTCACGGCGAGATGCTGCCGCAACTGAGGCGACGGGGTTCGGCGGAATGACGAAACTGATTGACTGCGAAGTGGGTTCGGTCCTCCCCAACCTCGAATTGCCGTTGGATCGAACGCTGATCGTCGCCACCGCGATCTCTTCTCAGGATTTCGAGGACGTGCATCACGATCCGGGCAAGGCACAGGATCGCGGAACTCCCGACATCTTCATGAGCATCAACACCACCAACGGGCTCATCGACCGCTACATCACCGACTGGTCCGGTCCGGCGTCACGGATCGTCAAAACATCACTACGGCTTGGTGTTCCGAACTTCCCCGGAGACACCATGACATTCACCGGCAAGGTCACCGCCACAGACGGCCGGGCGCTCACCGTGACGGTTCTCGGGAAAAACGCCCGCGGAACACACGTGACGGCCGACGTGACTCTCGAACCGGTGGAAAGGGTAATCGCATGACACGAGGATTTTCGAGGCAAGCAGCCATCGCCGGAATCGGCGCCACCGAGTTCTCCAAGAACTCCGGCCGAAGCGAATGGCAGTTGGCGTGCGAATCTGTGATCGCCGCACTCGACGACGCGCACATCGAGGCAGAAGAGGTGAACGGATTTGCGCTGTTCACCATGGAGAACAATCCCGAGATTGCGGTCGCACGTGCCCTCGGGATCCCGGAACTGACGTTTTTCAGTCGTATTCCACACGGCGGCGGCGGTGCCTGTGCACCGGTTCAACAAGCAGCGCTTGCCGTCTCCAGCGGAGTTGCCGACGTTGTGGTCGTCTACCGCGCCTTCAACGAAAGATCCGGCCACCGATTCGGCGCCGGGCCGCCACCTTTTGCGTACAACGCGTCGACGGACCAGGAATACCGGAATTGGATCAACCCGTACGGGCTTCTGACGCCGGCGCAGCAGGAAGCCTTCCTGGCCAAGCTGTACATGCACAAGTACGGGGCAACCAGCGCCGACTTCGGCCAGATCTCGGTTCTTTCGCGCAAGCATGCGGCGAACAACCCCAAGGCCTGGTTCTATGAACGCCCGATCACCATCGAGGATCATCAGAACTCGCGCATGATCGCCGACCCCATCCGCCTGCTCGACTGCTGCCAGGAAAGTGACGGCGGACAGGCGCTGGTCATCGTCAGCGCGGAGCGCGCCCGCGATCTCCCTCATAAACCTGCGATCATCAGCGGTGCCGCGCAAGGTGTAGGTCCGCAACAGATTTCGATGAGCAGCTACTACCGGGACGACATCGACAGTATGCCGGAAGTCGAACTGGTCGCGCGCCAACTGTGGGACCAGGCCGGTATCGGGCCGGACGACATCGATGCCGCAATTCTCTACGACGCCTTCACTCCGATGGTTCTGCTTCAACTCGAGGAGTACGGATTCTGCGGACGGGGCGAGGCAAAAGACTTCATCGCCGACGGCAATCTCGAGCTGGACGGCCGCCTACCGATCAACACTCACGGCGGTCAACTCGGTGAGGGATATATCCACGGCGTCAACGGCATTGCCGAAGGCGTTCGTCTGATCCGCGGCACCTCCACCAACCAACCCACCAAAACTTTGGACAACGTGCTCGTGACCGGCGGTTCCCCCGTCCCGCACAGTGCACTCGTCCTCTCGGCAGATCGCTGAATCTGCCGCACACATTCGAGAAAGCAGGAACACGATGAGTGAGCGGATCACCTACGCCAGGGCCACCCACGGCGAGGAAGAAATACAGGCTGTTGTCGACGTCTTGCGCAGCGGGCATCAAGGATTGCGCATCGGCAAGAACGTCTTCGAGATGGAAGAGCGTATCGCGGCCTTGGCAGGCAAGAAGTTCGGCGTCATGTGCAACTCGGGATCCTCGGGTCTGTACTTGGCTGTCGAGCTGCTCGGACTGCCTGCCGGCAGCGAGGTCATCACATCGCCGTTGACGTTCTCCACCGACATCGCGCCGATCGTGCGTGCCGGTCTGGTGCCGGTGTTCGTGGACGTGGAACCGAACACGTTCAACGTCGACGTCACCAAGATCGAGGCCATGGTCACCGAGAAAACCGGCGCCATCCTGATGCCGAACTTGGCCGGCAACTGCCCGGACTGGGACGCCATCCGCGACATTGCAGATCGCCACGGGCTCAAGGTGATCGAAGATTCGTGTGACGCGATCGGCGCCACGCTCCGCGGCACTCCGACCGGCTCTCGGGCAGACATTGTTGTCACCAGTTTCTCGATGGCACACATCATCACGTGCGCGGGAACCGGTGGAATGGTGTGCGTCGACGACGAAGCCAGCCGTGACAAGGCTCTACTGCTCCGCCGCTGGGGCCGTCGTAGTGAGCCGAACCTGTTCGGCAGCACCAAGTCCGGCCGAGTGTTCCGTGAAGAACTCGACGGTGTCGATTACGACAACGATTTCATCTTCGAGCTCATGTCGTGGAACTTCGAGCCCTCCGAACTCGGCGCAGCCTACGGCGTCGTGCAACTCGACAAGCTGGAGGAGAACTACAAGACGCGCAAAGCCACGTTTGCGGCCTTCACGGCGGCGTATGGGGCTCATCCCGAGTTCTTCACGACGCCGGTAGAACTCGACGGTCTTGATACGGCGTGGCTGTGCTACCCCGTGATGATCAACGAGAATGCACCCTTCACGCGTAGCGACCTGCAGGAAGCCATCGAGGCCGACGGCATCGACACACGAACTGTGTGGAGCGGCAACGTCACTCGTCACCCGATGATGAAGAACATCGAATTCCGTCAGCCGGCCGAAGGTTTGCCGGAAGCCGACGCGGTTTTTGCCCGCGGCATGACGCTCGGCATGAGCCACGGCCTGCGTGAAGACGAAGTTGCTCGGATTGCGGAGAGCATCAATCGCTTCGCCTCGAAGTTCAAATAGCATGACGAGGCGTTTCGAGGGCCGCCGAGCGCTTGTCACCGGTTCCAGCCGCGGAATCGGTGCAGGCGTCGCAGAAAGGCTGGCAGCGGAAGGCGCTGACGTCGCTCTCGTGGCCCGGACGCTCGGTGCGCACGCAACCCTGCCTGGCAGTCTCGAGGAGACAGCCGCTCGCATTGCGAAGTACGGAAACAAGGTCGAGATCATTGTTGCGGATCTGACGGACGAGCAGCAGCGCGACACCGTTGTGCCGGCGGCAATCGAGAAGCTCGGCGGGACGATCGACATCCTGGTGAACAACGCGGCAGCAGCGATCTATCAACCGCTGTCGGACTACCCACTGCGTCGGCGACGTCTGATGTTCGAGGCAAATGTCCACGCACCGCTCGATCTGATGCAAGCCGTGGTGCCGGGGATGGTGGCAAACGGATACGGCTGGATCGTGAACGTGTCCAGCGGCACCGTCAAACCGTGGCAGGGCCCGCCGTTCACGTGGGTCGAACCGGGAACCACGATGACCGTGTACGGCGCGTCCAAAGCAGCGCTCAACAGGATCAGCAACGGCATGGGCGTGGAACTCTACGGCCAGGGGGTGCGTGTCAACACGGTTCAACCGCGGGCGGCGGTGCTCAGCGAGGGCGCAAGAGTCCTGGTCGGTGAGACTATCCGGCCGGATCAGGTCGAATCTATGGAAGAAATGGTGGAAGCGGTCACAGCGCTGTGTGGTTGCGACACCGAGTTCACCGCGCGCTCGTGCGTGAGCTTGGACCTGATCGACGACTGGGCTCTGACCGTGCGAGGACTGGACGGCACAGCATTACCGGAGAAAGCAGCATTACCGGCGAAAACAGCATTACCGGAGAAAGCAGCATTACGAACCGAGGAGTTGGCATGAAGCCCGTCATCGTGGACGCAGCACGAACGCCGTTCGGCAAGCGTGAGGGATGGCTGTCCGGAGTCCACGCGGCCGAACTGTTGGGTTACGCGCAGAAAGGCGTGCTGGATCGGGTTGGCCTGGATCCTGGCGCAGTCGACCAGGTCATCGGTGGTTGCGTGACGCCTCTCGGCGAGCAGTTCGGCAATATCGTGCGTACGTCCTGGATGCATGCGGGCCTTCCGCTGAAAGCGGGCTGCACCACGATCGACGCGCAGTGCGGAACCGCGCAGCAGTCGGTGCAGTTGATGGCCGGGCAAATTGCCATCGGTGCAGTCGACGTGGGAGTTGCCTGCGGTGTGGAACTGATGTCGCGGGCACCACTGACGTACAAGGTGGGTACCGGCCTTGGAACACCACGTCCCGAGTCGTGGTCACTCGACACGGTCGATCAGTACACCGCGGCCGACCGGATTGCGGTCAAGCGTGGTTTCAGCCGCGAGGACCTCGACGCCTTCGGGTTGCGCTCGCAGCAGCGAGCCGCAGCAGCCTGGGAGGCAGGACGATTCGACTCGCACATTATCGATGTGCTGGCTCCGGGCTCTGACGTTCCGGTTCATCGGGATCAGGGTCTACGCGAATCGAGTCTCGAAGGACTCGCGAAACTGCGGACCGTTCAGGAGGGCGGACTGCACACCGCTGGAACGTCTTCGCAGGTCTCGGACGGTGCGAGTGCCGCTCTGCTGATGTCCGAGGATCGAGCGAAGGCCCTCGGAGTGCGACCGCGGGCAAAGATACTGGCGCAGTGCGTCATCGGTGGTGACACCGAGTTCATGCTCGACGGCCCCGTCGACGCGGCAAACATCGTGCTCGGCCGCACCGGCCTGACGATCGACGATATCGATCTGTTCGAGGTCAACGAGGCATTTGCTTCGGTACCGATGTCGTTTGCGCAGGTTCACGGCGTCGATCCCGAATTGCTGAACGTCAACGGTGGCGCAATCGCACTGGGCCATCCGGCCGGTGCAACCGGAATCAGGCTGTTGGCCAATGTCATCGACGAACTGGAACGCCGAGACAAGTCAACCGCACTGATCGCGATCTGTGCGTCAGCCGCAACTACCTGTCTGATTCTCGAACGCATCTGACAAGAACCGAAGATTGAGGAACCTGCCATGGCACTGCCCCTGCTCGAAGATCACCGTGACCTGGCGGAAGCGGTATCCGCATTCGCGAACCGCTTCGGTGGCATCGCCGACACGCGCAGCAACGTCAAGCGCTATGCCGCCGGTGATCGGCTGGACTCCTGGGATGGATTGGTCCGTCAGGGCCTGCACGCAGTGCACCTGCCCGAGCAGTACGGCGGTGACGGGGCAGGACTTGCCGAACTGGCTGTGGTAGTCGAGCAATTGGGCGATGCGCTCTATCCGGGACCGTACGTTCCGACGGTCATCGCCAGTGGGATCCTTGCAACAGCCGCCGGCTCGGCCGCGGAGACAATGCTGACCGAATTGGCCACCGGTGCAACCGGAGCAGTCTGCACCGGCGCGGGATTGCGCGCGGCTCGCAGCGATGCCGGGTGGACGGTGAGCGGTTCTGCCGACCCCGCCCTGGGTTTGCCGGGAGCCGATGTCGTTCTCGTGCAGGCAAACAGCGAAGACGGTGAGTTGTGGTTCCGGCTCGAGCAGTCGTCTTCCGCTGCGGTGGAGGTCGAAGACGGAGTGGATCTGACACGGTCGATCGGAACACTGACGTTGACCGATCACCAGGTCGATGACGGGCTGATCGTCGACGGTCTCCAGACGCACCGAGTCGAACTGATCGTCAACACGGTGTTGGCTGCGGAGGCAAGCGGTATCGCCGGGTGGGCGCTACGCACCGCGGTCGACTATGTGAAGTCCCGTCAGCAATTCGGTCGTCCGGTCGGAAGCTTCCAGGCAGTTCAGCACAAGGCAGCCATGATGCTGGTCCGCTCCGAGATTGCCTGTGCCGCAGCGTGGGATGCGGCTCGATCCGAGGAACACGACGAGGATCAGCAGAAACTTGTCTCGGCTCAAGCCGCGTTGGCTGCACTGCCCGTCGGCATCGAGAATGCCCTCGAATGTGTGACGTTGCTCGGCGGAATCGGATTCACCTGGGAGCACGACGCGCATCTGTACTGGCGCCGGGCGATCAGTATTGCGGCGGTGGCAGGATCCGAGGTGAAGTGGGCACACGCCTTGGGCGGCCGGTCTGCCGATTCGGTCCGCGACTTCTCCTTTGTCGACCCGGACATGCTGCCGGAGTTGCGAGAGCAGGTTCGAAGGGTTCTGGACGAAGTTGCGCTGCTGCCGGACGACGGAACCACCAGCGCGAGTTGGGCGCCGGCCAAAGGTAGCGCTCGACGCGCACGATTTGCCGACGCCAAACTGGTTGCCCCACACTATCGGGCGCCGTACGGGTTGGGGGCCGGACCGAGGGAACAGGCCGTCATCGCACACGAATTCGCGATGCGAGGCTGGGCTCAACCGTCCACCGTGATCGGAGAATGGGTACTGCCCACGATCCTCGAACACGGCAACGCCGAGCAACAGGACAGGTTTGTCGAGCCTTCGCTGCGAGCCGACATCATCTGGTGCCAGCTCTTCAGTGAGCCGGGGGCGGGATCAGACCTGGCTGGTCTGAGTACCAAAGCCCGCAAGGTCGACGGTGGCTGGGTTCTCTCGGGTCAGAAAGTGTGGAACTCGGGTGCGCACGAGGCGGATTGGGGAGTCTGCCTGGCGCGTTCCGACGCGGACGCTCCGAAACATCGCGGGCTGTCGTACTTCCTGGTCGACATGACTTCGAAGGGCATCGACGTACGTCCACTCAAGCAAGCCACCGGTAAGTCGGAGTTCAACGAGGTATTTCTCGACGACGTATTCGTGCCGGACGACTGCCTGGTCGCGGAACCTGGACAGGGCTGGAAGTTGGCTGCGACAACACTGTCCAACGAGCGTCTGAGCATGGGCAGCACACTTCACCACGGTTCGAGCGATCAATTCCGTCAGGTGATTGCCGATGCGAGCCACGACTGCCCCCGTGAGGACGCGGTGGAAGGTCTCGGCCGCAGTATCTCTCGTGAACTGGCGCTGTCCGCGATGAATCTGCGTGGGGTGTCGGCGCGGCTGGCAGGTCAAGAACCGGGCGCCGAGATCAGCGTCTCGAAGGTGTACAACGCCCTGGCACAACGCGAGGGCTCGCGGGACCTGCTGCGTCTGCTCGGACCGCGCGCCGCCGTTGTCGATCCGGCAGCGAACTACGCGATAGACCACATCGGACTGCCCTCGATTCTGTTCGGCGGCGGAACCGTCGAAATTCAACTCAACGTCATCGCGCAGCGCGTACTCGGCCTGCCGCGTTCGTAGATCTTAGGAGCTTCACCATGTATTTGGATTTGTCGGAGGAGTCGAAGACTCTGCGCAAGGAATTGCGCGCGTACTTCGCGGAGATCATCAACGAGGAAGATCGTCGTGCTCTCGTGGATCAGACCGAAGGCGGCCCCGTCTTCGATCGCATCCTGCGCCGGATGGGTAAAGACGGTTGGCTGGGCTTGGGGTGGCCGGAGGAATTCGGCGGCCGGGGTGAGAACCCCGAAGCACTGTACGTGTTCTACGACGAGGTGATTCGTGCGAATGCACCGCTCTCACTGGTGACGCTGAACACCGTTGGCCCAGCGCTGATCAAGCACGGAACGCAGGCACAGAAGGACTTCTTCCTACGTCCGATCCTGGCGGGCGAGTTGATCTTTGCCATCGGCTACACCGAACCCAATGCGGGCACGGATCTCGCAGCACTCGAAACACGGGCCCGCATCGAGGGCGACGAGCTTGTCATCAACGGCAACAAGATCTTCACCAGTGCCGGTGTGTTTGCCGACTGGGTCTGGCTTGCCGTTCGTACCGATCCTGACGCGCCGACGCATCAGGGCATTTCCGTGGTCCTGGTGCCGACCAGCTCGCCGGGTTTCTCGGTAACCGAAATTCACACCGTGGGTGGAATCAGCACTTCGGCAACCTATTACGAAGATGTTCGGGTACCGATCGCCAATGTCGTCGGTGAGCTCAATCAAGGGTGGAAGCTCATCACCAACCAGCTCAACCACGAACGTGTTGCCCTGGCGGCACGCGGTGGTATAGCCAACGAGCTCTTTGCCGAGGTGGTCGAATGGGCAAAGACCGAACCCGCCGGTGACGGCCATGTCTACGACATCGGTTGGGTACGTGAGAAATTGGCAGAGGTCTACGCGCTGCTCAGTGCTGCCGACCTGATGAATCTGCGACTGGTGGCGGACGTCGCTGCCAACACGTTGGGCGGTGGCGATTCAGCTGCGGCCAAGATCTTCGGCACCGAGGCCGTCGTCAGTGCTTACGGCATGTTGCAGGAAGTGCTGGGCGCCAAGGGTTTGCTGCGCCCCGGCACACCCGGAGCGGTGCTCGAAGGACGGGTCGAGAACCTGGGTCGACGCGCACAGAACAACACCTTCGGTGGCGGTACCAACGAAGTGATGCGTGAAATCGTCGCCGCAAAATGCCTGGGCATGACGCTTGCTGCGCGTCGTCGAGCCGCGACCGCACAGAACGAGAAGAGCTGACATGGAATTCGAATTAGACGACAACTTGTCCGCCGTACGGGATCTGAGTGAATCGATCTTTGCGGCGAAGTCCGGTGTAGACCGGCTCCGGGAAGTGGAGGGCGCCGGCGGTTTCGACGCGGAACTGTGGAAGCTTCTCGCCGACTCCGACGTGCTGGGAATTGCTCTGCCGGAAGAGGTCGGGGGAGCGGGCCTCGGAATGCTCGGTCTGGCAGCGGTGCTGGAACAACAGGGTCGCCGGGTCGCCCAGGTCCCGCTCTGGTCGGTGGTGTCCACGGCGGCGCTGCCGATCGCGGAGTTCGGCAGCTCGGAGCAGAAAGCGTCGTGGCTTCCGGGACTGCTCGACGGCTCGGTGATCGTCACCGGTGCCTTCGACACCGGCTACAACGCCGAGACGGCAGTTCGCGCCGAGCCGGCGCCTGACGGTTGGGTTCTGTCCGGACGCGTCGACTCCGTACCGGCTGCCGAGTTCGCCGCAGCACTGGTTGTTCCGGTAACGATGCCGGACGGCAGTGTCACCGTCATGATCGTGCCGACGGATCGGGACGCGCTGGTGCGAACACCGCTTGCGGTGACGAACCGCGAGAGCAACAGCGCTGTGCAGTTCGACGGGGTTGCCGTCAGTGCAGCCGACGCACTTCCCGCAGACGGCACGGTAGTTCGAGACTGGACGCTGCGGCGTGCACGGGTGGCGCTGGCTGCCCTGGCCACCGGCGTCTGCGAGGAAGCGCTGGCGATGACGGCGAAATACACTTCGGAGCGAGTGCAGTTCGGTCGTCCGCTCTCGACCAATCAGGCAGTGGCAGTTCGGGCCGCCGACGCGTACCTCGACACCGAGAGCACAAGATTGACCACTCACCGCGCTGCCTGGTTGATGGACAGCGGAGTCGAGAGTGAAGCGGAAGCGGCTGCGCTGGTCGCCAAATGGTGGGCCTCGCGCGGCGGTTTGCGCGTCGTGCACGCGACCCAGCACCTGCACGGCGGGATGGGCGCGGATATCGACTACCCGATTCACCGCTACTTCCTGTGGGGACGCCAGATCGCCTTCACCTTGGGGAGCGCGGGGGCGATAGGCGCCGAACTCGCCGATCAGCTGGAAATCCGCGCTCAGATCGGGGCGTCGGCGTGAATATCTGAGGCCGCAGGTTCCAGTCACAGGCAGCGCGTCGGCAACCATCGCGCTACTCTGCCCTTCGTGAATCGCACCAGTTCGTTCATCAGGCCGTTGGTTCCTCGGGATCCGCACGAGCCGCATCGGGTGGCGACGCCGCTCGAACTGCTCACCGACCTCTGCTTCGTCGTGGCGGTCGCTCAAGCGGCCACCGGTCTGCACCATGCGATCAGCGAAGGGCACGCGGCCTCTGGCGTCGGACACTTCGCGATGGCGTTCTTCGCGATCTGGTGGACGTGGCTGAACTTCACGTGGTTCACCTCGGCGTACGACAACGACGACGGAATCGCCCGCCTGCTGACCATATTCCAGATCCTCGGGTCGCTGGTTCTTGCCGCCGGCATCGTCCGTTTCTTCAACGACGACGCCCTGCTGATCATCGTCGGCTACGTCATCATGCGAATAGCCCTGGTCATCCAATGGCTCAGGGTTTCGCGGAATGACCCGGAACACGCACTGACGGCTCGTCGATACGCTCTCGGAATCGTTCTGGTCCAGATGGGTTGGATCGGTTTCTACTTCGCGCCGTCCGCCATCTACGTCCCGACGTTCCTGGTGTTGGTTCTGTGCGAGTTCGCGGTTCCGATCTGGTCCGAGAAGCCGGGCATGACGCCGTGGCACCCGCATCACATCGCGGAGCGGTACTCGTTGTTCTTCATCATCGTTCTGGGCGAGACGATCCTCTCGACCACCATCGCGATTCAGGACGCGGTCGACGGTGAGCATCCGGCAGCGCAGGTCACCTACGTCGTGATCGGCGGCATCCTGATCGTCTTCAGCCTGTGGTGGTTGTACTTCCAACGCAATGCCGGCGAAGTGATCGGCGGTGACAATGTCTCACCCTTCGTCTGGGGGTTCGGTCATTACTTCATCTTCGCGGCCGCTGCCGCCATCGGTGCAGGATTGGCCTCACGCGTCGACTTCTGGACTCATCACGGCGACGGCAGCGCGTTGGTGACGGGTGCCGCCGTCACCGTTCCGGTCGCGGTCATCCTTGCGGCGTTGTGGTTCATCCACATTCGACTGCACGACTCGTCGATACGCACTCTCGCACCGTTCTCGGTCGCGATAGTCGTCGTCCTCGGCGGTACCTACACCGCAGTGCCCGAACTGGTCGCGGGACTGGCCTGCGCCGGGCTGTTGGCCGTGGAACTGATCTTGACCGAGGGCAAATCCGAAACCGTCTGAGCGCTCATTCGGAGGCAAGGAATATCGCCTTGGTGACCGCGACGGTCTCCAACGGTCCCTTCGACGGTCCGACCAGCACCGTCCACCGATCTTCGGAACGATCTATCGGATAGCTGCTTTCGGACCACACGATCGGGGTATCCGCCCCCTGCCCTCGGCAGGAGTAGGCGCCCGCCAGGCTTGGGTTCGATTCGGGAGAGGGCCACGAACCGCCGTGTCGGACGCGGCAGAGAAGACCGTTCTCGAGTTCGAGCCCGAACGGAGAAGGGTCGGTCGGCGGCGGATATGCCTCGACGCCGTCCACACCCCGAGCGGTGATCAGTTCTGTTCCCCAGGGAAATTGCAGGCAGAGAATCGAATCGGGCTCCGGACCGACCCAACACGCGTCCGCCCCGTCTGCGGTGCTTCCGCAGGTGATGACTCCCGGCGTGACTGCCGACTGCGATGCCGCGTAGCACTCGCTGATCTTCATGGCCGGTGTCGCGACACTCCAACCGGATTCAGGTTTGCCGGAACCGTCGACGGCAACAAGATTCACGATCTCGGTCGGGGTACCGCCTGCCGATGATCCCGCAGTCGCAGGCAAGCATCGGCAGAGGACTATGCGGGTGATCGTTCCCTCATCCGCTTTCTTACCTTCGGGTGTGAAGGTGATGCGATACCCGGTTCCCGCTTCGGCGTCGGCCGGAAAGACTGCGACGGATTCACCGTCGGAATTGGTTGTGGCAGTGAAGAGACCGTACAGTTCGGCGGCGCGCTGCATCTTCTGGCCGACGGTCAGTCCGTCCAGTGTGGCAGCGCCGGTCCGGGGCGCAATTTCGACGAGAACGCCGTCGGTGAAGGTCAATTCGCAGTCCTGTCATTCGACGACCACTGTTCCGGTCTTCGATACCGGTGCCAGGTCGCCGGCCACCTTCCGCGCCTCACCCTCGGTCATGCCGATACGAAGGTTGCGGAAACCGCTGGTGGAGAGTCGCTCTCGCGCCGAGTCGGGGTTCGAGGCAACCGCCAGCCGTGCGGTGAGTTGAGCTGCGTTGGCGGCGTCGATCGCCATTCCCCCGGTGGCATCGGCGATGCACGTCAACTGGCCGGACGCAGCGGCGTCGAGCTTGAATCCGATGGTGTGGATGGTCAGGCCAGGATCGTGAGGTATCGCTTCGGTGGACTCGCACAGAGGTTTGGGGGAGCAGGTGTCTTCCCCGTCGGAGACGAGGATGATCGTGCGCTCGCCATCGGCGGGGAGCGCGGCGGCCGCTTGCTGAAGTGCCGACAGGATCGGCGTGTATCCCGACGCGGACAGCCCGTCGATTCCCGCTGCGAATGCGTGTCGATCGAGTGGGCCGAGGGGCACGACTGTCTTGATGTCTCGGCAACCCACGTCCTTCTCGGCGTCGCTGCTACCCGTGGAGGTGCCGTACGCGATCAGGCCGAGCGTACTTTCGTCTGGAAGGCCACTGACGAGAGTGTGAATCGCGTTCTTGGCGGCGTCGATTCGAAGGCCGGGAGCGTCGTCCTGCTTCATCGACCCCGAGGCGTCCAGCACGATGACGGTAGGCGCCGTTGCGCTCACTTCTGAAGCCGGATCAGCAGCGACAGTTGCCTGCTGGGTCCCGCCTGCTTCTTGGGTCCCGCCTACTTCCTGGGTCCCACCACTGCCCTGCGTCGAACATCCGACGGCAATGATCGCAGTCGCTGCAATACAGATCGCCACACGAAGACGCATGGAACGAGGCTACGAGCTGCCGCAGTCCGCCAACAGTCGTCCGTACGGACGACACTGGCTCAGCGAATCGCGAGTCGTTCCTTGCGGAGCTTGTCGACCTCGGGCAGATGCAGGGGTTCCAGCTCGTTCACACCCAAGGCGCGCATGAGCAGGAGGTCCGCGAGTTCGGGGTTGCGAGCCAAAGCGGGTCCGTGCATGTACGTCCCGATCACCGAACCCTGCACGACGCCTTCGAATCCGTCGCCGACGCCGTTTCCGACACCATGGGTGACCCGTGCAAATCCGGAGGCCGAGCTACCCAGAGTTGTTCCGCCGCGGTGGTTCTCGAACCCCGAGAGGGGTGCGGTGAGTCCGTCGATCAGCGGCTTCGTGATGACTTCGCCGATGGAGCGCTTCTCTTGCGGTGAGGTCGTGACGTCGAGCATCGAGACACCTTCGACGCGTTCGCCGCTGGAGGTTTCGTACCAGTTGCCGAGCACCTGAATGGCAGCGCAGATCGCCAGAACCGGTGCGCCACGCTCGGCGGCGCGTTGCAGGCCAGGGTATTTCGCGAGATGGCGCGTTGCGAGTCGCTGAGCGGAATCCTCGGCGCCACCCAACGTGTACACGTCGAGCGAATCGGGCACCGGATCGCTGAGGGTGATGTCCACGATCTCGGCGTCGTAGCCACGCATCCGCAGACGCTGACGCAGGATCAGGGCATTGCCGCCGTCGCCGTAGGTACCCATCACGTCGGGGAGTACCAGACCGATGCGAACTGTCGAGTCAGACATTGCGAGACTCCTTCGCGATGGCGGTGTTGAGGTCACGGAAGGCCGTGTAGTTCGCCAGTACCTCCACACGTCCGGGAGGGCAGGAAGCAATGGCACGCAACGGGTCCGGGTCGAGAGTGTGCTCGACGCCCGCGTACGTGAGGCGAACTGCCAGATCGGTTCCGCGTTCGCCGGCGGCCACTACCTTGACGCCTTCGAAGTGCTCGAACTTCACGTCCCACAGCCAGGAGAGGTCTTCGCCGTCCGGCACCTGACCGTTCACCGCGATCACGAGTCCGTCCACCGTGGGATCGATCATCGACAGCGCTTCCTGCCAACCCGCGGGATTCTTCGCGAGCAGCATGTGAACGGAGTGCGGTCCGACCTCGACCGTGCTGTAACGGCCGGCGACTTCTTGAACCGTCGACGCGGCGGCAACTGCCCCGACCGGATCTGCGCCCAAAGCCGCTGCAGCCGCTACGGCCTGAGCTGCGTTACCGCGGTTGGCTTTTCCGGGGAGGGTCAACGTCATCGGAATCTTCAGGCCGTCGGGGCCGTAGAGATTGTCGTCGTCGAGCCACCAGGTCGGCTCGGGCCGCGCGAAGTCGGAACCGGTACTGCGCCAGTGCTTTCCCTCCCACACGATGGGTTCACCGGTGCGCGGACAGCTGACGGAATCGCCGGCCCAGCCGCCGCCGGCCGCAACCCACACGACGTTGGTGGCGTCGTATGCCACGGAGGTGACCAGTACGTCATCGCAGTTGGCGACGATCACCGCATTCGGATGCGCGTTGACACACGCGCGCAGTTTCCGTTCGATCATGTTGATCTCGCCGACCCGGTCGAGCTGATCGCGGCTGAGGTTCAGCAGCACGATTACTTCCGGGTTCACGGCGTCGGCTACGTGGGGGACGTGCAGTTCGTCGACCTCGAGTGCCGCCAGCGTCGCATCCGTACGCGCGGCCAGAGCGGCAACGATCCCGGCATCCATGTTGGCGCCGTCGGCCTGGGTCGCGACGTCACCGAGTGTGGCGAGCGCTGCAGCGGTCATCCGCGTGGTCGTCGACTTGCCGTTGGTACCGGTGACCACGACGGTGCGCTTGCCGCGTCCGAGCTGAGTCATGAGCGTCGGGTCGATCTTGAGGGCGATCAGCCCGCCGATCATCGAACCCTTGCCGCGACCGGCCTTCTGCGATGCCCAAGATGCTGCTGCGGCAGCTCGCATGGCGAGCTTTCCGCGCACTGTGATCGATAGTCCAGTTCCCACGGCCCGAGTTTCGCACAGGGCGTCGTCAGACGCCGAGTCGCGCCGGTGGTGAAGCTGCAGGTGTGTCAGAGAAAACAGTGCCAGCGGGCTTGCGCCTCATCTGTGCGGCGCTGGCACCGGCAATTACGATGACCGCCCCGACCAGCGACAACGGGCTCGGATCCTCGTGCAGGAACAGCCAGGACGCGCCGATTCCCACCACCGGCACCAGGAGGGAGAGTGGCGCCACCATGCCGGCCGGGTAGCGGCCCATGAGCATCGTCCAGAGCCCGGATCCGGCGATGGTGCCGAGCACGATGATGTAGGCCAGCCCGACCAGCGACGGCCAGGCGTCGGCGCTGAATGCGGTGCCGAGTGCGTGCCAGCCGACGGTGGGGCCTTCGACCACGGCTGACAGTGCGAGCATCGGCAACGGCGGGATGACACACATCCACAACATCAAGCGCATCGGTGCGGGCTCGCCGACGGTGTTCGCCGCGGCCAAGCGGCTGCCGAGATTGCCGAATGCCCAGGACAGACCGCCGAGGAGCGTGAGGATCACGGGCAACAGTGCCGCATGGTGCGAGCGGTCCCAGCCGATCAAGGACATACCGGCAACGGCGACGGCGATACCGGAGACCTGCCAGACGCTGAGCTTCTCGCGGAGCAGGAATGCGCCGAGTAGGACGGTGAACGGTGCTGACGACTGCAGGACAAGTGATGCAAGGCCCGTCGGCATCCCCGAATGCATCGCCCAGAAGAGGAAGACGAACTGGCCGAATCCGAAACCGAATCCGTAGAGCAGCAGCCAACGGAGCGGTACCTGCGGACGCGGTACGAAGATGACCACCGGAATCGCGATGATCAGAAACCGCAGCGCTGCGAAGAAGAACGGCGGGAAATGATCCAGGCCGACGCGAATGGCCAGGAAGTTCAGACCCCACAAGACGATCACGGTCAGGCCGAGGAGACGGTCGCGGGGAGTCATGCCGTTAATCGTGAGCCTTACGAAGCATCAGAACAAGCGAATATAGATGCACTATCCATGTAGTTTTGCTACATGGATATTCGTCACCGTATGGATGCCACGCGCCTGCGAATCCTCCGCGAGCTCGCCGACCGAGGAACCGTCGGCGCTACTGCTCTCGCCCTCTCGATGACGCCGTCCGCCGTCTCGCAACAACTCAAGATCCTCGGACGAGAGGCGGGGGTCTCGCTCCTCGAGCCGGACGGGCGCACGCTGCGCCTCACCGACGCGGGTCGAGCGCTGGTGCTTCGCGCCGACGACGTGGTGGCGGCGCTCGACCGGGCAGCGGACGAGATGGCGTCGTACCGAGGCTCGCCGCGGGGAAAGGTGCGAGTCGCGTTCTTTCCCTCCGGCGCGGCACTCCTGCTGCCCGGTGTCCTGACGGCGCTGAAGAACTCGGACGTGGACATCGACGCCTACGACGTCGACAAACCGGCGTCGGCAGTCCCTGGGCTGTTGGCCGATCACGATGTGATCCTCACTCACCGTGACGAACGCGGAGCTGAGACGTCATTTCCCCGGGTCAGCGTGCAACCGGTGATGCGTGAACCGATCGATCTGGTGCTGCGGCCTGATCATCCACTCGCCGAGCAGAATTCGGTTCGGTTGGAACAATTGGCCGATGAGAACTGGATAAGCGTGCGCGGCGGGTTTCCGGTCGACGACGTTCTGCTGTCGGTTGCGTCGGTAACCGGGGTCCAGCCTCGCGTCGCTCATCGGATAAACGATTTCCGCGTCATCGAAGAGTTGGTGGCGGCGGGTCACGGTGTGGCTTTGATGCCGCGTTACGCGATCACGCATCCCGGAGTATCGAGGAAACCGGTGGCGGGAGTGCGCGCTGCACGCGTTTATGAATTGGCAACTCGATTACATTCCGATCGCAGTCCGGCAATCGGAGTGGTACTCGACGCCTTTCGCGACGTCGCACGTGCTGTTGGTGAATGAACGACTGTTGGTGAATGAACACAAAACGGGAGCGACACGATTAGTGTCGCTCCCGCTTCGGTAGTGCAATCTCCACCGACTATTGAGGCCCGGTTAGTGGAGGCCGGTTATCGAGGGCCGGAATCAGGCGAGGGCCTTGGCCTTCAGTGCTGCGAATTCTTCTTCGCTGATGGTGCCGGCGTCGAGAAGTGCCTTTGCATCTGCGATGGATTCGGCCGGGGACTTTCCGGCAACCTCACGGATGTAGCTGTCCTGTGCGTTCTTGACCTGCTGCGCAGCCTCGAGGGACCGCTGTGCCATTCCGTCGCTGCGAACGATCAGGTAGACGAGCGAGGTGAGCAGCGGAATGAAGAACAGGAAGACGATCCAGATTGCCTTCACCCAGCCGGAGGTCTTGTGATCGCGGAACAGGTCGGTGATGATCGAGAAGAGCAGGATCAAGTACGCGATGAACGCGAAGCTGATGATGATCAGCCAGAGGAAGTCCCAAAAGGAATCCATTGTCGAGCTCCATTTCACAAGTCGGATTTGTCTGAGCTGACTATCTCACGCGCACGTGGCGTCTGCATCATCCTCGATGGGTGAATTCTTTTTGTTAACTTCGCTAACCGACTCTTTCGGGACCAATGTCATGCCCAATCGAAAACATGGACCGAAAATCTTCAGTGCCCCGAAAACGACCCTGGTCTCACCCGAAAATCGGGTGAGACCAGGGATTGTTCACGAGTCGGGTGCTGAGTGTCAGCTGGCGCGGTTCACTGCCGAGACCACAGCGCGCAGCGAGGCCGTCGTGATCGACGTGGCGATACCCACACCCCAGACGACGGTGCTCTGACCCTCCGGGCCCGTCACGGCGCACTCGACGTAGGCCGCGGCCTGGGCGTCGTCACCGGCGGACATCGCGTGCTCGGAGTAGTCGAGGACACGAACGTCGAAGTTGATGCTTCCCAGCGCGTCGACGAAGGCAGCGAGCGGGCCGTTGCCGGTTCCCGAGATCTCCTGCTCCTTGCCGTTCACCTTGACGATCGCGGTGATCGCATCGGTGCCGCCGTCTTCCTCGGACGCGGTGACCTTCTGCTTCATGCGCTCGAGCGGGGTGATGGGAGCGAGGTACTCCTCGTGGAAGACGTCCCACATTTCCTTCGGCGAAACCTCGCCGCCCTCACCGTCGGTGATCTTCTGGACCGACTGCGAGAACTCGACCTGCAGACGACGCGGCAGCACGAGACCGTGATCGGCCTTCATGATGTACGCGACGCCGCCCTTGCCGGACTGCGAGTTCACGCGGATGACGGCCTCGTAGCTGCGGCCGACGTCCTTCGGGTCGATCGGCAGGTAGGGGACCTGCCAGAGAATGTCGTCGACGTCGGAGTTCTGGCTGTCGGCGTCGACCTTCATGGCGTCGAGGCCCTTGTTGATGGCGTCCTGGTGGCTGCCGGAGAATGCGGTGTAGACCAGGTCGCCGCCGTACGGATGACGCTCGTGGACGGGCAGCTGGTTGCAGTACTCGACCGTGCGACGGATTTCGTCGATGTTCGAGAAATCGATCTGCGGGTCGACGCCACGCGTGAACATGTTCAGAGCGAGAGTGACCAGGCAGACGTTGCCGGTGCGCTCACCGTTGCCGAACAGGCAGCCTTCGATGCGGTCTGCGCCGGCCTGGTAGCCCAGCTCGGCTGCAGCGACGCCGGTGCCGCGGTCGTTGTGGGGGTGCAGCGACAGAATGACCGAATCGCGGCGAGCCAGGTTGCGGTGCATCCACTCGATGGAGTCGGCGTACACGTTGGGCGTGGCCATCTCGACGGTGGCAGGCAGGTTCAGGATGACCGGGTTGGCAGGCGTCGCACCCAGGGTTTCGGTGACGGCGTCACAAACTTCCTTGGCGTACTCGAGCTCGGTGCCGGTGTAGGACTCGGGGGAGTACTCCCAGCGCCAGTTTGTGTCCGGGTACTTCTTGGACTCGGCCAGGACCAGCTCGGCGGCGTCGGTGGCGATCTTCTTGATCGTGTCCTTGTCGGCGCGGAACACGACGCGGCGCTGCAGGATCGAGGTGGAGTTGTAGAAGTGCACGATCGCGTTTTCGGCACCTTCACAGGCCTCGAACGTGCGCTTGATCAGCTCGGGACGCGACTGCGTCAGCACCTGGATGGTGACGTCGGACGGGATGGCGCCGTCTTCGATGATCTCGCGAACGAAATCGAAGTCCGTCTGGCTCGCGGACGGGAATCCGACCTCGATCTCCTTGTAGCCCATACGAACCAGGAGATCGAACATACGACGCTTGCGCGCCGGGCTCATCGGATCGATCAGCGCCTGGTTGCCGTCGCGCAGGTCAACGGCACACCACTGGGGTGCTCGGTCGATGATCTTGTCCGGCCAGGTGCGGTCGGGCAGCGTGACTGTCTCGACCTCTTCGGCGAACGGGCGGTAGCGGAACGTCGGCATCGACGAGTTCTTCTGCGTGTTCCACGCAGGCTGGTCGGAAGGTGCCGGCTTCGTGGGCGGGGTGATGGTGCGAGTGCCGGTGGTGAATGCGTCAGCGGGGGACATGGGTGTGATCTCCAGGATTGTGGACCCGGCCTGTTGACCTGTTGGTCAAGACCATGAGTCCGGAAGGCTTGGTCGACCGGCGCACAAAAACCCCGCGGCGGGAGGCCAGTCTGGATCAGACCCCGTCGCGGCAACCAAGAAGGAGTGCGCGCTGCATGGACAGCACTCTACTCCTGGATTTCGCGAGAAAACGGTGGGGTTCGCCCTCATGTCCAATTTGTCGCCGAATTGTGCTGCCGTTTCAGCCCCGAAAATGGTGGACTGTCGTCCATGGATCCCCGAATCGCCGTGGCGAGCACGTACCTCGACGCGCTCCGCAGTCACGATGGCAGTTCCGTACCGCTGGCTCCGGACGCGGTACGCCACGAGGTCGGGCTCAAGACCGGATTCTCGGGGAATCATCTGCGGCGCAGCCTTTCCGGAGGTCCTCAGTATCGCGTGATCCGCGACATTCGTGAGGTGGAGTGGACGGTCGACGGGGACGACCTGACGGCTGACTACCTCCTTGACGCCGGGTTGTTCGGGCGCAACCTGATGACCGTTCGGGTTATCGAGACTTTCCGGATACCCGCTGACGATCACCGCATTCACCGCATCACCGCACAGATCCGACCGGCGCGCGCCAAGCACACGTGAGGCGCGCGATCCGCTGGATCGTCTGTTCACTACTGATCGTTCTCGCCGGTCTCGGTTCTGCCGGCTCGGTGGTTGCGCTGTTCGTCCACACCCAGGTGAACGACACCGACAGCTACGTCGAGACGGTTGCCCCGTTGGCTTCCGAACCTGCTGTCCAATCGGCGGTCGTTGACCGGCTCACCGAGGAATTGACGCAGCGGTTGGACCGGTTTCCGCAGGTGGTGACGAGACAAGCCGAGAAACTCGTTCGGGAGGCGGCTCAGTCGTTGGTCTCGAGCGAGAAGTTTGCGACGCTCTGGACCGCGGCCAACCGTCAGGCGCACGCGCAACTTGCCGCGATGGTGACCGGCCGGGCCACCGACGGCATCGTTCGGTCCGACGACAGCGGAACAGTCACCTTGTCCCTCGAACCGGTCATGACAGAACTGCGGACGAACCTCCGCGATCGCGGATTCACCATCGTCGATCGTCTCCCGACGTTCGATCCGCAGTTCGAGATCCTGCAATCCGACGAGCTGGTGCGGGCCCAGGACCTCTCGAACACTCTCGACCGAGCAGCGGCCTGGCTGCCGTGGGTGTCGGTGGCCTGTGCGATCGCGGCGGTCGCAGTTGCGCCGAGGCGAATGCGCGGGCTGTCCCTGCTCGGGCTGGCGACGGCGGTGGCGATGATCGCCCTGCTGGTGGCGCTGACCGTCGTGCGTCGGGTCTATTTACAGAATTCAGACATACCGTCATCTGAGGCGGCCGTCGCGGTGCACGACGCGCTGGCAGTTTCGCTGGTCAGCAGTATCCGCGTGCTTCTCGCCTGCGGAGTTGCCGTCGCGGTGGTCGGTTACGTTGCCGGTGGCTCGCGTTCTGCGACGTTGATGCGAGCGCGGATCTCACAACTGATCCCGCGCGGATCTGAGGCGAACAGCAGTACGCATCGGGAAGTCCCAGGACCACCTCGGTAAGCTCGACCTCTGGTATCTGTAAACAATTTCGACCTGGAGGTAGAAACGCGTGGCTCTCGTCGTCCAGAAGTACGGCGGATCCTCGGTGGCAACCGCCGAGCGCATCCGACGAGTCGCTGAACGGATCGTCGAGACCAAGAAGGCCGGCAATGATGTCGTCGTCGTGGTGTCAGCGATGGGCGATACCACCGATGAGCTGCTCGATCTTGCTCAGCAGGTGTGCCCTTCCCCGCCGGCCCGTGAAATGGACATGCTGCTGACCTCGGGTGAGCGCATCTCCAACTCCTTGGTAGCGATGGCAATTCACTCCCTCGGCGCCGAAGCTCGTTCGTTCTCGGGCTCACAAGCTGGAGTCATCACGACCGGCAGCCACGGAAACGCCAAGATCATCGACGTCACGCCCGGCCGTGTTCGCACTGCGCTGGACGAAGGCTCGATCGTTCTGGTCGCCGGATTCCAAGGCGTCAGCCAGGACAGCAAGGACATCACGACGCTCGGACGCGGTGGCTCGGACACCACTGCCGTGGCGTTGGCAGCTGCGCTCAACGCTGACGTCTGCGAGATCTACACCGACGTCGACGGCGTGTTCTCCGCCGATCCGCGCATCGTCCCCGACGCTCACCGCCTCGAGACGGTTTCCTTCGAGGAAATGCTCGAACTCGCAGCATGTGGTGCCAAGGTGCTCATGCTCCGGTGCGTCGAGTACGCCCGTCGTTACAACGTGCCAGTGCACGTCCGTTCGTCATACACCACCAAGCCCGGAACAATCGTGTCCGGATCGATGGAGGACATTCCTGTGGAAGAGGCCCTGATCACCGGAGTCGCGCACGATCGCGGCGAAGCCAAGATCACCGTTGTCGGATTGCCGGACACACCGGGACACGCTGCCAAGGTGTTCCGCGCAGTCTCCGATGCCGAGATCAACATCGACATGGTGCTGCAGAACATCTCCAAGGTGGAGACCAACAAGACGGACATCACCTTCACACTGCCGACCGCCGACGGCCCCCGCGCCGTCGAGATCCTGACCAAGCGCCAGGAAGACATCGGCTTCACGCAGATCTTGTTCGACGACCACATCGGCAAGGTTTCCCTGGTCGGCGCCGGAATGCGGAGCCACCCGGGCGTCACCGCCACGTTCTGCGAGGCGCTGGCCAAGGCTGACATCAACATCGACCTCATCTCGACCTCTGAGATTCGCATCTCAGTGCTGGTCAAGGACACCGAATTGGACGACGCTGTACGTGTCATCCACGACGCTTTCGGGCTCGGTGGCGAAGAAGAAGCAGTAGTACACGCTGGAACGGGACGGTAATTTCTCATGACGACTATCGCTGTTGTCGGTGCGACCGGTCAGGTCGGCATCGTCATGCGCACTTTGCTCGAAGAGCGGAACTTCCCCGCGGACAAGGTGCGGTTCTTCGCATCGGCACGCTCCGCCGGTAAGAAGCTTCCCTTCCGCGGCGAAGAGATCATCGTCGAGGATGCGGCCGCCACGTCGGACGAGGATCTCAAGGGCATCGACATCGCCCTCTTCTCCGCTGGTGCGACGCTCTCGCGCGCCCAGGCTCCGCGTTTCGCTGCTGCCGGCGCGACGGTTGTCGACAACTCTTCGGCATGGCGCAAGGATCCCGAGGTTCCCCTCGTGGTCAGCGAGGTCAACCCGCAGGACACCAAGAACCTGGTCAAGGGCATCATCGCGAACCCCAACTGCACCACCATGGCAGCGATGCCGGTGCTGAAGGTTCTGCATGACGAAGCCGGTCTGCAGCGTCTGATCGTCTCCAGCTACCAGGCCGTGTCCGGTAGCGGCATCGCCGGCGTCGAGGAACTCCTCGGCCAGGTGCGCGCCGTAGTCGGCGACGCCGAGAAGCTGGTTCACGACGGCAGCGCTGTCGACTTCCCGGCCCCGAACAACTATGTCGCCCCCATCGCGTTCAACGTCCTGCCTCTCGCAGGTTCGCTGGTCGACGACGGAAGCGGCGAGACCGACGAAGATCAGAAGCTCCGCAACGAGAGCCGCAAGATCCTCGGACTTCCCGATCTGTTGGTTTCGGGCACCTGCGTGCGCGTTCCCGTCGTGACCGGGCACTCGCTCGCGATCAACGCAGAGTTCGCGAACCCGCTCTCGGTCGCTCGTGCGAAGGAAATCCTCGCCGACGCTCCCGGTGTGGAGCTGGTAGAGGTTCCGACGCCGCTGGCCGCTGCCGGTGGCAACGCGTCGCTGGTCGGTCGCATCCGTCAGGACGAGGGTGTTCCGGAGGGCCGCGGACTCGCGCTCTTCGTCTCGGGTGACAACCTCCGTAAGGGCGCCGCTCTCAACACGATTCAGATTGCCGAGCTGTTGGTCGGCTAAGCATCTTTTTGTCAGTGACCCCGCGCTTTCCGGTGCGGGGTCACTGTCGTTTGTCAGGAGTTCTAGTCGAGTTCGGAGATCGCGACCAGACCGCCGAGGTAGTCGGCATCCGAATACGCTTTGGCGAGAAGCACTCCGAGTTCACCGAGAGCTTTGTTGTCGCTGCCGTACGCGACAAACATGCCCGCTTCGGGATCGGTGCCGAATCGGCCTTCCAGATGCGGTGCATCGCGGCCTATCACTGCGTGGGCGACCGAAGCCCAGTCGTAGCCGGAGCCTTCGAAGCCTTCTACCTGCTCGAATACAGCTGCCACCTTGCCGAAATGCTGGTCGGTGAGCATCAGTGACCAGTTGCCGGGAGACGTTTCGAAAAGCTGCAGCGGTTCGATCGATGGTGATGTCATGTGAGTATTGAAGCAGATCCGACCGACAGGTTTCAGTCGTCTTTCTAGCGACCTACCGATTGGGCGAGAGCTACGGCGAAGCTGGAAAGTCGTTCTCGGGTATAGCTTTCGGGGTCGCTGACGGCCAACCGTCCGAGCATTTCGGCAAACGACATCATCGTGTGGGCGAGGAGTACCGGATCCAGTCCTTCGAGTTTCGGTTCGATGGCAATTCCGGCGCGGGCCAGTTCTTCGGCGCGAGCGAAAACGGCTCCGCGTGAGAGCTTCAACAGACCGTGATACTCGCTGGGTGCGTTCTCGACAGACGTGAGAATCAGGCGCCAGCGCGTCGGGTTCGCGAGTACGGCGTCGACGAAGGCTCCAACGGTTCCGGTGTACGACGCGGCTGGGCCGAGCTCGCTCAGATCTGTCGGCATGGTTTCGAGCACCTGAGCGATGGCTCGCTCGTGCTCGCGGCGCAGCAGTGCGGCGACGAGATCGGTCCTCGTGTCGAAAATTGTGTAGAGGACGGGCTTGCCGACGCCGGCTTCGGCGGCCACTGATTCCATGCTGAGGTTGTGCAGGCCAACGCGGCCGGTGACCTCGAATGCTGCGTCGAGGAGCTGTTCGCGACGTTGCTCGGGCGCCATGCGCGGAGCGTACTTTCGACGCGGTGTGTCCGTTGTGTCTGCCTGTGACCTGGTCATCGTGTGCCTCACCTCCGCTCCCACCCTAATCTGCCAGCCACTTCTGCATGAATCATACGCAACCGTTGTATTCGGCGTCTGCAATTGTTACGGTGGCGTTGTATTCGAAGGGGTGCTCAGTGAGGCGCCTCTGCCGAGATCTCGAGGAGAACAACCGCTATGACAGCGCCGAATGATCTGTTGCTCCATCCCTCCACTTACGATCGGCCGGAGTTCGACGCGACCACGCGGAGACTGCTGGGCGCGACCGTCGACTGGTTCGAGGCACGTGGAAAGGGTCGGCTCCTGGCCGACTATCACGACAAGACCTTCTACTCCGATTTCCTCGATTTCGCGGCGAAGGAAGGGCTGTTCGCCACATTTCTGACGCCGGCCCGCGACAGCGGCGGCGACTCCGACAAGCGCTGGGATACCAGTCGTATCGCCGCGCTGTCCGAGATCCTCGGCTTCTACGGACTCAACTACTGGTACCCGTGGCAGGTGACCATTCTCGGTCTCGGGCCGGTGTGGCAGAGCGACAACGAGACGGCAAGGGCGCGAGCAGCTTCCGCGTTGAATTCCGGAGGTGTTGCGGCATTCGGATTGTCCGAGAAAGAGCACGGCGCCGACGTCTACTCCACCGACATGGTCTTGACGCCGAACGGCGGTGGCGGCTACCTGGCCAGCGGTTCGAAGTATTACATCGGAAATGGCAACTGTGCCAACACTGTTTCCGTCTTCGGTCGCGTCGACGGAGTGGAGGGTGCTGATCAGTACGTCTTCTTCTACGCTGACTCGGACCATCCGGCATTCACCGTGGTGAAGAACATCGTTCCGGCGCAGATGTACGTAGCGGAGTTCTCTCTCGCCGACTATCCCGTTGCGGCAGAAGATATTCTGCATACCGGTGAGGCAGCATTCAGTGCCGCACTCAACACGGTGAACATCGGAAAATTCAACCTGTGCTTCGGCGGAATCGGTATGTCGACGCATGCGTTGTACGAGACGATCACCCACGCGCACAATCGAATTCTGTTCGGCAATCCAGTCACTGCCTTCCCTCACGTCCGACGTGAATTCGTCGACGCGTACGCGCGCCTGCTGGCAATGAGGCTTTTCTCGGATCGAGCGGTGGACTATTTCCGTACTGCATCGCCCGAAGACCGCCGCTATCTCTTGTTCAACCCCGTCACCAAGATGAAGGTGACAACCGAAGCGCAGAAAGTGATCGGACTGCTCTCCGATATCGCTGCGGCAAAGGGTTTCGAGAAGGACAGCTACCTCGCGGTGGCCAAGATGGATGTCGACGGGTTGCCCAAACTCGAGGGAACCGTCGCCGTCAATCTCGCCCTTATCGCCAAGTTCATGCCGGCGTACCTCTTTGCCCCCGCGTCATTTCCGGCGATTCCGACGCGCAATGACGCCGCCGACGACGAGTTCCTGTTCCGTCAGGGCCCGGCACGCGGGCTGTCGAAGGTTCGATTCGATGACTGGCGAGCGGTGTACGCGAAGTTCGCGGATGTTCCCAACGTCGCGCTGTTCGTCGAGCAGGCAGAAGCGCTCGTGACCCTTTTGGCCGAAGCTGCACCGGATGCGGCGCAGCAGGTCGACTTGGACTTCGGCTTGGCGATCACCGAACTCTTCACGCTCGTCGTCTATGGCCAGCTGATCCTCGAACAAGCCGAGATCTTGGGATTGGACGAGGGGGAGCGCGACGGTGGGGTTCTGGATCAGATCTTCGATGTCCTGGTCCGCGACTTCAGCGCTGCGGCGGTGGAGTTGTACGGCAAGCCCAGCGCCAGTGAAGATCAACAACGGTTGGCTCTCGCATCCATTCGGCGCCCCGCGTTTGCGGCCGAGCGATTCGAGTACGTCTGGCAGCAGGTTGTTGCTCTGTCCGGTGCATACGAAATGAACGGTGCTCGCGAAACGAACGGGGAGGAATGAAATGTTCGAACTGACAATGAATCGACCGCGTGAGGATTACGGCTTCTTCGGCCCAGGATCACCCAGTTGGAAAATATGGGCGGCTCCGACAGCATTGATCGGTTTCCAGCGGTCGGTGGTGCTCGAGCACTTCGACCCCTTCCTTGCTGCCGCTGTGGCAGACATGAGCGGGATCTACAGCGATCCGGCCGGGCGACTCGACCGAACCTTGGCCTACTTCCTGACCGTCGCCACTGCCGACGGGCGGACGGCACTGGCCTTGTCCGACCATCTCATGACGGTTCACGCTCAGGCTTCGGGCATCGAACCGATCACCGGAACTCGTTACAGTGCAAACAATCCGGCGTCACAACTGTGGATCCACGTGACCGGTTGGCATTCGGTGCTCAAGTGCTACGAGATGTACGGGCCGGGACCACTCTCCGCCGTCGAAGAGCAGCGGTACTGGGAAGAATGTGTGATCGCTGCCGAACTACAGACATGCAAGACCTCCGACGTTCCACGCTCCCGAGACGAGGTACGTGAGTACTTCGCAGAAGTCAGGCCCAGATTGTGTACCTCTGAGCGTGCCAACCGGGCGATGCACTACTTGTTGAGAACTCCGAGAGCGCAGGGGAAGACGAAGTTCGCGGCCTTCAGCCGATTGGTCGCGCCGGCCACTATCGCGACGTTGCCCGGCTGGATGCGAACGATGGGTGGGTTCGATCAGCCCGCGTTGTTGGACAGGGCAATTGCGCCCGCGGTGCGAACTGCAGTCCGGGTGGGCAGTTCACCGAAGAACATGACCACTGCTCTGAAAGTCATTGCGCCGATGACGGGCAAGGTGTTGGAGCGCCACCTGCGTGACGAGCAACCCCTCGACCCGAGGGTTGTCACCCCAGCGGAGATTCGGGAGCGATTCCCGCGAGCCGCCAAGGTTCCGCAGGCAGTCTGACGGGTTCACCACGACCTGTGGGCTCCGTATCGGGTGCTGATGTCCGATGCGGAGCCTGGCCGTATTCTGTTGCGCCTGAGAAGCTGTTCTCAGGTTTTGAAGGTGGTGTTCGCCGGCCGGGGGTGCTGTCCGGGGTCGATGGAGGGCGGCGGGATGAACCACGGTTTGTTGTCGACACCGATTCGGATTTCCCACTTGCCGACGAACCCCGATTTGCGGTGCATCAGCCGGTGGTGGGAACGGCACAGCAGGACAAGGTTGTTCATCACCGTCGGGCCGCCGTTCGCCCAGTGCCTGATATGGTGCGCATCGGTCCAGGCTGGTACGCATGAACACCCCGGGAACGCGCAGCCCTTGTCTCGGGCGATCAGGGCGACGCGTTGTTCGGCGTTGACCAACCGTTTTCCGGGTTTCGCATCGAGCGGTGCGCCGTGATCGTCGAGTAGGACGGTGGACAGGAAACAATCGCAGCCGAGAAGCCTCGTCTGCGACACCGACAGCGGTCCGAGCCATGGCATGTGCCCGACATCGAGATCCGACGGGGACTCTTCACCATTCGAGGGCGCGGCGGCGCAGTCCCGATGCTCAGCGAGGTCGCGGGCGTTGATGTGCACGTTCACGTGTGGGCGTTGGCCGCCGTCGGTTCCGGTTTTTGCGCAGTCGAGGTATCGGCGGATCAGTTCGGTGAACCCGTCCGCGGTCCGCTTTGCCGCCGACCGTGCGTCGGGGGTTCCGTCGGGCGCGGGGGTGGGCATCGTCAGATTCGACAACGCCGAGAGCAGCATTTCACCGGTGAGGGCGTCGAAATCCCCGCGCACCACCACCCGACCATTAAGTGTCGAGGCGATGCGGAGCTCGTTCCGGTCGACGTCTTCGGCGGGCGGAATCTCATCTGATTCGAACAACCGCTCCAACGTCGCAATCACATGCCGCACCTTCGTCGTCGTCGCCTCCACCCCCGACGCAGCCGCCAACAACAAATCGATGCAGCGAGGCATCGCTTCCTCCGGCATCCCCTTCGGCGGAGATTCACAAAACGCCACGATCAAGACTGCGTGATCGAACGAGCAATCCCCGCAATCGAACCGAGCCGCTACCGCCGGAAACGGCCGCAGCGCTGCGCCCAGGGCGGCGATTTTCTTCCCGTCCCGAACCTGCAGCATCGTGTTCGCCGCCAACCAAGAACCGACACCGCGGCTGGCAATCACCTGATCATCCGGACGCATCGACAGTTCGTCTACCACCGCAACCCGAACGGCTTCCAGCCGCAGAATCTCCGCACTCGTCTCGACAGCCGCAGCGCGTAACTCCGCAGCAGTCAACTGCCACAGGCGTCCGCGTAATCCCACCGCAGAACCCGACACCACGTCCGACAACAAGACACTCATTGAATACCCCGATCCCCACCCCCAACAATACTCGAACACGCGTTCGAGTCAAGAGCGTTTTCGAATCCTCGATTCGATCCCGTCGAGGAGGATCTGGAGTCCCTGAGTAAATGACTCCTCGGCTTCTCGTTCGAGATAGAAGTCGCCGCCCGGTGTTGGTGGGGCCTCCCGACCCAACTGCATTGTGTGCGGGAAGTGGTCCGCGAAGTCCGGTGCAGCGTCGGCGAGTGCAGCAGAAGACTCTGCCCACCAATGAGATTCGGAATCGCCGATGGTCGACGCGCTCCGGATGTCCACAAGTGTCCGGGCGGACCCCCGGATGAAATGGAAAAGCATGCTCACCGATCTGCGGATGGTCGGTGCATCGAGACCTGTGGAGTAGAGGATGGACAGAAGCGATTCGAGTCCCGCTTGCTCGTGCGGACCCAGGACAGGGCGCGCCAACGAGACGTCCAATGTCCACGGATGGCGTGTGTGTAGTGCGAAGAGTTCGGCGGCCCAGGCAGACAATGCGATACGCCAGTCGTTGATGACTTCGATCGTCGGTAACTCGGCATGGACCCGGTCGTACATGAGGTCCAGTAACTCGTCCTTTCCCGGTATGTAGGTGTACAGCGACATCGCTGTGCGGCCGAGGTGCTCGCCGATCATGCGCATCGAGAGCGGGGTCGTGGGGTTGGCGTCGGCAACCTCGATTGCGGCGTCAACGACCGTGTCCGTGGACAGCGCAGGCTTCGGTCCTCGGCGTCCGGAAGTCGCTATGGGTTGACGCCACAGAAGTGAAATCGTGCGTGCGATATCGCGTTGGCCTGTCTGTTTGCTCATCTTGCCGCTTTCGTTGGGTCGCGCTATTCTAATTACTTTACAGTGTAAATATTTCGAGGAGTCAACATGGCGGAAGCAAGACTTCACGACGGGACAACTATCGACGTCGAGATCCTCGGGCGTGGCCCGGCCCTTTTGATGCCCGTGAACCCGGTTCCGGCAACCGGAAGCAATGCGGAAGAATTGCGCGCCTGGGGCGTCGACCCTTCGCTGGGCCGAACGATCATGGAAGAACTGGCATCGAAATTCACGGTGGTTGCCTTCGACTACGAAGGTCACCGGATGGCATCGCCCGCCCCGGACACGCTCACTCCCGTCAACATCGCGTCGGACTTTCTGTCCGTGGCAGATTCGGCCGGGATTGACCAGTTCGCCTACTACGGATACTCCTGGCTGGCCGTGTGTGGATTGCAGTTGGTGCTGCGCACCGATCGTCTGACTGCCCTGGCCATGGGTGGTTTCCCGCCATTGAATGGGCCCTACAGAGCGATGCTCCAGGTAACCGAAGCTACACACCGCATGGCGAGCGAACCGCCCCGGCGCACATCGCCACCCACTGCGTCACAGCCGGCATCACCGGACGACTTCGATTGGAACTCCATCGACATTGCATTGACCGAAGCGCAGACCCGCCAGTTCGTGACGTTGTACCGCGCACTGAGTGATTTCGACGACCGGAAGGCTCAAGAGCACATCCGTTGTCCGCGAATGTGTTTCGTCGGGGCGGAAGACGTCATCGAGTACGGTGACCGGTGGGGTGGAGTACGAGTCGCGCCTGGCGATCTCGACGTCGACGCGACTCGGTTGGCAGGGTGGCATGTCGAGGTGCTCGACGGTCTCAATCACACGCGGGCAATGCAACCGGCTAATGTTCTGCCAATTCTCAAACCCTGGTTGGAGAATGCGGTCGGTGTTTGACCGCGTGCGCACACGGGTAACCCGCTCCGGATGCCGTCAGCGTGAGGGGGCCGTGAGTGGACGAGTCACACAAGATCCGTCGCCGATCGTTTGTTCAAGGGCTTGGCCTGCTCGCTGGACTGAGTGCATTGTCCGCTGGATCTGCGACGGCTCGACCTCCTGATATCGATCCACTGCGCCCATTCCAACTTCCGTCACCCCGGCTGGAACCGTTCCGGGAGCCCCTTCCTGTCCTGCCGGGCATTTCGGGTGGCAATCTGGAGCTTCGCGCGGCGTCGTCGATGCACCGGTTCCATCCGGACCTACCGTCGTCGCCGTCGCTGGGATACGGCGGGTTGGACTATCTGGGCCCCACCATCGAGGCGCACGTCGATCAACTCGTGACAGTGCGATACGCCAATGGCATTGCTGCGTATCCGCTTGCCGCGGATGTCGATCCGGGTCTACACGGTGTGAGCGACCTCGACCGCACACAGGTCCCCACCTCGCTTCACCTGCATGGAGGAGTTACTGCACCACAGTTCGACGGACATCCGGAGTTGATTCAACGGCCGGGCGAAGGTTTGGTCCACGAATACACGAATGGTCGTGCGGCCGGTAATCTCTGGTACCACGATCACGCCATGGGGATGACTCGCCTCAACGTCTACGCCGGGCTGGTAGGGATGTATTTTCTCCGTGACGACGCTGACACAGGCACCGCCGGGAACTCTCTCGGCTTGCCGTCCGGTGAGTTCGAGCTTCCGATGATTCTGCAGGACAAGGTATTCACCTCCGACGGTCAGCAGAGTGTCCGTTCCACGTGGCTCACTCCGCAAGGTTCATGGGATCCGGCGACTCCCGGTGACGTGGGCGTGGTGAACGGCGTCGTATGGCCGAAAGTGGAGGTGGCTCGCGGACTGTATCGATTGCGACTGCTCAATGCCGCAACCTATTCGGTGTGGAATCTGCACTTCGCAAATCGTATGCGGTTCTGGGTGATCGGTTCCGAAGGTGGGTTACTGGCCGCTCCTGCGCCGACGGATCACGTCCGGTTGAGTCCAGGTGAACGCGCTGATTTGCTGGTCGACTTCAGCATGCTCGAGCCGGGCACGACGGTGGAATTGCGCAACGACGAACCGGTACCTCTTGCGGTGGCTCAACGCGGCACGCAGGTGATGCCGGTCTTCTGCCGGTTCGACGTGGGCAGTGCAGTAGGGTTCACCGGCACGATTCCCCAGAAGTTGAATTCCGTTGCCGCCGAGCCTGCGTCCCCGGATGTGGTGCGAAATCTAACGATCATGCAGCTGTCGCGTCCCTCGGATTATCCCTCGATCACCATGTCGCTCAACAATTTGCGGTTCACCGATTCGGATATCGAACTACCGCGCCAGGGGACCGTCGAACAATGGAATCTGATCAACATCACCACGGAACCGCATCCGATTCATCTGCATCTGGTGGCGTTCCGCGTTGTGGGACGCCAGAACATCGACACTGCAGCGCTGATGCAGCGGTATCCGGTACCTGACCTGGGGGTCCGGTGGACGCCGTCGGCCGAGGAGTTCGTGACCTCCCCGCTGCGGCCTCCCGAAGTGTGGGAAACGGGGGAGAAAGACACTGTCATCGTGGATGCCAACTCGATTACCCGCGTGATCGTTCGCTTTCCGACGGCGGACGAGCTGGGCTTCGATCCGGATGCAACATTCGCGCGAGGTTCCATGGCGGATCACTCGGCACACGGTGAGGCCGGCATGGAGGACCTGCAGGGGTACGTCTGGCACTGCCACATGCTCGATCACGAAGACCACGACATGATGTTGCGATATCGGGTGGTGACGTAGCCTTCAAAGGGAGAAAAGTTCCCAGAGGAGGCAGCTGTGTCGGAAGGTGCGCCCACCGGGCCCCTGGACGGATATCGGGTGATTGAACTCGGAACCTTGATCGCCGGGCCCTTCGCCGGGAAATTGCTCGGCGACATGGGAGCCGACGTGATCAAGATCGAATCACCGGACCGCCCAGACCCGCTTCGTACCTGGGGTCAGGCTGAGCAGGACGGTCATCGATTCTTCTGGACGGTTCACGCCCGCAACAAGCGGTGTGTGACGTTGGATCTTCGCGTCGACGCGGGGCGAGACCTGTTTTTGAATCTGGTCGAACATGCGGACGTGGTGGTCGAGAACTTCCGGCCGGGAACCCTCGAGAAGTGGGGTCTGGGATTCGAAGTTCTCAGTGCGCGCAATCCGAAGTTGGTGTTGGCCAGGGTATCCGGGTACGGGCAGAGCGGACCGCAAGCCAAGAGCGCCGGCTACGCCTCGGTTGCCGAAGCGGTCAGCGGATTTCGGCATCTGAACGGTTATCCAGGGCAGGCACCTCCGCGTATTGCCCTTTCGCTCGGAGATTCCCTCGGCGGGATGTTCGCCGTTCAGGGAGTGTTGGCGGCGTTGCTCTCGCGAGAGCGGACCGGCCGCGGTCAGGTCGTCGACGTTGCTCTCACGGAATCCTGTCTGGCGGTGCAGGAATCCACGATTCCGGATTACGACCGCGGCGGCATCATCCGACAGCCCTCGGGAACGAGGTTGGAGGGTATCGCGCCGTCCAACATCTATCAGACCTCTGAAGGAAACTGGGTGGTGATCGCGGCCAATCAGGACACGTTGTTCGCTCGGCTGTGCAGCATCATGGGTTCACCGGAACTTGCTCAGGACGAGCGTTTCGCGGATCACGTTGCGCGGGGAAAGCACCAGGATGAACTCGACGAACTGATCGCCGAATGGGTTGTGGCACAGGATCCCGCGACGCTGGTGGAACGGCTGACCGAGGTGGGAGTTGTTGCCGGACCGATCAATACGGTTGAAGACGTCGTCAAGGATCCTCAGTTGATCGAACGGGGAATGCTTGTCGACCACTACGACGAGCGGATCGGGGAAAACGTCCTCGGCTTGGGCGTCGTGCCTACCTTCAGTGAGACCCCTGGATCCGTGCGCAACGCGGGAGCGTCGGCGCCGGGTCACGACAACTCCTCGGTCTGGGGTGGGCTCCTCGGACTCTCGGACGACGAGCAGGCAGAACTGAAAACGAAGGGCGTGATCTGACATGTCGGTCCCTGACGCGGGTATTCCAGCAGTCAGTATTCGTGAAGTCGGGCCACGGGACGGGTTGCAGATCGAAGACCCGGTGTCGCTGGCGGAGAAACTTCGACTTGTCGAAGCTCTGGCTGCGACGGGTGTTTCGCGCATCGAGGCGACGTCGTTCGTCTCACCGCGCGCTGTGCCGGCATTGGCGGACGCGGAGTTATTGGCCGCAGAACTGCACCAGTGGCCGGGCATCGAGTTCTCGGCATTGGTCGCCGGAATCGGAGGAGCGAAACGGGCCGTCGCCGCAGGAATGAAAACCGTCGAATACGTTGTGTCGGCATCGAATGGACACAGCGAAGCCAACACTCGGTCGACCACGGAGCAAGCGACCGAACGTATCGGAGAGGTCGTCCAGATCGTCCACGACGCCGGTGGGCGGGTAGAGGTCATCGTGGCCACAGCCTGGGACTGCCCGTTCGACGGTCCCACCGATCCGGATCGTGTTCTGCGGATTGCGGAGCAGGCCAAAGAGTTCGGCGCTGATCAGTTCTCGATCGCGGACACCATCGGTACTGCCACGCCGGGGCGTGTCGGACGGTTGATCGACGCTGTGGGCGAAAGAGTGGGCGACTTCGGCTTGGGTGTGCACTTCCACAACACTCGCGGCGCTGGTCTTGCCTGCGCGTTGGCGGCTGTGCAGCACGGTGTTCGAAACCTGGACGCGTCCACCGGCGGTCTGGGCGGTTGTCCGTTCGCTCCAGGTGCCAGTGGCAATATTGCGACTGAGGAACTGGTCTACATGCTCGAAGACATGGGCATTGCGACAGGTATCGACCTGGATGCGAGCATTCGTGCCGCTGCCGTTGCGGAAGAGATTGTGGGCCATGCAGTTCCCAGTAATCTCCTCCGCGCGGGTGATCGGAAGCGATAGGGCGCCTTACTCGTCTCGGCTGGGTGACGCGAGCTGCAGTTTGACCAACTGTTCGTGTGCCGCCGGCGGCCAACCGATGCGCTGCTTCTCCAGATACCATGCACCGGCGGCAAAAATGATCGCTAGGACGATCCAGATCGCGACACTTCCGATCTGGGAGCCCAGGTCGCTCGACGAGGACGCTTCGCCTGTGCTGTAGTCGTATTCCGTTGTCGTTGTGATTCCCTCGACCGCGAAGGTCCACAGAATCGGAAGTGCGCACAGCGCGGCGAGGGCGCGAGCGATATGTGCTGGACGCAGTTCGAAGATCATTCTTTTCTCCTGGTGATCGACCCGGTGAATCTCATTCTCCTCGAAAGCTATTAGGGATCGATGGTGCTGTCTGTAGTCGGATCGACGGACACGGATGCGGTGCCGAGCTCCGCTAACCCTTCTGTCGTATCAGTTGCATTCCGTTGTGATCGAACTCGATTCGTCGAACGTCCTCGGTGTCGACCAGCATCGTGGCCATGGCGGTGCGCCGTGGTGGGAGGATCCGAATAGTCACTTTGCCTCGCGTGATCGCGGTGAGTTCCCGGACGATGCTCGAGTGGATTCGGTCGCGCACAGCGGGGTTCGCGTCATCCATTCCGTGGTCGTCGAGCAGTACCACCTCGACGCCACGGCTCCGCGCAAGGGCAACGGCATCGACTACGTGATTCTTCTGAAATCCTGGCGCTCGGAGCGAGTCACGTAGTTGAGCTTCGAGAAGCTCACAGGCCAATTTCTCGGTGGAATTCATCGGCACGCCTGAAGCAATCCGCTCGAGCAGGGGCCGGGCCAGCATGTTGAGTCTGTCGAGTTGGGCGTCTCGTTCTTCGATGACTGCCGAAGTGGCTGCTTCCGCGGCGATGCGTTCGGTAGATGCTTGGCGTAGTGCGAAGATCATCTTGGCTCGTGGCCGAATCGTGAGGGCGAAGACCGTCGACATCAGGACTGGCCCGACGTTGGCGAAGGATTCGGAAAAGCCGTACATCGGCCCTTGGCCTGTGACAGTCGACCAGGCAATCGAGGAAGCAATTAGTAGAATCACACCGAGCCAGGCGTAGCCCGTTCTTCCCCGCACGCACATGAAGGTGAAGACGACAGTACACATTCCGAAAGGCCAGAGTTGTGCCGGATTATGCACCGGTACCGGCAATACCATGAACACCGCGCCGCAGGCGACCAAGCCAGTGGCACTGAGAAGGATGCCCTGGGGCAGGGGCATGGGATCCCCGTCGGTCAGGACGATGGAGAAAGCAGCTGCCGACCCAACGAGTACCGCGACCGCCAGCGGCCACCAGGACTTGACTCCGCTTGTCCCGTACGCGGCGGAAATCGAGTATGTGACGGTGAAGCAGACAACCAGAACGAGAGCGGATCTGCTACGCATTCCGAGTAGGTCGCGGATGTCTTTGCCGGCGGTGATGCTCCCCGCGGCGTTGTTCATCGAGGAGCCCTCTCAGGTCTCTGCCAGGACAGAGTGACTGTGGTTCCTGCTCCCGGAGTAGACCCGACGTGCGCTGCACCTCCGGGGATATTGCGTACCCTGGCATGAATGCTCACGGCGATGCCGAGTCGATGTGTCGGTACGGTGCGCGGATCGAAACCGATTCCGTTGTCACGTACCGTCACCTCGATTCGAGTTTCTTCGACAATTGCGTCGACTGAACGGCGTGCGTCCGGCCCTGCGTGATTCTTACTGTTCCGCAGCGCTTCACTCAAGGCTGCGGCGAGAGCACTCACCGGTTCCGACGGAAACTCGGCAGTGTTGGCGTCTGGCCCGACGTGTGACGTGAAGGCGACGTTCTCGTCAACTTCCGATGCCGCCGAACGGAGTTGAGCGAGAACCGCATCCGGGTGCAATCGTTCTGCGGACTCGACTCCAGACCGAAGATGGTCCAGGCGGGTCAGTGTGCGTCGGGACTGCTCGGCGACTGTGGAATCGGAGTCGTTTCGCGCCGCAGCCAACAAGGTCGACATCACGGTGTCGTGGATCAGGGCGTTGAAACGTTCCCGTTCGACGTCCTTGGCAGCTGCAGCCGCGGCGCCGGCGGCCGCAGCGTGGGTAGTGGCAATGGTGGCGTCAAGGGTTTGTCCGGTGCGAAGTGCGACGACGGACGCTGCAACAAAAACTGTGCAGAACATCAGCGCAGCGCTGAGGTCCGGAATCAGGAGATAGAACAGGGGTGCTTCACGGATGGTGTGATTGATCAGTTGGACAAGCGAGACTCCAACTCCGAGGTACAGCAGAGCCCAGGCAGGCTGCCATGCAGCTGCGGCCGCGAGCCCGGCGACACCAGGGATGTTGGCGAGCCACGTCCCGAAGCCTTGGACATGTTCGCCGGTCCAGGCGGGCCACCACGCGCACGCAACGAGAATGTAGGCGATTGCATTGACTGCGGCAGCTCGACGAATCCAGATCGTCTGGGGGAGGAACGTCGAAAGCCCCAATGCCACGGCTGTTCCGAATATCGCGAAGATTGCCACCGGTGTCCACCAGGCCGCGGTGGTTGCTGCTGCGTCCCTGATATTCGGAATCAGGATGAGCAGGTAAAACAAGTAGCCGGTACATACGAATCTACCGAACAGTCGAAGGATCTTGTCGGTGAAGGTGGAATCGGTAGCACTTGATTGACTCTCTGCTGAATCATCCGTCAGGGACGGGCGAGGCAGTCTGGTCAGAGTTCGTCGATCGTGACTATCTGATCTTGTATCGCTCGCACGAGTAGTTCGCATTTCGTCGGTGCGTTCCTTCCAACGTAGGCATACTTCTCGCGAATGCGGGACAGGTGGGTTCCCACTGTTCCCACGCTTATGTAGAGGTTTTGAGCGACGCGTGACTTCGAATCACTGAGTAGCCACGCCCTGAGAACCTCGACTTCGCGCTCCGAAAGGTGTGGTCCGAGGGGTTCTTGTGCCATGCAGTTTTCCACAGTGACGCTCATGAGTTTCGTCTTTCTTTCGAATGGCGGAATGACAGACTCCCCGACAGCGCCGTCTTCTTACCAGGAGAATGTAAGTCGAAGTTGACCCTTTGTCCCAGACATCAATTCCTATGCCCATATTTCCAGGGGCAGCCTTAGCGAAAGTAATTGTCAGCGAAACAGCTTCATTACTGAAGGTCATTGTTTGTCAATGTCAGATTGCTCCCGAAATTCGTCCGTTCCGGAATCGGCAACACCCCGTCCTCGACCGCGCGTTTGTACAGATCAGTCTTTGTGGGGGCCGGCCGTCCGGCGGCCGCATATTTCTGCCTGATGCGCTGGAGGTAGTCGTTGACCGTTTGCGGCGACAATCCGGTGAGCCGCGCAACGCGATCCGCCTTCTCTCCGGATGCGTAAAGTTCGAGTACCTCGAGTTGTCGAGGACTCAGACCCACCTCACCTAGACCTGGATCCCCGTCAATGGCGGCGGCCCACTCCGTCGTCACCACCTGCCCTCCCGACGCGGCGGAACGTATCGCATCAACCACGACGGCAGTCGGCTCGGATTTGCGTACAACACCCAGCACACCGGCACGGGCGGCCGAGCGAACGAGAAACGGGTTCTCTGCTCCGGTGAAGATCAATGTCTCGAGCCCGGCTGCCCGCAGTTGCTCGACGTTGCTCTTGGGCGATGACCCGTCAGCCAGCCGGAGGTCGAGAATTGCCAGATCCAAGGCGACGTTCTGAGCGAGCAGTTCGGACACGGTGGTCGCGATGCACACCAACTCGAGATCTGGTTCGTCCTTCAGCATCACGGACAAGCCGATAGCCACCGACTCGTGGTCTTCGACCAGCCCTACGCGGCGATGTGGAAATGCAGTTTGCTCCGACATACGAACGATCCCCTCCTCTCGATGCGAAGACGTTATCAGGGAAGCTGACCGGTTGGTCTGGATAGCGTTATCGGCTGGCTAAGTTTTGAAGTCAGCCTGGACTGTTTTGCGTTTCGGCTCTACAGTTGTCTTGTGACCGAGACCACGTCTGACGCGAAAGTAAGCCGTACGCAGGCCGAACGAACTGCCGCGATGCGTGGGCGCCTGCTCGACGCCGCCGTCGAGTCGCTGGTCGAACTGGGCTACGCACGGACCAGTACGCAAGAGATCGCCCGCCGCGCAGGCGTTTCGCGGGGTACGCAACTGCACCATTTTCCGACAAAGGAATCGCTGGTCGTTGCGGCCGTCGAGTATCTGGTCGACAAGCGACTGGAAGAAATCCTCACCGCTGAAGTGGATCGCGGTCGAGGCCTCGAGGTCCTGGCGGACGCGTTTTCCGGGCCGCTTTTCTATGCAGCCCTCGAATTGTGGGTCGCGGCGCGAACCGATCCCGTTCTGCACGCGGCGACGGTGCCCCTCGAACGCAAGGTGAGTGAGGCGCTCGAGTTCGGTAGCGCGGAGTTGTTCGGTGATCGGTTCGATTCCGAGTCGGTCGAACTCACCATCGAACTCGTCCGTGGGCTTGCCGTCTCAGCCCTTTTCCGTACATCCGAAGCCGACGACGCGCTCAGAGCGCGACTGTTGCCGGCCTGGCAATCCCGAGTGGAGAAGAAGTGAAGCTTCCCGAACATGTCGAAACGTTGATCGTCGGTGCCGGATTCGCGGGTATGGGCTTGGCGGCCAGAATGCTTCGCGACAACCGAGCAGCGGACGTCGTGTTGATCGAGCGTGGAGCTGATATCGGTGGCACCTGGCGAGATAACACCTACCCCGGTTGTGCCTGTGACGTGCCGACGGCGTTGTACTCGTATTCGTTTGCGCCGAGCGCAGATTGGAGTCACACGTTCGCTCGTCAGCCCGAGATTTACGCCTACCTGAAGAAGGTGGCTGCAGACACCGGCATCGAGGATCGAGTAGTCCTGAACTGCGAACTCGAAGCGGCTGTCTGGGACGAGGATGCGGCGCTGTGGCGTATTCGAACATCCCGAGGCTCCTTGACGGCCAAGACGTTGGTCGCCGCAACAGGGGCGTTGTCGACACCCAAGATTCCGGACTTTCCCGGTCTCGACCAATTCTCTGGTACCACTTTCCATTCGGCGACGTGGAACCACGAACACGAACTGCATGGTGAGCGCGTAGCCGTGATCGGAACGGGAGCGTCGGCGGTTCAGTTCGTTCCTGAAATTGCCGATCCGGCGGCCCATGTCACCGTGTTCCAGAGAACTCCGGCCTGGGTGATCCCGCGAATGGATCGCACCCTACCTGCCGCACAGAAGGCCGTGTACTCGCGGATTCCCGCTACACAGAAGGTGATGCGGGGATGGGTTTACGGCTTCCGTGAGCTACTCGGTGCCGCGATGTCGCACGCGACGTGGGTGCTGCCGGCCTTCGAGGCGGCCGCGCGCGTCCATCTGCGCAGACAGGTGAAAGATCCGGAGTTGCGCCGGAAACTGACTCCCGATTTCACGATCGGCTGCAAGCGAATGCTCCTGTCCAACGACTGGTTGCGCACACTCGACCGCGCGGACGTGAGCCTGGTCGACAGCGGGCTCGTCTCGGTCACCGAAAACGGAGTGGTCGACGGACGCGGCGTCGAGCACAAGGTCGACACCATCATCTTCGCCACGGGGTTCACGCCGACGGAACCTCCTGTAGCGCATCTGATCACAGGAAAACGGGGAGAGACACTTGCCGCGCATTGGGACGGAAGCCCCAATGCGTACAAAGGCACTGCGGTGAGCGGGTTCCCGAATCTGTTCCTCATGTACGGTCCGAACACCAACCTCGGTCACAGTTCGATCGTGTACATGCTCGAGTCCCAGGCCGAGTACGTCAACGATGCGTTGAACACCATGAAGCGTGAGCGACTGGATGCTCTCGACGTCAACGAGTCGGTGCAGGTGCACTACAACAAGGGAATTCAGCACGAGTTGCAGCACACCGTGTGGAACAAGGGCGGATGCTCGAGCTGGTACATCGATCCGGAGGGACGCAACTCGGTGCAGTGGCCGACATTCACTTTCAAATTCCGGTCGCTGCTGGAGCATTTCGATCGTGAGAACTACTCGGCTCGCAAGATCGAGAGCGTAGAGGCATGACCACGACGCACTACGACGTGGTGGTGGTCGGATCGGGATTCGGTGGCAGTGTCGCCGCTCTTCGACTGACGGAGAAGGGTTACCGCGTCGGGGTGCTTGAAGCCGGTCGACGGTTTTCCGACGACGAGCTACCCGAAACCAGTTGGCGACTGCGAAAGTATCTGTGGGCGCCGTGGATTGGGTGCTACGGCGTGCAGCGCATCCATCTGCTTCCGGATGTGCTGGTGATGGCGGGATCCGGAGTTGGCGGAGGATCGTTGAACTACGCCAACACGTTGTATCAGCCACCCAAGCGGTTCTTCGAAGACCGTCAGTGGGCGCACATCACGGACTGGCACGACGAGCTGGCGCCGTACTACGACCAGGCCAAGCGGATGTTGGGTGTTCGCACCAATCCGTCCTTCACTCCCGCCGATGCGGCGATGAAGGAGGTAGCGGAAGAAATGGGTGTGGGGGAGACCTTCACGTCCACACCTGTCGGCGTCTTCTTCGGGGAGGCGGGAGTTTCCGTGCCGGACCCGTTCTTCGGCGGGAAGGGACCCGAGCGCACCGGCTGCACCGAATGTGGGGGATGCATGACCGGGTGCCGCGTCGGGGCAAAGAATACGCTGGTCAAGAACTACCTCCATCTTGCCGAGCAGGCGGGCGCCAGAGTGCATCCGCTCACGACCGTCACCGACCTGCGGCCGGCGGCAAGCGGTGGGTACCACCTGCTGGCGAGGCGAACGGATGGCGTCCGCCGCCGAGAAGTTCGGTTCACCGCCGACCAGGTGGTGGTTGCCGCCGGAACGTACGGAACGGCGAGACTGCTGCTCGGTATGAAGGAATCCGGTGCCTTGCCGGGCCTGTCGGACACTCTGGGCACCGTCGTACGTACCAATTCGGAGGCCGTGCTGGCCGCAACGTCGAAGTCGCGTCGACAGAACTTCACGCAGGGTGTCGCGATCACATCGTCATTTCACCCCGACGATCACACGCACATCGAACCGGTGCGATACGGCAAGGGCAGCAATGCAATAGGGCTTCTGCAGACCGTCCTGAGTGACGGGGGTGGGCGAACTCCCCGGGTGCTGAAGACCCTGGCTGTCGCGGCCCGGCACCCAGGGGCGTTCTTGCGATCGTTGTCGGTGCGGAACTGGTCCGAGCGAACCGTCATCGCGCTGGTGATGCAGACCGACGACAACTCCCTCGAACTCTCGAAGAACACCAAACGATTCGGACGCGCACTCACCAGCAGGCCGGGGCCGGGTGATCCGCCTCCTCAGTGGATTCCGCAGGGCCATACAGCTATTCGGAAGGTGGCCGCGAAGATCGACGGCGATCCGGGCGGTTCCATCGCCGAGATCGTGAACATCCCGATGACGGCGCACTTTCTGGGCGGCTGCGCGATCGGTGACGACGCGTCCAGTGGCGTCGTGGACCCGTATCTGCGTGCATACGGTCATGAGGGACTGCACGTCATGGACGGTTCGGTGGTGAGCGCGAATCTCGGAGTGAACCCTTCCCTGACCATCACGGCGCAGGCGGAACGAGCGTGCGCGATGTGGCCGAACAAAGGTGGCGCGGACGCCCGCCCGGAGACCGGCGAGCCATACGTACGTATCGATCCGACTTTGCCGTCCGATCCGGTGGTGCCGACGCATGCACCAGGAGCTTTGCGGCTTCCCCTGACCATCCGAGCTGAGAAGGTGTCCGATGTGGAGCGTGCCTGAATCGACAAGTGACCGCGTCGACTGGCCGGTGAGTGATCCACCGCCATGGCCGGCTAGCGTTCGCGCGACATTGTGGTGGCACCGCAGCACGTCGGCGGCGCGCGAGCTCGGGCCCGACGGTCGAACGATCCCGATGACGGTGGCCATGATGGTGGACTACCTCGATTCTCCGGTCGGTCCGTATCGCGAGATCCTCGCCAGCCCCGTCTTGCATGCGCCCGGAAAACGGATCGGGCCGATGCCGCGTATGGCGGTCCCTTTCATCGCGGTGGATTCGGAACCGTCGGTGCACGGCGGACGGGTCCACTGGCAACTGCCTAAGGTTCTTGCCGAGTTCGACGGAGACGTGCAGCGGAAATTCACGGCAGCCGGTGACGGATGGCGCGTGCGCTCGGACACGCGGATGTTCGGGCCGCGTCTGCCGATTGCCGGGGCGTTGGGGTTTGCACAGCCGGAATCCGGCGGCGGTGTGGCGATTGCGTCGGCGAGGCTGACCGGATCGTTCCGATACGCGCGCGTGAGCATCGAGTCGGAGGGGCCGACACTGCCGAGCTGGTTGGCGGCGGGCACCCATCACGGCGTCGTGATTCTGGGCGGAAAAATGACTACGGGAGCAGCCAAGCACAGGTAGTAGTTGGTTTGACCCGCGGAAAAGCGACCAAGGCCGCCCCTGTCAGTGACCGGGCGGCCTTGGTCGTGTGGTGTGAAAGTTAGGTGTCGACGTCCCACAGGCGCCTCTCGGCGGGTGGTCGCTCGCAGCGACAAAAGGGGTGGGGCCCGGGGCTTGTTCGGACGCCGACAGGGTGTTCAACGGTGATCTGCCCGGATTTGTTCCCGGGGATCGTCAAGTAATTTCCGACCTGGTGCAGTGAGTACGGGCGGGCGACGAGTTCAGACAGGGCCGAGTTGTGCGAGTTCCTTTTTCAGTGCCGTGCACAGGTCCGATCCCGCCGGCCCGCTCAGCGCTGACCGCAGTCGGTTGAAATAAGTTCGCGGCGACAGACCGAAAGTGACGAAGATGTCCTCGGCAGTGGCACCGTTCCACGGGCGCCACAGGATTGCGAAGTCGATGAGGTCGTCCGCATACGATCCACGATTTCGCGAGCGCTTGGCGCGTCGAACCTGACATTCGTGGGTGGTTGCGACGCTCGTCCCTGCACAGGGCTGAGGTGGCATCTTCGTCACTCGGTTCACAGGAGTCTCCTGAGCTGGTCGGGCACTCACATGACCAGCACGCCGCCGTCCACGGGCAGTGCGACGCCGGTGATGTAACGCGCTTCGTCGGAGGCGAGGAATTTGACGGCGTTGGTGACATCGTCGTTCTCGACCCACGGGATCGGGTAGAGGATCATGTCGCCGGAGGCCTTGGCGAAGTCGTCGCGACCCGGATTGTCCGTGCCGGGAACGAACTGGTTGTACATCGCCTGGTTCTGCACCATCTCGGTGTCGACCTGCGTCGGGTTTACGGTATTGACGCGAATACGATGCGGAGCGAGTTCCTGGGCGAGGGTCTTCATCAATCCCACGACGCCGTGCTTGGCCGAAACATAGTGTCCGACGCCCGTGTACGCGCGTAGCCCGGCAACGGAGGCAGTGAGAACGATCGCGCCGCCGGTGCCCTGTTCGATCATGTGGGGGATCGCGGCCTTGACGGTGCGCCACACACCGCTGAGGTTGACGTCGATCATTTCGCCCCACTTCTCCTCGTCCAACTCGTGCGCGTTCCCGAAGGAGAGGATGCCTGCGTTGGCGATGACGATGTCGACGTGACCGAAGCGATCGAGCCCGGCTTCAAGGGCCAGCTTGACCGAGTCGAAGTTGCGCACGTCGGCGTGCGAGAAGATGATCTTGCCGCCTGCTTCTTCGACGAGACGGATTGTTTCCTGGACGTCGTCCTCCGTGGCCAAGGGGTACGGCACGGTGTCGTTGTCCTTGACGGAGTCGAGAGCGATGATGTTCGCGCCCTCCTGCGCCAGCCGCAATGCGTGATTACGCCCTTGTCCGCGAGCAGCACCCGTGATGAATGCGACCTTGCCTTCGAATCGTCCGGTCATGGGGATCCTCCTGTTGCTGAAATTGTTGTGTACGTGGGTGATCGGAGAGCTATTTGACGAGTACGCCTGCATCGACAGGCAGTGCGACGCCAGTGATGTACCTGGCTTCGTCGGACGCGAGGAAAAGCACGGCATTGCTGACGTCGACGGATTCGACCCACGGGATGGGCAGCGCATTCATTGCTTGCGACAACGGGGCGAAATCCTTACGGGTCGGCTTGTCGATGTCCGGACAGAACAACTTGTACATCGCGTCGTTCATGATCATCGGAGTGTCGACCTGGGTGGGGTTCACCGTGTTGACCCGGATTCGGTGGGGGGCGAGTTCTTGGGCGAGGGTTTTCATCAATCCGTTGACGCCATGTTTTGCGGCTGTGTAGTGCGCGATGTTTCCGTATCCCTTGAGTCCGGCCGCCGAACTGGTCAGGATGATCGCGCCCCCGACGCCCTGTTCGATGAGGTAGGGGATTGTTGCTTTGGCGGTTCGCCACGTGCCGCTGAGATCGATGTCGACGACAGTGCCCCACTGGCTTTCGGTGAGTTCGTGCGTAGGCGAGGGGATGTTGATACCGACGTTGGCACAGACGATGTCGACGTGACCGAACTGGTCGACTCCGCGGCCGAGGACATCCTTGATCGCGGTGAAGTCGCGAACATCGGCCACCTCGGCCAGAATTCGTCCACCGACGGCCTCGACCGACCGGACGGTCTCGGCGAGGTCGGCTTCGCTTGCCAGCGAGTACGGAACGCCTTCGACGTCGGAGCAGATGTCGAGCGCGATGATGTCTGCGCCTTCCTCGGCCAAGCGGATCGCATGTGCCCGGCCCTGGCCGCGTGCTGCGCCGGTGACGAACGCGACCTTGCCCGAAACTCTTCCGGTGGTGCGTGCTCTGGTGGTCACTTGATCACTCCGTATCGGCGTCGGTCGATGGTGAGGGCAACTGCGGCAATCACCACGATGCCCTTGATGACGAGTTGTGTGTAGGGGTCGACGGAGGTCAGGTCCATTCCCGCGCTCAGCAACACGATCACGAGAGCGCCGAGGATCGTTCGATGTGGGCCGCCGACGCCACCGGACAGTGCGGTGCCGCCCACCACCACGGCTGCGATGGAATTGAGCAGGCTGGGGCCTGCACCCATCGGGACGCCGGTGCTGGCCTGGCCGGTGAAGATGATTCCGGCAATCGCGGCGACGGCTCCGGCGACCGCGAAGACCGCAAGTTTGGTGCGTCGTACGCGAACACCGACGAGTGCCGCGGCACGTTCGTTGCCACCGACCGCATACATGTGGCGACCGAACGACGTACCGAACGCCAGGACTGTCGCGCCGATGGTCAGCAGGATTGCGATCAGTGCCCCGTTGGGGACGTTGGGAATCATCGACTCGTTCACCAGGCTCTGGAGAAGATTCGAATTATAGGAAACAGGACCGCCTTTGGAGACGGTGTTGGAAATTCCGTCGAGTACGGACATCATTCCCAGCGTCACCAGGAACGACGGAACCTTGAGCATTGTCGTGATCAGTCCGTTGACCAGTCCGACCAGGGCCCCGGCGACGATCACCATGACTATCGCCAACGGGCCACCGAACTTGTCGATCCACGTGGCGATCAGAATTCCGGCGAGAGTGGCAGTCGCCGCGACCGAAAGATCGATACCACCGATCAGGATGACAAACGTGCCGGCGAGCGCGAGCACGGTCAGGAAAGCCATCTGGTTGAGAATGTTCTGCGCGGACGACGCAGTGATGAAACTTTCCGTGCGCCACTGGAAATAGATGATCAGGACCAGCACCGCAACCGTCGGAACAACTATGTTGCGGTGCTGATCGAGTCGACTCAGCAGACCGCGCGCGCCTGACGGCGCTGCGGCATCGCTGGCCGGCGATTGCTTCGAGAGTGTCTGGGTCACTGCATTCCTCACATCATGTGCTTGATCACGTCGACTTCGGCGGGCTTGTGCTCTGCAGGGGCCGCCAGCTCTGCGCTGATGACCCCGTCCTTCATGACCACGATTCGGTCGGACATTCCGATCACTTCTTCGAGAGATTCGGCGCACAGCAGCACACCGACCCCCGACGCAGCCATCGATCGGACCAAACCGTAGATCTCCTCTCGCGTTCCGACGTCGATTCCGCGCGTCGGATCGCTGAGGACCAGCACTTTGCATTCGCGACCTTGCCACCGAGCGAAGATCGCCTTCTGTTGGTTTCCGCCACTGAGTTCCCCGATGGGCGTCGACAACGACGGGGCCTTGACCTGCAGCGCGCGGGCCAGCTGCGTCGTCCGTTCCCTTTCGGTGCGCAGACGCAGTAGCCGCGTCCACGGGTGGCGGAGGAGATCGAGGAAGCCGATCGAGATGTTGTTTCTGATCGATGCGCTGCGGAACAGGGAGTCCTGGGCGCGCTCCGGTGGGACGTACAGGACTCCGGCTGCCACGGCGGCGGGAACCGACCAGTGCTCGTGCGCAGTACCTTCGACGTGAATCGAACCCGTCGACAACGACTCCGCACCCGCGACTGCTGCAGCCACCGACGCTTTCCCCGAACCGATGACTCCAGCCAGTCCCACTACCTCGCCCGGTCGCACAACAAGATCGACCGACTCGAACTCGCCTGCGCTGCTTGCATCTCGGAGTTCGATCAACGGCTTCGTCGACAGTGCTCCGGTCTGTTCGCCTTCGCGGTAGTAGTCGGCGCTGCGCTCGCTACCCACCATCAATTCGTGCAGTCGCTCGGCCGTGACGCCGTCAGCGGAGAGCGTTTCGATGGACCGCCCGTCGCGAAGTACGAGTAGCCGTGTGCTGATCCGCAGGACGTCTTGCAGGATGTGGGAGACGAAGATGAACGACACCCGATCGCGCCACCCTTCGATCAACGCGAAGAGGATTTCCACCTCGGTCTCGGTCAACGCGCTTGTCGGCTCGTCGAGCAGGATCACCGGCGCTTCGGTGGCGTCGGTGATCCGCGAGAAGGCGCGTGCGATCTCGACCAGTTGCCTTTGCGGGTAGGTCAATTCGGCGACGACGGCGTCGGCGCGCAGCCCCTCGATGCCGAGTGTGTCGAGTAGCGACTGGGCGGCGTCGCGCATTCTCCGACGCCGGCCGGGTCCCCAACCACCTATCTCGCCCTCACGTCCGAGATAGATGTTCTCGTACACCCGCAGTGCATCGACCAATGACTGTTCCTGGACCACCACGGAGATTCCGAGTTCGCGGAGAGTACGCGAGTCACCGAGTTCCACGTGTGTCCCGTTGACATCGAGGCTCCCGGCGTCGGGACGCACCGTTCCCGTCAAAACGCCGATCAGCGTTGACTTTCCGGCGCCGTTCTCACCGATCAAGCCGAGAACGTCACCTCGGCTGACGTCGAGTGAGACGTCCTGGAGGGCGTGAACGGGTCCGTAACTCTTGCAGACCCCACGCAAGCTGATGGTTGCTGTGTCGCTCACCTTCGTATCACTCATTCTCAGGCCACGAGTTGGTCTTTGTACTGCAGCAACGGGCCCGAGCGGAATGCAGCTGCGTACTCGGTGCGTACTCCGGTGATATCTGCAGAGTTCCACGCGCTGTTCAGCGTGTATTGGTCCTGCGATACGCCGGCGTAGTACTCCCGCGGATCGATCGGGTTGAGTACGGTCTGCGGGTCCCAGTCGTCAGGATGCAGGGCCTTGCTCATTTTTGCCCAGTCGAACGGAAGTGTGGGTGCGTACACGGTTTTCAGTACGTCGTCGGCGATCTCCGGAGTCACCAGGAGTGCTCCCTGTGAAAGGAAGCGCTCCGGCAGAGACAGGTCGACGCCGTTGAGTTGATCGAAGATAGTGACACCGAGAATTCCTGCCGTGAGTCCGCCGACCGTCGCACTGGTCAGGTATTGCTTTCCCTGCGCGATGTATTCGACGTTCTGCTTGTTACCGTCGAATCCGACCACGATCTTGCCCGTGATCTTCGCAGCGTCCAGTGCCGCGATGACTCCTGCAGCTTGACTGTCGTTCTGCGCGAACACCCCGACGAAGTCCGGCACTGAGGGCAAGATGTTCGTGAACGCCTTTCTCGCGTCTTCCGAAGTCCAGTTGCCCGGCGACGCGGTGACGATCTTGATTCCCGGGTAGTCCTTGGCCGCGGCGTTCAGGCCAGCTGTCCGTTGATCGTCGGAAGACGAACCCTTCTGCCCCGGAACATGAATGATGGTTCCGTTGCCGCCGACCTTGTCGAACAGAGCCTTGGCGGTTGCGACGGCGATCTTGGTGGACGGCGGTGTGATGAAGCGGACCCACTTGTCCGCATCGGCCGGTGTGTACCAGGCGGGCGCCGTGTACGAGCTGGCATACAGAATCCCGGCTGCCTGGCAGGCTTTCGTGACAGCTGCCGCTTGAGCTTCGGTGGCGGGAGTACCGAAGATCGACTTGCCGCCCGAAGCGCGGACGTTGCCTACCTGTCCCAGCGCAGTGTTGACGTTGCCCTGGTCCTCCACCGAGGACATGCTCACGCCCAGCGCGTCCATCGCCTGCTTGCCGCCGTCCGAGAACGCGACGAAGTAGTCGTTGGAGAGAGTTGTGACCTGGCAGAGGGTCTTTTCCTGGACTTTGCCCGCGCCGGCGCCACCGCCGGCGGCGGTACTGGTGGAACTGCCGCCTGCTCCGCAGGCCACTGCGCCGAGGGTGATGCCTGCTGCGCCCATTGCGGCGAAGAAGGAACGTCGGGTCAGTGGATGAGAGAACGTCGCGTTTCGTGCGACGTCCACGATCTTCGATTCGATCGAAGGCATGATCACATCCTTGGTCTCACAAGAGGGGGCTCGAGAGGTTGTCTCGAGGTGTGGAGGAAACGGGAGATTTCGCTACTTCGCCAGCAGATGCGTTGTGAACCAACGGGAAGCGTGTTCGGCCGCTACTGCGAGCTTGGACTGATCGCTGTAGAGCGTCATGTGCGACGTGTGCGGTAGGACGACAAGTTCTTTCTTCGGAGTCGGGATGTTGTTGAAACTCTCGATCTCCAAGTCCCACAACGTGAGGTCGTCGCCTTCGGCCACGATCATCATCGACGGCGTGTCGAGAATCCGGGGTACGAAGTAGTTGACGTCGTAGTCGAGCAGGAGATCGACGGATTCCATGGTCGAACTGTTCTGGTAGAGAGGAGCTTCGGTGGCTTGAAGTGCCGCGAAGGTCGTCTTCGTCTCGGGGAACGGCCAGGACGACAGTTCTTCCTCGGGGTTCTCGCTCGCATGCGCGATGTGCAGTCGCTGATCCAGATCGTCGAAGCGGAGTCGGCGATCTTCGAGAATTGCGTCCCACAGCTTTCGATAACCCATGGTCCCGTGGATCCGACGCATGTTGCGGTACCCGTCGATCACCGGAATCTGAGACACGATGGCCTTCACCCGGGGATCGGTCGCGGCGAGAATCATCACGTGGCCGCCGGAGTAGGAAATTCCCCAGGCGCCGAGACGGTCGTTGTCGATGCCGGGAGTGCGCTCGAGGAAGCTGAGCGCGTTCTGATAGTCACGAATCTGTTGCTTCGGGTCCAGATGTTGGCGAGGCTCACCGTCCGAGACGCCCAGGTTGCGGTAGTCGAAGACCAGCGCAGCCATACCGGCCGTCACGAAGGCCTCGGCGTAATAGGGCATGACCAATTCGCGGACGTAGCACCAACCGCCTGCCAGTACGACGGCCGGAACGTCGTCGTCGGTGTCGGGTCGGTACAGCCAACCGCGAACGGTGACTCCGTCGCTGGAGAATTCGACATCTTCACGGCGCATTGCGCGACTCCTCATGTAACGAGTGAAAGCTGAACGGAAGTAGGTACGAAAAAAACGGACGGTCTTGTCGCCGTGCGTATTACGGCATCGACGCGGTTCGCTCGTGCCAACTGCCCCGAGCGGATCGTCGCGGATCCGAAGTACTCCGTAATCGTGAGTCACCTCACAGCCTTTGTCAAGTGTCACTGGACAGCAAGGAAAATCCGTCGGTATAGTCCTGCTCACCTACTGCGCATGTATTCGTAACGAGCGCAGCATTATTGGAGGTGTTCCGGCTCGTGAACGGCGAAGAAGTTCTGTGTGCCTACGAAAAGATGTTGTTGATCCGGGTGATGGAGGAGCGCATCTCGGCGCTCTACAAGGGCGACACCATTCCGGGGTTCGTTCACACTTCGATAGGTCAAGAGGCGTGCGCGGTGGGGGCTCTCACTCATGCGCGGGTCAGTGACGTCATCACCTCGACGCACCGCGGGCACGGCCATGTTCTGGCAAAAGGTCTCGAGCCCGACCGGATGATGGCGGAGTTGATGGGCAAGGTCACCGGAGCCAACAACGGCCGGGGTGGCTCGATGCACGTGGCGGATCCCCGCTTGGGGATCTTCGGTGCGAACGGGATCGTGGGCGCGGGGTTGCCGATTGCCGTCGGTGCGGCTTTCGCTGCCAAGGATCGCGGTGAGGGCGATCTGGTGGTGGCGTTCTTCGGTGACGGGGCGATTGCGACCGGTGCGTTCCACGAGGCGATGAACATGGCTGCGCTGTGGAAACTGCCGATCATCTTCCTGTGCGAGAACAACGGATTCTCGGAGTTTTCCTCGACGATGGATCAGCATCCTGTCCCGATCTCTGCGCGCGCAGCGGGATACGGGATGGAATCGATCACGCTGGCAGGCAACGACGTCGAGGCGGTCGCCGACGGTATTCGGCACGTGTACGAGCAGGTGCGAGGCGGCGGTGGTCCGGTGTTCGTGGAGGTCACGACCCTGCGGGTGCACGGGCACTACGAGGGCGATCCGCAGGTGTACCGCGACAAGGACGAGATGGCGCGAGACATTCTCGCGGCCGATCCACTGACGCTGACGCGTGGCCGACTCCGAGAGCTCGGCATCGGGGACGAAGTCCTCGATCTGGTGGACAAGCGAGTGAGGGCGGTGGTCGACGAAGCGGAGCGTTTCGCGCGGTCGTCGCCGCAACCGGAGGCGTCGAGCGTGATGGAGTACATCTTTTCGCCGCGTCGCATCTACCCGCCGGACCGCCTCGACGTGGGTGTCGGCGCGGGCGGCGCGGCCGTGTCGCAGTCCAAGATCCTCAAGGCGGCGCTCGACGACTCTCTGGCGGCCGATCCGGATGTGTTTCTTGCCGGTATCGATGTAGCCGGCGGGAACGTTTTCGGTCTTACCAGGGGATTAGCCGCGAAGTATCCGGGGCGAGTGCTCGATACGCCGATCTCTGAATCGGCGATCATGGGTCTCGCCGTCGGCTCGGCGATGGCAGGCCGTAGACCCGTCGTGGAACTGATGTACCTCGACTTCCTCGGGGTATGCCTGGATCAACTGATGAATCAGGCGGCAAAGCTCCGGTTCATGACGGGCGGTGCGGTGAGCCTGCCGTTGGTGGTGCGGACGCAGTTCGGTTCCGGCAGATCATCGGGTGGGCAGCATTCGCAGAGTCTCGAGGCACTGTTGGCGCACATCCCGGGACTGACTGTTCTCATGCCCAGTTCGGGCGCTGATGCGTACGGTCTGCTGCGGGCGGCGATCGAGGACGACAATCCGGTGATGTTCATCGAACACCGTCTGCTGTACGAGAAGAAAAGTTTGTTGCCGAGCAAGGATTTTCGGGTTCCGATCGGAAAGGCGGCGGTGACGAGACCTGGTTCGGACGTCACTATTGTCTCGTGGTCGCGTATGGCGATGCACGCCTTGGTCGCGGCACAGACGTTGGCAGAGGAAGGGATCGATGCCGAGGTCATCGATCTACGAACGATTGCTCCGCTCGATCGGGAGACGATTCTCGAATCATTCAGTCGGACGAACCGGATGGTCATTGCCCAGGAAGCCGTCGTGGACTTCGGCGTCGGAGCCGAGATCGCAGCTATGGCAGTAGATTCCGGGTTCTATTCGCTGGACGCGCCGGTAGTGCGGGTGGGAGCACGGTACGCGCCTGCGCCCTATGCGCCGGTGCTCGAACGTGAGTGGGAAGTCGGACCTGACGACATCGTTGCAGCCGTTCGGCGGGTGATGTCGTGCTGAGCGCTACCCGCCCGCGGGCAATGACCGGCGGCGGGGTGCTGCCAGAGATGCTTCTCGACGCTCTGCGTCGAGATCCCGAAGCACTGGCCCTTGTCGACGAGAGTGTGCGGTGGACTTACCAGGAATTGGTGGACGCGTCGACGAGATTTGCAGGCGCACTGCATAAATCAGGATTCGAGCCCGGAGAAGTGGTACTCGTTCAACTGCCGAACTGGTGGGAATCCGTCGTTGCGGCCTGGGGCACGTGGCTTGCCGGCGGCATTCTCCTTCCGGTGGTCCCGATTTACCGCGCACACGAGCTGTCCTTCATCATCGAGCAAGCTGAGCCGTCGGTGATCGTCGCCCCGCAGGAATACCGCGGATATCGTCACGTCGAGGAGCTCGGGACGGCGCTCCGTGATCTGGGCCGAGAGGTTCTTCTGGTGGAGGCGCGAGGCGAAGGTGGGTTGCGGCGCACTACGTTCGACGACTTCCTGGACTTCGGGATGGAGTCGAACGGGCCCGACCACTGCGCGGATCCCGACGATGTCGCCCTCGTTCTCTACACGTCGGGTACCACTTCCGCTCCGAAAGGCGTGCTGCACACTCATCGGACTCTGATGGCCGAGAGTTCGAGCATGATCGCGCATTGCGGCGTGGATTCGCAGGATCGAATCTTCATGCCTTCGCCGTTACCCCACATCACGGGGATTTCGTATGCGGTAGTTCTGCCGGCAGCGGCAGCCTGCTCGACAGTTCTGATGCAACGCTGGGTTCCCGAAGAGGCAGTTGCGTTGATCGAACGCGAGCAATGCACGTTCACCGTGAGCGCGACACCGTTTCTCCGTGGTCTTGCCGACGCCTACGAGAAGGGCGGATATCGACGATCCCAGCTGACCCGATTCGTGTGTGGTGGGGCCGGGATTCCGCCCGAGTTGGTGCGTCGGGCCCATCGCGTGATGGGGACGGCGGTTGTTCGTACCTACGGATCGACGGAGCTTCCGACCCTCGTCATGGGTGATCCTTTCGGTGACATCGACCTGCAGGCAGAGGACGAAGGAGCGGTGATCGGCGGAAACGAATTCCGGCTCGGCGAAGACGACGAGCTGTTGGTGCGGGGTCCGGAACTGTTCGTCGGCTACGTCGACAGCTCGATCAACGAGGAATCGTTCACCGAGGACGGCTTTTTCCGGACCGGCGACGTAGCCGCCGTGGACGAGCCAGGTCAGATCCGGATCACGTCACGGATCAAGGACATCATCAACCGGGGCGGAGAGAAATTCAGCGCTGCCGACATCGAGTGGGCCCTCGAGGCTCATCCCAATGTGGGAGAGGTGGCAGTGGTCGGATATCCGGACGAGGAACTGGGGGAGCGCGCGTGCGCCTTCGTCGTTCCGGACGGTGATCCGCCAAGCGTTCGAGATCTGCGGATCTTCCTGCTGTCCGAAGGATTTGCCGTTCAGAAAGCTCCGGAGAGAGTCGAGACCGTTGCGTCGCTTCCTCGGACGGAGAGTGGGAAGGTTCAGAAGTTTCTCCTGCGTCGAGCGTTAGGCTTGGGCTCCGCACAGGCGGTCCCCGAGACCTACGGAAGCGAGTTCGGACATGACGGCAACCGGCGCAAAGCCACCTCGTAAGGCGGCTGAGTCGACAGCGGCTGCATCGAAGAAATCGCAACCGCGCAAGACGACTCCCCAAAAGACGACGGCGCAGAAGAAGTCGGCACAGCAGAAGTCGGCGCCGGCCAAGGTGGCGGCGCGCAAACAGAAGGCGGAGGACAACGGTTTGGGGACGTCGGTAGGCAAGACGGTTCGTGCCGAACGCACGAGACAGGGAATCCCGGTTCGTGAATTGGCGAGGCGGCTCGGCGTATCGCCGTCCTTCCTGTCGCAGTTCGAACTGGGGCAGAGTCAGGCCGCGGTGAATACGCTTTTTGCAATCGCGACCGAACTCAACCTGTCGTTGGACGTGCTGCTCGGCAACAGCGTCGATCCGGAACGTGAATCCGCATCCGAAACGAAGACTCACGAACCGCGGATCTCCGACTGCCTCACCTTTCGGTCGGGTGTTCGCTGGCAACGGTTGGCGAATACTCCCGCGAACCATCACGTCCAATTCCTCCTCACGGAGTACGAGCCCGGCGCCGATTCCGCGCCGGGCGATGCACCGCAGACCCATTCGGGTGACGACTACGGGTACGTGCTGGAAGGGACTTTGACGATCGACATCGACGGAATGCGTCGGCTGCTCAAGGCGGGTGAAGCGATACACCTGGTCGGGAATGTTCCCCACCGGTTGCGCAACGAGACGGACGAGACGGTCAAGGCGATCTGGTTCGTCCTGGGCTGAGTAACCGGGTGCGGTGCACTGGGTGTGACGCCACTGGGTGTGACGCCGGTCTCGATTCAACTTAGGCAATCCTTTTCTTGACTAATTCCAGAAAAGCGGCATACTGGGAAACATGCGAGACGGAGAGCATGACTTCGACCCCCGAGCGCAACTGCGCGCCGTCGGGTTGAGGGTTACTGCTCCGCGCCTCGCCGTGCTGGATGCGGTTACAGCCCAACCGCATTCAGACGCCGATTCTGTTGCAGCACTCGTGCGGCAGCAGCTCGGATCGGTATCCACACAGGCCGTTTACGACGTGCTGAAGGCATGCGTGAACGCAGGATTGCTGCGACGCATCGAGCCGGCGGGTTCACCCGCCCGGTTCGAGACGAGGACTGGTGACAACCACCATCACCTCGTCTGTCGCGGCTGCGGCAAGGTCGTCGACGTCGATTGTGTTGTCGGCCAAGCTCCCTGCCTCGAACCTTCCGATAATCACGGCTTCGAAATCGACGAAGCCGAGGTCGTGTTCTGGGGCCGTTGCCAAGATTGCCTGAAGAATTCTGCCGAATCCGACACCGAGTCGGACGCGGTCTCGCAGAATCGAATTGATGCGTCCAGAACCTTCGAGTCGGCCCCCTCGCATGCAGCCCATGCGTTCGGCTCGGATGCAGCCCCGCTCCTCTGACGCCCAGCCCACAACGCTAGGAGGCTTCGCCATGACCAAGCCCACCACCAACAATTTCGGTATCGCGGTCGCAAGTGATGACGAATCGCTGACCGCGGGTATTCAGGGGCCGGTGCTCCTTCACGACCACTACCTGATCGAGAAGCTCGCGCAGTTCAACCGCGAGCGTGTCCCGGAGCGCATCGTCCACGCCAAGGGCGGCGGCGCTTTCGGTGAACTCGTCATCACACACGACGTCAGCCAGTACACCAAGGCCGCGTTCCTGCAGCCGGGTAAGAAGACCGAGTCGCTCGTCCGCTTCTCCACCGTCGCCGGTGAGCAGGGCAGCCCCGACACCTGGCGCGATCCGCGCGGTTTCGCGATGAAGTTCTACACCGAAGAGGGAAACTACGACCTCGTCGGCAACAACACTCCGGTGTTCTTCATCAAGGACGCCATCAAGTTCCCCGACTTCATTCGTTCGCAGAAGCGACTGCCCGGCTCCGGTCTTCGTGACCACGACATGCAGTGGGACTTCTGGACTCTGCGCCCCGAGACCGCTCACCAGGTGACCTGGTTGATGGGTGACCGCGGTATCCCGAAGACCTGGCGCAACATGGACGGCTTCGGATCGCACACCTACCAGTGGGTCAATGCTGCGGGTGAACGCTTCTGGGTGAAGTACCACTTCAAGACCGATCAGGGCATCGAGTTCCTGACGCAGGCAGAAGCAGACAGCCTCGCCGGTAGCGATCCTGACTACCACCGCGCGGATCTGTACAACGCTATCGAGGCCGGCAATTTCCCGAGCTGGACCCTCAACGTTCAGATCATGCCGGTCGACGAGGCCGAGGGCTACCGCTTCAACCCGTTCGACCTCACCAAGGTTTGGTCCCAGAAGGACTACCCGCTGATCGAGGTCGGCAAGTGGACGCTGAACCGCAACCCGGAGAACTTCTTCGCGCAGATCGAGCAGGCGTCGTTCGAGCCGTCGAACGTGGTGCCCGGCATCGGATTCAGCCCGGACAAGATGCTTCTCGGCCGTGTCTTCTCCTACGCCGACGCACATCGTTACCGCATCGGCACCAACTACGCCGACCTGCCGGTCAACGCCCCGAAGAACGAGGTGAACTCCTACTCCAAGGAGGGCGCCATGCGTTACAGTTTCAATTCCCCGTCGACGCCGGTGTACGCACCGAACTCGTACGGCGGACCGCATGCCGATCCGTCGGTTGCCGGTGACGAAGGCCTGTGGGCGTTCGACGGCAAGGCTGTGCGCGCCGGATACATCGAGCACGCCGAGGACGGCGACTTCACGCAGGCTGGAACGCTGGTCCGCGAAGTTCTGGACGACGCAGCTCGTGAGCGCCTGGTGAGCAACATCGTCGGCCACGCCCTTGCCGGCGTCAGCGAGGAAGTTCTGCTGCGTGTCTTCGAGTACTGGAAGAACGTCGACGCAGATTTGGGTAAGCGCGTCGAAGAAGGCGTACGCGCAGGGCAGTGAACCGCTGACCTGACAATCGAATAGGTGTACCGAATGCGGGCCGCTGCAAGGGAAATCGATTCCCGGCAGCGGTCCGTTTCCGTCTTCCCAACTACAGCAGCGCGAACCAGTAGACGAAGCATGCGAGAAGGAATACAACGACTGACTCCATGACGACACCCCTGTTCGACGTGCACTTCTGCTGTTCGCACTCTCCATGATCCGCTTCTCGAGCGGAGAATGCTCGGGCACAAGTTTCGCGAACCGAGGTGTTGGGCAGTCAATTCCCATGGCAATAGGTGCGGTTCTCTTCGACATCGACGGAACGCTCGTCGATTCCAACTATCTGCACGTAGAAGCGTGGTCGCGAGCGTTCTTCGAGGTAGGTCGCCCGGTTGACGCGTGGCGGGTGCATCGCAGCATCGGCATGGACGGAGACCAACTACTGGAGACCTTGCTCGGCGAAGACATCGACGGGTGCGGGCCACGGGCCAAGGAGCTTCACACCAAGTACTACCGGCAGTCGGCTGACCGCCTCCGAGTACTGCCGGGAGCACGAGAGTTGATCCGCCGAGTTCACTCGCTCGGACTGCACGTCGTGCTCGCAACTTCGGCGCCGGACGACGAACTGGAGTTGCTGCGCCGGACGCTCGACATCGACGAAATGATTTACGCCGCCACCTCTTCGGAATCCGTCGACGTGGCCAAGCCTGATCCGGACCTGATCGAGGTCGCGCTCGCGAAGGCAGGTGTCGACGCGGGAGATGCGGTCATGGTCGGAGACGCCGTCTGGGACATGAAGGCGGCGACATGGGCGGGCGTTGTGGCTGTGGGAGTGCGCAGCGGCGGAATGTCGACCGACGAACTCGAAGGCGCGGGTGCGGCTGCCGTGTACGACGACGCTCGCGATCTTCTCGACCACCTCGACGGCAGTGTGGTCTCCGAACTCGTTTCAGGCCTCGATACCAGGAGTTGATCAGCGATGGCACGATTCGGCTACACCTTGATGACCGAACAGGCGGGCCCGAAAGAACTGGTTCGCCACGCAGTTCGGGCCGAAGAAGTCGGCTTCGACTTCGAAGTGATGAGTGATCACTACTCGCCGTGGCTGACCGAGCAGGGGCATGCGCCCTACGCCTGGTCGGTGCTGGGAGCAGTCGCACATGCCACCGAGCGAGTCGGCTTGATGACGTACGTGACTTGTCCGACCGTGAGGTACCACCCTGCCGTCGTCGCTCAGAAAGCCGCGACGATCCAGATCCTCGCGGACGGGCGCTTCACCCTGGGATTGGGAAGTGGCGAGAGCCTGAACGAGCATGTGGTCGGCGAGGGTTGGCCGTCCATCGACACTCGGCAGGACATGCTGCAGGAGGCGGTGAGCATCATTCGCGCACTGCTCGCCGGAGATCTGGTGAGCTGGAAGGGGGAGTACTTCGACGTCCAGTCCGCCAGGATCTGGGATCTCCCGGAGAACCCGGTTCCCCTGGCACTGGCCATGTCCGGTGACAAGTCCGTCGAGCGTTTCGGTCCGATGGCCGACGATTTGATTGCCGTGCAACCGGATTCGGAACTGGTGCACCTGTGGAAGCATGTGCACGGCCGGGCATACGGATTGGCTCCCGCAGGCCGGACCATCGGTCAGATTCCGATCTCGTGGGATCCTGATCGCGACACGGCAATCGCCCGAGCTCACCAGCAGTTCCGGTGGTTCGGCGGAGGTTGGTCCGTGAACTCCGAACTGCCGACGCCGGCGAGCTTCTCGGGCGCAACTCAGTTCGTGCGTAAAGAGGATGTAGCTGAGAGCATTCCGTGTGGTCCCGATCTTGATGTGATCGTCGAGGCGGTCAAGGCATATACGGACGCCGGATTCACCGATGTGGCACTGGTACAGATCGGTGGAGATACCCAAGACCGATTCTTCGACGAGGCGGCCAAGCCGCTGCTCGAGGCTCTGCACGTCGAATTGGGTTGATCGAGAAGATCAATCGAGTACCGCCGAGCGGGCTCTTGTCGAGGCGAGCGCTACCGCCGTGCAGCCGTGCCTGCTGCGCGACGAGGGCCAAACCCAAACCGCTTCCGGCGTCGCCCGCACCGGTACCACGAACAAATCGTTCGAACATCGCTTCCCGTTCCGACGGCGCGATCACCGTGCCGTTGTCGTCGACGAATACCGTCGCCGAACCGGTCGCAGCCCCTGATCGGACGGTGATCTCGACTTCGTCGGCATTGCCGTGCCGAACGGAGTTGGTGACGGCGTTGGTCAACACCAGACGGATGCCCGCGGGAAAGGCCTGAACCGAAAGCTCTTCCGGTGCTTTCAAACGAACGTCGACCTGCGGGTGCAGACGGCCGGCGTCCGCGACGGCGCGATCGGCAACCTCCACCAGGTCGACGTCGGCACAGTCCTCGGGATCGGCCACCTCACCCAGGGCGAGTGTCTCCAGATCGGTCAAGGTGCGCTCGATCTGGCGCTGCGCCTCCAACAATTCGCTGGACAGTTCGCGCCGTTGGCTTTCCGTGAGATCCAGTGTCGCGAGAACTTCCAGATCGGTACGCATCGACGTCAGAGGGGTGCGCAGTTCGTGGGCGGAGACGCGAGCAAAATCGCGTGCCGACTCCAACGCCTCTTCGGTGCGGCTTCGATCGCTTTCGATGCGACTGAGCATGCTGTGGATTGCTTCGGAAAGTTCTTCGGCTTCGCGCGTGCCACGTACCGACGGTGCCCGGCGCGAGAGTCCTTCGACGTCGAGGTTGTTGCCGATCGAACTGGTGGTCTCGGTCAGTTGCTGTAGAGGGCGGACGGCACGGCCCGTGAGGAACCAGCCGAGCCCGGCCGCGGCGAGAATCGCGACCACCGCCGCAGCGGCCACCTGGACCTGCTGCTCACGGATTGCCTGGGTCAGTGGGTCTTCGGGGATGCTGACGGCCAGTGCGGCGCCGCTGTCACCGGGCAGCAGAACATCCCGACTGCGGACGTCGGTGGTAGCCAACGCACTGATGGTCGTGGCATTGAAGCCGGGGTCGACGACAAGTGGTTGTGTTGTTGCGGTGGGTGTTTCGATGAACGCCGGGCTCGGTGCACTTGCCGCAACTCCCAGAGTGACGGAATCGAGTGTGCGTTCGAGTTGTTCGGATCCGTTGACGCGCAGGAAGACCGCGAATGCAATTCCGATCGCGGCAATCACGATTCCAGCGGCCAGACCCGAGGCGATGGCTACTCGGGTCTGCAGTGACAGCGGCCGCTTCATCGCTCGGCCCTCAGGACGAAGCCGACTCCGCGCACGGTGTGGACCACGCGAGGCGCCCCGTCGACCTCGAGTTTCTTGCGGAGATAGGTGACAAAGACGTCGACGACATTGGTATCGGCAGCGAAGTCGTAACCCCAGACGAGGCGCAGGAGCTGTGCCCGGCTCAGTACGATGCCGGCGTGCTCGGCGAGCACGGACAACAGATCGAATTCTCTTTTGGTGAGTTCGATTCGCTTACCGTCGATGTGTGCTCGGTGACCACGAAGATCAACGGTGAGAGGGCCGACGGTGATCGGGTGATCGAGGGTAGGGGTGGCCCGCGTCGTGCGTCGAAGCAAAGCGCGGAGTCTGGCGACCAGTTCTGCCAACTCGAAGGGCTTGGTGAGGTAGTCGTCGGCGCCCGCTTCCAGCCCCGCGATACGGTCGCCCACGGAACTTCGGGCGCTGAGTACGCAGATCGGAACCTCGTTGCCGATCGCGCGCAATGCCGTCACGACCCCGACGCCGTCGAGACCGGGCATGTTGACGTCGAGTACAAGCGCAGCGGGGCATTGCTTGTTCACCGACGACAAAGCTGACCGTCCGTCGACAGCAGTTGCCGTGTCGAAGCCCGACAATCGAAGTCCACGTTCGAGCGAATTCAGAACCTTCGCGTCGTCGTCAACGATCAGGATGCGCTCGCGTGTACTCACCCCAGCCATGGTGCCATCGGATCAAGGCCTGGGGCCCCGCTCGGAGCGGGGGCCGCCGCATTCTCATCAACTCCTAAGAAACCGACAACAGATCTGCAGTGTTGGCTTCATAACCTCGGGTTTCTCGGATGCGACCGCGCCGAGAATTCGAGAACGTTCGATCAAGGAGAACAACGATGACGCGATTGAAAGTGAACGGCAAGCGGGCCCGCCGGACCGGTGTGGTGGTGGCGTCCGTGGCGGTCCTCGGTATGGCCGTGGCGCCGGGAATCGCCTGGGCTTCCAACCCGATCTCCGACGGGTCTCCGGTGGCGGTGCGATCGATCGCGACCGCTCCAGCCGAGTTGGGTGTGGCTCCCGAAGTAGCGTGTGGTGTCGCGGCGCCGATTTCCGACGAGGAGCTGCAGAAGCTCATCGACGAGGGCAAGGTTGTGCGCGCGGAGGAGGCCGGTGCGGCCGCAGTCACTATCGAAGTGCCGAGCGAAGCTGCGACATTCGTTGCGCGTGAAGGGGTGCCGGCATTGCCGACCGTCGAGTGGGCTCCGACGATCGAGGGTGTTCCGGCAGAGGTGCTCGACATGGCCGGTGTCGCTCCGCTGGAGGAAGGCGTCGCCCTGTCATGCACGGTTGCCGCGGGCTGACGAGCGAAAAAAGCTCCGCATGAACCGCTTTGACCTGGAACGGTACGGCCGTACTCAACTGGGTCTGGAGGGTAGTCAAGCCTGTCGGTAGCACTTGCTACGTTCGGGGCGGTCTCGGCGAGCATGCCGGGACCGTCGCCGACGGCGTCATGTGTGTGGTGTCTTGCTCCGGGTGCGGTACGGCCCGGCGCGGGGCGCGTTTCGAAAGGTGTTGTGTTTCATGGTCATGGGCCCCACCCACGCGATGTCCGGTGCTGCTGTGGGGTTGGTGGTTGCGGAGTTGTTGCCTCTCGACTGGGGAGGGCCCACATCCACTGCGGAAACTTTGACCTTTGCCGGGGTGTGCGCCGGAGCTGCCCTGCTTCCCGACCTCGATACCGGTCAGTCCACGGTTTCTCGATCATTCGGTCCGCTCAGCAAGGCTCTGGCCAAGGGCATCGACGCAATTTCGGTGACCTTCTACCGCATTACGAAAGGCAAGAAGGACGGCAAGCGTCGTGGTGGACATCGGACGCTCACGCACACCGCACTGTTTGCCGCGGGTCTCGGTGCCGGGGTCTCTGCGCTGGTGGTTCAGTTCGGGAAACCCGCCATCATCATCACGCTGTTCTTCTGCCTCGGGTTGGCGATCCGAGGATTGGCTGGTGAATTGGCCAAGGAGAAGGGATGGCTCGCGGTTTCTGCCGTTGCGTTGGTGCTCTCGGCCCTCACCTGGCAGTGGTATCCCAGCGAGGCCGGATCCACCGGGCTAGGTGTTGCGGTGGCCTTGGGCTGCGCCACGCACTGTCTCGGCGATGCGATCACCAAGGAGGGAGTGCCGTTTCTTGCGCCCCTGATCCCACTCGGCGGCAAGCGATGGTGGGAGCAACGGCTGCCGTCATTTCTGTCCATCCGCGCAGGTGGGAACCTCGAGAAGGTTCTGATCGGGCCGGCTCTGACGGTTCTGACTGCCTGGTTGATCATCAGTGCGTTCGACGGTGCCCCGGAAGCGATCTACGCGGTCTTCGCTCCGATGGTGCAGTAAGCGTCGGAAAACTTTTATTACGGAACCACTGGCATCGTAATCATATTTGTTCTACGTTCGTCCCTGACATGAACCGAGTCGGCTGACGGAGTGGGCAGTGGTGCATCACACAGAACGCAAGGCAGAGCGCAGCTCCGGAGAAGGCGGTGTGAGCCGGCGCGGATTTCTCGCAGCGAGTGCCGGTGCTGCCGCGCTTACGGGTCTTGCTTGGGCGCCGGCGGGAGCAGTTCCCTGGGGCTCGGCATCGACCATCGCGCCACCGCCCGGATTTCCGTCGGACATTCCGCTGTCACAGCAGGCATACGTCAACTGGTCGCGAGAAATCATGCTCGACAGTGTGTGGACGGCGACGGCACGTCACAGCGACGACGTCGTCACCCTCGCGAACTGGGCGTTCGACAACGGTTACACGGTGCGTGCGCGCGGAACGATGCACGGGTGGAGTCCGTTGACGGTGGTGCCCGGCGCACCTTCGGATCGAGTTCTGTTGGTCGACACGATGACGAACTTGAATTCGGTTGTGGTGCAGCACGGCACGCCCGCAACAGCCACGGCGGGTGCCGGGGCCAGCATCGAAGCGATTCTGACAGCGCTCGAGCGAGAGGGGCTCGGCTGGGCCAACTCTCCGGCGATCGGTGAGCTGTCCATCGCCGGGGCGCTGGCGATCGGTGCCCACGGGGCAACCTATCCGGCGGCGGGGGAGACGATCACCCCTGGTCAGTCGTACGGATCGCTGAGCAACCTGATCACCGAGATCACAGTGGTGGCGTGGGACGAAGGCAGTAATCGCTACGCACTGAAGACTTTTCACCGATCAGATGACAAGAGCACGGCTTTCCTGACCCACCTGGGCCGAACCTTCGTCACCTCCGTGACGCTGCAAGCCGGGAAGAACTATCGACTTCGATGCCAGAGTTTCACCGACATTCCGTGGCAAGAACTCTTTGCTGCTCCGGGTTCGCCAGGGCGTACCTACGAGAGTTTCGTCGAGAAATCCGGACGGGTGGAAGCGATCTGGTTCCCGTTCACCGAAACACCGTGGCTCAAGGTCTGGACGCCGACCCCGGTCAAACCGCCGGAGTCCCGAGAAGTGAGCGGGCCGTACAACTACTTCTTCTCCGACGCGATTCCCGAAGAAGTCACCACCCCGTTGGGGATGGTGGCGCAGGGTCTTCAAGCTGCGACACCACTGTTCGGTGCCTCCCAGTTCGGAGCCGTAGCAGCAGGATTGGTGCTGACCGACACCGACGATCTGTGGGGATGGTCGAAAGATGTTCTGTTCTACCTGCGGCACACAACCTTGCGCGTCGTAGCCGGTGGTGGCGCAGTGATCACCAAGCGGTCCAACATCGGCCGTGTCGTGCACGAGATGACGAGTTGGCTGAACGAACGAATGACGCACTACGCGTCGCTGGGGCAGTATCCCGTCAACATGCCGTTCGAAGTGCGTCTCTGCGGGGTCGACGACAATGGTGAAGTTCTTGTCGACAGTGCCGGCGTGCCGGATCTGTCAGCGGTGCGGCCGCGGGCGGATCGTCAGGACTGGGACACTGCCATCTGGATGAACGTGGTCTCGATTCCTGGCACGGCAGGATTGCCCGCGTTCCTTCGTGAGATGGAACGGTGGATGGTCGCGAACTACTCCGGCGATTACGCGACTTTCCGTCCGGAGTGGTCCAAGGGGTGGGCATTCACCGATCAGGCGGCGTACCAGGACGACGAATTCCTCACCAGCACAGTGCCTGCCACCTTCAGAGCCGGTGGCGACGGGAATTGGGACTTCGCTCTCGCCACTCTCGACGAACACGACCCGCACCGTGTATTCAGCAATACGTTCCTCGACGGCGTATTGCCACCCAGCTGAATCTCCTACTGCGGGAGCGGTTTGCGCCAACGTACGTCGGTGACGCGGATACGCTGATTGTTGTTACCGTTCCAGTCGACGCTCAGTCCCTGGGCTCGGAGTGCGTCGGCTACCTGGCGCCCGACGGTCTGATCGGTGTGCGCAATCATATGTGCCTTGGCGGTTTCGTCGCCGCCGAAGGCAGCGGCGATCAGTGCGGGATCGAGATCGTGGGCCGGACGAAACGCACTGTAGGACAAGTAGAGATCGGACGGCTCGTCGCCGAGACGCTCCGCATCTTGCATGTGGAAGAACGTGTACGCCCACTGAGCAAAGGGATACCCGTTCTCGTCGGGTTCGGACGGCGTGCGTTCGTCGTCGATTTCGGTAGTGCCGCACTGCATGCAGCAGGTGAAGTTCATCCGGGCCACGATGCCGTTGCGTTCGAGTTCGGCGAAGGCTGCGGATACGCGCTCGAAGTCACCGGGAGCCGTCCACTGCGTCTGCTCCACGAGTCTGTGGTCCCAGACCGCACACACTCCCGCGTCGATCTGTCTGCCGAGTTCGTCGTTCTCGAAGCCGCCCTCGACACAGTCTCGGGCGGCTTCGCAGATTTCTTCGAACGTCGCGAAACCTGGGAGTACCAGTTCGCGTGCTTGCTCACGTACGGCGACGATGTCAGCCTCACTGAGCACCGGTGCTGACCGTGACTGTGCCGACCGTGACGGTGCTGATCGTGACCAGGGCAATCGCATACCGGCACCGTACTGCACCGATCCGACCGTCAGGCGACGTCGGCTGCTGCTTTCGTTTCCTCCTCGGTCGACGGGGCCGGCTTGTTCGGGATGAGCGCCGTGGCGATCAGGCCCACCACGACAAATCCGGCCGCAAGGTATCCGCCGAGTGTGATGCCGTGAGTCATCGCAGACTGGGCGGCGTCGGCAACGAAGGCAGTGCTCGGTGAGCCGGCCAGTGAGTCGATGGCGGCGCCTGCGCTGTCGGTGACTGCCCGCGTCAACTGATCAGCCTGAGCTTGGTCGACACCGGATTCGGTGAGGTCGCTGTTCAGCGTCGAATTGAGAGTGCTGAAGAACACCGTGGTGAGGACGGCGATACCCAGTGCCGATCCGAGTTGGCGGAACGCACTCTGAATGCCGGAGCCTTGACCGGCGCTCTGCTCGGGAATCTCCTCGAGCACGACGTTGGTAACCTGCGCCGTCGCGAAACCTACACCGATGCCGTAGAAGAACAGCACTGCGGCGATAGTCCACCAGGGGCTGTCTGTTGCAGCGATGAATCCGAGACCGGCGAGACCGAGAGCTTCGAGAGCCAGGCCGATACGGACCAAGCCCAACGGCGAGACCTTCGATGCCAGCCCGAAGCTCGCACCACTGGCGACAAAGCTGCCGATGGCGATGGGAACCAGCGCGAGTCCGGCCTGGAGTGCGCTGTATCCGAGCGTGAACTGGAGCCAGAGAGGAAGCACCGCAACGATTCCGAACTCGCCGAGCCCGATGATCAGCGTCGCGATGTTGCCGTTGCGGAACGACGAGATGGAGAACAACCGCACGTCCATCAGCGCCCGCGACGGATCGTCGCTGCGGGTGAGCATGGTTTGACGGTAGGCGAACGCACCGAGCGAGATGACGGCGAGAACCAACGCGACCAGAACCGGTGACGGTCCGCTGGACCATGAAAGTCCGAACAGATCGAAGGGTTCCTTCGTGGTCAGCCACCCGTACGTCCGTCCCTCGACGAGGCCGAAGGCCAGCAGGCCCAGGCCGGCGATGGACAGTGCCGCTCCGGTGGCGTCGATGCGTCCAGCGGTGCGCGGCGAGGGTGCGATGAACAGCACTGCGCCGATGAGAATGAGCGCAGCAAGCGGAATGTTGATCCCGAAGGCCCAACGCCATGAGGCATGTTCGGCAAGCCAGCCGCCGAGCAGTGGGCCGAGGGCGGATGCAGCGCCGATGGTGGAGCCCCAGACCGCGAAGGCCTGGCCGCGGGCTTTGCCGGTGAACATCGCGTTCAGAAGCGACAGTGAGGTGGGCAGGATCATGGCCGCGCCGACGCCCTGCAGGAATCGCGCCAGGATGAGCAGGCCGCCGTTCGGTGCCAGTCCGGCCAGCAGGCTCGTTGCGCCGAACACGACGACTCCGGCGATGAAGATGCGACGGGCGCCGACCAGGTCGGCAACTCTGCCGACCAATAGCAGCAGCGCCGCGAACACGATTGCGTAGGACTCTTGGATCCATTGAGCCTGAACGGAATTGATCCCGAGATCCTCGATGATCGAGGGGACTATGACGTTGACGATGGTGGTGTCGACGACGATCAGTGCCACGCCGAGTGCGATGGCGATCAGGCCCAGCCACTTGCGGGTGGTGGGTGAGATGTTCACGAATAAACCTCCATTGTGAAGTAACTTTATAGTGAAGGTATATTTGAGGCGGTAAGTTGTCAACGTGCGCGCTGGGCTCGACCGGCCGCCGTCTGGCACAGGAAAGGTGGGATCACCGAGGTGGAGGCACCGCGCGACATCTCCGTGGAGCGGGAGCGGCTGATGGATGAATTCCGTGCGTACGGTGGGACGTTCACCGAATTCAGCCATCGATTCGCGTCATGGCTCGGCCTGCATTCCACCGACGCGACTGCCTTGATGGAAATCACCGCTGCCGAGGAGAAGGGGGCGCCGCTCTCGCCTGCCCGCCTCGGCGAGCGGATCTCACTGACGTCGGGCGCAACCACCGCGTTGCTCAATCGCCTGGAAAAGGCAGGGCATATCGTCCGTACCCGCGAGAATGCAGACCGCCGCGTGGTCACGCTGCACAGCAGTGCGCATGTGCAGGATCTGGCGGACGAGTTCTTCGGGCCCCTTGCTGTGCGACTCGACGCCATGATGGCGAAGTACCCGCCCGAACTGCTCAGTCGATTCGAGGAATTTCTCGTCGATCTGCATTCCACGATGAACGAACACCTCGAGCAGGACAACCGCTGAACAAAAAACGCCGCTCGACTCCGGAGAGTCGAGCGGCGGTCTTGGCTTAGGTGACGGCTACTTGCCGAGCTTGGCCTGCAGGTCGTCGAGAACCAGGCCGGCACCTGTCGGGCCGAGGCCCAGGAACCAGGTCTCGTCGCTCACCTCGGTGGCGCGTCCTTCCTTGACTGCGTCCATGCTGGCCCACAGCGGTCCGGCAACAACCGTGGTCTGGCCGGTGTCGGCGGGATTTCCGTAGCTGGAGAAGAAGATTCGGTCACCCTCCGCCTCGGTGATCGTTTCCGGGCTGACCTCGACGGCCAGTTCGTTGATGTCCTGGATCGCCGGGCGGGGCAGACCGACGTCCTTCAAGATGACGCCGATGAACGACAGATTGCCGTACAGGCGCAGCTTCCCGGACATGAAGCGAACCAGTGAAATTGTCGGGGAACCGTCGATCGACTCACGGACCTTGTCGGCGTGCTCTTGGTAGTCGTTGAGAACCTGCTCAGCCTTGGTCTCTTCGCCGAGTGCGTCACCGGCAAGGAGGAAATTCTCCTTCCACGGGAAGCCGGGGCGGATGCTGAAGACCGTCGGCGCGATTGCTGCGAGCTGCGGGTAGAGCTTGTCCTGGCGTAATTTGCTGCCGAGGATCAGATCGGGCTGCAGTGCGGTGATCGCTTCGAGGTTGAGGTTGTTGGTCGTGCCCACGTCGGGGACTCCGACGAGTTTGTCGGCGAGGTACGACGGCTGACCGGCGGCGCTTTCCGGGCTGGCGATGCCGACCGGGGTGATCCCGAGAGAAAGAACCTCGTCGAGTTCGCCGCTGTCGAGCACGACGACGCGGGTGGGCTTGGCTTCGAGGGTGGTCTCGCCCAGAGCATGGGTGATCGTGCGCGGGAACTCGCCGGGCGCGGCATCGCTGCCGAGCTTCGCGGTTTCCGTGTCGGCGGTGCTGAACAGCTTGCCGCCGGTCGCGACATCGGTGTTGCCGTTTGCGTTGCCGCCGGCGTCGGTAGAGCCGCAGGCCGTAGCGGCAAAAACAGTCGCCAGGGCAACCATGGCGACCCGGACCGACGTGCGGCTCCGGAGAGTGGTGCGTGAGTGCATTAGGCTACCCTACCTTCCGTCCATATGGCTTGGTCAGGGAGGTATCCGCACCGTCGATACCAGGTGAAGGGCGCGTCAGGTCTCGCTCAGCGGGACCTCTACGCAATTCGGGCAACAGGGTGTGACCAACGTGTTAGCTTCGCGAAAGACCTGTACTGGTAAGCGAAGACGCGTGTAGTGAGGATTTCGATGACCCTGAACATTGCCGATCTGTTCGAGGCCGTTGCCGATGCGATCCCCGATCGGGTTCCCTTGATTCTGGAAGACGTGCGGTTGAGCTACGCCGAACTCGAACTGCGATCGAACCGACTCGCTCATCATCTGCAGTCGGTGGGCGTCGAACCGGGCCAGCATGTCGGTATTCACATGCGGAACTGCGTCGAGTACGTCGAAGCGCTCCTTGCCTGCTTGAAGATCAGAGCGGTACCGATCAACGTCAACTTTCGCTACACGGATGCCGAGCTCTCGTACATCTACACCAACTCCCAGATGGTGGCACTGCTGGTCGAGGCAGAATTCGCGCCGACGGCACTGGCCGTGGTTCCGCAGTGTCCGGAGATCACCCACGTGCTGATCGTCGGCGACGACTACGAGAACGCCCTTGCGGCGCAGGCCGATACCCGCGACTTCGGCCCTCGCAGCAACGACGACCATTTCATCATCTACACCGGCGGTACAACCGGAATGCCCAAGGGTGTGGTGTGGCGGCACGAGGACTTCTTCTTCGCCGCGCTGTCCGGAGCGAACCTCAGCGGGCCGCCGCGTCGAAGCCTCGAAGAGGTTGTGGACGCGGCCGTAGCCAACACCGATCCGACTGTGCTGCTACTCATCCCGCCGCTCATGCATGGAGCCGCGATCTATTCACTGCTCACGGCATTTCTCATGGGAGCTCCCCGAGTGCTGACCCGCAGCTTCGATCCGATGGAAGTGCTGCGACTGGTCGAGGCCGAGAAGATCACCGGAATCACCGTCGTCGGCGACGCGATTGCTCAACCGATTGCCGACGCCATCGCCGCAAGCGAAGGGCGCTACGACCTTTCGACTCTCCAACTGATCGGCTCGGGTGGCGCATTGTTCTCCCCGAACCTGAAGGCAGAACTGACAACCCGATTGCCAGGGCTGGTGATCAAGGATGCATTCGGTGCTTCGGAATCCGGCAACGACGGCGTCGTCGAATTCGGAGAAGACGGTTCCAAGCGAATTCGCTCCAACCCCAACATGATTCTTGTCGATGACGAATTCCGTCGCATCGAACCAGGCTCGAACACAGTCGGATTCATCGCCAGGGCCGGCCATGTTCCCATGGCCTACTTCGACGACCCCGCGAAGACTGCTGCAACTTTTCCCGTCGTCGACGGGGTGCGTCTGGCGGTACTCGGGGACATGGGCACGATGGAAGCCGACGGAACCATCGTGCTGCTCGGGCGCGGTTCGATGTGCATCAACTCCGGAGGCGAGAAGGTTTATCCCGAAGAAGTCGAGCAGGCACTCAAAACACACCCGGCAGTTTTCGACGCTTTGGTGGCGGGTGCGCCCGACACTCGATTCGGTGAGAAGGTCGCCGCGGTGGTGCAGGTTCGACCGGGGTTCGAAGATGTTGCGACGGAATCATTGTCGGAGCATTGCCGCACCCACGTAGCGGGGTACAAGATTCCCCGGTCGATCGTGCTGGTGCCCAGCATCCTCCGCTCACCCAGCGGTAAGGCCGACTACCGTTGGGCTCGCGAAACCGTAGCGGGGGTGTGAATCAACTTCCGATACTTCGGACGACGCACCACTCGTTTCCCTCGGGATCCAGCAGCACCTGAAAGGTACCGGCCGGGTCTTCCTGAACATTGCCGACCCGAGTTGCGCCGAGGCGCTCGGCAGCCTCGGTTGCAGCGACGACGTCATCCACGCTGACGTCGATGTGCAAGCGATTCTTCGTCAGCTTTGATTCCGGTACGCGTTGGAAGGCGAGGCGAGTCCATCCGGGTGGGTCGACAAACGCCCACTCCTCGCTCCGCTCTACAGGCTGTCCACCGAGGACCCCGGCCCAGAATTCCGCCAACTGAGCTGGTGCGGAGCAATCCACAACTACTTCGTCGACCTGCCCGATCACCGGTTCACAGCTCCACTGAATTCGGCTGTCACAGCTGCGCTCAATTCGGCTGTCACAGCCAGGGCTCGATCGGCTTCTTCACCCACATGATCTTCTCGTCGGGATGCTCACGCTGAGCCTCGGGACGGTCTGGGTTAGCGGCTGACCACACAGCTTTCTCATCGAGCAGACTGGCGGCGATAGTCCAAGTCTCCCGCGTGCTCGGCGGATTGGCGCCGGCCGCTCGCGCGAGTTTGCGCAGCCGATCGTCGGGCATGTCGAGCAACTCTGCACTGTTGATATCGCGGTCCCAGGCGAACTTGGCAAGGACGACAGCCTTCTCGCGTCGGCTACGGCTCGCCATGTCATTGTGCGCAAAGTCTGGTTCGGATGCCACGGCTTCACCTTATCGTCGGGGGTTCTGACGTCAGGATAGTGAATGTCTCGCGCCGGCCGAACGGCTCTACTCGTCGCTGCGTCGAGCCAGTTATCCCGGTGTCTGAGTGGCGTAGCAGCGTTGACTGCAGGGGCCCGCCATGTTCGGCAGTGCGGCAACCGGCAAGGGTTCCAGGCAATGCGCTGTTACGCTGCTTTTTCGCATGTCGATTCGAAGCCGGGGGGCTTGGGTGGGGAACGAAGTACTGCAAGCGGGCGGCGGTCGGATTCGGGACAAAGGCGTTGGAAAAAGGCCGGAACTTTCGGGTCGACTTCGGTGATGGCCTGGTGTGGATACGATGCGCCGCAATCGATCCCACATGCAGGGCTCGACGGGTATGCCGACGGTGGGGCGGGATCGCTCGGCCGGTTCCAAGACGGCCTTCGCGCGTCCCATGATGGTGTGCCTTCGCACAACACGGTCATCGGGCACAGTTACGGTTCCACCGTGATCGGCGCTGCGGCCTCGGACGGACGATCGATCGATGCGGATGATCTGTTCTTCGTGGGTAGCCCCGGAGTGGGAATGGACCGGGTCGAGGGACTCTCCCTCGAGGGCATTGACCCCGAACAGAACGGTAGCCATGTGTACGCCACTGCCGCGGCCAATGATCCGGTTCCGATGATCGGTGACGTGTTCGGCGGTCTCGCGCATGGCGCGAATCCCGCGAACGATCTTCCGTTGATCGGATTCGGTGCCACTGTCGTCGAGTCCGCTCCCGGGACCGGGATCGACGCCGGACTGCTCGGTGAGCTCCCCAGCCCAGCCGCTCACAGCGAATATTGGGATCGCGACAACCCCGCCTTGCGTGGGCTCGGACACGTCATCGCCGGACTAGGAGCACCGTGAAAAAGCCTCAGCCATACCGACTTCATCGACAAATCGCAGCGGTAGCCCTTTCCGTACTGACCCTGTGCGCATGCAATTCGAAGGAGAACGCCGTGACAATCGACCCTGACCCGAACCTCACGCGCACGATCGCGCAGTCCTCGACCATCGAGCATCTGACCAGCACGCTGAGCGCGCTGCCCGCTGGCACGTATTTCTCTCGAGCTGGCGCGGCCGACCCGTCAAACACTCTCAGCGCGGGCACGTTGATCCCGTGCGACGACAGCAACCTCAGCGAGAACACCGATGTCGATTTCAGTGTCGCGTACTACGTTCGCGGTGGGCCAAGCTATGACGTGGAAGCGGTCTGGGACGCGGCGATCACGGCGTGGTCCAGCAACGACTGGCCAATAAGAGAGACCGCTGGCGGTGACTCTCCGATCACCAGTGCGTACACCCCTGACGGCTACAAGATAGTGATCGACAAGGCATATGGGTCGCTCAGTATCTCGGGCACATCACCCTGTTTCCCGCGCCCAGATGCGACCGATCGCCCGAGTTCCCCTATGCAGATCGATCAATCATGACCGGGCCCGCATCCTCGTTTCCCGAGTTGACCGTCCTCGCCCGCCAAGTCGACACCGAGGTCGGGAAAGTGCGCGCCCGCGCAGATGCTGGAGGCGGTGCCGTCAGCGTCGAGGTTGATGCGTACGGCGCGATCACCGACCTGCACCTGACCGAGAGTTCCCTCCGCGCCGGCGCCGCTGCACTCTCCGCCTCGATCACCCAGGCCCACCGAACCGCTTCAGCGGCAGCAGCGGCGACCGCGCAGGAACTACGCGCCCCGCTCCTTCACGACCCTCGCGTCGCCGGGGCAATGGACGCGTTCAATCAGACGCCCGCTGCACCCGAAACTCATGCGCTGCGACGAGCTAACCGAGCGCCGGTCAACGACGACCTACCCTTGGACGGCGGTTCGTTCATGCGACGTGCCTGAACCCGGGCACCGCACCCCGAACCGCAACGCAGTATTAGAGGAGCGGGGGGTGTCCGATCGTTGGTTTGCCTGTGGCCGGCAAACGCACGCCTCGTTGCTGCTGGAGGCGGGTGAGCACCCGAAGATGGTGCAGGAGCGACTGGGGCATTCGACGATCACGACGACGGTGGACATCTACGCGCGCGTGCGACCAACGATGCAACATGAGGCTGCGGCCAGGGTCGCTGCCCTCGTGCAGTACGTCGCTATTGCATATCCTGCTGCATGAACGAAAAGAAGGCCCTTGACCACCGTATCGGCAGGTCAAGGGCCTTCTAGTTCTGTCGGGGTGGCGGGATTTGAACCCACGACCTCTTCGTCCCGAACGAAGCGCGCTACCAAGCTGCGCCACACCCCGTGTCGAACCTCGGTTAGCTTACATTACCGAGCCGACTGACATTAAATCCGCAGGTCAGTTGCGTAGAACCGACGCTGGAGACTCTGCGGAACTGTGCGCGGAGGCGTGCTCGGGTTCGCGCCTGGTAGCCGGAACCAGAGTGAGCAGAGTTGCCTCGGGGCGGCAGCAGAAGCGTGCCGGCGCCCACGGCGAAGTGCCGATGCCCGCGGAGACGTGCAGCTGGGTGTGCGCGCCCCACTTGGACGGCCCCTTGACCCGGGATCGGTCGATCTGGCAGTTCGTGACCAGCGCGCCGTAGAACGGCAGGCACAGCTGACCACCGTGTGTGTGGCCGGCGAGCACGAGGTCGTAGCCGTCGTCGGCGAACCGGTCCAGAACTCGCGGTTCGGGCGAGTGCGTCAGGCCGAGCTTGAGCTGGGCGACGGGATTGGGTGTTCCGGCGACGGTGTCGTAGCGATCGCGCTTCAGGTGCGGATCGTCGACGCCGGCGGCCGCGATGCGAATACCGGCCACTTCGAGTTCGCGGCGCACGTGGGTCATGTCCAGCCATCCACGCTCGGTGAAGGCAGCACGCAGGTCGCCCCAGGGGAGAGGATCCCCGGTGATGCGCTTGTCCTTGTTGAAGATGTAGCTCAGTGGGTTCTTCGGTTTCGGGGCGAAGTAGTCGTTGCTGCCGAAGACGAACAGACCCGGTCGAGCCAACAGATCTCCGAGCGCCTGGACCACTGCTGGAACGCTGCGCTGGTGCGACAAATTGTCGCCGGTGTTGACCACGAGGTCGGGGTCGAGGCCTTCGAGCTCACGCAACCAATTCTGTTTCAACCGTTGGTTCGGCATCATGTGCAAGTCGCTGAGATGGAGGACCCGCAGCGACGACGAACCGGGCGCCAGGACTGGCATCGTCACCTCACGCAGTGCAAATGCATTGCGTTCGATGCCGGATGCGTACCCGATCCCTAGTGCAGCGGCGCCCGCGGCACCAAGTGCGGTGCGGGTCAGATTGGTGCGGAACTGGGAAGACACCTCTCAAGGATACGGGTGTGGCGTTCTTCTGCGTCGCTCTCGCCGCCTTTTACAGCTATTTCACAGAGAATTGTGTCCGGGCGGAGGTAACTATCGGCACGCGCGAAACGCCGAGCGCGTAGCGTTTCCACCATGTCCGACACGACACCATCGCTCAAAGCCACCCTCCGAACCGACATGGTTGCATCCATGAAGGCGAAGGATCCGCTACGTACAGCCACCCTTCGGATGCTCATGGCAGCCGTCCAGACCGAAGAGGTAGCCGGTAAGGAAGCACGAGTCCTCACCGACGAAGAGATCATCAAAGTCCTTGCAAAGGAATCGAAGAAGCGCGGCGAATCAGCCGAGATCTACACCGAGAACGGTCGCGGTGAGCTTGCCGCGAAAGAGCGCGCAGAAGCTCAGATCATCGACGAGTACCTGCCGACGCCGTTGACCGACGCCGAGCTTGTCGACGTCGTCGACACGGCCCTTGCTCAGGTTTCCGAGGAGCTCGGTGAGCGTCCCGGGATGCGTCAGATGGGCCAGGTCATCAAGGCCGCCAACGCTCTGGCCAAGGGCAAGGCCGACGGCGCACGTATCTCTGCAGCAGTGAAGTCCCGCCTGTAGAAGCGCGCTTCCAGAACCGAAAACGGCCGCGATCTCCGAATTACTCGGAGATCGCGGCCGTTCTTGTTTCAGGGCCGTCAGTTCGGCGGAGTCCCCGCAGGCGGTGCGGGTTCACCTCCGGGCGGAGTCGCATCCGGGGGAGTTGCGCCCGGTGCCGGGGCCGCGGGGGATGCGGGTGCAGCCGGAGCTCTTACGGAACCGTCACTGATGTAAATCGTGACGGTCGAACCCGGGATTGCGGACCCGGACGGCGAAACTCCGGTGACCGTTCCCGCGCGCGCTCCGGATGCCGTCGTCACGGAATTGACGGTGAAGCCGGATGCCTGAAGCCGGGACGTTGCGGCCGACTGGCTCAGGCCGACAACCTCGGGAACCTGGCCGTTCTGTGATCCCCGTGCGTACTTTTCGTCGATCGGGGGCAGCGAGGTGGGCCCGAAGTTGTTGGCGACCGGGTTCATTGCCGCGAACCAGGATCTCGCCGGTTCGGTACCGCCGTACAGGTTGCCGCTGTAGCAGGGGCGCAGCGGGCTCGAGCAGATCTCGCCGGGCGTCGGGGAGTCGCCGAAGATGTAGACGGCAGCAGCGAGGTTGTTGGTGAAGCCGAGGAACGCCGAGGACTTGTGAGTCTCGGTGGTACCCGTCTTGCCCGACATCGGCAGGCTCCATCCGGCGCTGCTCGCGGCACCGGCAGACGTACCGGCGCCGACGTCGTCGCGGCTCATGGCATTGGCGAGGGTGTCTGCCAAGCCGGGCTCGACAACCTGCTCACAGCCCTGCTCGGTGACGGCCACCGGCTTGCCGTAGCGGTCGAAGACCGAATCGATGGGACTCGGCGGGCACCACTTGCCGTGCGAGGCGAGAGTGGCTGCGACGTTGGAGAGTTCGAGCGGGTTGATCCAGGTGGGGCCGAGGGTGAACGAACCGAGGTTCTGTTCCTTCTGGAAGTCGGCCATGCTGCGCTCGTCGAAGCCCGAGGTGTTCGGATCGGCGTACGAGCGCATGCCGAGACGGACAGCCATGTCGACCGTCGGCGTGACACCGGTTGCCTCGATGAGCTTGACGAAAGCGGTGTTGGGGGACTGAGCCAGCGCGTCGGTCACGGACAGCGTCGGCGGGTAGTTGCCCGCGTTCTCCACGCAGTACGTCGAGACCGGGCAACCTGCGGCGCCGCCGCTACCCATGCCCTTGGCTTCGAAGCGCTTGGGTACGTCGAGGGTCGCGTTGATGCCCAGACCCTTTTCCATCGCCGCAGCCGTCGTGAAGATCTTGAAGACGGAGCCCGCACCGTCGCCGGCCAGTGAGTACGGCTGCGCCTGGACGGTTTCGTCGGCGTCCGCGTTGAGTCCGTACGTGCGGCTACTGGCCATCGCGATGACCTTGTGTGAATCCTGACCGGGCCTGATCACGTTCATGACGTTGGCGATGCCGTCGAGGTTGGCGCTCGCGTTCGCATTCAGGCCGGCCTTGGTTGATGCCTGCACCTGCGGGTCGAGAGTGGTCTTGATGAGGTACCCACCGTCGTTGATCTGGTCACGGGTGATCCCGGCGTCCGAGAGGTACTTCAGTGCGTAGTCGCAGAAGAAACCACGATCGCCTGCGGCGATGCAGCCGCGCGGCAAGTTGTTGGGAGTTTCCAGGACGCCGAGGGGCTCTTCCTTCGCAGCCCGGAACTCGTCGGCGCGATCCGGAATGTTCGTGATCATGGTGTCGAGCACGGTGTTACGACGCTCGGTGACGCCTTCGACGTTCGTGTAGGGGTTCAGTGCGGAGCTGGACTGAACCATGCCGGCAAGCATTGCCGACTGCGGAACGCTCAGATCTGCGGCATCGACGCCGAAGTAGGTCTGAGCCGCGTCCTGAATGCCGAAGGATCCGTTGCCGAACGGGACGAGGTTCAGGTATCGGGTGAGGATCTCGTCTTTCGTGAGTTCCTTGTCCAGTGTCAATGCCATCCGGATCTCGCGGATCTTTCGGGCCGGGGTGGTCTCGATGGCAGCGCGACGCTCGGCATCCGTCTTGGCCACGACCAACAGCTGGTAGTTCTTCACATACTGCTGATCGAGCGTCGACGCGCCCTGCTGCACTTCACCGGTTGTCGTGTTGGTGAGGAAGGCGCGCAGCGTTCCCTGCCAGTCGACGCCCTTGTGATCGGGGAACCGTCGGTCCTCGATGGAGACGATCGCCAACTTCATGTTGTTGGAGATCTTCTCGCTCGGGACTTCGAAGCGTCGTTGGTCGTAGAGCCAGGCAATGGGGTTGCCGGCGGAATCGACCATGGTGGACACCGCGGGGACCGTGCCTTCGACCAGTTCGGCCGAGACGTTGTCGACGGTATCGGCAGCGCGGTTGGACGCGAATCCGAATCCGCCCGCCACTGGGAACATCACCCCTGCGACCAGGACACCCGCCAATGCGGAGCTTCCGGCGAGCTTCGCCACTGTTTTTGCAATCGACACGATCTACAGAGTACGTGTGCCCACCCATTGGAACCGGTTTCAGCGTTTTGCGGGTGTTCAAAACCTTCTGAACACGCGCTTTGTACTGCCGTACCAAAAAATGCCCCCGACCGTCTTGCGTTAGGGCCGTTCTTTACCTAAATTGTGATCAGTGTGATCGACGTAACACTCGATCACGAATGTGTCTCAGCTTTCACGTGCTACCGCGGGACTGCTGAGATGGTGCGCTGCTCGCCCCATGGCGACGGTCAGACTTTGTAGAGGGGACCCAGAATGTACACAGCCACCCCGAGTAGCCGTTTGGACATCGAGCAGGCCGAGGCACGAATTGCCTGGGTAACTCAGGCACGATGCCGCGAGGTCGACCCCGACCAACTTTTTGTTCGTGGCGCCGCGCAGCGCAAGGCGGCCACCATCTGCCGTCACTGCCCGGTACTCATGCAGTGTGGAGCCGACGCTCTCGACAATCGCGTCGAGTTCGGTGTGTGGGGCGGAATGACGGAACGTCAGCGCCGTGCACTGCTCAAGCAGCACCCCGACGTCGATTCCTGGTCCGAGTTCTTCGAAGACCAGCGCCAGCATCACTCAGCAGTCTGACCCCGGCCGATCGGGGGATCAGCCCTTTCGAGTGAGCTGATCTCCCACCGCACGCAGCGCCTCGAGGTCCGAGACCTCGAACGGTAGCGACGGAACACCGATCAGCGGCACCCTCGGGTGAGCTGCGGTGAATCGGCTCAGCAAGGCGATTTCTCGCTTCGCGATCACTGCCCGATGGGCATGGATACGGAGAACAGCTGCGGTGAGGGCCTCGGCCTCGGTCGCACTTTCCTTCGCTTCCAGTTTGTCGGCGGCAGTCACCGCATGATCGGCAGGCAAGGCCGTCAATGTCGGGTGTGTGCGGTTGAGAACCAAACCGGCCAACGGCATCGAGTCGCCGGCAAGACGATCGACAAAGAATGCCGCTTCACGGAGGGCGTCGGGTTCGGCCGCTGCGATCACCAGGAAGTGAGTCCCCGGCTGACGTAGCAACTCGTAGGTCTTCGTCGCGCGTTCGCGGAAACCGCCGAACATCGAGTCGAGTGACTGCACGAATGCCGATGCATCCGACAGCATTTGGCTTCCCACGATGGTCGAGACACCCTTCAGCGCCAACCCCATCGCGCCGGCCACGAGCCGGGTCAGGCCTCGGCCGGGTGCTGAGAGCAACCGGATCATCCGTCCGTCGAGGAACGTGCCGAGCCTCTGCGGAGCGTCGAGGAAGTCGAGGGCATTGCGTGACGGCGGGGTATCGACGATCACCAGATCCCACGCGTCGTTCGACGCCAACTGCCCCAACTTCTCCATCGCCATGTACTCCTGCGTTCCGGAGAACGATGTGGCAACGGTTTGGTAGAAGGGATTCGCCAGGATCTGCTCGGCCTTCTCGGGGCTGGAATGCTCGATGACCATCTCGTCGAAAGTCCGACGCATGTTCAGCATCATCGCGTGCAGTTCACCCGTGGCCTCGGGACCCAGCTTCACCGGCTGCGGAGTGTTGTCGAGTTCGGCTACACCCAAGGCCTGCGCGAGGCGACGGGCCGGATCGATGGTGAGGACGACTACGCGTCGGCCCTCTTCGGCCGCACGCAACGCCAGCGACGCAGCCGTTGTGGTCTTACCGACGCCACCCGCGCCGCAACACACCACGATCCGTGCCGTCGGGTCCTTGATGATCGCCGAAATATCGAGGGCAGGAGCTGCGCGTCGGCCGGTCCTGGAACTGCCGACCGTCACGTTCTCGGTGGTCTCGGTCATCACACGCCCTGTTCCGTGAGGTATTCGGCCAGCTCGTAGAGCCCACCGAGATCAACGCCGTCGGCGAGTGCGGGAAGTTGCACCCGCGCGCCGTCGATCTCGCGGAGCTTCTCAGCGCTGGATTCTTGAGCTTCGAGCACCGAAGCATGTTCGATCGTCTCGGTGAGCAAGCCTGCGAAGTCGTCGTCGGACAGATCGATGCCGACGTCGGAGAGCGTCGACCGGATCGAAGCGGCGTCGATATTGCCGGCCGCGGCACCAGCGAGTTGATCTTCGGGCAAGAACCTCGGGCTGGCGCGATTGACGATGATGGCACCGAGGTTGAGGTCGTTGCGCGCAAGTTCTGCGGCGGCGTCGGCAGTTTCCTGAACGGGCAGCGCTTCGAGCAGCGCAACCAGATGTACGACGGTTTCCGGCGAGTGCAGCAGGCGAACGACGCCTTCACTCTGTGAGTGCACCGGGCCGCCCTTGGCGAGATCGGCCATCGCCTTGGTGACGTCGAGGAAGCTGCCGATTCGTCCCGTCGGGGGAGCGTCGACGACAACGGCGTCGTACACGCGCTTGCCGGTTCGATCGGTGCGGATGACGCACTCCTTGATCTTGCCGGTGAGCAGAACGTCGCGAAGACCGGGAGCAATGGTCGTGGCAAATTCGATGGCGCCGAACTTACGCATTGCCCGGCCGGCGAAGCCGAGGTTGTAGAACATCTCGAGGTATTCGAGGAACGCGGTCTCGATGTCGACGGCGAGAGCCATCACTTCACCGCCACCTTCGGCGGCCGCGACCTTGGTCTCCTGCGGCGGAAGCGGCGGTACGTCGAAGAGCTGCGCGATTCCCTGACGGCCCTCGACCTCCACGAGGAGAACGCGCTTGCCGCCTTCGGCCAACGCGAGCGCCAACGCGGCGGCAACCGTGGACTTACCGGTACCGCCTTTACCTGACACAAAGTGCAGGCGGGCCTTCGTCGCAGACTCGGGCCAGGTCCTGCTCAGCTCATCTTGGGATGCAACCACACCGCGAGCCTATAAGTCTGGGGCCGAAGATGTACGCGGGATAGGCTCAGCGCATGAGCGAAATAACTTCCTGGGAATACACCGTGACTCCGTTGCTGGTCCACAATCCGAAGGCAATTCTCGACAACTGGGGTGTCGACGGCTGGGAACTCGTCGCAGTCCTGCCGAGCGCGTCGGGCGAGCAGCACGTCGCGTACATGAAGCGTCCGAAGGGCTGAATCACATGGCAGAGGCAACACAGACCTGGTCGGAGCGTCTCGCTGAACTGGGCATCGCGCTCCCCGCCGTCGCGGCACCCGTCGCTGCGTACGTTCCCGCGGTTCGCAGCGGCAACCATGTGTACACGTCGGGTCAGCTCCCGTTCGTCGACGGAAAGTTGGCGCTGACCGGCAAGCTCGGCGCGGGCGTGTCGGATGAGGACGCCAAGGCCGCGGCACGTACCTGCGCGCTCAACGCCCTCGCTGCCATCGACGCACTGGTCGGCATCGACAACGTCGTCCGCGTCGTGAAGGTCGTCGGCTTCGTGGCATCCGCCGAAGGATTCACCGGTCAGCCCGGCGTGATCAACGGCGCATCCGAATTCCTCGGCGAGGTTCTCGGCGACGCCGGCATCCACGCTCGTTCGGCTGTGGGTGTGGCAGAACTTCCCCTCGGTTCACCCGTCGAGGTGGAACTGATCGTCGAAGTTCGCTGATGTCGACGGTCCATCCCGCCTACGCGCAGCTTCGCCGCGTCACCGACATCGCGTCGGTCTTGCTCGAGAACAATCCGGGCATGATGACGCTGGACGGTACGAACACCTGGATTCTGCATGCTCCCGGCAGCGTCGAGTGTGTTGTCGTCGATCCAGGCGACAACGACGAGGAACACCTGCGACGGGTCGCTGGTGTGGGTCCGGTAGCGCTGACCTTGATCACGCACCGGCACTACGACCACACCGGCGGGGTGGACCGTTTCCACGAATTGACTTCGGCTCCAGTGCGTTCCGTCGACCCCACATTTCTGCGTGGGGGCGCTTCGGCGCTTGTCGACGGTGAAGTGATCGAGGTTGCGGGCCTGAAGTTGCGGATCCTCGCGACTCCGGGGCACACCGCTGACTCGGTGTCGATCGTCATCGAGAACGATGCGAGCGTGCTGACGGGCGACACCATTCTCGGCCGCGGCACGGCAGTTCTCGACGATTCCGACGGCGATCTGGGGGATTACCTCACCTCGCTGCGGTCGCTGGCCGCGCTCGGCGAAGGATTGACGGTTCTGCCCGGGCACGGTCCTGACCTGCCCGATCTGCAGGCGATTTCACAGCAGTACCTGGCTCACCGCGAGGAGCGTCTGGATCAGGTGCGGACTGCTCTGTCGACGTTGGGGGAGTCGGCGACGGTTCGCGACGTTGTCGAACACGTCTACTCCGACGTGGACCCGAAACTGTGGCCGGTGGCGGAAAAATCCGTCAACGTGCAGTTGGCGTATCTGCGCCGCTGAGCTGTCTGGCCGAACTGCCGCCACCTATGCCGATCGAGGTATAGCTGGCGGCAGTTTTTGCATTTGTTTGATATGGGTCACGGGCCAATAGTTAGTCCATGACCTCACAATGCGACGGATGGATCCGCAATTACGTGGACGGCTCCTATGTCGAACCCGACGAGTCGTCGAGCTTCGATCAGGTTGACCCCGCAACGGGCCGTGTTCTCGCCCGGGTCCACGAGGCCGACAAGGCCCTGGTCGATCGGGCCGTGACCTCTGCCAGGCGCGCTCTGGACAACGGTTGGGCCGATACGCCGGTTCGAGAGCGGACGGCTCTGCTGAGGCGGGCCGCCGACCGGATCGAGGAACGATTCGAAGAGTTCGTCGCCGCAGAAATGGCAGACACCGGTAAGCCGATCACGCAGGCACGCGAACTCGACGTCGCGCGTGCCCTGACGAACTTCCGCACCTTCGCCGACATCGTCGCCGCGGCGGGACAGGAATCGTTTGTCACCGATCTCGCGGGTGGCAAGCAGGCGCTGAACTACGCGATCCGCAAGCCGCTCGGCGTGGTCGCCGTCATCGTTCCGTGGAACCTGCCGCTGCTTCTCCTGACCTGGAAGGTTGCGCCCGCGCTCGCGTGCGGAAACTCCGTGGTGGTCAAACCTTCCGAGGAGACCCCGGCGACTGCGTCGTTGCTGGCGGAGGTGCTCGAAGAGGTCGGCCTGCCCGCCGGCGTCTACAACGTCGTCCATGGATTCGGCGCGAACTCGGCCGGCGAGTTCCTCACCACGCACCCCGGTATCGACGGCGTCACCTTCACCGGATCTTCGGCAACCGGTTCCCATGTCATGAAAACCGTTGCCCCGCGGGTTCGTCCGGTCTCGTTCGAACTCGGCGGCAAGAATGCCGCGATCGTGTTCGACGACGTCGACATCGACGAGGCGCTGACGGGTCTGACCAAGTCGGTGTTCACCAACACCGGCCAGGTCTGCCTGTGCACCGAGCGTGTGTACGTGCACCGCAGCATTTTCGACGACATTGCCGGTGGACTCGTCGAGCGGGCAGCAGGATTGCGGCTGGGCGACCCGTCGCTCGCTGCGACGACGACCGGTCCGCTCATCTCGCAGGCGCACCGGAAGAAGGTACTCGACTACTTCGAGATCGCCGAGCAGGAAGGCGCGAAAGTGCTGACCGGCGGCGGTATTCCGGATCTCGGACAGGAACTGTCGGGCGGATCCTGGATCGAACCCACCTTGTGGACGGGCTTGACCAACAAGGATCGCGCCGTGCGAGAGGAGATATTCGGACCCGTCGCAGCACTTATTCCGTTCGACACCGAAGCCGAAGCGATCGCCCTGGCAAATGACACCGAGTACGGCCTGGCTGCCTCCGTGTGGACCAACGACCTGCGCCGCGGACACCGCGTCGCGCAGAAGATGAACGTCGGAATCTCCTGGGTCAACACGTGGTTCACCCGTGAGCTGCGATCTCCCTTCGGCGGCATGGGCCTGTCCGGCATCGGACGTGAGGGCGGCGAGTCCTCACTGCACTTCTACACCGAACCGACAAACGTGTGTGTGCAACTGTGAACATCGAAACCGCAAAAGTTCTCCAGAAATGAGCGAGGCGTGATGACAGCCCCAGAAGACACCGTATCCGCGCTCGCCCGTCGCCTCGACGACGCTGCGCAGAGTCGCACCGACACCCCCAGCCTCGCCGACGATCACACCATCGACATCGACGAGGCCTACCGGATCCAGAACGAACTCCTCGAACGACGCACCAGCCGTGGTGAATCGATCGTGGGCATCAAGCTCGGCTTCACCAGCAAAGCGAAGATGGCGCAGATGGGTGTCTCCGAGGTGATCGTCGGTCAGTTGACCGACGCGATGTGCGTGAGCAACGGCGGCGAAGTCGACCTGACGACGTTCATTCATCCCAAGATCGAACCCGAAGTGGCATACCGCCTGTCGAAGGACGTCGATCTCGACGATCCGAACGTCGACATCGAAACCTGCGTCGACGCACTGGCTCCCGCAATGGAAATCATCGACTCGCGCTACCGCGACTTCCGCTTCACTTACACCGACGTCGTCGCTGACAACACCAGTGCCGCCGGGTACGTGATCGGGCGTTGGCTGCCGCTGCAGAACGTCGAGGACCGTTCCGTGCGTATGGAAGTCGGCGGTGAGACGGTAGTCGGTACCACGGCAGCCATTCTCGGCGACCCGGTGCGAGCTCTGCACGCACTGCTCGACATCGCTCGCCGACGCCGAATTCCGTTGCGCGCTGGGCAGGTAATTCTGGCCGGCGCCGCCACAGCAGCTGTGCGACTCGACGAGGGCGTCGCGCAGTGCAGCATCGACGGCCTCGGAACCGTCACGGTGAAAGGTGTGAAGCGATGAGTGGGGCGCAGGTCATCGACAAGCTGGCGAAGCCGCGTGGAAAGTTCCCGCACGTCAAGGTGGTTGGCGACTTCGTCTACGTCTCCGGCACCAGTTCGCGTCGGCCCGACAACACGTTTGTCGGCGTCGAGGTCGACGAGATGGGGACCACGGCGCTCGACATTCGGGCGCAGACCCGTGCCGTCATCGAGAACATCGCGGCGATCCTTGCCGAAGTGGGCGGAGAACTGAGTGATCTGGTTCAGGTCACCTCGTACCTGGTGTCGATGAACGACTTCGGTGGATACAACGAGGTGTATGCCGAACTGTTCGACGAAAACGGTCCGACGAGAACGACTGTGGCTGTTCACCAACTGCCCCACCCGCACCTGCTCATCGAAATTTCCGGCGTGGCGTACGTGCCCGCCGCCAAGCGCTCAGCGTCCGAAGATACGGAGAATGCATCATGACCACGATTCCTCCCGTCATCGACTTCAAGAAGTGGATCGACGACAACCGCCACCTCCTGCAGCCGCCCGTCAACAATCAGACGATGGCGCTGGGAGACGACTTCATCGTGCAGGTCGTCGGCGGCCCCAACCAGCGGACCGACTACCACCTCGATCCGTACGAGGAGTGGTTCTACCAGCTCGAAGGCGACATCCACGTCAACGTCATGACCGAGGACGGTCCTCAGCGCGTCGACATTCGCGAGGGCGAAACCTGGTTGCTGCCGGGAGACATTCCGCATTCGCCGCAGCGTCCCACCGCGGGTTCGATCGGCCTGGTCATCGAACGAGTCCGCAAGGAAGGCACGCTCGAGAAGTTCCAGTGGTACTGCCTCGAATGCGATCACAAGATTCACGAGGTCGAACTTCAGGTGCGTGACATCGTGGCCGACCTGCCGCCGGTGTTCGTCAAGTTCTACGAGAGCGAAGAAGCCCGCACGTGTGACAAGTGCGGCACGCTCCATCCCGGCAAGGGCTGAGCGATGAGCAACCTGATCGACATCCACACCCACTACGTGCCCAACGGGTGGCCGGATCTGACCGAAGACGCGGGACCGCAGGCACCGTGGCTGAAGGTCGAGTCGGAAACCGAAGCCATGATCATGATGGGCACCAAGGAGTTCCGCCGCATCCAGTCCGATGCCTGGGACGCCGAGGTGCGGCTTCGGGACATGGATGCCGACGGCGTGCAGACGCAGGTCGTCTCGCCCACTCCGGCGTTCTTCAACTACGGCCGGAGCGGCGAGCAGGCAAGTCGCATTGCACGGATCTTCAACGACCTCGCTCTCGAGATCGTGGAGCCGGCGAAGGATCGGTTGATTCCGTTCTGCCAGGTGCCTTTGCAAGACACCGACGCCGCGTGCCGTGAGCTCGAGCGGTGCATCGCGAACGGGCACCGCGGTGTCGAGATCGGCAATCATGTCGGCGATCTGGACCTCGACAGCGAAGGCGTGGTGACGTTCCTGCAGCACTGTGCGTCGCTGGACGTGCCGGTATTCGTGCACCCGTGGGACATGGCCAACTCACCGCGCCTCGATCGCTGGATGGCGCAGTGGCTCACCGCGATGCCGGCCGAAACGCATCTGTCGATACTCGCGCTGATTCTCGGTGGTGTGTTCGACAAGATCGACGATCGTCTCAAGATCGGATTTGCGCACGGTGGTGGATCTTTCGCGTTCTGGTTGGGGCGAATGGAAAACGCCTGGCACGGCCGCAACGACATCATCGGTACGTCGGAGTTCCCACCGTCGCATTACCTGGGAAGGTTTTACGTGGATTCCGTCGTCTTCGACGAGCGTGCGCTGCGACTGCTGGTGGACACGGTGGGGGTGGACCGTGTGATGGTGGGTAGTGATTACCCGTACCCCTTGGGGGAGCGTCCGGTCGGTGAGGTGGTTCGCAAGAGTGAGTTCTTGGACGATACTGCGCGCCAACTGATCTCGCGGGGGAATGCCGAACGTTTCCTGGGTCTCGTCTGAGACCCCGGCTATACCCTTTCCGGTATGGCGGACGGTGAATTCGGCATTTGTGAGTCATGTCTCGAGCGAGCACAATTCCAAACACAACGATCGACGACGCTCGTGATGCCGACAATCCCGAAGACGGGGTCGGTGACTACAGATTTCATCGTCCGCCTGCCCCATCCAATCGATAGGTTCCGCGATGTCAGACAAGATATCCAACAGCACAACGAGTGACGGAAAGCCGTTGCCGGAGAAAGCTGCCCGTAGCCGAGTTGCCATGGCAACTCTGGCCGGCACAACTCTCGAATGGTACGACTTCTTCCTCTACGGCACAGCTGCCGCGCTGATCTTCAACAAACAATTCTTCCCGAGCCTGAGCCCCACTGCCGGCACGCTGGCTGCCTTCAGCACCTTCGCCGTCGGATTCATCGCGCGACCGGTGGGCGGACTCGTGTTCGGGCACTTCGGCGACCGGATCGGGCGCAAGGCCACACTTGTGGTCTCCCTGGTGATGATGGGCGTCGGTTCCACACTCATCGGCCTCATCCCGAACTACGACTCCATCGGATTCTGGGCGCCTGTCCTTCTGGTGGCCATGCGCGTCGTTCAGGGCATCGGTCTGGGCGGTGAAGGCGCCGGCGCGACGCTTATGTCGATGGAGCATGCACCGGCCGGGCAGAAGAATCTGTACGCAGGTTTCCCGCAGATGGGCACACCGGCCGGACTTGTTCTGGCCAACGGCATCTTCCTCACGACCAATGCCGTGATGTCGGACTCCGCGTTTGCCTCGTGGGGATGGCGAATCCCGTTCCTGCTCAGCTTCGTTCTGGTGGCGATCGGTCTGGTGATTCGCTTGCGCGTCACCGAGTCACCGTCATTCGCCGGGATCATGGAGAAGGGCGAAATAGTCCGTTTCCCGCTGCGTGAATCGCTCAAGGTCGGCTTCCCGCGTCTGTCGCTGACGCTGGCCGCGTGCTTGGCGAACTCCGCCGTGGCGTACGCCTTCATGGTGTTCACTCTGTCGTACGGAACTCAACATCTGGGCTACGACAAGCAGTTCCTCGTGCTCAGCGTGACTGCGGCGGCTGTCCTCTGGTTCCTCTCCATACCGTTCTGGACCAAGATCGCCGACAAGTACGGGCGTCGACACATGTTCATCGGCGGATCGGCCGCAATCCTGTTGTGGTGCATCGTGTTCTTCCCGCTACTGAACACCGAGAACAAAGTGATCGCTGTCATCGCGTTCCTGGGTATGGGTCTGATCGTGCCGGTCACCCATTGCGTTCAGGGCAGTATCATCGCCGACACGTTCCCGGCCAAGGTCCGCTACTCCGGTTCGTCTCTGATCCTTCAGAGTGGTGCGATTCTCGGCGGCGGACTGGCGCCGATGATCGCCACCGCACTGCTGGACGCCACCGGGTCTTCGGTGGGCGTCACCTGGTACCTCGCCTCGATATGCACGATCAGCCTGGTCGGCGCCATCGCACTGTTCAAGCTTGTCCCCGATTCGTCGCGGGGCTTGGAGAACGAAGAGATTCGCGTCTCCGAAAACGCCTGAGTGCGAGATTGTTTTGAATCGGCCCGCTCCCTGCGAGGGAGCGGGCCGATCTGCGTTTCACGGTCGCATGAGCTCGTCTGCAAAGGACTTCAGCGTCGCGATCAACGCCTGCGCGGACGGGCTCGACGTTCGAGTCGCCGACGAGGTGATGCCGACGCTGTGCCCGATCGGGTCGAGAGTGATGGACAGGGTGGTCAAACGTGCGTCGTCGCGGGGGATGAGACTCGGTAGTACCGCGATCATGTCGGTCTCGACCAGCAGCTGACGCACGGTGAGGAAAGAGGTTGCCTCGACGCGATTTTCGGGCAACGGCAGGCCGTTGCGGGCGAAGAACTCCTCGAGTTCGCGGCGGAGCACTGTCTCGACGCCCGGCAGGATCCAGGGGAAGCCGCGCAGTTCTTCGAGTTGGATGTCCTCGCGATGGGCGAGTGGATGATCCACGCGGGTGACGAGTTCAACCGACTCCGCGTAGAGGTTTCGCCTGATCGCGGTGTCGTCGGTAGGTGAGGTGAGTCGGCCGACGATCAGGTCGATCCGGCCCGCTTCCAGATCGGTGAGCAACTGCTCGGGTGTGCCTTCGCGAACGATGACGGTGAGCAGGGGGTGCTGGACCTTCAGTCGCGCGATGGCGCCGGGAAGCAGCACGTTGGATCCGGCGAGATGTGTTCCCACGATGACGGTTCCGCGATTGGCGTCGGCAAGCTCGACGACGTGCCGCCCCGCTTCGGTCAGCTGCGCGATCACGGCCCGAGCATGAGTGGTGAATGCCTCACCGAAAATGGTCGGGGTGATTCCGCGTGGGCCGCGGTCGAAGAGCGAGACACCGAGAATGGACTCGATGTCGTGCAGACTGCGGGTCGCGACGGGTTGCGTGATGTGAAGTGCGGCAGCGGCGCCGACCACGCTGCCCTGACGGCTCAATGCGTCGACGAGCAGGAGATGGCGGAGTTTGAGTCGCCCGTCGAGGAGCTTGGGCATGTCCATGGAGCAATCCTAGTCGGGATTTCTCCTGGTGGGTAGGCGCCCGAAGTTGCTCAGGAGAAGGTGATTCCGATCGGTTGGGCCGCCGTTGTGTACTTCTCCCACGATTCGCTGCTGTGCGGACTTCCCGTGTGCGCAAACGACGTCCAGTGCCTGCGCACACGACGGCCCAGTGCGTCGATGCTCGGCCAGTCGCTGCTGCCCAGCATCGGAGAGCCCTGCCAGGACTGCTCGGTTCCCAACACGAAGGGCAGTTCGATGCAGTGGGTGGCTCCGAAGACGTCGTCGGACGGTGTCCAGTCGAAGCGATACGTGTACACCGACGCACCGGCTTCGGTGAAGGCGTCGGCCAGCGCCATCGCTGGTTCGGCAAACATGTTCTGTGTCAGTGCTTCTTCGGCGACACGTTCGGGATCGGGTGCGCCCACCACGTTGCGCAGGAACGCGGATCCCTCGTCGCGGGTGTAGCCCACGATGACGTCCGGCGCTGCCTCGAAAGTTCGGGTCACCGGTTCAAGCCCGGAAATCGGCGCAAATGGCGGTTGAACGACATTGGGGGACCGTTGGCTGAACTCGATTGCCGTGCCGCGGAATGCGTCGAGCACACGGGGGAGCGGCGCGGTTCGAGGATCTCCGTCGAGCAGTCGGGCAAACGTCTCGCCGTTCTCGATTGCCGCAGCCTGCGTGAAGTTGAGGTCCGGTCGTGGGGTGCTCTGCAGAATTGCTCGATGGAACAGAGTTCGAGAGTTGTTACTGCTCAACAGATTCACAATGGAATGAGCGCCGGCAGACTGGCCGAATACGGTGACCGAATCTGGGTTGCCGCCGAAGCCCTCGATGTTCTCGCGCACCCACTCGAGCGCTGCGATCTGATCGTGGACTCCGAGATTGCCTTCGCTGACGCCGTCGAGGAGAAGGTATCCGAGCACGCCGACGCGATAGTTGACCGACACCACGACGACGTCGCCTTCGGCTGACAAAGCGTGGCCGTCGTACCAGGGGAGGGAGCCCCCGCCACTGGAGTAGCCGCCGCCGTGCAGCCAGACCAGAACTGGGCGGCGACCGGTCAGCGAGGGGGTTGTGACGGTGACGGTGAAGCTGTCCTCGCTCTGTTCCGGCTCGGGGAGCGGCGGTCCCATGATCCGTTCGAGACGTGAAGGTGGTTGGGGGAACACCGTTCCGAGAGCTGTGGCGTCGAAGACGTCGGAGAACGGTTCCACTGGCCGCGGTTTCTCGAAACGCTGTGCGCGGGCGTAGGGAATCGCACCGAAGTAGTAGGACCCGTCGCGCTTGCGGCCGCGGACCTTCCCCGAAGTTGTGGATGCGATCACCGTCTCGGACGAGGGCATGGGTTCCTTTCTTCTTGTGCATGCCTTTTCGAGCATGCCAGGTCGATGCCGCGGCACAAATGCCTTTGTGGTCGTGCGGTATGCGTTACGGCGAGAGGGCTTGGACCAGTCGATCTTCGAGTCGCGTCGTCACTCGTGTGTACACGGCGTCGTCGCCCAGTGCTCGCGACATCACGATCGCGCCTTGGATCCCGGCCACGGCTTCTTCGGCAAGCCCGGTGGAATTTTCGGTGCCGGCGAGTGCCGCCTCGAGAGCGACGGTCCATTCGTCGAAGTAGGTTCGCACCTTGGCGCCGAAGCGGTTTCGTTCTTCACCGAGTGCAAATGCGCCGAACAGGCAAATACGTTGTCCTGATCGAAAGTAGTCGCCCACGGTGGCGAACATGCTCTGGACGCGCTGCCTCGGTGGAACCGACTCCGCTCGAAGCGGTTCGAAGACCTCGGTGCGAAACCATCCGTCGATCTCGTCGAGCACCGCCTCGGCCATCTCTTCCTTTCCCCGCGGAAAGAAGTTGTAGAGACTGCCTTTGCCCAAACCGGTGTGTTCGGTGATGACGGCCAGGCTCGCTCCGTCGAACCCGTAGGTTCGAAACACGTTCGCGAGCGCGGGGATCGTGTCCGAGCGTTCAGCTACCTGTCTGGCCATGTGCTCATTCTTTCATCACAGACCCAGCTCGCTCAGGCCCGGATGATCGTGCGGGCGTGCTCCGGTCGAATCCCAGAAGAACTTTCGCTCGGACTCCGCGATGGGGACGTCGTTGATGCTGGCATGACGGTGGTGCATGAGGCCGTCGGCGTCGAATTCCCAGTTCTCGTTGCCGTAGGAGCGGAACCACTGCCCGTCGTGATCGTGCCACTCGTACGCGAATCGCACGGCGATGCGGTCGTCGCTGTGCGCCCACAACTCTTTGATCAACCGGTAGTCCAGTTCACGCTTCCATTTTGCGGTCAGAAGTTCGACGATTTCGGATCGGCCGGTGACGAACGTCGACCGATTACGCCACCAACTGTCCGGCGTGTATGCCAGCGATACCTTCTGTGGATCGCGCGAGTTCCAACCGTCCTCGGCAAGTCGAACCTTCTGGGTGGCGGTTTCGTGGGTGAAGGGCGGAATTGGTGCTCGGACGGTCATGGTGCGGCCTCTCCAATAGACGTGTACCTATCGGTACAGACTTTACCGATAGGTACAACAAGAGTCCAGGGAACGACTTCGGCCGCCCCCACCGAAGTGGGAGCGGCCGAAAAAGTAGTACAGGAAGAACTAGCGTGCGCGACGGGCCAGACGCTCGGAATCCGAGATCAGGACGCTCTTGCCTTCGAGGCGAAGCCATCCGCGGTGTGCGAAATCGGCGAGTGCCTTGTTGACGGTCTCGCGGGAAGCGCCGACGAGCTGGGCGATCTCTTCCTGCGTGAGGTCGTGGGTGACGCGCAGGGCGCCACCTTCCTGAGTGCCGAAGCGCTGCGCGAGCTGGAGGAGCGCCTTGGCGACACGGCCGGGAACGTCCGTGAAGATCAGGTCGGCCAGGGTGTTGTTGGTACGACGCAGTCGGCGGGCGAGAACGCGCAGCAGCTGCTCGGCGATCTCGGGGCGCTGCTGGATCCATGCCTTGAGCGCGTCGCGGTCCATGCTCACGGCCCGAACCTCGGTGACGGTCGTAGCCGTCGAGGTGCGGGGGCCGGGGTCGAAGATGGACAGTTCGCCGAACATGTCGGACGGGCCCATGATCGTCAGCAGGTTCTCGCGACCGTCGGGTGAGCGTCGACCGATCTTCACCTTGCCGGACACGATGATGTACAGGCGGTCACCGGGCTCACCTTCGTTGAAGATGACATGTCCACGGGGGAAGTCGACGGGCTGCAGCTGCTTTGTCAGCGCCGCTACCGCTGAGGGCTCGACTCCTTGGAAGATGCCGGCTCTTGCCAGGACGTCGTCCACGTGCGCTCCTTGTTGGGATTTGTTCGTTTGTGGTGTCATTTTTGCGCTATCTATCTTTGTACCCGCGCTGCGCACAAACCGTCGTACACAGGCTCAGCCCTCATGAGTGAGACACTGTGTCCAATGCAATCTGTGTTCAATGCAACAGGTACGGCATCGAAGTCTACGTCCCGATAGCTCGCGACGAGTGATTGATGCCACGTAAGAGCCGAAAATTCTTCCGGAATCCGCCGTGATGACTACTTTGTATGGCCGTCAACTTGCCCGTTGTGTCCGGATTTCGCCCAGGCTGGCGCTTTCGGGTGCCTCCGACTGACGGCCCTTCCGCTTCCGGTGGAAGCGAGCGAAAGCATGGGGAAACCCATCGCTTGCCAGGCGGGCGACGTCGTCGTGACTTGCCTGATCGAGGAAGTCTTCTACTTCGTGCTCTTGAACCGAGAGCCGACGCAATCGCCCTTCGACTCGTTCCATCGCCAGGGCAAAGAGCATCAGCAGTAGCGGAAAGAGAATTACTGCGAGTCCTTGCATAGGGGGAAGTAAACACGTCGAAGGTCTCAGAATCGACACGACGGAGTCTCCACTCATGTCGTATCCGTACAGTTGTCTGAGTGCAGACCACCCCGACAGGCAGTTCAGAGCAGCGGAAGAAACCGCGTTCGGGGGGTGCGCGGAAAGAAGAATCACACCTCGGATTGGTGCGCCGGGCGCGTCGGATGAATCGTGAGCTCGCCGTGGCATTTCCGCACGTGTATTGCGAACTCGACTTCACGACACCGTTGGAGTTGGCAGTAGCGACAATCCTGTCGGCGCAGTGCACCGACGTCCGCGTCAACATGGTCACGCCCGCACTGTTCGCGCGTTATCCCGACGCCAAGGCATACGCGGAAGCCGATCGGACCGAACTCGAGGAGTACATCCGCTCCACCGGCTTCTACCGGAACAAGACGACGTCGTTGATCGGACTAGGTCAGGCGCTACTCGAACGCCACGACGGTCAGGTCCCGAACAAGCTCGAAGATCTGGTGAAACTCCCCGGCATCGGACGCAAGACCGCGAACGTCGTGCTGGGCAATGCCTTCGACATTCCGGGAATCACCGTTGACACCCACTTCGGCCGGCTCGTGCGGCGGTGGAAATGGACCGAGGAAGAAGACGCCGTCAAAGTGGAACACGCCGTCGGGGCACTGATCGAACGTAAGGAATGGACGCTGCTTTCACATCGCGTGATCTTCCACGGCCGACGGGTTTGCCACGCGCGCAAGCCGGCGTGCGGAGTGTGCGTTCTGGCCAAGGACTGCCCGTCGTACGGTCTCGGCCCGACCGACAAAACCGAGGCCGCGGCCCTGGTGAAAGGCCCCGAGACCGACCACCTGCTCGCCCTGACAGGGTTGTGATCGCCGATGACAAGTGCCGGAAGATGGTCTCTCGCTGCGCTCGTGGTCGTCGCCGCTCTCGTCGTGGCGATCTGGCCCCGCGGGGGAGACGACACGACGCCTACGTCGACGGGTCCGTCCTCGTCCGCGTATCAGCCGCCGACGTTCACGCCGTCGTCGGAATCGCTCGATCAACTCCGTAGCCAGGCGGCTCTGGCCCCTTGCCCGACTCCGACCGGCGAAGCGCCTGTCGGCTCGGCTCTCGCCGGAATCACCCTCGACTGCGTCTCCGACGGAGCGCCCGTCGACCTTGCCGCAGCGGTGGGCGGAAAGCCGACTCTGCTCAATCTGTGGGCGTACTGGTGTGCGCCGTGCGCCGAAGAGCTTCCGTACCTTCAGGAATTCGCGGAGCGTGCAAACGGCAGCATCAACGTTCTGACGGTGCATTCCGATCCGAATCAGGAGAACGCTTTGACGCGACTCATCGACTACTCCGTGCGTTTGCCCGGCGTCCAGGACGGTGACGGCAAGGTGCGGATCGCGGTGGGCGCACCGCCGGTGCTGCCGGTCTCGGTGCTCGTGCGCGCGGATGGAACAGTCGCCAAGGTCTTGCCCCAACCTTTCCGCAGTGCGGACGAAATCGCCGCCGCTGCGGCGCAATATCTGGGAGTCGTCGTATGAGTACACCGGTTCCCGAGTGGTTGCGTGCTGTCGCCGGCACACAGCCCACCGATCCCCACCGGATCAACCCGGTCCTCGAGCGTCGTGCCCCGCGCGGCACCGTGACGCGTCCGGCCGCGGTGCTGGTGCTCTTCGGCGGCCCGCGTGAGGCCGATCCTCTGGCCGTCGGCGGCTTGCCTGATGGCGCAGACGTCTTGCTGACCCAGCGGGCGTCGACGATGCGTCAGCACAGCGGACAGGTCGCATTCCCCGGCGGCGCAGCCGACCCCGGCGACGACGGTCCCATCGGCACGGCGCTGCGTGAAGCGCAGGAGGAGACCGGACTCGATCCGAGCGGTGTCCAGCCGCTCACCGTGCTGCCGGAGATCTTCATCCCGCCGTCAGGTTTCGACGTGACGCCGGTGCTCGGCTACTGGGAGCAGCCGACGACGGTGGGCATTCAGGACGAGGGCGAGGTCGGACGGGTGGCCAGGGTGCCACTGCGTACGTTGCTCGACCCGGACAACCGGTTTCAGGTTCGCCATCCCCTCGGATACCAGGGCCCGGCGTTCCGCGCCGACGGCATGCTGGTCTGGGGGTTCACAGCAGGAATCCTTGCGGCGCTGTTCACGGTGTCCGGCTGGGAGATTCCGTGGAACTACGAGGACGTGAGAGACCTGGACACAGCGCTGTCCGAGTTCGGTGAAGGTGTCGAGGATTCGGCGGTACCGCGATGACAGGTTCTCGTTGGGTGGACATCGCCATCGTTCTGGTCGCCCTCATCGCGGCCACGTCCGGATGGCGTCAGGGCGCGGTGGCGTCGGCGCTGGCGTTTGTCGGAGTGATCCTCGGTGCCGTGGCCGGAATTCTGTTGGCGCCGCACCTGCTCGTGCACGTCACCGAAGGCAAACTGCGCATCCTCGCGGGCATCTCGCTGATCGTGGTGTTGGTCATCATCGGCGAGGTCGCCGGCATGGTGCTCGGACGCGCAGCGCGCAGCGGAATGCACAGTCCGACGGCGAGATCCGTCGACAGCGTCATCGGTGCGGGTCTACAGGCGGTGGCCGTCGTGGTCGCGGCATGGTTGCTTGCGATTCCGCTCACTTCTTCGTCGCAGCCGAATATTGCCGCCGCTGTTCGTGGTTCGGATGTACTCGCCAGTGTCGACGAAGTGGCCCCGCAGTGGCTGCGCCGCATCCCGACCGAGTTTTCGGCGTTGCTCGACACCTCCGGTCTGCCGGATGTCATCGGCCCGTTCGGGCGCACTCCCATCACCGAGGTCGAAGCACCCGACGCGAGCGTTCTGGCCAGTCCGTTGGCGGCGCAGTTGCGTCCGAGCGTCCTCCGCATCAACGGCGTCGCACCGAGTTGCCAGCGCGCACTCGAGGGCTCCGGATTCATCGTCGCCCCCGAACGCGTCATGACCAACGCCCACGTGGTCGCCGGAACCGAGAGCATCACGGTGGACACCATGGAGGGCGCACTGCCCGCGCAGGTGGTTCTCTTCGACTCCGCCGTCGACATCGCAATTCTGGCGGTTCCCGGATTGGATGCGCCGGTGCTGCCGTTTGCTCCGGAGCAGGCTCAGACCGGTGACAACGCGTTGGTGCTCGGCTACCCAGGCGGTGGCCCGTACACGGCCAGCGCAGCCCGCGTTCGTGAGGTTCTGAACCTGAACGGGCCGGACATCTACAAGGCCGGAACCACCCAGCGCGAGGTCTACACCGTTCGCGGATCCATCAGGCAGGGCAACTCGGGTGGACCGATGGTCGACGATCAGGGACGGGTCCTCGGCGTCGTGTTCGGCGCTGCCGTCGACGACAGTGACACCGGATTCGTCCTCACCGCGCAGGAAGTCTCGCGTCAGTTGAACGCGGCCGCGTCGGCCTCGACGCCCGTGCCGACCGGCGCCTGCATTCTGTAGCGGTCAGGAAGGCTCGTCGGTCAGGAAGTGCAGGAGCGTGCTGTTGACGCGCTCCGGGGCTTCCTGATGTGCGTAATGGCCGACGCCTGCGATGGTGTGGAGTTTCTCGGTAGGTGCCCAGTGCCTGTCGCGGCGCACGGTGCGAGTCAGGACGTACGGGTCCAGTTCGCCGTGGATCTGGAGGATCGGGATGCGAAGCACCTGATCCATCAACTTCATGAAGCGACGCCCTTCGGGGCGGAGCTGGCTGCGGAAGGCCCAGCGCTGGTACTCCAAGGTGGAATGCGCGACACCCGGGATCCGGATCGCGGATCGCATCTTGCTCATGACGTCCGCGAACTCGGGTTGCTGCGGCCAGGTGGGGCCGGACCTCGAGCGAACGAGGCGCTCCACCTCGGCGCCCTTGTCGGCCGTCAGCCGTCGCTCCGGGCGCAGCGGTACCTGGTAGGCCAGGAACGAAGGCAACAGTGCCCGCCGCTGATAGGGGTCGCGGACGACGGCTTGCTTGAGCGCCATCGGGTGAGGTGACGAGACAAGCGCGATCGACCGCACCAAGCGTGGATGCAGGAGGGCGGTCGCCCAGCACACCAGACCTCCGTCGGCATGACCGATCAGCGTGGCCTTGCCGTAACCCATCGCGCGAATGAGGCCGGCTACGTCACCGGCGAGCGTCCAACCGTCGTAGCCGCGAGGCGGCTTGTCGGAATCGCCGTACCCACGAAGATCCATCGCGACGACGCGGAAGCCCTGCTCGGACAGCGCCGTCAGCTGATGGCGCCAGGACCACCAGAAATCGGCGAATCCGTGCAACAGGACCACCAACGGAGCATCCGGCTCCGCGTCGCCTACCTCGACGACGTGAAACCGGATGCCGTTGGCGTGAATGTCCCGGTGAATCCAGGGGCCGTCGAACCTGACGGTGGATGGATCTGGGGCTGCCACTTTCGATCAGACTCGCTACCGGCGCGCGTTGAAATCGACGGACGGCTTTGCGTCGTCATGGCTGCCGGGGATGACGTTCCTGGCCTGCTTGAGCGATTCGATCGTCTTCTCCGGAGCCCGCAGCTTGCGCACGCGTAGATAGCCGAGCAGCGCCAGAATCGCGGTGGTCACCACCATGATCAGGAAGACGATGAGGAACGCCAGCCAGCGCGGCACCCAGGTGTCGAGCATCTCGGCCAGGAAGAAAAAGAAGAAGAACGAGCTGAACAGCAGAACTGTGAAGGCCAGGATGAAGAAGACACTGCCCTGCAGGCCCTTCTTGACCTCGCCCGTGACCTCGGCCTTGGCGAGTTCAACCTCGGCGCGCACGAGGGTGGAGACCTGTGCGGTCGCATCCTTGACGAGGGCCCCGATGGTGGCCTCGCCCGGCGTGCGGGCGTCCACATCGGTGAGAGGGATGGAAGAGACCGTGTTCGGTACTCCATCTCCGGTGAAGCGCTGGCTCTCTCCGTTGGTCAAGCTCACTTGTCGACCTCTCCAGGTAGTTCTCTCGCGTCCGTGGCAATGGCGGTGGAAGCGTCGTCTCGAGCCGCATGAACCCGTCCACGTCGCCACAGCAGCGCTGATCCGATCAGCGATGCCACCAACGATGTCACGAGAACTGCGGCCTTCGCTATCTCGGCCTCGCTGCCATCGCCGACCCCGTCCAATGCGAGGTCTGCTACAAGCAGGCTAACGGTGAACCCGATGCCACCGAGAACTGAGAGGGCAAACATGTCTCTCAATTCCAGTGTCTTGGGTTTGGTTGCGATCCCCAATTTGATCGCGAGCAGGGAAATCCCGAAGATTCCGACGGTTTTGCCGACCAGCAGACCGACGACAACCGATTGCCCCACTGGGTCGGTGAAAATGTCGCCGAGCACCGCGGCGTTGATCGGAACACCGGAGGCGAACAGTGCGAAGACGGGGACGCAGAAGCCTGCGGAGTACGGCTGAATGCGGTGCTCGAGACGGCTGCCCGGCGCGTACTCCTCGTCCGGATCACGCCTGACCCGGGTGAGTAGGCCGAGCGCGACGCCGGCGAGTGTGGCGTGTATCCCCGCTTCGTGCATCGCGTACCAGGTAAGTAGTGCCAGCGGGACGTAGAGGAACGGCGTCGTGATGCGTTTGTGTTGGGCGTAGGCGTAGGCAGCCAGGGCGGCGGCCGCGGTCAGCAGCCACAGCATCGCGAGGGAACCGGTGAACAGCACGGCGATGAGGATGATGGCGAGCAGATCGTCGACGACGGCCAGGCTGAGCAGGAAAACTCGGGCGCTCGCCGGGATCTTCGAGCCGGTGAGCGCGAGCACGCCGAGGGCAAACGCGATGTCCGTCGCGACGGGAATGGCCCAGCCCTTGTCCATGCCGGGCGTGCCGAAGCCGATGGACGCCGCGATGATCGCCGGGACCAGGACGCCGCCGCACGCCGCGATGATCGGCAGCATCGCGGCTTTACGGTCCGCGAGTTCGCCGACCACCAGTTCGCGTTTGAGCTCGAGGCCGGCGACGAAGAAGAAGACGGCAAGCAGTCCGTCTTGCGCCCACGTGCCCAGGCTGAGGTCGAGATGGAGTGCGGACGGGCCGATCTGGAAATCGCGTAGTGCGATGTAGCTCTCACCGAAAGGTGAGTTCACCCAGATGAGAGCGACGGCAGCGGCGATCAGAAGTATCGATCCGCCCACCGTTTCGGTGCGGAGATAGCGGGACAGTTCGGAACGCAGAGTGGAGATCACGCGTGGGGACGACCTTTGTTCGTGCAACCGAATTCGGATGCAACAGACATGAACGTGCTCGACGTTGTGACGCATCGAATGCACGTGCCGACCAGACTTCCCGGCTCACCTTTACGGAATTTTATCGCGGATTGCCCGCTGAGCCGAATTCGCGGAGTCGGATTTGCGCAGGAAAACCCCGCGGGTGTTCAATTCCTACTGATTGGGACAGCATCCCACCAATTGGACATCTTCCGAAAATCGGCGCAGGAGCATGCTTTGAGCACGTCAGTCAGTGAGAACCCACCCAAGCCCGAGGACGGTGGAGTAGATACCGTCGCCGGAGTGCCACGCAGCCGAATCGTGGTTGCCAGCATGGTGGGTACGTCCATCGAGTTCTACGACTTCTACATCTATGCAACCGCGGCAGTATCGGTGTTCCCACACCTGTTCTTCCCGAAGGGCAACGACACCACCGCGCTTCTCGCGTCGTTGGCGACGTTCGGACTCGCGTTTGTCGCCCGCCCCCTCGGCTCGATCCTCTTCGGACACTTCGGTGACCGCGTCGGACGCAAGGCAACCCTGGTCGGCTCGCTGCTGACGATGGGCATCGCGACCTTCCTCATCGGTCTGCTGCCCACCTATCACCAGATCGGTCTGCTGGCCCCGGCGTTGTTGGCGCTCATGCGTTTCTGCCAAGGTCTCGGACTCGGCGGTGAATGGTCGGGTGCTGCCCTACTCGCTACCGAGACAGCCAAGGAAGGCAAGCGGGCCTGGGCGGCGATGTGGCCACAACTCGGTGCCCCGATCGGCTTCTTCATGGCCAACGGCCTGTTCCTGATCATCACGCTGTTCATGAACCACGACAATTCCAGCCCGGACCTCGAGGGTGCGTTCCTGAGCTGGGGTTGGCGAATTCCGTTCCTGCTCAGCGCAATCATGGTGATGATCGGCCTGTACGTCCGGCTCAAGCTCGAAGAAACCCCGGTGTTCGCGCGCGCAGTCGAACGCGGCGAGAAGGTCAAGACCCCGGTCGCCGAGGTGTTCAAGACCAGCTGGCACCAGCTGATCATCGGTACGTTCGTGATGCTCGCGACGTACACGCTCTTCTACATCATGACCACCTGGGTGCTCAGTCACGGAACCGGCAAGACGGCGGCCGACGGCGGAACCGGTGCGGGCTTCAAATACACCGATTTCCTTGTCCTGCAGCTGATCGCAGTCGTGTTCTTCGCTGCCGCCGTGCCGGTCTCGGGTTGGCTCGCCGACCGTTACGGGCGCCGGATCACGCTGCTGATCATCACCGGCCTTATCATGGTGTTCGGCTTGACCTTCGGGGTCTTCCTCGAACCGGACGGAATGAACGACGGCCGCATGTTGGCGTTCCTCATCGTGGGCATGCTGCTCATGGGCCTGACCTTCGGTCCGATGAGTGCCGTTCTCCCGGAACTCTTCCCGACCAACGTCCGTTATACGGGCTCGGGAATCGCGTACAACACCGCCAGCATTCTGGGCGCTGCGGTGGCGCCGTTCATCGCCGTCTACCTCGCGAAGAACTACGGCGTCGGCTGGGTCGGCATCTACCTCCTCGTAGCGGCGACACTGACGTTTGTTGCGCTGCTGGTCATGCGTGAGACGAAGGGTGAGTCGCTGGATGATATAGGGGCATAACCCTGCTGTGCGCCTTTATTAACCCCCGGCGGTTAATAAAGGCGCACAGCAGTTGTCAGGGCTGAGCAGGCAGGACGTGCTCACCGGTCTTGTCGGTGCTCAATGCCAAGGAACTGATGTACTGCTTCTCGCCGTTCGGACCGGGAACGTTGGACGCGAGCATGTCGGGACGCTCGAACTCGATTCCGCTGACGCAGCACAAAAGCGTTTCGCCGGAGGGGTTTCCGTACTCGTCGAACATCGGTAGATCGATGCCGTCGTCAGTGCGTCGTAGGTAGTACTTGCCCTTGGTGGCGACGGCCAGGACCGGCGGCATCACCAGTGCGATGACGATGGCGACGATCGGGGAGAATGGCTTGATCGCCGAACCGAAAGCGCCGAAGAACACCAGGATCGACACTCCCGCAGCCAGCAGCATCGACACGAAGCCGACGGGATTGACGTCGTAGAGCATCCCGCGTCGGAACTCGGGGACCTTCGGGGAGAGCTTCAACCAGTACTTGTTGATCGCGATGTCCGAGGCGACGACCACGACCCAGGCGATACCGCAGTTGGCGTAGAACCCGAGGATCGTGTTGAGGAAGTCGAACATGTTGGCTTCCATCAAGATCAGTGCAATCGCCAGGTTGACCAGAACGAAGACCATGCGCCCCGGGTAGGTCTTGGTGACGCGGGTGAACGAGTTGGTCCAGGCCAGTGACCCGGAGTACGCGTTGGTGACGTTGATCTTGATCTGGCTGATGACCACGAGGATCACGGCCAGTGTCATGGCGAGCCAGTGCGGCATCATGTCCTGGTAGATCTCGAGGAACTGGTGCACGGGTTGGTTGGCGATCGAGGAGCCGTCGACGACGTTCGCGATGATGTACACGGCGAGGAACAGTCCGACGATCTGCTTGAACGCACCGAAGATGACCCAGCCGGGGCCGGCGAGAATAACTGCAGCCCACCAACGACGGGTGTTCTCCGGCGTCTTGGGCGGCATGAAGCGCAAGTAGTCGATCTGCTCGGCGATCTGCGCGATCAGCGACAGGCAGACACCCGCGGCCAACATCACCGAACCGAAGTTGACGCCCTTGCCGTTTGCGCCGTCCTCGCCGCCGAAGGCGAAGAACGCGCTCACCGAATCAGGGTGCTTGAACAGCAGATACAGGAACGGCAGCACCATCATGACGAGCCACAAGGGCGTCGTCCACACCTGGAGCTTTGCCAGAGCCTTCATTCCGTAGATGACCAGTGGGATGACCATCAGCGTCGAGACCGCGTACCCGATCGAGAGTGGGATTCCGAGCCCCAGTTTCAAACCCTGGGCCATGATGGAACCCTCGAGGGCGAAGAAGATGAACGTGAACGTCGCGAAGATGACGTTGGTGACAACCGAGCCGTAGTATCCGAAACCGCTTCCGCGCGTGATCAAATCGAGGTCGATGTTGTATCGCGCAGCGTAGTAGGCGAGTGGGAAACCCGTGGCCATGATGACGACGGCAAACACTGCGATGCCCAGAAGCGCGTTACCGGTGCCGTACGAGATGCCGATGTTGGCGCCGATCGAGAAGTCTGCGAGATATGCGATTCCGCCGAGTGCGGACGTCGCGACGACCCCGGTTCCCCATTTGCGGTAGCTGCGCGGCGCAAAACGGAGGGTGTAGTCCTCCAGCGTCTCCTTCAGCGCGGTGTTCTGGCCGGGATTCGCGCTGTCCGGCGCGACTGCGGACACCTGCTCGTTTACTGCTGTCATGACGTCACTTCCCCTGGGTGCCTGTGCATGTGCACTTTGTGGTGCAGGCACCCAACCTAGGGAGGTGGCGTTACGCGGACATGTTTGAAATGTGTCGCCCACGTTGCGGATTCGATCCGCAACGTGAGCGAGCACTCATGGGGCTTTCTTTACCTGTATCTGATCACCAACTGCCCGGGCCTGCAAGACGAGTGGCTGCGTCCCGACCGGTCGCAGGTTGAGAACGGCGCCGGCCACCGGGTCAGCCAGGACGTTCCGGATGGTCCGGCGCAGCCCACGCGCTCCGTACACCGGATCGAATCCGCGTCGCTGCAGGAGAGCGACGGCGTTGTCGTCCACCTCCACGTCGACGCCTCTCCTGGCCAACCGAGCTGTGATCAGTCCGATTTCGAGCCGAGTGACCTGCTCCGCCGTCCGTTCGTCGAACTCGTCGAGGATCACGGTTTCGTCGATGCGGTTGAAGAACTCGGGGTCGAAGAACTTCTCCAACGCGCGCTGCACCAGGTGGTGACCGTGGCGCGGTCGATCGATCCGGAGGCGATCCGCGATCTGTCGTAGCCGGGACCGTCGACGTTCCGCCACCGCAGCCGAACCGAGATTCGACGTCAGGAACACGTAGCTGTTGCGGAACGAGATCTTCTGCTGACCGTTCGCCAACCGGAGCTCGCCGTTGTCGAGGACCTGCAGGAGCGCACGCAGCACGGTGGGGTCGGCCTTCTCCACTTCGTCGAACAGGACGATTCCGGGGGTGTACGGATCGCCCTCGACGGTGTTCTTGTCGAACAGTGTGAAGGACTCCTTGCTGCCGGCATATCCAGGCGGAGCGCCGGAGAACGATGCCGCATAGTGCTCTTGTGCTAGAGCATTCATGTCTATGCGGCACAGATCGTCGGGCCCTGACCGTAGTTCCGCGGCCACCCGCCGCACCAACTCCGTCTTGCCGACGCCGGTGGGGCCGACCAGAAGGATGTTGGCGAGCGGACGCGTCGGATCCGTGGCGCCGACATGCGCGATCGAAATTGCGCGAACCACAGCGTCGACGGCGGCCTGTTGTCCGACGATCTTGGAACCGAGGGCCTTCGAGAGCTTCTGTGCGTCGAAGGCTCCTACCGGTGCGGGCTCGGTTCGTTCCTCGGCCGGGGGTGGTGCTGCTGTTGCACTGTTCCGGTCATGGAGCATGTCGGTGATATACGGCACGGCGAGATCCTTACGCTTCGATTGTCTTCTCGACCGGTAGGTTTCCGACGCGGCAATCCGCTACACCCACCGTGTCTCGGGTGATGGCCTCGACGCGTTCCTGAGCCTTCTGGGCGTCGGTGACCCACAGCTTGTAGAACTCGAACGGGCAGTCCGCGACGCCCTTGTCTCCGTCACCGGCTGCATGGACGCCGGAGTAGCCGCGGTGGAGGAGCTTGAAGATGTGGTTCTGGGACTGATCGTTCTCGCGCGCATCACGAATGGCCGAGACGGACAGCTGCGCGTACTGGATTCCGTACTCTTCCTCGCCGGTTTCACCCAGCGTTCGACCGTCGAATCCGATGATGGCCGAGTGTCCGAAGTAGGAGTAGACGCCGTCGAATCCGGCCGCATTGGCTACTGCCACATAACAATTGTTGGCCCAGGCCATCGCCTTCGACATCATCACCTGCTGGTCCTTGGCGGGGTACATGTATCCCTGGCAGCGGACGATCAGTTCTGCGCCCTTCATCGCGCAGTCGCGCCAGATCTCCGGGTAGTTACCGTCGTCGCAGATGATCAGCGAAATCTTCAGTCCCTTGGGTCCCTCGGAAACATAGGTGGTGTCACCGGGGTACCACCCTTCGATGGGGCACCAGGGCAGGATCTTTCGGTACTTCTGAACGATCTCGCCCTTGTTGTCGATGAGGATCAACGTGTTGTACGGCGGCTTGTTCGGGTGATCTTCGTGCTGTTCGCCGGTGATGGAGAAGATCCCCCACGTGTCGGCTTCGCGGCATGCAGCGGAGAAGATCGCAGTCTCGTCACCGGGGATGGTGGCCGCTGTCGCGTACATTTCCTCTTCGTCGTACATGATTCCCTGCGTGGAGTATTCGGGGAAGACCACGAGATCCATTCCGGGGAGACCGGTCTTCATGCCGATCATCATGTCGGCGATCTTGCGCGCGTTCTCGAGGACGCCCGCGCGATCGTGCAGGCGGGGCATCTTGTAATTGACCACTGCTACGCCGACTGTGTCGTTGCTCGAGGAGATGTCACCGTGTCGCATTGTCTTTCACTCCTTGGTTGTGTGGATCAGTTGAAGACTGGACGGGATTGGGGTACTGCGGCTTTGGGGGCGGCGAGGATCTTGGCCAGACCCAGGAGAACCAGAAGTGCTCCGGCCCAGCCGGCCGCGACGGCAGGCGTGGTGTGGAAGTTGTCGGTCAGGATCAGGAAGGCGGGAACCGTGCAGGTGGGCTGGCTCAGAAGGACTGCGGCCCAACCGGTGAAGCGGCCGAGATTTTCCCGGCCCAAGCCGAGCACCAGGAAGAACAGTGTCCAGAGTGCTGCCCACGCGAGCCAGATGACGCCGAATACCGGATCGTTGCTCACCGTGAACGAGAGGAAGGAATACACCAGTGCGGCGCACGCGACGAACAGCGAGAACCATCCGATTCCTTCCGGTTCGAAGCCGGCGAGATTGCTGATGCCCACGTAGAGGTAGGTGAATCCGAACAGGTAGAGCCCCGAGGCCGCCAGGACGGCACTCGAATCTCCCTGTGCCTGAATCAACATGACGGTGGGGACGACGCACTGAAGAGCGCCGACGAAGAGGTTGAGGACCGAGGCGGATCGAACGGGAACTGTGCCGAGCAGCATCAGTCCGTTGACGAAAAGGACGGCTCCCACGTAAAGCAAACCAACACTGCCCATCGGACACCTCCGGTTACTTTCGGGACGGGTTACTTTCAAATGAAATGATTCCAAATGAAACTAAGTGATGCGCGCCACAGAAGTCAAGAGGTGAATCTCAGGGAAAGATTTCAGAGGGTGGCGATGATCGAGAAGTCGAGTCCGTCGGCGACGGCAAGCTGAATCTTCTGCCGTGCAACACGATCACGAAACTCGACGGTTCCGCGAGGTCCGTCGTACGCGGCGCCTTCGACGACGGCGTCCAGGTCGCGCGGATGTGTGCTGTCGGCGCGTCGAACCAGGGCCGAAAGGGTATGTATTCCTTCGTAACACGACTCGGCAGCATTGTTCAGTGCTGGGGCGTGCGCGCCGTGCAGTGCAACGTAGCGTCCGAGCAGGTCCATGGAGTTGCCGTCGACCATCGAACGGAAGTACGCGGCAGAGGCAAACAGGTTTCGGGTTGCCCTCGGTCCGCTCGCGAGCAGCATGTTCTCTTCCATCAACGGGCTGAATCGGATCATCGATTCGTCGAGGCCGCGGCGGGCGAAGGCGCGGTTGAAGTCGACGGCGTCCTGCCCGACGAGGAGCATGATCACGCCGTCGCACCCGGAGTTCGAGACGGTCTCGACCAGCTGTTTCATGTTGCCGCGACCCAGGTCGACAAACGAACCACCGACCAGGGTGAGGTCGAGTTCGGTCGCGAACTGTCGGACGGCCCCCAGTGAGCTGTGCGGCCAGATGTAGTCGTCGCCCACGACAAACCACTTACGCGCTCCGACGTTGTCGCGCAGCCACTTCAGTGCCGGCGCGATCTGCTGCCGTGGTGTCTCACCCGAGCAGTAGATGCCGGACCTGACCTCGCCGCCCTCGTAGAGCGAGGTGTACGAGTACGGGATGCGGTCGGCGACCACGGGCGCAAGCGCGTGGCGCACCGAGGAGATGTGCCAGCCGCTGACGGCGTCGATGTCGCCGGCGTCGAGTAGCTGTTGCACGCGGGCGGCGACGGCGCTCGGCGAAGCGCCGCCGTCGATCACTTCGATCTGGACTTCGCGTCCCAGTACGCCACCGGAGTTGTTGAGGTCGCGGGCGGCCAATTCGCTGATTGCTTCGCAGGAGGGACCGAACAGTCCGGCCGGTCCCTGGAGGGGAACCACCATGCCCAGGCGCCACACCGCGCTGCGCGCGCGTTCGAGCGCGCCGGTAGCGCTCATGCGTCGCCGCCGGAATCGGGAGTCAGCGGCCTGGCCTGGGTTACTATCATTTCATTTGAAAGTATTGCCCGAGAAGTGTGAACTGCGCAACAGCGGGGGAGCGATCAGTGAGAAAAAGTGACTCCGGAATTCTTGATGCGTCGCTGACGACCGCGCTGGTCCGAGCAGCTCGAATGGCCGCGGCAGCGGCGGAGAAGGCGCTGGCGGCAGAGAATCTCACTCTCGATCACTGGATGACGCTCGAAGCCTTGGCGTCGACCGAGGGGCTGACGATGGCTGAGCTGCGCGATCGAACGGGAACGCCGGCTCCGACGCTGACGCGAGTCGCGGACAAGCTGGTCTCGCTTGCGCTCATCTATCGCGAAGTCGGTGAGGACGACCGCCGGAAGGTGCGCGTGTTTCTCTCCGCGCGCGGAAAGTCCTTGCACAAGCGGGTTGCTGCAGATATTCGCGTGGCCGAGGAGTCCTGGCTGACGTCGAAAGAGGAAGTGAAGTTGCGAGAGGGGCTCCGCCCCTGTGCGCCTTCTTGGTAGTTCCCACTACCAAAAAGGCGCACAGGGGGCCGAAGGCCCTACTTGCCGCGTATCGCGTCGAATACCTTGGGGTCGACCAGGGTTGAGGTGTCTCCGAGGTCTCGACCTTCGGCGACGTCGCGCAGGAGGCGGCGCATGATCTTGCCGGATCGGGTTTTGGGCAGTTCCGGCACGATCGTGATCTGACGGGGCTTGGCGATGGGGCTGATGTCGGTGGAGACCTGAGCCTTGAGCTCGGCGATCAGGACGTCGCCGGTGTTCTCGACGCCTTCGCGGAGGATGACGAAGGCGACGATGCCCTGTCCGGTGGTCTCGTCTGCGGCGCCGACCACGGCGGCTTCTGCGACGCCGTGGTGGTTGACCAGTGCCGATTCCACTTCGGAGGTGGAGATGCGGTGCCCGGAGACATTCATGACGTCGTCGACGCGGCCGAGGACCCAGAGTGCGCCGTCGTCGTCGTACTTGGCGCCGTCACCGGCGAAGTACCAGCCTTCTTCGGCGTAGCGGGACCAGTAGGTGTCGCGGTAACGGTCCATGTCGCCCCAGATGCCGCGGAGCATCGCCGGCCACGGCTCGTCGAGGACGAGGTATCCGTTGCCGCCGGGGCCGAGGGGCTTGGCGTCGTCGTCGACGATCTTGGCTGAGATACCGGGGAGCGGCGCCATGGCGGATCCGGGCTTGGTGGCGGTGATACCGGGGAGTGGGGAGATCATGATCGCGCCGGTCTCGGTCTGCCACCAGGTGTCGACGATGGGTGCCTTGTTGCCGCCGATGACGTCGCGGAACCAGCGCCACGCTTCGGGGTTGATGGGTTCGCCGACGGAGCCGAGGAGGCGGATGGAAGACAGGTCGTGGGCGTCGGGGATCTCGCGGCCCCACTTCATGAAGGTGCGCACGAGGGTGGGTGCGGTGTAGTAGATGGAGACGCCGTACTTCTCGATGATGTTGAAGTGGCGGTGCTCGTCGGGGGAGTTGGGGGTGCCTTCGTAGACGACCTGGGTGACGCCGTTGGAGAGGGGGCCGTAGACGATGTAGGAGTGTCCGGTGACCCAGCCGATGTCTGCGGTGCACCAGTAAACGTCTTGTCCGGCTTTGTGATCGAAGACGTTGTGGTGTGTGTAGGAGGCTTGGGTGAGGTAGCCGCCGGAGGTGTGGATGATGCCCTTGGGCTTACCGGTGGTGCCGGAGGTGTAGAGGATGAACAGGGGATGTTCGGCGTCGAAAGCCTGCGCCTGATGTTCGGGTGAGGCCTGTGCGACGGTCTCGTGCCACCACAGGTCGCGGCCGTCGGTCCAGTCGACGTCGATGCCGGTTCGGTTGACCACCAACACGTTCTGCACGGATTCGGCGCCGGCGACGGATTCGTCGACCGCGGTCTTGATGGGTGCTGCTGCGCCGCGTCGCCACTGACCGTCGACGGTGACGACGAGCTTGGCCTGGGCGTCGTCGATGCGTGAGCGCAGGGCGGTGGCGGAGAATCCGGCGAAGACGACGGAGTGGGTCAGGCCGAGGCGGGCGCAGGCGAGCATGGTGACGATCGCTTCGGGGATCATCGGCATGTAGATCGCGACGCGGTCACCGGCGACGAGGCCGAGGTCGGTGAAAGTGTTTGCGGCGCGGCTGACTTCGGCGAGGAGGTCGTTGTAGGTCAGATCGCGGGAATCGCCCGGTTCGCCTTCGAAGTGGATGGCGACGCGGTCACCGTTGCCGGCGAGGACGTGGCGGTCGACGCAGTTGTAGGCGACGTTGAGTTTTCCGCCGACGAACCACTTGGCGACGGGGGCGTCGGTCCAGTCGAGGACGTCGGTCCATTTTTCGTGCCAGTGAAGGCGCTCAGCCTGATTCGCCCAGAAAGCGAGGCGGTCGGTATCTGCGGCAGCCTGCAACTCCGGTCCCGCGTTGGCGGCCGCAGCGAACTCTGCGCTCGGCGGATATGCCTGGGGGACGTCTGTTTCGGCTGCGCTTGTCATGGCTGACGGCCTTCTTTCCACTTTGATCGACACTTTTCTGACTCCGTGTGAGGGTAGTCACAAGCTCGCGCAAACGCACCGTTGCATCACGTTGCAACCCGTTGTCCTGCGACGATCGGTCGAAACGATGCGACGGGTGGTCACTTCTGCCGACGAACGAATGTGTGCGAATTCAATTACCCCCAATTTTCCAACAATGGGTGCGGTGCGCGCTTCGGGTTCGATGTGTCTATTGTCAAACCATTATTCGACCGCAACTCGAAGTCACGTTCACTTTCAGTTGTAGGCGACACGACGCCGGCAGTTACGGCTGTCGGCAGGCCGCGAGCATGCTCGGGGTCACTTAGATGTGGAAGGAATTCCTTTGCGTATCTCACGCATAGCGACCGGCGCGGTCGCGCTCGGAATGACGGCAGTGCTGATCACGGCATGTTCGTCCGGCGATTCGTCGGGCGGATCGTCCAGCGGCGTCGTCAACGCCTGGGCGGGCGAGCCCCAGAACCCGCTCATCCCCACGAACACGAGTGAGAACCAGGGCGGCCGCGTCCTCGACTCCCTGTTCGCCGGTCTCGTTTCGTACACCGCCGACGGCGGCACGGAGAACGAGGTCGCCGAGTCCATCGAGAGCACCGACGGTCAGAACTTCACCGTCAAGCTCAAGGATGGCTGGACCTTCACAGACGGCACCCCCGTCACCGCGAAGTCGTTCGTCGACGCGTGGAACTTCGGAGCCCTCTCCACCAACGCTCAGATCCAGGCATCGTTCTTCGATCCGATCAAGGGCTACGACGAAGTTGCCGCCGAGGTTCCGACGGCTCAGACGATGTCGGGTCTGAAGGTTGTGGACGACTCCACCTTCACCATCGAACTCAAGCAGCCCGAGTCGGCGTTCCCCGACCGCCTCGGTTTCACGGCGTACTACCCGCTGCCCGAGGTCGCGTTCAAGGACATGACCGCATTCGGCGAGAACCCGGTCGGCAACGGCCCGTACAAGCTCGACGGAACCGGCGCGTGGCAGCACAACGTCCGCATCGACACGGTCGTGAACCCGGACTACAACGGCAACCGTAAGCCGAAGAACGCCGGCGTCGACTTCATCATGTACAACAGCCTCGACACGGCGTACACCGATCTCCTCGCCAACAACGTCGACGTCCTCGACCAGGTCCCGCCGAGCGCGGTCACGACCTTCGAGTCCGATCTTGCCGGTCGCACGGTCAACCAGCCGTCGGCAACCATCGAGACGTTCACGATCCCGGGGCGCCTGGCGCACTTCAGCGGTGAAGAAGGCATGCTCCGCCGTCAGGCGATCTCGATGGCGATCAACCGCGATCAGATCACGCAGCAGATCTTCAACAAGACCAGGACGCCTGCTCTCGACTTCACCAGCCCCGCAATCGAGGGTTGGAACGACTCGCTGACCGGTAACGGCAACCTGAAGTTCGACCCCGAGGCAGCCAAGGCCGCTTGGGCCAAGGCCGACGCCATCGCGCCGTGGTCCGGCAGCTTCGAGATCGGATACAACTCGGACGGCGGACACCAGGAATGGGTCGACGCCACGGCGAACAGCATCCGCAACACGCTCGGCATCGATGCAAAGGGCAAGCAGTACGCCACCTTTGCGCAGATCCGCACCGAAGCCACCGACCGCACCATCCAGAGCGCGTTCCGCTCCGGCTGGCAGGGCGACTACCCGCAGCAGTACGGCTTCCTGGCGCAGAACTACCAGACCGGCGGCAGCTCAAACGACGGTGAGTACTCCAACCCCGAGTTCGACCGCCTCCTGCGCGAATCGGCCGGCCAGACGGACAAGGCGAAGGCTCAGGAACTGCTCGATCAGGCTCAGGAAGTGCTGCTCAAGGACCTGCCTGCAATTCCGACGTGGTACCGCAACGCTGCCAGTGGATGGTCGGAGAACGTCTCCAACGTGACCATCAGCTGGAACGGCATTCCGGTCTACGAAGACATCGAAAAGAACTGACGCGTAGAACGATCCGCATCTGAAACGTGAGTTCGGGGCGGCAGGCGCCCTGCCTGCCGTCCCGAACTCGTGTTCACACCGGACTGTCCGCTGACGTACACGATCATCGACAAGGAGGTGATCCGATGCTCTGGTACATCGGTCGCCGAGTGCTTCAAATGATCCCGGTTTTTCTCGGGGCCACTCTTCTGATCTACGCCATGGTCTTCCTGCTTCCCGGTGATCCGATTGCCGCGTTGGCGGGCGACAAGGCGCTCAGTCCGGCTGTGGCAGCACAGCTTCGGGAGCGCTACCACCTCGATCTCCCCTTCTATCAGCAGTACCTGCTGTACCTGAAGGGCATCTTCACGCTGGACTTCGGCACGTCGTTCTCCGGACGACCTGTCAGTGAAGTTCTGGCACAGGCATTTCCGATCACGATGAAACTTGCCTTCATGGCACTGATCGTCGAGACCGTCTTCGGTGTCGGCTTCGGCCTCATCGCCGGCCTGCGTAAGGGCGGATTCTTCGACAGCACCGTCCTGCTGTTCAGCCTCGTTCTCATCGCCATCCCGATCTTCGTGATCGGCTTCCTGGCTCAGTTCTTCATCGGCGTCAAATGGGGCATCGTCCCGCCGACGGTCGGTGGCAACACCAGCTTCACCAATCTCTTGCTCCCCGCCCTGGTTCTGGGTTCGGTCTCGTTTGCATACGTACTGCGACTGACCCGAACATCCGTGGCGGAGAACCTGAGTGCCGACTACGTGCGCACCGCCACCGCCAAGGGACTTTCCCGCGGGCGAGTGGTTCGCGTGCACGTGCTGCGCAACTCGCTGATCCCCGTGGTCACGTTCCTGGGTGCCGACCTCGCAACGTTGATGGGCGGCGCCATCGTCACCGAGGGCATCTTCAACATCAACGGCGTCGGCGGCACGATCTACCAAGCGGTGACCAGAGGTGAAGCACCGACGGTGGTTTCGTTCGTCACCATTCTCATCGTGATCTACCTGATCGCAAATCTGCTCGTCGACCTCTTGTACGCCGCGCTCGATCCGAGGATCCGCTATGTCTGAGACCGTGAAGACCGGACGCGCCGTCCGGCAAAGTCATTTCGTGGCACCGCCCGAAGTTGCGGCACCGGGGGAGACGGACGCCGTCAAACTCGATCAGGCGCCGACGAGTATGTGGACCGACGCGTGGCGCGATCTGCGCAAGCGTCCCCTGTTCATCATCTCGACGATCATCATCCTCGCGGTCATCGTCATCGCAGCGTTTCCGGGCTTGTTCACGAGTACCGATCCGCGGTTCTGCGACCTCACCTACAGCATGCAGGGACCGACCTCCGGCCACTGGTTCGGGTTCGACCGCCAGGGTTGTGACGTCTACTCGCGCACCATCTACGGTGCCCGCGCGTCCGTACTCGTGGGCGTCGGCGTCACTGCGTCGGTGCTGGTGATCGGAGTGATCTTCGGCGCGCTTTCCGGGTTCTACGGCGGCTGGACCGATTCGATTCTCTCCCGCGTCGCCGACATCTTCTTCGGTATCCCGCTGATCCTCGCTGCCATCGTTCTGATGCAGCTGTTCACCGATCGCACCATCTGGACCGTCGTCGGCGTCCTGGCACTCTTCGGTTGGCCGCAGATGGCACGAATTGCTCGAGGCGCGGTGATCTCGGCGAAGAACAACGATTACGTCATGGCTTCGGAAGCGTTGGGTGTTTCGAAGCTCAAGACACTGATCCGCCACGTCATCCCGAACTCGTTGGCGCCCATCATCGTTGTCGCCACCATCTCGCTCGGCACGTACATCGTCGCCGAGGCGACGCTGTCCTTCCTCGGTATCGGACTTCCGTCCACCGAGGTTTCGTGGGGCGGCGACATCAGCAACGCTCAGGTGACGCTGCGTCAGGGATCGACCATTCTGTTCTACCCGGCAACGGCTTTGGCGATCACCGTCCTCGGATTCATCATGATGGGTGACGCGCTGCGCGACGCCCTCGATCCCAAGTCTCGGAAGCGGTGAGCACGATGACCACCAAGGAAACTCTCACCTCGGAGGAAACTCCGTTGCTCGAGATTCGTGATCTCGAGGTGTCGTTCCAGTCCAATTCGGGTCCCGTTCCGGCAGTTCGAGGCGTCAGCCTGACGGTCTATCCGGGTCAGACGGTCGCCATCGTCGGCGAATCGGGCTCGGGTAAGTCCACCACCGCCCACTCGATCATCAATCTGCTTCCCGGCACCGGCAAGGTGACGGCAGGCGAGATCATCTTCGACGGCAAGGACATCTCGAAGCTTTCGGAGAAAGACTTCGTCCACATCCGGGGCAGCCAGATCGGTTTGGTTCCGCAGGACCCGATGTCGAATCTGAATCCCGTGTGGAAAGTGGGCTTTCAGATCGAGGAAGCACTGGCCGCCAACGGGATCGCCAAGGGCAAAGCTGGCAAGGTTCGCGCCGCCGAACTGCTCGAGGAGGCCGGCCTCGCCGAAGCCGAGAGCAGGTTGGGGCAGTACCCGCACGAGTTCTCGGGCGGTATGCGTCAGCGTGCACTCATCGCGATCGGGTTGTCCGCTCGTCCGAAGCTGCTGATCGCGGACGAGCCGACGTCGGCGCTCGACGTCACCGTCCAGCGTCAGATCCTCGATCATCTCGACGGTCTGACCACGGAACTCGGCACCGCCGTTCTGCTCATCACTCACGATCTGGGCTTGGCCGCCGAGCGCGCCGAGCACCTGATCGTGATGAGCAAGGGGCGCATCGTCGAATCCGGTCCGGCACTGGAGATTCTGAAGCGACCGCAGCATCCGTACACACAGAAGCTGGTCGCTGCTGCGCCGTCGTTGGCGTCGAAGCGACTCAGTTCTTCGGTAGCGCGCGCCGAGATTCGGGAACAGGCGGAAGAGGTCGCCGAAGCGGTCAAGGCCGAGGAAAGTACGGCAGAGTCCTTCGGAAAGGCGACCGACGACGTTCTTGTCGTCGATCATCTGACCAAGGTGTTCAAGCTGCGCAAGGGTTTCCGCAAGACCACCGACTTCACAGCCGTGAACGACGTGTCCTTCAAGGTCCGCCGCGGAACCACAACGGCGATCGTCGGTGAATCGGGTTCCGGTAAGTCGACGGTCGCGCAGATGGTCCTGGGCCTGCTCGAGCCCACGGCAGGAAACGTGGTCTTCGACGGTCAGGACGTGGCGAAACTCGGCGCGAAGGAAACCTTTGCGTTCCGTCGCCGAGTGCAGCCGATCTTCCAGAACCCCTACGGCACGCTCGACCCGATGTACTCGATCTACCGCACGATCGAGGAGCCGCTGCGTACCCACAAGGTCGGGACCAAGGCCGAGCGTGAGGCTCGTGTCCGCGAACTTCTCGACAAGGTGGGTCTGCCCCAGTCGGTCATGCGACGCTTCCCGAACGAGCTCTCCGGTGGACAGCGTCAGCGCGTCGCAATTGCGCGCGCGCTGGCTCTGCAACCGGAGGTCGTGATCTGCGACGAGGCGGTCTCCGCTCTCGACGTGCTCGTTCAGGATCAGATATTGACCCTGCTGAACGACCTGCAGGCAGAGTTCGGGTTGACGTACCTCTTCATCACGCACGACCTGGCCGTGGTTCGTCAGATCGCGGACAACGTGTTGGTGATGTCGCGTGGCTCGATCGTCGAATCGGCGCCGATCGACGACGTGTTCGGCAATCCGCAGCAGGACTACACACGCAAGTTGCTCGACGCGATTCCCGGTGGGTCCATCAAGCTGGGAAGCTGACGCAACAGGTAGGTAGGCAAGTCCGCAGAGGGGCTGCAAGGGTACCGTCGTTGATCGTGACGGACCCCTTGCAGCCCCTCGTCGATCTTCCAGGCGTACGCGCCGCCGCCGATCATGCGCGCGACGCTCTGGGTGAGGTTCATCGGCACAAGACCAACCGTCGCGGTTGGCCCACCACTGCCGCCGAAGCCGCGGTTCGCGCTGCGCGAGCCTCCGCTTCGTTGGCCGGCGGCACCACGGAATTGCCGGCCGAGGGCATGGCCGGTGACCCGATTCTCGCGGGTGCTCTGCGGGTAGCTCAGGCTCTGGACGGCGACAGCCTGCCGCTCATGGAGTCGACGTGGAAGCGCGCCCCACTGCAGGCTTTGGCCCGGCTGCACCTGTTGGCCGCGGCAGACCTCGTCGAGGACGCGGATCAACTGGGACGGCCACGGTCGGACCGCGGCGTGGGGGAGCGTTTGGACGCTCTCGCCCAACTCGTCACCGGCGGAACCACTGCACCGGCACCGGTTCTGGCAGCCGTCGTTCACGGAGAACTCTTGGCGCTGAGCCCGTTCGGCACAGCTGACGGCATCGTCGCCCGCGCGGCCTCGCGTCTGGTTGCGGTCTCGTCGGGGTTGGATCCGCACAATCTCGGGGTCCCCGAGGTCAGTTGGCTTCGGCGGCCACAGGCGTACGCGGACGGCGCGGCAGGATTCGCTTCGGGAAATCCGGCGGGCGTCGGCAGCTGGGTGATCCTGTGCTGCGGTGCGCTCGAAGCCGGTGCGCGAGAAGCGACTTCGATTGCAGACGCGGCTACCGGGTAGTCCGGACAATTGCCCCTGTCGGAACATAACGAACGGGCGGCGCTGCCGATAAATCGACTTCGCCGCCCGTCAGCACGGACTACTCGTTACCAAGCGTGCTCGGTGGGTTGTGTGGGTGGCCTCGGCGAGGGATCGCACTTTCTGAGGTCGTCCCCGCAACCTGTGCGGGGTCCTCGCTCAAATTGAACGAATCTCGCAGGCCCACAACGCTTCTGCCCTTATAGTGGCTTGTGCTCCGCGTGGGTGCCCTAGTGCCCGTGCTAGGAATTTCAGTTGGGGAAACGGTCCTTCTCTTCCGAGCCGTTCCTGGCCTTCCGTTCTTCCGTAACTCCTTTGTACCCTGTGTCCGGGCTCACAGCAAGTACCAATTTTTGTTTGTGGGCCTTGGATTTCAGCGTTTCCGGCGTAGTAGCCCGAAGGTCATGGCGCCGGCCACCACGGCTGCGATTCCCACCGCGGCAGTAGTGGCCACCGTCGTCGTGGATTGGGCCGACAATCGCGCACGAAGTGAGACCGGATTCGAGAAAGTCAGTATGGGCCAACCATTTACGGCTGCTTCCTTGCGCAATGCACGATCGGGGTTGACCGCGGTGGGATGTCCGACCGCCTCGAGCATGGGCAAATCGGTCACCGAGTCGGAGTAGGCGTAACTGGCGGCGAGGTCGTAGCCGTACTCCGCGGCAAGTTTTTCCATCGCCTCGACCTTGCCCGGACCGTAGCAGTAGAAGTCGACCTCGCCGGTGTAGTGGCCGTCTTCTTCCCTCATCGACGTCGCGACGGAATGGGTCGCGCCGAGGGCGCGGGCGATCGGTGCGACGATCTCTTCACCCGAAGCCGACACCACGATGACGTCGTGTCCACGCAGCTTGTGATCTGCGATCAGATCGGCCGCCTCGGCGAAGACGAGTGGGTCGACGATGTCGTGCAGAGTCTCCGCGACGATGGCCTTCACCTGCTCAACGTCCCAACCCGCACACATCGCCGTCAGGTGCTCGCGCATGCGCTCCATCTGATCGTGATCGGCGCCGGACAGTAGGAACAGGAATTGTGCATAGCTGCTCTTGAGAACCGAGCGTCGATTGATCAGACCCTGGGCGAAGAATGGCTTGCTGAACGCCAGGGTGCTCGACTTCGCGATGATCGTTTTGTCCAAATCGAAGAAAGCGGCTGTCCGCCCGGTATTCAGTCCGTTCGCAGGCTTGTCGGTCACAGGAATGAGGATAGTCCGACAGGCGGTTCGTGTGCTCCTCGGCAAGCATCCTCTTTCGGCGAAAAACAGCAGTTCAGTGCAGCTCAGGCTTGCGTTTCTCGCCGATGTCGGGTGTAAGATCGTTGCTGTTCGATTCGTTCGAACTAGTTCAGCCCGACCCCCCGGGGCTGAACTCAGACGGCCCCCGCCTCCTCCCCCCATTGGCGGGGGTCGTCCTTTGTCTGCGGCCCGTTTCTCCACAACTTCGTAGTTGTCCACAGGGTCGTTCACCGCACTGTTTTCGGTGCCCGTGCTCGTTCAGGCTCTGCAGTCATGAACACGACGATCAATTCTCGGGAAACCGGCGCCTGCATTCTGGTTCTCGTCGACGACGCGAAGGTCCTCGCGAGTGTGCGACGCGTCGCTGCCGCGGTGGACCGCCGTCTGGACGAAGCTGAGCATCCCGTGTCCCGGCAACAGTGGAACCGGGCCTCGGCGGTCGTATTGGACGCGTCGGCCGCGCGAGATGCGCTGGCGCGTTCCCCGAAGCGAACGCGAGTGTTCCTCGTATGCGACGGCACACCGACCGTCGACGATTGGAAGAGCGCCACAGCGATCGGAGCCGACAGCGTTCTGTCTCTGCCCGAAGAGGAGAACGCGTTGGTCGCAGTTCTGGCCGACCACGTCGACGTAGGGGGTGACGGCACCGTCGTGAGCGTGGTGGGTGGTTGTGGCGGCGGCGGAGCTTCGGCAACAGCGGCGGCCGTCGCGTTGACGTCGGCGGCGCGTCACGTCCCGACGCTGCTGGTGGACGTCGACGCACTCGGTTCCGGCGCCGACGTCCTGTTGGGTATCGAGACGGCCCCCGGATTGCGCTGGGGTGCACTGACCGTCGAGGGCGGACGGTTGGCGCCGGACGCGCTGCGTGATGCGTTGCCGGCAAAGGGAAAGTTCTTGAGGGTTCTGGCGAGCAGTCGGCGTGAGATCGACGGTCCGACGGTGACCGCTGTTCGCGCCGTGTTGGACGCAGGTCGCAGGTCCGGGGGACTCGTGGTCTGCGACCTGCCGCGTCACCCCAGCGAGGTCGGCCAGGCCGTCCTGGAGATCTCTGACTTTGTCCTCGTCGTGGTTCCGGCCACCGTGGCCGCGTGTGTCGCTGCCGAGAAGGTCGGGGCCTGGGTGATGCGACACAACTCCAACGTCGGACTCGTCGTGCGTGGGCCGGCGCCGGGAGGGCTACGCGGCGCGGACGTGGCGGACATGCTCGGCCTGCCCCTGACGGCCGTCATGCGTGGCCACCGTTCGCTGGCGCCGATGCTCGAGCGCGGTGGCCTCGAATTGACCCGCGGTTGTCCGTTGAGTCTGGCGGCAACAGCGGTACTCGACGCCGTCGAATCCGGAGCGCGCCCGCGCAGGGCTGCGGCATGAGTGCGTTGGTCACGGCCGAACTGCTCGACCGCGTTCGCGAGCGATTGACGGCGTCGTCGGTTGCCGAACCGACGGCAGCCACCGTTGCCGATGCCGTACGAGCCGAGTCCTCCGGCGTTCTGGCGGACACCGACCTGTTGGAGGTCGTCAGGGTGCTCCAGACGGAACTGACGGGCGCAGGGCCGCTCGAACCCCTGCTTCACGAACCCGGGGTCGCCGACGTACTGGTGACCGCGCCGGATCAGGTCTGGGTGGACCGCGGGGTCGGCCTCGAAAGGTCAGGGGTGCGGTTCACCGACGAGGCAGCTGTGCGTCGACTGGCGCAACGGTTGGCGCTGTCGGCAGGTCGACGCCTCGACGACGCCCAACCGTGGGTAGACGGGCGCCTGCGGGGCGTCGGCGACGGGCACTTCGGGGTGCGACTGCACGCCGTACTGGCGCCGGTAGCCCAGGGCGGAACCTGCGTGTCACTGCGAGTGCTGCGGCCGGCGACACAGGGCCTCGACGCGCTGTGCGCTCACGGCGCCGTGGAACCGGATGCGCGCGAACTCCTGAATCGCATCATCTCTTCTCGCTTGGCCTTTCTGGTGATCGGCGGAACTGGCGCGGGAAAGACCACGTTGTTGTCCGCGATGCTCGGTGCCGTCGACCCGCGCGAGCGAATCGTCTGCGTCGAGGACGCGGCCGAACTCGCGCCGCCGCATCCGCACGTCGTCCGTCTCGTGGCCAGAGCTCCCAACGTCGAGGGCGTCGGAGAGGTGACGGTTCGCGATCTGGTTCGGCAGGCTCTGCGGATGCGTCCCGATCGCATCGTTGTCGGTGAGGTTCGCGGCGCAGAGGTGACGGATCTGCTCACGGCGATGAACACCGGCCACGACGGCGGCGCCGGCACCGTTCACGCCAATTCGCCCGAAGAGGTGCCGGCCAGGCTCGAGGCGTTGGCTGCGCTCGGCGGTATGGATCGCCACGCGCTGCACAGTCAACTTGCCGCGGCGGTTCAAGTGATCCTGCACGTGCACAGGTTGGCCGACGGATCGAGGCGTCTCGAACAGATCGGTGTCATCGACCGCGGTGCGGACGGATACGTACGAATCATGCAGGCGTGGCCGGACGGCGGTTCGGGTCGTGAGCGGCTCGAGCGGATGTTCCGGCTTCGCAATCGGGAGGTCGGAAGGTGACAGTGTCCCTCTTGACGTTCGCGTTGGCGGTCTCGATTGCGCCGGTGCGGGATTCACGAGCTCGGCTCGCGACGTACAACCCGAGTATCCACAAGCCCTCCCGGCAGATTCCATGGGAGTTCGTCGCCGCATTTCTCGCGATCTCGGCCGCGTGGGTTCTCGGAGGTCTTCCGGCCGGGTGCGCGGCGGTCGTCCTCGCCGGAACCCTGATCTTTCGTGGCCGACGCGCGAAGGCGGCCGAAACCCGGGACCTCTCACAGAAGATGCTGCTCGCCGGTTTGGAGGTCCTGATCGCAGAGTTGAGCGTCGGCGCACATCCTGCAGCGGCCAGTTCTGTTGCAGGCGAAGAATGTACCGGCGAAGTGAGCGCGGTGTTCCGGTCCGCTGGGGCGAGGGCGCGTCTCGGCGGTTCTGCCGCAGCCGCCTTCGTGGTACCGGATTCCGGCATCGAGCGTGAGTTCTCCCGCATCGGATCCGTCTGGCGGGTCGCAGACCAACACGGGCTGGCTCTGGCGGAACTACTCGGCGCCGTCCGGACGGACATGTTGGGACGTAGACGCTTTCGTCAACGCACCGAAGCCGGGTTGGCAGGCGCTCGGGCGACCGCTGCGGTGTTGGCCTTTCTCCCGCTGCTGGGGATCGGTCTCGGGCAGTTGATGGGTGCTTCGCCGTTGCGCGTGCTGTTCGGAGGTGGGCTCGGCGGCGTGCTCCTGGTGATCGGAACCGCTTGTGTCTCAGCTGGTTTGCTCTGGACTGATCGGATAACTGCGAAGGTGACGTCGTGAACTGGGTGTCGGCGGCGATGATCGCATTGGCGCTCGTGATCGTTCCCACTCGTCGCGGTGCTTCGGTCAGGGTGGCAGGGATATTCCTCGCGAGCACGACGACGGAATCCGAGGCTTCGGTAGCCGACAAGCCGGATCCACTGGCGGTAGCAGCAAGTCTCGATCTTCTCGGAGCTTGCCTACGCGCTGGGCTTCCCGTCTCCGCCGCGATCACTGCGATGGCGTCGACCGCGCCGAAACCGATGGCCGATTCGCTTCGTCGCGTCGCCGACCTTCTTGCGCTCGGCGCCGATCCCGACGCCGCGTGGAGCGAGGCCGCTCTCGATCCGGATACCGAAGCCCTGGCCAGGATGGCCCGGCGCTCGGCGCGTTCGGGTTCGTCGTTGTCCTCGTCCATGACCGAGCTTGCCGAGCGTAGTCGCGGTGAGGCCGAGGATCTGGCGGCTGCCGCTGCCGAACGCGCGGGAGTGTTGATCAGCGGCCCACTCGGGCTGTGTTTCCTGCCCGCCTTCATCGCCTTGGGCATCGTCCCGGTGGTGATCGGGCTTGCCACAACTGTGCTCGGTAACGGCCTGCTGTGAGCCGGATCCGTGTGAAAGCTCCTGCGGCAGAAGTGCTGCCACAGGTTTCGATTGAAGGGGGAGAAATGATTTCGAAGACGTTGAGGTCGGTGTCGGCCAGATTTGCCCTGTTGGTTGCCGAGGACGACGGCATGTCCACTGCGGAGTACGCGATCGGCACGATTGCGGCCGCGGCGTTCGGAGCCGTCCTGTACACCGTGGTCACCGGTGACTCCATCGTCTCGGCGCTGACGGGCATCATCGACAAGGCGCTCAAGACGGCTGTGTGATGTTGTCCACGAGAGGTATTCGGCAAGCCGACGACGGCGCCGTGACGGTCGAGGCCGCGATTGCCCTGGCGTCGATCGTCACCGTGGTCGTGCTGTGTATCGGCGGAGTCCTGGCGGTGTCGATGCAGGTTCGGTGTGTTGACGCCGCTCGTGAGGCTGCACGTCTGGTGGCACGTGGTGATCGTGAGTCTGCGGTCACCACGGCCCGCCGGATCGCACCCGACGGTGCATCTGTCTCGGTGGAGATCGTGGACGGCTTTGCGGTGGCCGTCGTCAGCGCCGAAAGTACGCTGCTGCCGTTGGTCGACATCTCTTCCGAGGCGGTGGCAGCAGTGGAACCGGGGGTGGAGGAGGGGTGAACCTACGTGACGACGAAGGTGTTGCCACGGTTCTGGCATGCTGCATTCTGGCGGCGATCGTGCTGGTGACCGGCGGGATACTGCATGTCGGGTCCGCGGTGGTGGCCAGGCACACGGCGCAGTCGGCGGCTGATCTTTCGGCCCTCGGCGGTGCGGGCGCCTTGGACGGCGGTGACGAGGCGGCGTGTGAAATGTCCGCGGTGATCGCGGAGCGGATGCGCACGGTGCTCGAGGAGTGCGATGTCCATGGGTGGGATGTAGTCGTCGAGATACGCGCACCGGTGTTGTTGTCGGGCTTCGGGATCGGTGATGCGCAGGCTTACGCTCGTGCGGGTCCGGTCAGCTGATCGTGTCTCAGCTGATCGTGTCGATGACGACGGTCAGAACCTTCACCGCGCCGTCCTTGTCGAGCGGATCGTTTCCGTTGCCGCACTTGGGTGAATAGACGCAGGACGGGCAGCCGTGAGCGCATTCGCAGGACAGAATGGCGTCCCGCGTCGCGGTGAGCCATCGGGACAGTTCGCTGTGCCCCCGGTCGGCGAACCCGGCGCCGCCGGCATGACCGTCGTATACGAAGACCGTCGGGAGTCCGGTGTCCGCGTGCATCGCGGTCGATACTCCGCCGATGTCTCCGCGGTCGCAGATCGCCACCAGCGGCAGCAGTCCGATCGCTGCATGTTCGGCGGCATGCAAGGATCCGGGGAACCGTTCGGGCGGCACCCCGATGGATTCGAGGAGTTCCGGCGTGACCGTGTACATCACTGCCCTGGTGGGCAAAGTGTGTGCGGGCATGTCGAGTTCGATCGAGTCGAGGACTTCACCCGAAGTCAACCGCCGTAGGTACCCGACGACTTGATGTGTCACCTCGACTTGGACGAGAGCGACGGCGATGTCGCCGTAGTTCTTGTGCTCGAGTTGTTCGGTGATCGTGATTTCGGTGGTCTCGCGAGCCGAGGTGGTCCAGTCGGGATTCTCGGTGTGAACCAGTGCGAGTCCGACATCGAGGTCCAGTTCGTCGACGACGTAGGTTTCGCCTTGATGGATGTGCACGGCACCGGGATGAACTGTGGCGGGAGCGCGGCCCGCGTCGACAGTGCCGAGCATCCGGCCGGATTCACCGTCGACAATGGCCACCTGAGTTCCGATGCCGCCGCGAATGTCCAAAGAGCCGTGGGGGTTCGAATCAGCGGTGACGAACCACCCGTGCTTTCGGCGCCGGATCTTGCCTTCCTCCGACAGTCTGGTCAGAACTTCGAGAGCCCCGAATGCGTCCACCTCGGCGTCGGAAAGTGGGAGTTCCATTGCAGCGCAGAGAAGTTGTGGTCCTAGAACGTACGGGTTTCCGGGATCTGTCACCGTCGCCTCGACGGGTTTGTCCAATACTGCCGACGGATGATGAACGAGGTAGGTGTCGAGTGGATCGTCGCGGGCGATCAACACGACGAGTGAACCCTCACCGCGTCGCCCGGAGCGACCGGCCTGCTGCCAGAACGACGCGACGGTGCCCGGGAAGCCTGCCACGACAACGGCGTCGAGGCCGGCGATGTCGACGCCGAGCTCCAGTGCGTTGGTGGTGGCTGCGCCCAGCAGTGTGCCGTCGGCGAGTGCAGCTTCAAGTTCGCGTCGGTCCTCGGCCAGATATCCGGCGCGATACGACGCGACTCGCTCGGCGAGGTCCGGGTCCACCTCGGCGAGTAGACGTTTGGTGGCCATCGCGGTCAGCTCGGCGCCGCGGCGGGAGCGTACGAAGGTGAGAGTGCGGGCGCCCTCGATCATGAGGTCGGCCATGATCCGCGCAGCTTCCGCACCCGCGGGACGTCGTACCGGGCTACCGTTTTCGCCGGTCAATGCTTCGAGCAGCGGCGGTTCCCACAGTGCGACGGTACGTGGGCCGTGCGGCGATCCGTCTTCCGTGACCTCGGTGCAGTGGGCGCCGATCAGTCGCGAGGCTGCTGCGCCGGGATCTGCGGTGGTTGCGCTGGCCAGGATGAAGGTGGGTTCGGCGCCGTAACGGGCCGCAATCCTTCGCAGTCGCCGGATCACGAGCGCGACGTTCGATCCGAAGACTCCCCTGTAAGAGTGGCATTCGTCGATGATCACGTATTTCAGGTTGCGGAAGAAGTGCGCCCATCGCTGATGGGTCCGGAGCAGTGAAATGTGGATCATGTCGGGATTGGTGAAAAGCCAGCGCGAGTTCTCGCGCGCCCAGGTGCGGAGTTCTTGCGAGGTGTCGCCGTCGTACGCACTGGCGTTGGTGCTGCGAAGTTCCACGTCGAAGTCGGTGAGGGACAGCACCGCTCGCAGTTGATCGGAGCCCAGCGCTTTGGTGGGCGAGAGGTAGAGGGCTGTTGCGAGCGGATCGGTTGCCATGGCCGTCAGCACCGGGAGTTGGTATGCCAGAGACTTACCCGACGCGGTACCGGTGGCTACGACCACGTGTTTTCCTTCGTATGCGAGGCCGGCAGCCTCGCTCTGGTGGATCCACGGGGACCGAACGCTGTGTTCGGCGAGCGCGCGTACGACGCTGGGGTGCACCCACTCCGGCCATTCGGTGAACTCGGCTACGCGAGCCGGTAGTTGCGCGGTGAACATCAGTGGTTTTTCGCTTCCACTGACCCCGGCGACGACGCGATCGAGCAGCATCTGCCCGTAGGTCTCGCCAGGCTTCCCTCCCGGGGCGGGGATCGGGGAAGGTGCGTTCACGTGACTCTCCGGGCTCGGCGTAGGGGCGTGGCGGCAATCGGAAACTGTCGCTACCTGCAGTTTTGATGATACGCAACCGTCAACGGTCTTGGTGAAACCGGGTGGTCGGCGCGCACGCGGGAAACCACGGTCGCGGGCTGTATTTCTCGTAGCGAACTTTTAACGTTTTTAGTTCCGTTTTCGACTGTTGTGCACGCGGAGAACATGGTTGACTGACAATCGGTCGCAGCTTCTGTGTTCGTAGGCTTGAGAAAGTGCACGCTCGCAGGATCGTTGTTGCGGGCGCGGTGCTCTGCCTTTCCTGAGGGGGAAATAAAGACGTACAGCGGTCGGAACCGGCCCGGTGGACTGTAAGGGCTGTTCACCGAATCCGGTGTTAGAAAGAGAAGGAAAAGCATGGCACAGGGCACTGTGAAGTGGTTCAACGCTGAAAAGGGCTTCGGCTTCATCGCTCCCGAAGACGGTTCCGCAGACGTCTTCGTTCACTACTCCGAAATTCAGGGCAACGGCTTCCGTACCCTCGAGGAGAACCAGCGTGTGGAGTTCGAGGTCGGCCAGGGCACCAAGGGTCCCCAGGCTACCGGCGTTCGCGCGGTCTGATTTTTCCGCTCACCTGCTGAGCGAATAGTTCGGACAGTATTTGTCCCCCATCGCATCTGTGCGGTGGGGGACAAATCTTTTCGGTGCAAGCAAGAGTCTTCTCCATCCGGAGTGAATACACGCAGCTGTTCGACCACGGCCGGTCGTCTATGCCGTCACTACCTTCGTGGCTTACGTTTCACTCTGTGAGCCAACTGTCCTTTTTCTCTGCCGAGTCGATTCCACCTGCCGTGACGGACCTTGCCGGAATGCTGGCCGGACCGGGTCAGGTCGTGACCTCGGAGGATCGAGCCCGGATCTCGATCGTCGTGGATCGGGACTGGAGAGCGCAGGCCGTGGCCGAGTTGATCGCGCAGTGTGGACTCGGGGCCGAGGTGACGCGCAGTGACGAGGGCAGTCCACTCGTGCGTACTCAGTCGACGCCCGCACTGCTTCCGCTGTCCGTGCAGTGGACCAAGGGAGCAGTAAAAGCGGTGCCGGTCGGGTGGGTTCCCAATTCTCGCCAACTCCGAGTCTGGGCCGTCGCCGCCGGCCGCCTCGAAGAAGGCGGTGAACGATTCGTGTTCGGCCTCGACCCCCATGCCAAGGAAACTCATGCTCCGCTCGCCCAGGCTTTGATGCGAGTAGGTATCGCGCCGACTCAACTGGGTAACCGGACACCGGGCCCGGGACTGCGTGTGTCGGGAAAGAAGAGACTGACAAAGCTCGTCGAATACCTCGGTGAGGCGCCGAAACACGTCGACACTTCGGTCGCCTGGCCGCACGTCTGACGGTACCGATGCCGCATGTCCGACGGTGTCGATGCCGCGTGTCCGACGGTGTCGATGCCGCGTGTCCGACGGAGCCCATACTGTACTGATCTGCACGAATGTCTTGCGGGTATGTCACTCTGTAAAGAGAGACACGGGGTATAACTTGCTCCACACGTCTAGTTCTGAAGAACTGCCGACGGCAGTGAACGTCCAAAGGAAGGCTCGGGCAGCAGGTGGCTAAAGCGGACAACGGCAGCGGTCAGGGAGCGTCCGGTAACCCTCGTCGCCTCGTGATCGTCGAGTCACCGACCAAGGCGCGCAAAATCGCTCCCTACCTCGGTAAGGACTACGTCGTAGAGGCATCGGTCGGTCACATTCGCGACCTGCCGCGCGGCGCAGCAGACGTTCCGGCCAAGTACAAGGGCGAGTCCTGGGCCCGCCTCGGCGTCAACGTCGATCACGACTTCGAGCCGCTCTATGTCGTGAGCCCGGAAAAGAAGGGCAAGGTCGCCGAACTCAAGTCTCTGTTGAAGGACGCCGACGAGCTCTTCCTCGCAACTGACCCCGACCGCGAGGGCGAGGCAATCGCCTGGCATCTCCTCGAGACTCTCAAGCCCAAGATTCCGGTTCGTCGAATGGTCTTCCACGAGATCACCGAGCCGGCAATCCGTGCTGCCGCCGAAGACACCCGCGAACTCGACACCGACCTCGTTGATGCTCAGGAAACCCGCCGCATTCTCGACCGTCTCTACGGTTACGAGGTCAGCCCGGTTCTCTGGAAGAAGGTCATGCCGAAGCTCTCGGCCGGCCGCGTCCAGTCGGTGGCCACTCGCGTCATCGTCCAGCGCGAACGCGAGCGCATGGCGTTCAAGTCGGCGTCGTACTGGGACATTTCCGCGACGCTCGACGCCGGTGCAGAGGCCAGTCCGCGCAGTTTCGGCGCACGCCTCGTCTCCGTCGACGGTTCGCGTGTCGCCTCCGGCCGCGATTTCGGAGCTGACGGAAAGCTCAAGGGCAGCGCGGTCACCGTGCTCGACGAGGCCTATGCGCGTCGTCTCGCAGAAGCGTTGCAGGGCGTCGACCTCACGGTGTCGTCCGCCGAGGACAAGCCGTACACCCGCAAGCCGTACCCGCCGTTCATGACGTCGACGCTCCAGCAGGAAGCCGGACGCAAGCTTCGTTTCACGTCCGAGCGCGCCATGCGTATCGCGCAGCGGCTGTACGAAAACGGCTACATCACTTACATGCGTACCGACTCGACGACGCTCTCGGAGTCGGCGATCGCTGCCGCTCGAGCGCAGGCCACCGAGTTGTACGGTCCTGAATACGTTCATCCGACCCCGCGTCAGTACACCCGCAAGGTCAAGAACGCGCAGGAAGCTCACGAGGCGATCCGCCCCGCTGGTGACGTGTTCCAGACCCCGGGTCAGTTGCACTCCAAGCTCGACTCCGACGAGTTCAAGCTGTACGAACTCATTTGGCAGCGCACCGTCGCCTCGCAGATGGCCGACGCCCGCGGTACGACGCTCACGCTTCGCATCTCCGGCACGGCAGGCACCGGCGAGGACTGCACGTTCTCCGCTTCAGGTCGCACCATCGTGTTCGCCGGCTTCCTCAAGGCTTACGTCGAAAGTGTCGACGAAGAGGCCGGCGGTCAGTCCGACGACGCCGAATCCAGGCTTCCGGTACTGGTCAAGGGTCAGGAAGTCACGGCGACCAAGCTCGATCCCGACGGGCACAGCACCAACCCGCCCGCCCGCTACACAGAAGCCAGCCTGATCAAGACGCTCGAAGAACTCGGCATCGGCCGTCCTTCGACCTACTCGTCGATCATCAAGACCATTCTCGATCGCGGATACGTCTACAAACGTGGCAGCGCCCTGGTGCCGTCCTGGGTGGCGTTTGCCGTCATCGGACTGCTCGAGGTGCACTTCGGCCGACTGGTCGACTTCGACTTCACGGCAGGAATGGAAGACGATCTCGACGCGATCGCCGGCGGCCGTGAGCAGCGCGGCAACTGGCTGAGCAGCTTCTACTTCGGCGGCGAGACAGGCGCAGAAGGTTCGGTCGCCCGCGAGGGCGGGCTGAAGAAGATGGTCGGCGTCAACCTCGAGGAGATCGACGCCCGCGAGGTCAACTCCATCCGTCTCTTCGACGACGCCGAGGGCCGCGAGGTTCACGTGCGTGTCGGCCGGTTCGGCCCGTACCTCGAGCGCATGGTTCAGAATCCGGACGATCCCGAAGGCGATCTGATCTCGCAGCGGGCCAATCTTCCCGATGACCTGCCGCCGGACGAGCTCACCCCCGAGTACGCCGAGAAGCTGTTCTCGACGCCTCAAGAGGGCCGCAAGCTGGGCGTCGACCCACTGACGGGCCACGAGATCGTCGCGAAGGAAGGCCGCTTCGGTCCCTACGTGACCGAGATCCTGCCCGAACCGCCGGCTGAGCCGGAACCGGACATCGTTCCCGTCTCCGCTCCCGAGCCGGAAGAAATCAGTTCGGGCGGTACCAAGACTGCGGTGAAGAAGGCCGCGGCCAAGAAGGCGCCGGCGAAGAAGGCTGCCAAGAAGGTCGCGGGCCCCAAGCCGCGGACGGGATCGCTGCTCAAGTCCATGGACTTGGCGACGATCACCTTGGAAGATGCGCTTCGTCTGCTGTCGCTTCCGCGCGTCGTGGGTGTCGACCCCGAATCGAAGGAAGAGATCACTGCGCAGAACGGCCGTTACGGTCCGTACCTGAAGAAGGGCACGGACTCGCGCTCGCTCGCCAACGAAGAGCAGATGTTCACCGTCACGCTCGACGAGGCGCTCAAGATCTACGCCGAGCCGAAGCGACGTGGGCGTCAGGCGTCGGCAACGCCTCCTCTCCGTGAGTTGGGTGTCGATCCGGTCAGCGAGAAGCCGATGGTGATCAAGGACGGCCGTTTCGGTCCGTACGTCACCGACGGCGAGACCAACGCCAGCCTTCGCAAGGACGACGACGTCGAATCCATTTCCGATGCTCGTGCGTCGGAGTTGCTGGCTGATCGTCGTGCGCGTGGCCCGGTCAAGAAGAAGGCAGCTGCCAAGAAGGCTCCGGCGAAGAAGGCCGCTGCCAAGAAGACGGCTGCCAAGAAGGCCCCGGCAAAGAAGGCAGCTGCCAAGAAGGCTCCGGCGAAGAAGGACTCGTAGGGCTTCGTCGGTGGCGACGGTTAGGGTTTTTGCATGAGTACTGAAGTGGCCGAACGAGGTGTGTTCGGTCGGCTGGTGGGTCAGCACGACGTCGAGAAAAGTCTGCGTGATGCTGCACTGTCGGCTCGCGGCGATTCCAGCGGCTCGGAGATGACTCACGCGTGGCTGTTCACCGGGCCACCTGGCTCAGGTCGTTCGGTTGCTGCTCTCTGCTTCGCCGCAGCCCTGCAATGCACCTCCGAGGGTGCACCAGGGTGCGGTGAGTGCCATGCGTGTACGACGACGATGGGTGGAACCCACGGTGACGTACGACGGATCATCCCCGACGGCCTGAGCATCAGCGTCAAAGGCATGCGCGAGATAGTCAACATCGCTTCGCGTCGGCCGACGACGGGGCGGTGGCAGGTCATCGTGGTCGAGGATGCCGATCGTTTGACCGAAGGCGCGGCCAACGCACTCCTGAAGGTTGTCGAGGAGCCACCGGACCGCACGGTCATCCTGCTCTGTGCGCCGACGACCGATCCGGAAGACATGTCTGTCACCTTGCGCTCGCGGTGCCGGCACATGCCGTTGGTGACGCCGTCCGTCGAATCGATCGCTCAGGTGCTGATCGACCGCGACGGCCTGGATCCGGAGCGGGCGAGAATCGCCGCATCGATCAGCGGTGGACATGTCGGTCGGGCTCGGCGCCTTGCTACCGACGAGAGTGCGCGGGACGAGCGTCAGCGTTCGTTGCGGCTAGCTGCCGACGCGATCGGTGCTTCGACGGCCTACAAGGCGGCCGAGAACTTGGTGAAGTCGATCGAGGCCGACACCAAGGCGTTCTACGCCGAACTCAAGGAACAGGAACTCGAAGAGCTCAAGGTCTCGTTGGGCGGCGGTGGTACCGGCAAGGGAACGGCCGGGACTCTGCGCGGATCGGCTGGTCTGATCAAAGACCTCGAAGCGCGTCAGAAATCGCGTGACACGCGGGCCCGCCGCGATCTCCTCGACCGGACCCTGATCGACTTGGCCGGCATGTACCGGGACGCACTTTCCTGTTCACTGGGGTCGACGTCGACGGCGACCCATCCCGACATGGCTCGTCAAGCCGCCGAGTTGGCTGCCCGAACGTCCCCGGAGGGGTTGCTCAAGTGCATCGAAGCCGTGCTCGAATGCCGTGAGGCTGTCGACTTCAACGTCAAGTTGCAGTGGGCGCTCGATGCGATGGTTGCCTCCATCGGAGCCGCTTTCAGACCCCCGTTTTCGCGATCCGGGGGTTGACCAGATAGACTCGCCACCGCCGAAAGGCACGCTGCCTTAGCTCAGTCGGTAGAGCATTTCACTCGTAATGAAAAGGTCGAGAGTTCGATTCTCTCAGGCAGCTCGGCCAAGAGCCCCACACCCGGAAATCCGGATGTGGGGCTCTTGTCGTTTGTCCCCAATTCTTACGTATGTGCGGTTTATCCTGATTCTGGCGAACACGTGCCTGAGCAGGGGAGACTTCGATGTCGGATCAGAACTGGGGATCGGGCCAACCACCGCAGAATCCGCCGCCGTACGGGCAGATGCCGCCCATGCCGCCGCAGGGTTATCAGTCACCGACGCCCGCCTATCCGTACGCAACGTGGATCTCTCGTGTTCTCGCGTCAATCCTCGACGGCTTTGTCGTTCCGCTTCCGGGCGTCATCCTCGCGGTCATCGGGGCGGTGATCGCGTTCTCCGGATCCGAAGTGACCACATACGACGACGGCAGCGTGAGCGCTGAGGGTGGCAATCCGGTCGGCGTGATCGTCATGGTCGTCGGCATACTGGCCATCTTCTTGATCGAGGTGTGGAATCTCGTCTTCAGACAAGGAAACACCGGACAGACGCTCGGCAAGAAGTGGCTGGGGATTTCTGTGATTCGGGAGTCCGACGGTGTACCTCTCGGACCGGTGGTGGCGCTGCTTCGTTGGATCTTGATGGCGATCTTGGGTGGCGCCTGCTTCCTCAACTATCTCTGGCCGCTCTGGGACTCGAAGCACCAGTGCTGGCACGACATGGTGGTTCGATCGGTAGTCGTTCGCGCGAGCTAGTCGGTGCCGGGGTCTCTTACAGTGGGTGCCATGGAGTTGGAAGCGGTGGCAAGTCGACGACGCGCGCTGGCCGCACCCGTCGGTGTCGCTGCCGTGGCCGTGACGGCCACCGCGGTTCTCCATTTCCGCGATCCCCACAGCGCGGGTAGTTACGGCGTTTGTCCGATGTACGCGTTGACGGGATTGTGGTGCCCGGCGTGTGGTGGCCTTCGTGCGGTCAACGACCTGACTAATCTGGATCTTGGTGCCGCAGTGTCCAGCAATATCTTGATCGTGCCGTTTGTCGCGGTATTGGTGATCGCGTGGATCGGTTGGACGGTGCGCCGCTGGAAAGGCACGCGGGATCGCATGATCGTGCTTCGGCCGACCGTGACGATCGTGGTGCTCGGAGTTCTCGTTGCATTTACGGTTGTTCGAAACACCCCATGGGGGAGCTGGCTCGCGCCGGCGTGACGGTAAGAGGTCGACATGGCAATGCAGGTTTTTTCGCTCATCGTTCTGCTCGGCGCGCTGATCATTCTGATTCCGACGGCACGACGTGTCTTCGGCAAGAAGGACGACGAGTAGGCCTCGACAACTGAGCCGGCGGGGAACATGCTGGCGGTATGGCTGATTCGTTGAAAGCTCGCGTCAAGGAGAAGCTGCTGCGGCAACTCGCCGAGGACGGTCGGCACCCGATTCAGGAAGCTGAGGGTGACGATCCCCGGTTGGTTTCGATCAACGACGACCTCGAAGCCTTGGAACAGGCCGAAGAAGGCGATCCGATCGTCGAAGAACTCGCCGAGAGGTACTGGGTTCCGTGAAGTTTACCGACCGCAGCGCTCTGACCTGGCGATTTGGTGTTGTGTTGATCTTCGCGTAACTTTGTCCAGGTCAGAGCGACACGGACACCGACTCCCACCTGCGAGGGTGAGTGACACGAGGTTGTACGAAGTGCCTGGCGAACACAATCCAGTTGTTCTTCACGAGGTTCCGGTTTGCGCCGGTGACCTGGTTGGGGTAGGCTGGAAAAGTTGCCCCGGAGCGGCGGCCATAGGGTCGTAGTGATGGTGTGTGCGTGTTCTTTGAGAACTCAACAGTGTGTCGATGAATGTCAGTGCCAAATATTTTTTGGTACTTCGCATGTCGGATGATGTTCCGGGCCTTCGGGTTTCGGTTCTGATGTTCGGGGTGTGAGTATTTTTCGTCGGTGATTGTTCATTCTTCCGTCTGAATGGTTGCCGACACATTTTTTGCTAGTTGAGTTTTTTTGCTAGTGATTTGACTCTTTTTGTCTATGACTGATTAGTGGGCTTGCCTGCGAAATCTAGAGTCTTCAACGGAGAGTTTGATCCTGGCTCAGGACGAACGCTGGCGGCG